>PACL01000029.1 GCA_002700095.1 Fulvimarina sp. | reverse complement strand
GGGCGGCGGCGTCGCGGCGTCATGTCCGCCCGCCTCGTCCTCGCCGGCCAGGAGCCGCTTCAGCCCCTTCTGGCTCTCATGGGCAAAGAGGGTCAGGAAGGAACGCCCCACGACGTCGCCGGGGGGGATGTCGAACAGCCGCTGCGCCGCGCCGCTCATCGCCGTGATCGTGCCTGCCTCGTCGACCAGCACGACGCCGTCGGCGGCGAGATCGAGGACCGGATGTTCGAAGACCTCGCCGGCAAGCGGCCGCGCCGGCTCGCCCGCCATATCGACTCCCGGCGCATCGCCCCCCGCCGCGTCCACCAATGCGCCGTAGGACGCCGTCAGGCGCGGCGTGGCGAAGAACGACAGGATCAGGCAGCCGATGCCGCCGACGCTGGTCCGCTGCATGCGCGCGCGGATCGCCACGTCCTGTCCGTTGGCGCGCCGCAGCCGCAGGAAGTCGGCGTCGCCGGCCTTGCGCTCGAGCACCAGCGCTTCGAGGCCACCGGCCGCCGTCAGCGCCGCGACGTCGGCGTGGCCGGTGAGGTCGAGGAATTCCCGGTTGGCATAGACGAGGTCGTTGCCCGCCTGGGCGAGGATCGGCATCGGCAGGCTGCCATAGGCCTCGTCGAGCGCCGCTGCGACGCCCGGTGCCTCTCCGGAAGGATCGCCGGAAGCCGCGGCCCGGAACGCGTCCGGATCCCTTGGCCCCTGTCCGCGTCGCTCTTCCGGGGCAAACGCCGGCGCGTCCGCATGGTCGGGCCGATCGCCGCCCGCATCAGGCGTACCTGACGGCTCGTTCGTCTCGTCGCCCTGCTCTGCTTGCCGCGCGCCCTCGAACGCCTCGATGCGCTCCGAGGCGGCGCGCACCGCGGCCACCAGGTCGCGCGGGTCGCTGCCCTGCGCCAGCGTCTCGCCGATGGCGCGGAAGGCGGCTTCCTCGGTCTGGCTGAGGCTGCCGTTCTGCGATCGCCGGCGCTCCTCCAGGCGGATGATCTTGTCGCTCCGGGGCGTCGGATCGGTGGGGGCGGGGGGCTCGCCTTCGGCGGCGCCGTGGGCCGACGACCCATCCGGCCGCGCCTGCGGCTCGCGCCGCCCGAAGCTCACCGGCGGCGTCGCCGCGCCGATGCTCTGGAGGAAGGCCGGGAGCTTTGCCCTTTGTGCACCCTCGCCATCCGGCTCGGCCGTCTCCTCCTCGCCCGCACGGAGTCCGGCGAAGGCCTCGCCGAGAGCGAGCCCGATGGCATCGGGGTCGTCTTCGGCATCGGCGAGACGAACGACGCCGAAGCCGCGAAAGCCGTCGAAGCTGCGGTCGCGGGCGTAGATCGGCAAGGCCGCAAGATCGACGGGCACCTTCTTGGCGCTCGCCTCCAGCGGCCACATCACCGTGCGCCCCGACCACGTCTCGCGGCGGGCGAGAAGCCGGCGCAGCGCCCCGTCCTCGTCGAGACGGTAGGCGCGGGCGACCGCATCGACACTGCGCTCCAGGACCGCCGCCGAGACCGGCCCGACCGCATCGGCAAATTCCGGCGACAGCGACCGAAATCGGCCCTCGGCGTCGACGCGCCAGACGAAGCGGACCGGCTCGCCGCCGAGACGCGGAGAAAACCCGCCCTCCGCCGGGGGCGACGCCGCCTCCGGTCCGAGGACGGAAAAGTCGCTGGCCACAACCGGCCGGATATCGGCCGGGGGCGCGTCGGTGTCGTCCCGTGCGGGCGCTTGACCCGCGGCGTCGTCGCCGGCGCCAGCCGAACCAGCCTCGCGGGCCTCCTCGCCCGGTGCCTGCTCCAAAGCCTCGCCGGAGCGGGCGTGCGGACCGTCGCCGGCGCCCGCAACAGCTTCGTCGTCGCCCGGTGCTGGCTCGGACTCCCGCGAACCCGCCGCGGCCGCCGGGGTCGCCATCTCGCCAGCCGCCGGATCGCCCACTGCCGGATCGTCAGCAACATGATCGCCCGGCTCCGCATCCGTCGGCGGTGCATCGCCTGGGGGAGGGGAGCGCGGGGACATCTCTTCGGCGGCCTCGCCGTTCTCCGCTGATGCATCGGTGCTGCCCGGCGTGGCCGGAACGGCGCCCCAGGCGGAGTGACGGCGGATCGGCCGCTCGTCCCGCACCGCGTCGGCGTCGCTTGCGCTATGTCCGGCGGCCGGCGTCTCCCGGGTCTCGTCCTCGCCGTCGCTTGCGGTCAGGATGGACGCGGCACTCTCCTCGCTTTCGTCTCCGGCCTCGCCGCGCTCCTCGGGATCGGGCGCTGTGCTTGTCTCGGCGCCATTCCCGTCATCGATCCCGTCGCCATCCCCGTCCCCGGCCTCGATCGCCGGCTCGCCATCCGGCGAGGACGCCGCCGCCTCGGCATCCGCCGGCTCAGCCTTCGGGGCCTCGGCCCGGACCTCGCCCGTTGCCGGCGATCCCCAGTTCGATCGGCGCTGGAACGTCGTGTCGTCCGAGGCGTGCGGGATGGCTGCTGCCGGTTCGGCCGGGATGATCGTCTCCTGCGGTTCGGGTGCCTCGCCGAAAGCTGACGCTTCGGATGCGGCGGCTTGGACGGGGGCTGCCGCAGGGGCTGCCTTGGCATCCAGGCCCTCGTCGAGGACGAGGATGCGGTCGTCGGCGATGCGGGCGAGGAAAAGACCAGCTCCGCCGTCGGGCTGGACCGCTGCGATGGCCGCGTCGCCCGCCGCGAAGGCCGCGACTGCTTCGGCTTCCGGCAGCTCCTCGCCGAATTCCAATCCGGCGGCTCCGCCCGTGGCAAGAAGTCGCACGCCCTGATCGTCGCCGAGCCCCGTCTCGCGCAGCAGTGCCGCGTCCCGCCCGGCCGGATCATAGGCGGGACGGGGGGCCTTCGCCGTCAGCACGACCACCTGGCGCCGCTCCTCGCCGGCGCATGCGGCGGGCGTCACCCGCGTCATCTCGGCAGGTATCCGGCCTGAGCGAAAGTCGCGGGCCACGCGCAGGAGCAGCGTCGTGTGTCCCTTGCGGGCGAGCAGGCTGCGCGCCGCGGCGATCTGGTCGAGGAGCGCGTCGGCGGCCGGCGTTGGATGTCCCGCAGCGTCGAGGCCGAAGCTCGCGGCCCCGGCGCTGTTCGCCCACAGCACGGCCCCAAGATCCGCCGCGAACACGACGATCGCGGTGTCGGCGGTGTTCGAGCCGCGGATGGCGGGCTCCGCCATGAGGGCCAGCGTCTGTCGCATTGGTGGGATGGCCATGGTCCGTTCGTTGCTTTCGCCACACGCGCGCCGCCGGTGAGGCCGGTCCGAGTCCGATTTCCTCTTTAAGCTTTCATTCATAGTGTTGCGGGCGGGACGAATAAAGAACCTTGCCCCGCAGCGCACCGCTGACTTTCAAAACGGTTAACGATTGAGCACATGCGAAAAATCTTAGCGAGATTTGTTGCAGTGCAGCATGACGGCTGCTATATATCTCACGGATGGGAGGGCAAGGCCTTCCTGACGAAAAACAAAAAATGAGGAGATAGCCAGATGGCCGAAGCCAAGAACGATCCGTTCGCCATGCCGAATTCCCAGAACATCCTCGGCATGGATCCGAGCCAGCTCAACGAGACCTTCCGCTCGATGACCCAGAAGTCGATGGAGCAGTCGAAGGAAGCCTATGGCCGGATGAAGGCTGCCGCCGACGAGGCGACCAAGGCGCTGGAGTCGACGATGGAGAACGTCCATCAGGGCTCCCTGCAGCTGTCGAAGAAGGCCATCGACGCGATGCGCACCAATGCCGAGCTCGGCTTCGCGCATCTGGATTCGATGATGTCGGCCAAGTCCTTCGCCGAAGTCATCGAGATGCAGACCGCCTATGTGCGCAAGCAGGTCGAGATGGCCACGGACCAGGCCAAGGACATGCAGGCGCTGAGCCAGTCCGTTGCCAAGGACATGATGCAGCCGGGCCGCGAGGCCTTCCAGAAGGCGTCCAAGGGCGCCTGAGCCCGACTTCTTCGTCGCAAAGCTGCCGCGAGCCCTGCTTGCCGGCGGCATCTGCAAGGGTCGCGCCCGCCGCGGCCCTTTTCGCGTTCCGGCCGCAGGCTCTGCGGCCGCAGCCGGTCGCGTCTGGCGGTCTCGACCATCCGCTCGACCACAGCCGCCCGTTGCCGCCTGCAGCCACATGCAGTCGCCCGAAGCCGCCCGAAACCGGAATGTCGCTCGAATGCCTTCCGCGGGCTTGCATCGGCGGACGAAAATCACTATCCGATGCCTACGGAACGCGGGACGTCGGCATCGCCGGGTCTCGTTCCTTCGTGCGGTTGTAGCTCAGTTGGTTAGAGCGTCGGATTGTGGCTCCGGAGGTCGGTGGTTCGAGACCACCCAACCGTACCATTTCTTCTTTTTCATCGGGTATCTCCCGGTCCTCAGTACGGACACCGGAGATCGGTGCGCGCCCACTCGCATCGCGCCGCCAACGGCAGGCACCTTGGCCCGGCGGGAATCACGCCTCGAATGCAGGGTGCCCGTGCCGGTCCGGACGCGCCCGACGCGGTGCTTTCCGCATCCTCTCCCGATCGAAGGGCTGATCCGTGACGGCTGACGACAGCGCCCTCGTCCTCTTCTCCGGCGGGCAGGATTCCACCACCTGCCTCGCCGTCGCCCTCGAACGGTTCGCGCGCGTCGAGACGATCGGCTTCGACTATGGCCAGCGCCACCGGGTCGAGCTGGATGTCCGGCCGAGGATTCTCGCCGCCCTCAGGGCCAGCTTTCCGCACTGGGCGGAGCGGCTCGGGCCGGACCACATGATCGACATGGGCGTCCTCGGCCAGATCAGCGACACGGCGCTGACCGGCGATGCCGCGATCGCGATGCAGGACGACGGCCTGCCCAACACCTTCGTCCCCGGGCGCAATCTCCTGTTTCTCGGCTTTGCCGGGGCGCTCGCCTATCGCCGCGGGCTGAAGCACATCCTCACCGGCGTCTGCGAGACCGACTATTCCGGCTATCCCGACTGCCGCGACGACACGATCAAGGCGATGCAGCTCGCCCTCAATCTCGGCATGGAGGCCCGGTTCGTCGTCGACACGCCGCTGATGTTCATCGACAAGGCCGCCACCTTCGCGCTGGCCGAGACGCTCGGCGGCGAGGCGCTGGTCGATCTCGTCGTCGAGGAGACCCACAGCTGCTACGAGGGCGACCGCACCCACCGCCATCCCTTCGGCTATGGCTGCGGCACCTGCCCGGCCTGCGAATTGCGGGCGAAGGGCTTCGAGCGGTACCGCGCGGCGAAGGCGGCCGGCGCCGGATAGGCGAGGCTCGCCGCCGAGCGGCCGCTCTACTCCGGCTGCTTGTGGATCGGATCGACCCAATAGACGCTTTCGGGCTTTTCCACCGGATCGACGTCGGTGATGTTGACCACCACCGCCTCGTTGTCCGAGCGCACCAGCACGCATTCCAGCGGCGCGCCGGGATCGGCGTTGATCTCCTGATGCGGCACGAAGGGCGGCACGAAGATGAAGTCACCGGGTTCCGCCTCTGCGGTGAATTCCAGCCGGTCACCCCAGCGCATCCGGGCTTTGCCGCGCAGGACGAAGATCACGCTTTCCAGTGCGCCATGGTGGTGGACGCCGGTCTTGGCGTCGGGTTCGATCGTCACCGTCCCGGCCCAGATTTTTTGCGCACCGACGCGCGCGTGGTTGATCGCCGCCTGCCGGAACATGCCGGGGGTCTGGGCGGTGTTGGAGTCCAGCCTGTCGCCCTTGATGACGCGCACGCCGTCGTGCTTCCAGCGGGGTTCCGAAGCGTCGTGGTCGGTCATCTCTGGTCCTCGTCTGCGTCGTAATATGGTGATGGTAGCGGCAGACGGGCCTTGATTAAAGCAGGGCGCTCCGGTTTGCCAGGCTGGGCTCGAACGCCTATTTTCCTGGCGAAGATGGGACCTGTGACATGGCGGCCGTGACGATCAGCGAGCGAAAGACGCGAGAGGCGGCCCGGCGGTCGCAAGCCGCTGCGCGCGTCGCCGCTCGCCTGCAGAATTTCGCCAGAGACGAAGGCGGCCGCTTCGTCCTGTTCGGCTCCGCCGCCCGTGGCACCATGAGCTACAAGAGCGATTTCGATGTGCTGGTCGATTTCCCGCTCGAGCGCGAGCACGCCGCTTTCGCCTTTCTCGAAGACCTCTGCCGCTCCGAAGGGCTCGACCTTGACGCTCTGACCCTTCGAACGATGTCGGAGGTCTTCCTGCACCGCAACCAGGCGGATTTGCGGGTGCTCGCGTGAGCGACGCCCGTTTCATCGACGTCGAGGACGATCTGGCCGTCGCCATCCGGCATTTCCGGATGGCCGTTCTCTTGTTCGAGGAAGGCGGTTTCGAGGGCAACGACATCGTCGGCTACCGGGCCTCGATGGCCTTGATGCATGCGCTGCAGTCGGGACACACTTCCGTCGAGGCCGCGCTGGTCAAGGCCCTGGACATATTGGGCGAAGACCCGCCGCATGGCGGCGACTGGCACGCCACGATCATCCGAAGGCTTTCGCGAGAACGACGCGACGAGTTCGCGCGGCCAGCCATCCTCACGCCGAAACTCGCCCGGGATCTCGACGAGACCCGGCGCTTCCGGCATCGGGCCATGCACGTCTATGAGGGTTTCGACGCGCGGCTGGCCGCCCCGGCGGTCGAGGCGGCGGAACGGTTAGTCACGGGGCTTGGCGCGATCGTTGAGCGGTTAAAGTCGCTAGACGGCTGAATGAGCGGTGCGAGGCGACGCGCATTCTTTGCTGCAATGATTCCGTAGTCGATCCGAAAAGGCGCTGAAAGCAATTGCGGGCGGCGCCGGCAAGGCGCCCTTTCTCCCTCTCTTGCCATTCTCAAGGTTTGGACGACGCTGCGCGCCGCCCAACTCCTTGGAATGGCTCTTCGCTCGCGCACCGGGCGTTCATCGCTTGAAAAGCGTTGCTTCTCAAGCGCTCCGGAGGCGTCGCGACAGGACAGCCTTTGCCATCGGCACTGACGCTTGGTCATCCTCGGCCCGCAGGGGGCGAGGATGACGACGGGGATAGGGGGCCGCACGTATTTGTCAGGCATGCCGCCTGGAGGGAACGTTCCGGCTCAGACCTCGATGAAACCCGCACTCGGGACCGGTTCCGGCAGGGCGATGCCATCCTCGGCGAGGCCGTCCAGATGAAAACGGATCGCCGAAGCAATCTCCCGCTCGGTCTCCGCAACGCTTGCGCCGGTTGCGATGCAGCCGGGAAGGTCGGGCACGTAGGCCGAGTAGTTGTCGCCGGCCTTCTCGATCACGATGGCGTAGCGCATGTCATCACACCTTGAGCCCTGCCTGCTTCAGAATGCTTCCGAGCGTGCCGGGTGAAACAGTATCCGAACTTCCCCGCAAGGGTCACGAGGCCCGGCTTGACCGGATGCTTGTACTGCCGATGACTGCCGCGTGTCGCGGCAAGCACCCATCCATCCGCCTCGAGCCGTGGCATGATGTCTCAAACGGTCATTCTCAGCAGCATCTTCGTTCCCTATAGCACATGATCGGCCCAGGACCGACATTCCTGGGCCGACAACGTCAGGCTGCCGATTTTTAGCCCTCAGCTACACCCGCTCGTCGATCCACACGTGTCGCATTTCAGGCACGTCCCGTTCCGCACCATCGTGAAATTCCCGCATTCCGAGCAGCTCTCGCCGGTGTAGCCCTTCATCATCGCGATGGAGCGGCGTTCGGCGCTGGTGGCTTTCGGGGCCTGCGAGACGTTGGCGTTGTCTTTCGCGGTCGCCTCGAAGGCCAGCGGCTGGTCGAACAGGCCCTGCGCCGGCGAGGTGTCGGCGGTGGGGGCAGGGCTGTCCAGGGGCTCGATGTCGAGGGCGGCCGGAGCTGCCTCGTAGTCGCGCTTGAAGGCCGCTGCCTGAGAGCCGCCGAGCGCCGTGACGGTGGCGCGGGCGCCGGTGGCCGGCTTGGCCGGGGCGTTCGCGGCCGGGGCGTTGGCGGCTGCCGGACGCGCCGTCATCGTCGCCGTCACCGGCGTCGGCTTGGCCGGAGCCTCGACCTTGCCCGAGCCGACGGGATCGCTGGAGGAGACGAGGCGGAACTTCGCCGTCTGTCCGCGCACCATGCCCGACGAGATCGGCAGCGGCGCCGGCTTGTCGCCGGCCACCCCGCGGCCGATGGACGAGGCGCCGAAGTCCTCCGGCTGGACATGGGCGAGATCGTGCCGGTCGAGATAGGAGACGGCCAGCTCGCGGAAGACGTAGTCGAGGATCGAGGTGGCGTTCTTGATCGCCTCGTTGCCCTGCACCATGCCCGCCGGCTCGAAGCGGGTGAAGGTGAAGGCGTCGACATATTCCTCCAGCGGCACGCCGAACTGCAGGCCGAGCGAGATGGCGATGGCGAAGTTGTTCATCATCGCGCGGAAGGCGGCGCCCTCCTTGTGCATGTCGATGAAGATCTCGCCGAGGCGGCCGTCGTCGAACTCGCCGGTGCGCAAGTAGACCTTGTGCCCGCCGACGATGGCCTTCTGGGTGTAGCCCTTGCGTCGGTTCGGCAGTTTTTCGCGATCCCGGATGACCTTCTCGACGATGCGCTCGACGATCCGCTCGGCCACCTGCACCGCCTGGGCGGCGGGCGGCGAGGCCATCAGCGCGGCGGCGACCTCCTCGACGCTCTCGTCCTCGTCCTCGTCGTCGGCGATCAGCGAGGCGTTGAGCGGCTGGGAGAGCTTGGAACCATCCCGATAGAGCGCGTTGGCCTTCAGCGCCAGCTTCCAAGACAGCATGTAGGCGGCGGTGCAATCCTCCACCGTCGCGTCGTTCGGCATGTTGATGGTCTTGGAGATCGCCCCCGAGATGAAGGGCTGCGCCGCCGCCATCATGCGGATGTGGCTGTCGACTGAGAGATAGCGCTTGCCGATCCGCCCGCAGGGATTGGCGCAGTCGAAGACCGGCAGATGCTCGTCCTTGAGGAACGGCGCGCCTTCCAGCGTCATCGCCCCGCAGACATGGATGTTGGCGGCGTCGATGTCCTTGCGCGAAAAGCCGAGCGCCGGGAGCATCTCGAAGGTGAAGTCGTTCAGCTGCGCGTCGGTGAAGCCGAGGACGTCGCGGCAGAATTCCTCGCCGAGGGTGAACTTGTTGAACACGAACTTGATGTCGAAGGCCGAGCCCATCGAGGCGTTGAGCGTCGCGATGATCTCGTCGGTGAAGCCCTTGGCCTTCAGCGAGGAGGGGTTGATCGCCGGCGCCTGGTTGAGATTGCCGTGGCCGACCGCATAGGCCTCGATCTCGGCGATCTGGCTTTCCGAATAGCCGAGCGTGCGCAGAGCGTCCGGCACCGCGCGGTTGATGATCTTGAAGTAGCCGCCGCCGGCGAGCTTCTTGAACTTCACCAGCGCGAAGTCGGGCTCGATGCCGGTGGTGTCGCAGTCCATGACGAGGCCGATCGTGCCGGTGGGCGCGATGACCGAGACCTGGGCGTTGCGGAAGCCGTTCTTGGAGCCGAGCTCGACGGCCTCGGTCCAGGCGACCTTGGCCCGGCCGGAGAGGCGCTTGTCCTTCAGCGAGGCATGGTCGAGCGGTACCGGATCGACGGCGAGCGCCTCGTAGCCATTGGCGATGCCATGGGCGGCCCGGGCATGGTTGCGCATGACGCGCAGCATCGCTTCGGCGTTCCTGTCGTAGTCCGGGAAGGGCGACAGGACGCCTGCCATTTCGGCCGAGGTCTTGTAGGCAACGCCGGTCATCAGCGCCGAGATGGCGCCGCAGATGGCGCGGCCTTCCTTGGAATCATAGGGAATGCCGGACATCATCAGGAGGCCGCCGATATTGGCGAAGCCGAGGCCGAGGGTGCGGTAGTCGTAGGAGCGCTGGGCGATCTCCTTGGACGGGAACTGCGCCATCAAGACCGAGATCTCGAGGACGACGGTCCAGATGCGGACGGCATGCTCGAAGGCCGCGGTGTCGAAGCGCCTGACTTCCTGGCCCTCCTTGCCGGTCTCGCCCTTCACGCTCTCCTGGAACTGGATGAGGTTCAGCGAGGCGAGATTGCAGGCCGTGTCGTCGAGGAACATGTATTCCGAGCACGGGTTCGAGGCCCGGATCGAGCCGGCCTCGGGGCAGGTGTGCCAGTCGTTCATCGTGGTGTTGAAGTGCAGGCCCGGATCGGCGGACGCCCAGGCGGCATAGCCGATCTGTTCCCAGAGCTCGCGGGCCTTCAGCGTCTTGTGGACCTTGCCGTCGGTGCGGCGCACGAGGTTCCACTCCTCGTCGTTCTCGACGGCGCGCAGGAAGTCGTCCGTCAGGGAGACGGAGTTGTTGGAGTTCTGCCCCGATACGGTGAGGTATGCCTCCGAGTCCCAATCGGTGTCATAGACCGGGAACTCGATCTGGGTGTAGCCCTGGCGCGCGAACTGGATGACGCGCTTGGCGTAGTTCTCGGGAACCTGGGCCTTCTTGGCGTCCTTGACGGCGCGCTTCAGCGCCGGGTTCTTCATCGGGTCGAAGCAGTCGCCGTCGGGCCCGTCGCAGTTCACGCAGGCCGACAGGATCGCCTTCATGTGCCTGGCGACGGTCTTCGAACCGGTGACGAGGGCGGCGACCTTCTCCTCCTCGCGGACCTTCCAGTTGATGTAGGCTTCGATGTCCGGGTGGTCGATGTCGACGACGACCATCTTGGCCGCGCGCCGGGTCGTACCGCCGGACTTGATGGCGCCCGCCGCGCGGTCGCCGATCTTCAGGAACGACATCAGGCCGGAGGACTTGCCGCCGCCGGCAAGCTTCTCGCCTTCCCCGCGCAGGTGGGAAAAATTCGAGCCGGTGCCGGAGCCGTATTTGAACAGGCGTGCCTCGCGCACCCACAGATCCATGATGCCGCCGTCGTTGACGAGATCGTCGGCGACGGACTGGATGAAGCAGGCGTGCGGCTGCGGGTGCTCGTAGGACGTTGCCGAACGGGTCAGCTGGCCGGAGCGGTAGTCGACATAATAGTGGCCCTGGCTCGGGCCATCGATGCCATAGGCCCAGTGCAGGCCGGTGTTGAACCACTGGGGCGAGTTCGGCGCGACCTTCTGGGTGGCGAGCATGAAGACGAGTTCGTCGCGGAAGGCCGAGGCGTCCTCCTCGGTCTCGAAGTAGCCGCCCTTCCAGCCCCAATAGGTCCAGGTGCCGGCGAGGCGGTCGAAGACCTGGCGACCGTCCATCTCCGAGCCGAAGCGCTCGTCCTCGGGAAGCTTGGCGAGCGCCTTCTCGTCGGCGACGGAGCGCCAGAGGAAGGAGGGCACGTCGTGCTCCTCGATCTTCTTCAGCTTCGCCGGCACGCCCGCCTTGCGGAAATACTTCTGGGCGAGGATGTCCGAGGCCACCTGGCTGAACTGCTCGGGGACGTCGATCCCCTCCAGCCGGAAGACGATCGAGCCGTCCGGGTTCTTGATCTCGCTGGTCGCCTTGCGAAAGGCGATCGCGGCGTAGGGGCTCTCGCCGGCCTTGGTGTAGCGGCGCTCGAACTTCATGCCCATCTCGAACCTATCCTCGACTGATTGTCTCATACCCGTGCCACGGAGGGGCCGGCGTCGGCCGACGCATCATCCCCGGGCACTTTTAGAATCATGAACCCGGCCAGCATCTAGTGGTGCCTGTGTCGGGTGACCCCACATATAGTGGCTTGCGAGGGTTACGCGAAGCTTAAAATCTTGGATTTTACCGAACAGCGTGAGTTATCAACGGGATTCACCGGCGGCCTGTGGAGAGGCCTGATTCGCGGCCTGATTCGGGGTGGCCGGCGACGCCGTTCCGGATCCCAGGTCGGCGCCTGCGAGGGTAGGGTGAGTCCGCCGGGGCGGTCAATCGCGCTTCGACGTCCAGCACCACGCAAGGGACAAACTGTGTACAAGCTGCCGCAGGCAGGGCGCGATCCCTTGAAAACCGGGGACTGCGCGTCTTACGTTGATTTTTATGGAATTCGCCGGACCATGGGGTCCAGCGGCGCGCGCCGCTGGTGAACCGAGGCGGTTCGATTCCACGTGTCTTGGAAGGACCGTGATTGTCTCGGCCTGAGAATTCGAGCTGGAACCTGTCCGTCGCGGACATCACCGCGACCGGGCCGGAGGAGTCGATCGATCGCATCACCCGGATGGCGACGCGTCTCTTGGGCGTTCCGGCGGGCTTCCTGGCGATCGCCGAGGGCGACACGCTGGTGTTCAAGAGCGAGATCGGCCTCTCTCCCGCCCCAACGCTCACCGGGAGCGGGCTGCGCGTCCTTGCCGGGGACGGCGCGCTGTCGTGCCATGTGGCGGGCGGGCAGGCGCTGCAGGTCGACGACGTTGCGGCCGACGGGCGATTTGCTTCGGGCGGTCTTGCCGAAGCGCTCGGGATCGGAGCCGTCCTCGGGTTGCCGGTGGGCCTTCCCGACGGCTCCCTCGCCGGGGCGTTCTGCGTCGCCGACGCCCGTCCCCGCGCCTGGTCGGATGCCGACCGCCAGCGTCTCGACGAGGTGCAGGCGGTGCTCGCCGGCGAACTGGCGCTGCGCCAGGAGGTCAAGCTGCGCATGCAGCTCGAGCAGCGCGCCTTCCTGATGTCGCGGGAGATGGAGCACCGGATCAAGAACTCGCTGTCGACGGTGCAGGCGATCATCCTGTTGTCGGTGCGCGACGGCCAGAGCGCCTCGGAGATCCGGGCGGACCTTTTGGAACGGGTCGCCTCGCTGGCCAAGACCCAGTCGCTGCTCGCCGACCGGGACGGCAAGGGCGCGCTCTTCGCCGACATCGTCGCCGCCGAGCTCCAGCATTACGGGATCGGTACCAATGTCTGGGTCGATGGGCCGGAGATCGTCGTCGGCAAGGACGACGCGGTGTCTTTGTCGATGATCATCCACGAACTGGCGACCAATGCCGCCAAGCATGGGGCGCTGGCGCTGCGCACCAAGGGCGGCGTCGCGATGCGCTGGGAGCCGTCGGAACGCGACCGGCAGCCGGCGCTGACCTTCCACTGGGAGGAATGGTTTGAGGGCGGGCCGCCGAAACTGGCGGGAACCGGCCCCAACGGCTTCGGCTTCGGCACCGAACTGCTCGAGACCTTGGTGCTGCGCCAGATGCGCGGCGAGATGTCGCGCGAGCTGACGCCCGGCGGCCTCCTGTTCACCGCCAGCGTCCGGCTGAGCCAGGCGGCGTGATTCGAAGGCTGCTCTAGAGCGGGATGAAGTTGGCCTGAATCGGGGTGATTCCCAACGGCTCGAAAGTTTGATTCAACATCCATGCTGGGAGGGAGGCCAGCATGGATGGCGC
>PACL01000028.1 GCA_002700095.1 Fulvimarina sp. | reverse complement strand
CGACCAAGGCAGCCAATTCACCAGCCCGCGCTTCACCGCGGTCTTGACCGGCGCCGGCGTGAAGGTGTCCATGGACGGACGCGGCCGCTGGATGGACAACGTCTTCATCGAGCGGCTGTGGCGATCCCTAAAGTACGAGTGCATCTACCTCCATGCCTTCGAAACCGGCTCCGAGACGCGGGCCGGGATCTCGAAATGGATGGCCTATTACAACACCGAACGTCCTCATTCGACCCATGGCGGCGAGACGCCCGCCGAGGTCTACGAAGGCGTTAGCACAATCAAAATGGCGGCATGATCGACCACCAAGACCAAGCTTAAAGCAGCTGCCAGGCTGTGCGGGGAACGGGGACCACCTCAGCTGCTGGTGGGCACGACAAAAGCCAATTCCACCTTCGAGGGCATCGAGGGCGACATCGAGCTGGCCAAGGGCGTGCATCTGATCGCGACGCCCGGCCATTCAATCGGCCACTACAGCCTGATGGTGGAGTTCGCCGCCCGCAAGCCGATCATCTTCACCATCGACGTCGCCTATAGGCGGAAGAGCCTCGAGACCCTCTGCCAAGCCTCCTTCCACATCGATCCGGTCGCCGGCGTGGCCTCGATGCGCAAGATCCAGAAGCTCGCCGAGGACAAGGAGGCCGAGCTGTTGTTCTCCCACGACATGGAAAATTTACAGACCTACCGGACCGGCACGCAGTTCTACGCGTGACGCCGCCAGGAGCCCGTATCTGCAAGGAGCCACCGATGCGCTACGCCCCTGAATCCATGCCAGTGATGACGCTGACCTCCGGGCCGGTCGATGCCTATCCTGCCGTCCTCGCGGGTCTGTCGCGAACGTTGCTCTACGATTACGATCCGGCCTTTCAAGCGATGTATCAACGGGTGATCGAAAAGGCGCAGCTTGCCATGCGCATGACGGAGCGGCCCGTCATCCTGCATGGCGAGCCCGTGCTTGGGCTCGAGGCGGCGGCGGCTTCCATGATAAACCCGGAGGACACCGTCCTCAATCTCGTTTCCGGCGTCTACGGCAAGGGCTTCGGCTACTGGGCGAAGCGCTATTCGACGAAGCTGATCGAGATCGAGGTGCCCTACAACGAGGCGATCGATCCGGGCGCCGTCGCCGCAATGCTGGCCCGCCATCCGGAAATCAGCATCGTTTCGGTCTGCCACCACGATACGCCGTCGGGGACCATCAACCCGATCAACGCGATCGGACAGATCGTTTCCGATCACGGGGGCTGCCTCATCGTCGATGCGGTGTCCTCCTTCGGCGGCATGAAGACCCACCTGATCGCGACGATTCCGCGAAGGGCCGGTCAGCGCTTCGCGGCAGATGCCAGGATCGCGCTTATCGAATTGCCGTTCGATGCTAAGGCATGGACGATGGCGATGATCTCACCGGAGGTGACAGCACGCGATCCGGGGCTCATCTGGTTACGGGGACAAATCCTCGACGCTGTCGATCGGTGCCAGTGAAATGGCTTGCTTGCCAGTTGACCTGTCTCGGTAGCGTTTTGAGGATAACCTATGGAATGGGATGCAGTTGCGACGAGACAATGCTGCGGGGAGGGCAGGCGGCGAATGTGATATGGTTCAACCCTCGGGAATCCGTGCCGCGCTCGCTGCACTTTTGAGAACGACCCGCACGGCATCAAGATCGTCGAGCGTTCGGGCGACTGTCACGGCGCCGACGATCGTCGCCACCATTCGCCAAGCTTCGCCTTCGGGATCGCCAACCCGGTCCTCTAAAGCGCGCACGAATGCTCCGTGCAGGCGGCGCGTCATTTCCGCGTAGACTTTGCGGATATCTCCATCAGCACGCGCACCTTCCTCGGCTGTCGCCGCGATTGGGCAGCCGATGCCAGGATTGGCGACATGACCCGTTGACAGGTAGGTCGCCAGATACCCCCTCAGCTCTGCCCGCAATTCCTCGCCGGCAAGGCCATCGAACCGTCCGATCGTCTGGTCGGCAGCATGGCGGATGGCCTCGGCGACGAGCGCGTCCTTCGAGGCGAAATGCCGGTAGAAGCCGCCATGCGTCATGTCTGCGGCTTTCATCACCTCGGCAACGCCGGTCTTTTCGATCCCGCTTTCGCGCATCAGTCTCGCCGCGGCGGCGGTGATGCGCCCTTTGCTGACGGCTGCGTCCTCTCTGGATTTGCGAATTGTACCAACTCCTCGTTTTGCTGCTTGACACATTAGATGATGGTTATCATCTTTGTGATAGGATTATTACCATCATCTAATATGGCGGCGGGGGTCTTCGTGGACAAGCGCATCTTCTTTCTGGCAGCGGCGAGCTTTGCGACGGGAACCGAGGCATATGTCTATGCCGGCCATCTGGAGACCCTCGCCCATGACCTCGGGCAACCGGTCTCGACGGCTGGACAGTTGGCGACGGCCTTCGCTCTGACCTATGCGATCATGGCCCCGTTGGTGGCGGGGCTCGCTGGGCGCTTCGGGCGGCGACCAGTGATGGTGTCCGGCCTCGTTCTGATCGGAGCGCTCAATCTGATGGCCGCCATTGCGCCAAGTTTCGGGGCGTTGATTGCGATCCGTTTCGCCTGCGGCCTGGCGGCTGGGTTGGTCGGCCCGATCGCGACCCTGGCGGCGGCCGAACTCGCTCCGCCCGATCAGCCCGGCCGTGCGATGGCGGTCGTTCTGTCTGGCATTACACTCGCCTTCGTCCTCGGGATCCCGATCGGCAGCGTCGTTGGCGACTGGGCCGGCTGGCGGGGAACTTTCGTCTATGCAGGGGTGCTGGCGTTCGGCTGTGCGGCGTTGATCCGCGCCGTCTTTCCGGCGCTTCCCGGAGGGGCGCCGCGGCGCCTTGGTGCCTTCGCCGAAGCGCTGCGCCCAGCCATCGCCGGGCCACTCCTTCTGACCATGGCCGGCTTTGCCGCGACCTTCAGCGCGGTCGCCTATGTCGGGCCGCTCGTCACCGCAATCGCCGGCCTGACGGGCTCCGGCATCGGCGCCATGCAGGCGCTGATCGGAGTGGGCAGCATCGCCGGCATCGTTCTCGGCGGCCGCATGGCAGATCAGCCGGGTCGCCGCGGATTTCTGGCCGGCAGCTTTCTGGTCTCGGCGGCGGCGTTGTCCTCCTACAGCCTGCTGCTGGGCACGGGGCTGCCGCGGTTCATGATCCTCGCCGGGCTTTCCCTTGCCATCATCGCAGGAGCCGCCGCGCTGTTCTCGCGGACCCCGGTGATCCAGACCCGGCTGGTCGCCGCAGCATCCGCCGAGGCCCGCCCGGTGGTGCTCGCCCTGAACGGCTCGATGGTGCTCTTCGGCCAAGGCCTCGGCGCTGCCGTCGGCGGCATGGCGATCGATGTCGCCGGCTTGCCGGCAGTGGGTTTCACCGCTGCCCTAGCGGCGCTCGTCGCCGTGCCATTGGCTCTTGGCCTCCCGGCAATGGCCGTTGCGGCCCCTGCGCAGTAATCCGCGTCGACAACTTCCCGGACAAAGGACAAAGCCGTGACCAGTCTCGATCTGCCCCCGGGCCGGCACCGCGACGTGACGCGCATGCTCGCTCTGGTCGCCCTCGTCTGGGCCGCCTCGGTGGCGATCGCCGCCGGATCGGGGGCTCTCGCCCGCCTTTGGATGCCTGCCATCGCCGGCCTGGTGGCGCTCGGCATCATGTTGCCGACGCTGTGGTATTTCGCCGTCCCGGCCTCCCGGGCTTGGGCCGACAATGTGGGTCTGCGCACAATCACCGCGTTCCATGCCTGGCGAGTGCCGGCGGCGCTCATGTTCTTCTGGTACGGCGCGCACGGACAGTTGCCGACGCTGTTCTGGCTGCTTGCCGGAACGGGCGACCTGATCTCCGGCCTCTGGGCGATCCTGGTCGTCAGCAAGCGGAAAGCCTCGCTCGCCGAATTCGCCCGGATGCATCGCTTCGGCTTCGCCGTTTTCGTCATCGCGGTTGGCACGGGCCTGGCTTTCACCCTCATGCTCGACCCCCGCATGGCGCCGATCGCCAGCCTGCCGCTGGCGCTCATTCCACTCTTCGGGGTCGGCATCTCGGGGGCAAGCCACATCGTCGCCTTCGACATGCTGTGGCGCCAAGGCGGGCAGGGCGCTCCGACACGTGCATGACATCGACGACGACGTCCCCCCAACCGAACGGATAGCCAAGGTGCACCCATGACCAGGATTCTCGTAACTGCCGCCACCGGAAAGACCGGCGCGGCCGTCGTTGCCGAACGCCTCGCGGCAGGCCGCCCGGTCCGGGCGCTTGTCCATCGCCAGGATGCCCGCAGCGAGCGCCTGCGCGCACAAGGCGCCGAGATCGCCGTCGCCGACATGTTCGACGTCGCGCAGCTCACCGCCGCGCTGGAAGGCATCGAGAGCGCCTATTTCGTGCCGGTCTTCCATCCCCGCATGGCCGAGGCCGCCACGGCCTTCGCCGTTGCCGCGCAGGCGACCGGGCTCAAGGCGATCGTGCAGCTCAGCCAATGGCTGGCCAGCCCCGCGCATCCCTCGCTGATGACCCGCCAGCTCTGGCTTGTTGAGCGGCAGTTCGCGGCACTGCCGGGGATTGCCCATGTCATCGTCAATCCCGGCATGTTCGCCGACAACTTCCTGCGGGTAATGGATTTCGCCGCCCTCCTCGGCATCTATCCCGTTCTAACCGGCACAAGCCGCAGCGCACCGGTCTCCAACGAGGACATCGCGGCCTGCGTCGCCGTTCTTCTCGAAGACCCGGTGCCCCATGCCGGACGCCGCTATCGCCCGAGCGGGCCGGAACTCCTGTCCGGCGCCGAGATGGCGCGCATCGTCGCCGGTGTGGTCGGCCACGAAGTTCTGCCGGTGAATATGGCGTTCTGGATGTTCCTCAAGGTGGCGCGCATGCAAGGCGTCGACCCGTTCGAGCTCAGCGGTTTTAGGCATTACATGGCCGACCACCGGCGCGGCGCCTTTTCCTTCGACGGCGGCGTCAGCGATGTCGTCGCCGAACTGACCGGGCGCCCGGCCGAACAGTTCGAGGCGACGGCTCGCCGCTATGCGGCCATGCCTTTTGCCCGGGTGAGCGCCGGGCGGCGCCTCCGAGCGATGGCCGATTTCATGGGCGTTCCACTGATGCCCGGCTATGATCTCGACCGCTATGACAGGCAGCACGGATTTTCCCCTCCCGCCGAGGCCCGGCTGGCGGTCGACGATCCCGTCTGGCGCGCCGAACGCGAGGCCCAGGGCCGCAGCTTGCCCGGCGCGGCGCCTCTGACGGCGGTGGCGTGATGAACGCGTTCGTTCTAGATACCGTTGCGCGGGTCGCCGCGTTGGTCCTCCTGAATTCGGCGCGCTTTCGCGACCAAGGAACCGCGATGCTTGCAGCGCTCGTCCTGCCGCTCTGGCTCCTTCATGTCGGCTTGCTGTCCTCAGCGTCGTCGGCGATCCTTCGCGACGACCGCCGGGAATCTCGTTCATCATCGTTCCCGCGTTGGTATTCATTGCCCTCGCGCTGATCCGGGGTAGCCTCGGCGCACGGATGGCCATGGCGGTTCCTCTGGCTCTGCTTATCACGCTGCGGGATTCTGCGTCGTATTCGAACTGATCTTACGCCGCGCCTATACCCTTGGCCTCGCCCCGCGCACGAGCGCCCATAGTTTTGCGTTCGCCGGCTCCGCATCGCGCTGGAGTTCATGCGCCCCAATCTTCGGCCGGCGGCATCTCAAGGAGGAGCCGGTCGGCTTTCTGCAGTGGTGCGGCAACGGAGTTGGCGACGGGCTTCAAGGAGCTGGAGGATACTGGAGATCACGGCGTCGGAGATTCTACAGAGACATCTTTACCCGCGCCGGCCGACAGCGGGCGAACAGCTTGACCTGGCAGAAGTTGAGGATGACATGAAGGTCCGTCCGGCGTTCCAGTGACTAGACCAAGGCCAGGTCGCTATGAGCCGAGTAGTGACATCACGTGTGGAAGAATGGTAGACGAATCCCAAATCCTGCCATTCTCTTCGGTCTCGGAGACGGCGTGCCCGGCCTGCTGGTGCGCGTTCTGCGATCGGTTGGCTTCGATTGGGGAGATTTGGCGACGGTGCGCCTGTCCCGGTTCGTCGTTGCGGCCAACAGCACCAGATATGCGGTCGATGGCGGTGAAAATCCGAGGCCGCAGGCGCGCGGTTGTCGGCGGGATTGATGGTCGGTTCAGGCGGTGTTGATCGACCGGTTCTTCTGGGCGGCGATGACAGCGGCGACGCGGTTGCTGACGCCGAGCTTCTGCATGATCGCTGACATGTAATGTTTGACGGTCTTCTCGCTGATCTCCAGTTTTTCGGCGATCTGGCGGTTGGTGAATCCGTTTTCCACCTCGCGCATGATCTGCGCCTCGCGATGCGATAGTGTTTCGGCTTTTTGCCGCGGTGTCGCGACTGCCTGCATCGCGATGAGAAGCTTCGTCGCGAATTCTGGGGAGACGAAGGATTCGTCCCGGAATACAGTCCAAAGCGCCACCACGAGTTCGTTCGCGCCGATCCCCTTGAGGATGTATCCCTTGGCGCCCGCGTTGAGTGCGCGGATCGCCGTATCCGCGTTGTCGCAGGCTGTCAGCATCACACATTTGACGTTAGGGAAGCACTTCACAATCTCGCTCAAGGCTTCGATCCCACCGCCTCGAATTCCCAAGTCAAGGAGAATAAGGTCGGGTTCGAGGGCCGTCGCCAACGAAACGGCGTCCTTTGCGCTGCTTCCTTGGCCGACCACCTCCATGTCCGGCTGGCTTTCCATCACCGACACGAGGCCGTCCCGCATGATGGGGTGGTCGTCAACGATCACTAGGCGCATCGAAGCCAATTTGCTCATATTTGCACTCTGCAATTTAACCGCGACCTTCCGTTTCGGAAAGACAGCGTATGCATCATTCTAGTTTTCAGTTGTTTAAGGAGTCAATCGCGTCAACGCGTCAGCGCGACAACGCGAAATTAAGATCGCGTTTACCGTGAACGCCGCGTTTAACAGGATCGCGTTTAATGGTCGTGTAAATAACAAAATGCAACTTTTCTCATTTAGCTTTTTTGTCAAGCAAGGTTTGGGGGACATCGTTTCCCGACGAGTCCTCCGAATATGTGGCGTCGACTGGCAGGATACACTCCACGCAGGTTCCGCCTTGGGGCTGATTGGAGACGCGGAGCGTCCCGCCAAGCGCTTCGGCTCTATAAGTCATTCCGGCGATGCCGAGATGGACCCTCTCGTCCCTCGCCGAACTCTGGCGCGGCGGCAGTCCGGGGCCATCGTCCGCGATCTCAAGCCTAAGCCTTCCCGTGGCAAAAGCCAGGGTAACCGTGACCTTCGCGTTGGGGGCGTATTTCTCGGCGTTAGTCAGCGCTTCCTGGGCCACCCGTGCAAGGCAGTCGAGGACATCGTCCGGCGGATCGGCTGGGACCGCTTCAACGACGTACCGGATCTCCCGGTCGAAGCGCATGCCGTGGGCCGTCACCACCCGCCCGATCACGACTGCCAGGTCGTTGCCCGGCTCTGCGAAAGCAACGAAGAGCCCGGTGGAGATAGCCCGGATCTCATTCAGCGCGTCGCTGCAGGCCCGCCGCATCTTCTGGATCGATTCGGCGTCCGGCGGTGCGCCACCTTGAGTTGCTCGTCTGACCTCGGCTTCCAGAACATCCATTCGTAAGAGGACGTAGGCGAGGAGTTGAACCGGTCCGTCGTGCAGTTCGGCGCCGACCCGTTTCTGAAGACGCTGGTCGATGCGTGAAGCCTGGCGCAAGGCATCCCGGATGCGCGCCTGCAGTCTCTCGTTGGAGGCATGAAGCCGCATCTGCTGGCGATACTTCCGCCGCAGGTCGCGTCGCTGCAGCTCGATCGTGCGGCTGCCGCGAGAGACGATTCCGCACAAGGCCAGCAACATGCAGAAGGACGCGCCGCCGATGACGACCCAGCTGTCGGACACGGCGTCCGCGATCTCGGCCTTCAGCCGCGTGGCATCCTCATAGAATTCGCCGACGGCAATGACCGTTTTCGTCCCCTTCTCGTAGATCGGACCGTAGATCTCGTAGATCGGTACGCCCAGCGTCCGCTCGTAGGCGTTCTCGTCCTCCTCGAGTTCGCCGAGAAACCCTACGACCTGGCCGGCGAGGGCGGGCTGGATCTCCCTCGTCTCGAAGCGGCGCCCCTCCAGGCCTTCGATGCTGCTGAAAGCGATGGTTCCATCCGGTTTCCAGATCTTGATCGACAGGACGTGGCGGCGCAGGGCGTAGGACTGCGTCACGCCCTCGATTGCAGCGCGCATCGGTGGGGAGAGGGCCCGCCCGTGCGCCAGTTCCTGGACCAAAGGCTCGAGCGTGCTGCCCATGTAGAGCGCTCCGACCTCGGCCGTCCGCTTGAGCACGCCTGCCTCGATCCTGTGGCTGACCCAGGATCCAAGGACCACCATGGTGATGCCGAGCACGAGGGCCGCGGCCAAAGCGAATTGGTGCAGAAGACTGAGATTGCGCAGCGTTCTCAGGGCATGTTCCAACCAAGGTCCGGTTCTTTCGGACTTTGGTCTAGCCGTCCCGTGGACCATGGACCGACCCTCGCTCCCGCCTTTCGGCCCGATTTTTCACTCGACTTCGGACGGTATTAAAAAACCGTTAACGTGTCATTCTCGGGAAAGAGTTTCTTCGTCGATCACTGCTGCCGTTGCCACGACATCAGGATGTCTGCGAATTCCGGGAGAAAAATTGATGTCCAGTCTTAAGCCGTTTATGATCAATCAGACTGACATTCAGTTTCTGATCGATCAGATCAATTTCCGTCCGCTGTTCGATTCTGACGGAAACATCATCGTTGCATGGGACGGGACCGGGACGGTCTACGACCAGAAGCGGCAGGTCATCGGCACGGGCGGCGTCGTTGCCGGAGATGCTGCCTCCGTCGCGGCGCTCGCAGCCTATGGCCACTCTTACCAGAACTTCACGGACCTCGCCGGCACCCGCGACGTGAGCGGCTACTGGAACAATCTGGCGCCGCTTCTCGCCCACTACGGCGATACGGGACAGATCTTCCCTCGCATGATGACGGCCGACTACAGCGGCTACATCGCGCAGATGACGGGCAACGCGACGACCGGTCCGATCCTGGTCGCTGCGACCGACCGGTCAGCCGTCACCACGCAGGCCAACATTCAGACCCTTTTCGACAGCGGCGACTATTTCGTGCTCTCGGCGCCAGGCGTCACCAAGATGCTGCACGAGATCATCAGGACAGGGACCAGCATCACCACGGCGATCTCCGAGGTCGTCTCGACGCAGGTCTTGGACGGTCACCACCTGGCCCCGACGACCACCACCACCATCACGGATGCCGTCACCACCACTTCCCGCTTCGACTATCTCAGCGACGAGACGACGACCACGCTGACGACGGCGCTCGGCACCAACGTGACGACCAGCAGCAATGTCGTACAGACGAGCGAGACACAGGTTACCACCGACACGGTCACCGGCCAGACGGTCACGACCCTCTCCGGCGCCGAGCTCGACGGACGCTATCACCGCTTTTCCACCGACTACGCACTTTCGCATCACGACTACACGGTCCAGGCAGCTCTCGGGGGAGGCGCCGAGGGCGATACGACGTCTACCGACGGCACCGCGATCAACATCCGGAATGTGGTCGATTACACTCCGCGCATGATCAGCCGGACGACGACCACCGCCGGCGTCGTCTACGACACCTGGGCCAACCACGCGAGCGAAAACGCGCTTCGTGCCGACGGGCGGCCGATGCACACGCCCAACGAGATCTACTACGATCCGCAGACGGGCGAGGCGCGGGTTCTCGACTGGGGCCTCCTCGAGACGGTGGCGAACGGCGGCGAGGGGCAGATCGATACCCAGGCCCGCCTCGAGGCCTCCGCAGGCCAGAACGACCATTTCATCGGCAGCCTCAATCCCGGTGTCTCGCCGTCCAACGGCTTCTTCGTGCTGTTCGGCCAGTTCTTCGATCATGGACTCGACTTCATCGACAAGGGTCAGCAGAGCGGCACCGGCGGCAACGTCACGATCAAGATCGCCCTCGGCATCGACGATCCGCTCTACGGAATGCTGGGACCGGACGGACAGCCTGTTACCGAGATTACCATCAACCGCGCCACGGTCGAGACCATCGACGCGAATGGCAGCGAATACGTCAACCACGTTTCACCCTTCATCGACCAGAGCCAGACCTACGGCTCCGACGGGCAGCGCACCGATCTCCTGCGCGAGTGGGTGTCGACCGACGGCGGCGCCAACTACCACGCCGGCATGCGGCTGCTCGACGGCAACACCCTTGCGAACGCCTGGGCGCGGCCCGACGGCACGATGACGAACGAGACGCTGCCGACGCTGAACGAGTTGCGCACGCACATCGATGCGACCGGCCGCGACGCGCTGACCTGGGACGACATCGGCAATCTGCGCAATCGTGACGACGCCGGGCATGTCGTCGCCGGGACCAGCGGCGAGGCGATCCTGCTCGACATGAACCCGCGCTTCGACACGGCGCATCTTCTGAATGCCCAGGGGGAGACGTCTGCCGAGGCGCAGAAGGTGTTGGATGCGATAACCTACCTCAACAGCTTCGGCGTCCGGCCGTCGATGCCCGACGGGCAGGGCGGCATGACCGACCCCGACACCTTTGGCTTCAACGCCGACGGCGTCCTGACGCTGCATCTCGGTTCCGCTCTGCAGATGGGTCCCGGCCAGCCGCCGATCCCGGCCGGCACCGATCTGACCGGCGCGAGCGCGCTGGCGGGCTGGGTCAACTTCGCCGACTTCAGCATCATGCAGACGCCTCCGGGCATCCCGTCGACCTTCGTCGAAGGCGTCCGCGGGGCGGTCAGTGACCTGCTGCTGGCTTCGGTCGGCGACCATTACATCGCCGGCGACGGCCGCGCGAACGAGAATTTCGGCCTGACCTCGATCCATCACGTCTTTCACGAGGAGCACAACTATCAGGTTCAGAACCTGATCAACGCGTTGCACACGCAGGACGTCGCCACCCACGATGCCGCTCACGCGAAGCTCCACGAGTTCCAGATCGATACGGGCGTGATGAACGGGGCCGGCGACTTCATTTACCAGGACGGGTCGATCGCCTGGAACGAGGAGAAGGTGTTCCTCGGCGCCAAACTGATCGTCGAGATGGAATACCAGCATGCGGCCGTCGATCA
Organism: Fulvimarina sp.; assembly: GCA_002700095.1. Taxonomy (GTDB): domain Bacteria; phylum Pseudomonadota; class Alphaproteobacteria; order Rhizobiales; family Rhizobiaceae; genus Jiella. The sequence continues at coordinate 11,530 of PACL01000028.1, read as the reverse complement.
GTATGCCCGCAACGTCTCGCCCAACATCCAGGAGTTCGTCGGCTATTCGCCCGACAAGCAGCCCGACGTGACGCTGGAATATTCGCAGGTCGCGTTCCGCTTCGGACATTCGACGCTGCGCGAGACGATCGACAGCATCGATCCGGATCACGGCATCACCGGCAAGATCATGGGCTACGCCCTGCACGACGCCTTTCTCAGTCCGGAGATGTACGGGCAGGTGGGGCCGGGAGCGATCCTGCTCGGCATGACCCATCAGCAGCAGAACGAGGTCGACGAGTTCGTCACGCCGGCCCTCAATCAGGGGCTCCTCGGTCAGCCACTGGACCTCGCGGCGATCAACATTGCGCGTGGCCGCGACGTCGGCATGCCGACGCTGAACGATTTCCGCGAAGCTCTCGGCCTCGTGCGCTATACCAGCTGGAACGACTTCGGCCAGAATATGCAGCATCCGAGCTCGCTGGTGAATTTCATCGCAGCCTACGCCTTCGACGGCGCGATAGACAAGGCGCAGGCGGTGCTCGATCTGGCGGCCAACGCCTTCGCCGACGACGCGGCTGGTGCGGTCCTCGGATCGATCCTCGGCTGGACCGGCGGTGTCGCCGAACTGGTGTCGCGGGCCTACGCCTTCCTATCGGGCGACGAGACCGCCGGCGGCGCCGGGACGCTCGCCTTCGACCAGATCGACACATGGCTCGGCGGCCTTGCGGAGGTTCATCAGCCGGGCGGCCTCCTCGGCGAAACCTTCGACAAGGTCTTCGTGGCCCAGATCGAGTCACTGATGGATGGTGACCGCTTCTATTATCTCTACCGCCTGGCCGGACAGCAGTTCGGCGAGGAGGTGGCCAACGGCCAGCTGAAGGATCTCGTCGAGCGCAATACCGGCCTCGTCCACCTGAACGGCAACGTCTTCGGCTATGCCGACCAGTATGTCGACCTCGGGGCGAAGAAGGAGGTGCTCGCGGAGGGGCAGACCGAGTACCAGACCACCGGCAACGATCACAAATATGGCGACATCGATGCCGTTGCCGCCGGCACGATCGGCATCTACTCGAACGGCGGCGTCAGCAACGGTCACGATGGCCAGATGATCACCATCAACGGCCGGACCTATGTGCAGGATACACGCCTCTCGGCAGACAATCCGATGAGCGCGGAATACAACGGCGGCGACAACGCCTTTGCGCTCAACGACTACGTCAATCTCGACGGCTCGCCGAATTCGGGCGCGGAATCCAGCGAGGTGATCGTCGCCTCCGCGGGCAACGACATGATCTATGCGCAGGGCGGCGACGATACGGTCTACGGCGAGGACGGCGACGACATCATCTATGGCGGCTTCGGCATCGACCGCCTCTATGGCGGCGCCGGCAGCGACACCTTCTATGGCGGCGACAATCCGGATCTGATCGACGGCGGTTCGGGCGACGACTTCATCTATGGCGAATCCTCGGGTAGCGACATCAATGGGGCCGACCAGCTGATCGGCGGCTCCGGCAACGACCTTCTCGACGGCGGCACCGGCATCGACAAGCTGTCGGCCGGCTCGGGCGACGACCGGGTCTACGGCGGCCAGGACACCGATCCCTTCACCCATGGCGGCGACGGCAACGACTACGTCGACGGCGGTTCGGGCGGCGACATCCTGTACGGCGATAACGGCGACGACATCGTCGTCGGCGGGGCCGACCAGGACCAGCTCTTCGGCAACGACGGCGACGACATCCTGCGTCCCGGCGATCCCACCGGAGCTCTCACCATCGGCTCGGACGAGGTCCTCGGCGGAGACGGCGCCGACGTCAACGACAAGGGCTTCGACCTCATCGACTTCAGCGACAACAATCCCCGTCCCGGCGGCGTCACCTTCGACCTCGGCAACCAGGCAAACCCAGCGGTGACCGTAAACGGGTCGCCCTTTCAGGTGCCTTCCTTCCAGATCGACGGCGTGGTGGGCTCGGTCAGCGACGACACGCTGCTTGGTGACGACGAGACCGCGGCGGGCAACGGCTCGGATGCCTCGATCGCCGGTGACAACTGGCTGATCGGCGGATCCGGCAACGACACCTTCCAGGGCCTTGGCGGCAACGATATTATCGTCGGAGGCTCGATCCGGCTGGATGCCCTGATCGGCCGGTACAATTCGGGCTACACGCACAACAACGCCAATGCCGGGCTGACCGAGGAGGAGCAACTCCAGGACGCGCTCTACCAAGGCGCTTCCCACCGGGTGCTCTACTCCGAGGTCATCGACAACAGCGGTCTTCTAGGCCACGCGCAGACGGCGATGTTCGACAGGCATTTCACCGAGATGCTGCGCACCGAGATGTTTCAGGACACGATGCTCGGCGACGGCGGAACGGACGGGACGCAGGACACGGCGATCTACACGGGGACGATCGACCTCGATAACCCGCAGCGCTCAGACTACACGGTGGTCGCACTCGACGCGCAAGGCAACGTTGTTGCCAATCCGCATCGCGACGGCTTCTTCGCGTTGAAGATCACCGATCACCGGACGGCTGCCGACTTCGTCGACGCCAACGGCAACCCACTGCTCGACGCCAACGGCAATCCGCTGACGAACGAGGGCACCGATCTCGTGGTCGGCGTGGAAAACCTCCGCTTCGCCAACGGCACGATCAAGACGGCCGCGCTGTTCGACAGGGCGCCGACGCTGGACCTGAACTACGCACCGGTCGAAAATCTGAGCACGGTGGCGTCCGACAACTTCTCAGGCTTCGGGGGCAGCCCCTATGCTCGGGGAACCGGCTGGGCTGGCGCGTGGACTGAGACCGCCGACGGCCAGAACGCGTCCAACAACGGCCAGATCCAGGCCAGCAACACGGGTGGCGGCTTCGGAAACACCGGCCTCGTCTTCAGCAATGGCGACGGCGCCTCGATCACCCGGACCGTCTCCGCGCTGGCGGGCCAGACCAAGTCGACGCTGAGCTTTACCTACAACGAAAACGGCTTCGACAACGGCGAGACGGTGGAGGTGCGCTTTGCCGCGGACGGCACGAACTTCGTCACAATCGGCACCATTGGCGGAAGCTCCGGCAACGGAACCTTCACCGCCGACCTCTCGGCCCTGCTCGGAGCCGGACAGACTTTCCCCTCCACGGCGGCGCTGCAGTTCGTGGCGTCGGCAGATGCCGGCAACGGCGAATATGTCCGGATCGACAACATCACCCTATCGGCACCGAACGGCACCTTCCACGACGGCGTTGCGGGCACCGGCAATGCCATCGCCTATACGGAGAACGCCGCGGGCGTCGCCATCGCGACGACGCCGCTGATCGGCGATCCCGACGATAATCTGATGGCATCGGCGACAATCCACATCCGGGACGCGGTGGCCGGTGACAGACTGACGGTGGGAGCTCTTAACGCCGGCATCGTGGCGACGGGAACGGGCACGGGAACGGTGGTGCTCACCGGCCTCGCCTCCTTCGCTGCCTATCAGGACGCGATCGCGGCGATCACTTTCGACTCCACCTCCGACGACCTGACGGCGGCTGACCGACACATCGACGTGACGGTTAACGACGGCCTGCGCGACAGTGCGGTGGCGACCACGACCGTCGCCGTGACGCCGGTCGACGATCCGACAACCGCGACGGCACCGGACGCGATCATCACGAACTACGGCACGGGCAACAACAACACCTTCTCGGTCGCCGACTGGATGCTTACGTCCAACGACACCGACGTTGACGGGGCGACCATCAACGGGGTCGGCGGCAATTTAGGGCTGGCATCCCTCAGCCTCGCGAACGGCGCGGTCACAATCAGGGACAACGGCGCGGCGGGCGGCAGCTTCACCTATACCGTCGCCAATCCCGGACCGGGCGTCGGCGCCACGGCCGTGACGGTCAGCCAGGATACCAGCGGCGCGCTGGACGGAACCGACAACGCCGAGATCATCATCGGCAACAGCTCCAACAGCACGATCAACGGCCGGGGTGGCAGCGACATCATCGTCGGCGGCGGCGGCAACGACACAATCAGTGCCGGTGACGGCGACGACACCATCGTCTGGAATGCCTCGGGCAACAGCACGGATGGCCGCGATACCGTGGACGGAGGTTCGAACGGCACGGCCGGTGACACCTTCGTCATCAACGGCAGCAGCGCCGCGGAGACCTACACCGTCTACACCCGCGCCGACTGGGTGGCGCTCGGCGGCTCCGGCAACAACGGTCATACCGCCGCAAATAGTACCGAGATCGTCATCACCCGGGGCGGCACCACAAACAACTCGGTCATCGCGGAATTGCGCGATATCGAGGAACTTGTGATCAACACCGGAGGCGGCAACGACACGGTCAATGTCAGCGGCAATTTCGACGCGACCCACCTGAACTACAACACCATCCACATCAATGACGCCGATGGCGGCGACACCGTCGACATCACCAGCCTCACGTCCGATCACCGCATCGTCTTCAACACCGATGCCTCCGGTCACGTGGTCGGCGATCTTCGACCGCAGGACGTGGTCAACGGCGCCACCATCGACCAGCCGGCGCCACCGGCATCGCAGGGCGGCGATCCCGTCGGCGGCGGCAGCGACGACAACGACGACGACGATACTGCGCCCGGTTCGAGCAGCGACGACGACGCCGCTCCAGACGATGAGGCGCTTATCGCCGCAGAGACCGGGCAGATCGGCACGGCGGGCGCGGACTTGATGATCGGCGATGCGGGAGCGGACGTCCTCTTCGGCGAGGGCGGCCAGGACGTGATCCTTGGCAACGGCGGCGACGACACGTTGCTCGGCGGGACCGGCCAGGACCTCGTGCGGGGCGGTGACGGTGCCGATGTGATCATGGGAGGCGAGGCTGCCGACGATCTCTTCGGCGGGGCTGACGACGACATGATCTTCGGCGATGGCGGGGCGGACCGAATCTTCGCCGACGAGGGTGACGACGTGGTCGAAGGCGGAACGGGCGACGATACCGTCTATCTCGGCGATGGAGACGACCGTGTCATCGCCACCGCAGAGGACGGCAACGACGTCTGCTGGGGCGGTGAAGGTAACGATACGCTCGACTATTCGGCCATCGTAGCGAACCTGACGGTCGATCTCGGCAACGGCGTCCTCCAGCACGGCACCGTCATGAGCGCCGGAAGTGGTACCGACACCATCTTCGGCTTCGAAAACGCGATCGCCGGTTCAGGTGATGACACGATTATTGCCAGCTCCGCGGTCAACGTGATGGATGGCGGGCACGGCCAGGATACCTTCGTGTTTCGCTCGGCTGACGATGCGAATGGCGATACGATCAAGGGCTTTGAGCCGGGCGATACAATCGACCTGTCCGGCATCGACGCTGACGCTACCACCGCGGGGCATCAGTCGTTCGTGCTCTTCACAGGCAGCGTCTTCACGGCGGCCGGCCAGGTGATGGTGACCCACGAGAACGATTCCGACGGCGAGCACACGATCGTCCGGGCTCACCTGAGCGCCGACGGAAGCTCCGACTTCACGATCGACCTGACCGGCCATCATGATTTGACGAACAGCGACTTCCGTCTGAGCTGACGCACGATCGGCCACCGGACCCGGAACCGCTTCACCGTTCCAGGTCCGACCTTTCACTGCATTCATCCCATTACTTCCACCTTGTGCCTGCGTGCGGCTCGCGTCGAGCTGCCGGGCCGTTGTTCGGGGAAACGTCATGGCTTCAAAGCGTCCGAGACCGCGCTCCGGCAACGAGCTGATGGTCGAGCGCATCGGCAACTACCGAGGGCTCACGATCTTCCTTCTGGGGCTGTCCGGCCTCATCAACGTCCTGGCGCTCACCGGCGCCTTCTACATGCTGCAGATCTACGATCGGGCGCTGACCAGCGGCAGCGTGCCGACCCTGGTCGCCATCTCGGTGCTGGCAATCGGGCTCTATCTCTTCCAGGGCTTGTTCGATGTATTGCGCTCGCAGATCCTCGTGCGCTTCGGTGCGCGGATGGATGCGCGCCTTGCGCCGCTCGCCCACGAGGTGGTGATCGAGATGCCGCGTTACGGCTATTCGACTGCCGAGGCGCTGGAGCGTGGCCGCGACGTCGACACGGTCCGGTCTTTCGTCGCGAGTTCCGCGCCGATCGCCCTGTTCGACCTGCCTTGGATGCCGCTCTTCCTGATCTTCGTCTTCTCGCTGCATCCGCTCCTCGGTCTCCTGACGAGCATCGGTGCAGTGGTGCTGATCGCCCTAACGGTCCTGACGGAAATGCTGACGCGACGGGTCAGCGGCGAGATGCACAAGGCTGCGGCGATCCGGGCCAATCTCGCCGACAGCCATGCGCGCAATTCCGACATACTGAAGGCCATGGGCTTCGGCAATCGGGCCATCGCCCGCTTTTCGGACGCGAATGCGAAGCATCTGACCTTGCAGACCCGTGCCAGCGACATCTCTGGTTCGCTCAGCGGCCTTTCCAAGGTGCTGCGCATGATGCTGCAGTCGGGATTGTTGGGGCTCGGAGCCTATCTCGTGATCAAGGGCGAGTTCTCCGCCGGCTCGATCATTGCCTGCTCTGTCGCCTCGGCGCGCGCGTTGTCGCCCATCGACCAGGTCATCGGCAACTGGAAGGGCATCGTTGCCGCCCGCCGCAGCTTCAGGCGTCTCGAGGAGACGCTCGCGGCGATGGACGACGAAACGAAGATGATCGCGCTTCCTGCGCCCTGCCGCTCCGTCAAGGTGGAAGCCGTCACGGTGGTCGCTCCGGCCAGCGGCGCGGTGCTCGTCAGCGACGTCTCCTTCTCAATCGCCGCCGGCCAGGTGGTCGGGCTGATCGGCCCGAGCGGTGGCGGCAAGACCTCCCTGGCGAAGGGCCTCGTCGGGATCTGGCCGTTGCTGCGCGGTCATGTCCGGCTCGACGACGCCGATCTGACCCAGTGGCGAAAGGACGCCCTGGGCGCGCATGTCGGCTATCTGCCGCAGGACGTCTCGCTGCTTGACGGCACCATTGCAGAAAACATCGCCCGCTTTGATCCGGACGCCGAGGCGCGCGACATCGTCGCTGCCGCTAAGGCGGCCGGCGTCCACGAGATGATCGTGCGACTGCCGGACGGCTACCAGACCGCACTCGGCCCCAACGGAACGGCACTTTCCGCCGGACAGCGCCAGCGCATTGGCCTTGCCCGCGCACTTTACGGCGATCCGTTTCTGGTCGTCCTGGACGAGCCCAACTCGAACCTCGACGCAGAAGGCGATGCCGCTCTGACGGAGGCGCTGACCTCGGTCAAGGCTCGTTCGGGAATCGCCGTCGTCATCGCGCACCGGCCGAGCGCCCTAGCCGCAGTGGATCTCATCGGGGTCGTTCAGGCGGGCAAGCTGGTCGGCTTCGGACCGAAAGACGAGGTCCTACGCGAGCCCGGTCGACCCATCGCTTTTCCGAGCGGCGGTGCCGTTCGTCCGGCCGCAGCCGCAGCTTCGGCGGTCGCCTCGGCCTCAATGATCTGAGCGGGGCAGGACCAATGGACGAGCCGCTTAAACTCTCGCTGCCCAAGGCGGACGAACATCCGGCGCCGAAGAAGCGCTTTGCGACGGGCGAAACGACCTCGCGCCTCAACACGTTGAATGTTCTCCCCTTTCTCATCATCGCCTTTTCCGGTTTGATCAAGAAAATGTTCGGTGCGGCGGAGGAAACCGCGCAGGAGGATCAGCATCCCGCCAGTTCCCCGCATCCCGAACAGGCGGCAACGCTGGACCCCGACCCAGCAACTGCGATCGATTCTGCGGATGTCGGGGAAACCGGCGAGATCGGCAAGGTGATCCGCCTTGCCGAATATCTGAAGTCGATCACGCCTCCGCAGCCAATGGCGAGCATCGTCTCGTCGAACCTCGTCTTTCATCCGGTCGAGCGCGGTCCCGGTGCGACGCCGCCGAGTTCTCGCTTGGTCAATCCCCCACAGATCGACCCGGCGTCGGGCGTCACGGTGCCGATTTCACATTATCGAGGTCCGGTCCCTGGCGGGTCGGTGAACAACGGCGGTAGGCCGACCGGCAACCGACCCGGCGAAGCCGGCAGCGAGGACCCCGAAGCACCTGCAGAGCCGGGACGCTCGAACCGACGCCCGACCTTGAACGGCCCCGTCCTCCTCGACGACGGCCTTCTCGACATGTCCATCGTCATCACGATGAGCGAACTTCTCGCTGGCGCCAGCGACGCCGATGGCGACATCCTGTCAGTCGCGGGCATCACCGTCGACACCGGGCACATCGAGCAGATCGCGAGCGACCGCTGGCTCTACACCCCGCCCGACGAGATGACCGGGCCCGTGGCTTTTGCCTATCAGGTCACCGACGGCCACGACGCCGTCGCCCAGACCGCCAGCCTTACCCTGCGGCCGATCCACGGTGACGAAATTGTCGGAACGGACGGCGACGACGTGATCCTCGGCACCCCCTACGACGACATCATCGATGCCCGGGGAGGCGACGACATCGTCTACGGACGCGAAAGCGACGATGCCATCCGCGGAGGCGACGGCGACGATCGTCTAATCGGCGGCGAAGGCGACGACGTTATCTGGGGCGGGCGTGGAAACGACGTCATATTCGGCGGTGCTGGCGACGATACGCTGTTCGGTGGAGACGGCAACGACACGCTGTTCGGCGACGCCGGCGAAGATCGCCTGATCGGGGGCGAGGGCGACGATGAAGCCCACGGAGGCAAAGGGAACGACGAAGTCGATGGCGGAGCCGGCGACGATCTTCTTTTCGGCGACGCGGGTTTCGACACGATCGATGGCGGGGCGGGAGCTGACAACCTGGACGGCGGCGCCGGCGACGACATCCTGACCGGCGGCGATGGCGACGATGAGGTTCATGGCGGCGACGGGACCGATGTGATGGATGGCGGAGCGGGCGACGATCTTCTTTTCGGCGACGAGGGCTCCGACACCATCAATGGCGGTGCGGGAGCCGACAGCGTCGATGGAGGCACGGGAGACGACGTCCTCACCGGTGGCGATGGAGACGATGCCGTTACCGGCGGGATCGGCGATGACACCCTAGACGGCGGCGCGGGAAACGACGTCCTGGAGGGCGGCGACGGGGCGGACCTCCTCGTCGATGGCGACGGTCACGATCGTCTTGACGGTGGCACGGGCGACGACCGCATCGTGCTGGTCGCGGACGGTGTGTGCGACGACGTGCATGGCGGTGACGGCGACGATACGCTCGATCTTTACGCTTTCGATTCCGACCTGGTGGTGGATCTCCCGGATGGAACGGTCAGCGTCCATGGCAGTGAGGAAGCGCGGTTCTTCGAAATCGAGAATGTCATTGGTGGAAGCGGTTGCGATCGCATCGTTGCCGACGACCACGTCAACGTCATGAGCGGCGGAGCCGGGGACGACGTCTTCGTGTTCCGTTCTCTGGAGGCGCTCAACAATCATGGAGGGCCGAGCGACCACGTCGTGGATTTTGAGGTCGGTGATCGCATCGACTTGTCGCGGCTGATCGGCGACGGATCCGACTTCGCGGCGACGCGGCTTTTCTTCGCCGGGGCGGCGGCCGCGCCGAGCGACGAACTCGGCGCTGTCACCTTCGATATCCGCTTTCTTGAGGACGGTCACGTGGCTACCGTTCTCGTTGCTCGGCTCGACGATGATCCCGAGGCCGACTTCACCATCGTTCTCGACGGTCGTCACGAACTGACGGAGAGCGACTTCATTCTGGCGGCGCGCGAGGATGACGCGCCACTGCGCGCCTGATCGGGCCATGATCGAGGGCGACGCATCGCCCTTGTTCGACGCGGCCCCTGACTTGAGGAGGACACATCGTGCCGAAAGCTGTGAGAAAAGCCGATATCACCAAGCAAAACTTCGGGATCCGCCGGCGGATCCTGGCAGCGTCTTTCTTCGCTACGGCGCTCGTCATCGGCTGTGGCGGATGGGCAGCCCATGCCAACCTTTCCAGCGCGATCGTCTCGCGGGGCAAGGTCGCGGTCAAACGGCAGGTGAAGGACGTCCAGCATCGCGACGGGGGCATCGTCGGTGCGATCCTCGTCGACAATGGCGACAAAGTGAAAGCCGGTGACGTCATCGTCCGACTCGACGACACTCAGACTCGGGCTGAACTCGGCGTCATCAGGGCGCAGATGGCGGAACTATTCGGACGGCGCGCCCGGTTGATCGCCGAGTGCAATGGCGAGGATACGGTCGCATTCGACGCGACTGCCAACCAGAACGGCGCGTCGAGCGCAATTGTCGAAGGCGAGCGCCGACTGTTCGAGGCCAATCGCGCAACACGCGATGCCCAGCGCGAACAGCTCAAATCGCAGATTGCGCAGTATGAGGAACAGGTTCGTGGCCTCAAGGCGCAGCTCGATTCGAATGCGATCGAACGCAAGATCGTCGCCGACGACCTCTCACGGCTTGCGCCCCTCGTGAAACGTAAACTTGTCGAGAGCGCTAAGACTCGGGCGATGGAGCGCGATCTCGCCCGGGCTGACGGGCTCGATGGCGAGATCGGATCGAATATCGCTCGCGTCAAGGGGCAGATCAGCGAGACCAGGCTGAAGGTCATCGAGCTCGACCAGAAGACGCGCACCGACGCCCAGCGCGAGCTGCGCGACGTCGACGGAAGGATTTCCGAGCTCAAGGAGCGCGCTGTCGCAGCCAGCGACCGGCTGAGCCGCATGGAGATCACTGCGCCCATCACTGGCACCGTCAACGACCTCAAGATCCACACCGTCGGCGGCGTCATCACCTCTGGAGAGACGCTGATGACCGTTGTGCCGGACGGCGCAGACATGGTCGTGGAGGCACATCTTGCGCCGAGCGACATCGACCAGATCGCCATTGGCCAGAAGGCGCGGCTGCGCTTCTCGGCTTTCAACCAGAGGACCACGCCGGAAATCGCTGGCATCGTGGAAACGGTTGGCGCTGCTGCAACGCTCGATCCGGCCACTGGCCAGACCTTCTATCTCTCCACCATCGCGATCACCGACATTGCCAGGATCGGCGACAAACACCTCATTCCAGGAATGCCGGTCGACGTCTTCCTTACGACAGGCGAACGCTCTGCGCTTTCGTTTCTCGTCAAACCGTTCACAGATCAGATGCAGAAGGCGATGCGGGAAAATTGATCGTCTGAATAGCCCCGAGTTTCGTGGACGCCTTCTGGCTACATATTGCGCTGCCGTTCGAACTCGACAGGCGACAACATTCCGTTTCTGACGGCTTTCGCTTGGGATTGTAGAACATCTCGATGTAGTCCAATACGTCGTGCTTGGCTTCCTCGCGTGTTCGGTAGGTCTTGCGACGGATGCGCTCACGCTTGAGGAGATTGAAGAAGCTCTCGGCCACTGCATTGTCGTGGCAGTTCCCGCGCCGGCTCATCGAATGCTCGAGGCTGTGGTGCCTGAGAAATGCCGCCCAGTCCATGCTGATGAACTGCAAGCCTTGATCGGAGTGGACCAGGACCTTGGCCTTCGGCTTCCTGCGTGACGTTGCCCCCAAGTTTTATCCAGCCGGGAGTTCGTTTCCGGCGTTTTTGGTTCCCTGATGGGCAGGGTATGCGACGGG
>PACL01000027.1 GCA_002700095.1 Fulvimarina sp. | reverse complement strand
GGGATGGCTTTTCTTCGAATCGCCATGCCGCTCTAGCTTTTTGATCCCGCATGATCTTTTTCCGAGAGCCGGCAACCACCTCTCGGGATCATGCTCTAGGACAGGATGCCGCGCAGGAGATGGCTGAGCTGGCTGGCCTCTGACGGGCTGAGCGTGTCGATCACCTGCCGGCGTTCCGTCTCGACCAGCGGGCCCAATTCGCGCAGGTGCCGGCGGCCCTTGTCGGACAGGACGACGAGCACCCGGCGCCGACCGCGCGGATCGGGGGCCCGGTAGACGAGCCCGTTCGACACCATGCGGTCGACGATCTTGGTCAGCGTCGGCAGATCGACGAAGACGCTCGGCGCCAGTTCGCCCATCGACTGGCCGTCGCGGCGCTCAAGCGAGGCCATGACGCGGAACTGTTCGATGCGCACGCCAGCCGGCTTCAACCGCGTTTCGACGGCCGTGTCGAGGCGTCGATTGACGCCGGCAATGAGGTCCGAAAGCTCGACCGAGCCCGCATCAGGCGCGCCATTCATGAGGATGTCTCCGAAATACTGGAATTTTCATATATTCGCTGCCTGCGCCGGAGGCAATTTCGAACCTTGAGGAAATGTCGACGGGCCGGGACCGATCGGCGCTGCCCGGGATTCGCGCAGCCTGCCCGACCAGCATGCTCAACGTCGCGTTCTAAGGCGTCATCGCCTGCCGGATCCTCTGCTCCCGCGGAGGTTTCGGCATTTCTCGTTTGGCACGGGAAATGCAGAGCGATCTGCGACGAACCGCGCCTGGCTTTGCCGCGCGCTTCGCTGACATCGTCCGACGGCAGGAGTTGCGGATGATTCGCATTGGGCTCTTGATCGCACAAAGCGGCGCGTCCGGGATCTGGGCGCCGTCCTCCGAGGCCTGCGCACAACTTGCGGTCGACGAGATCAACGCCCATTACGGACTGCTCGGCGACGAGGTGGATCTGACGATCATCGACGCGGGTCGCTCGGCGGCGAGTGCGGCGGCCGCCGTCGACCTGCCGATCGGCCTCGACGAGATCGACGCGGTCGTCGGCATGATCCCCAGCTACCAGCGCGCCTCCGTATCGACCATGATCGGCGAGCGTGTGCCCTTCATCTACACGCCGCAATTCGAAGGCTGGGAGCACGACCGGGCGATCGTCACCGTCGGCGAAACCGCGCACGAGCTGCTGCAGCCCGGCATCGACTGGCTGTTCGAGAACAAGGCGGCATCAAGGAGATGGCCGAAGATTTCGGCATGACCTTCACCGACGAGGAAGTCGCCGAATACCTTCCCCTGATGCAGGCGAATTTCGACGCCTACGACCTCGTCGACTCCCTTCCGGACTACACCGAGCCGGTCCGGTATCCGCGGGTCCCGGGCTACCGCCCCGAGGGCGAGGAGAACCGCTACAATGCCTGGGCCTACAGGAGCGAGGTGAAGGGCGCCGCGGGCGGCAAGCTTGCCGGCAAGACGGTGGTGCTGAAGGACAACGTCGCCCTCGCCGGCGTTCCGATGATGAACGGCGCCGCGACGCTCGAGGGCTTCGTGCCGATCATCGACGCCACGATCGTCACCCGCATGCTCGATGCCGGCGCCACGATCATGGGCAAGGCGACCTGCGAGCATTTCTGCCTGTCCGGCGGCAGCCACACCTCCGATCCCGGTCCGGTCCACAATCCGCACAAGATGGGCTACTCTGCCGGCGGCTCGTCGTCCGGCAGCGGCGCGCTGGTGGCCGCCGGCGAGGTCGACATGGCGATCGGCGGCGACCAGGGTGGCTCGATCCGCATCCCGGCCGCCTATTGCGGCATCTACGGCATGAAGGCGACCCATGGCCTCGTCCCCTATACCGGCGTCATGCCGATCGAGGCGACGATCGACCATACCGGCCCGATGACCGCCACGGTCGCCGACAACGCTTTGCTGCTGGAAGTTCTCGCCGGAGCGGACGGCCTCGACCCGCGCCAGTACGCGCCGAAGGTTTCGGCCTATACCGAGGCGCTCGGCAAGGGGGCGAAAGGGCTCAAGATCGGCGTCCTCGCCGAAGGCTTTGCGATCCCCGGCATGCAGGAAGGCGTCATAGACAAGGTCAGGGCCGGCGCCGAGCGGTTCTCCGCCATGGGGGCGAGCGTCTCCGAAGTCTCGATCCCCGAGCATCCGCTGACGGCCGCCGTCTGGCAACCGATCGCGCTGGAAGGCCTCGTCGCCCAGATGATGATCGGCAACGGCATGGGGTTCAACTGGAAGGGCCAGTACGATGTCGCGCTCCTGGATGCCCATTCGGCGTGGAGTTCCCGGGCCGACGAACTCTCCAAGTCGCTCAAGCTCTCCATGCTGGTCGGCCAGTGGGGCCTGTCGCACTATCGCGGCCGCTACTACGCCAAGGCGCAGAACCTCGCCCGCCGCATGAAGGCCGCCTACGACGCCGCCTTCGAACAATACGACCTGCTGCTCATGCCGACGCTGCCCATGGTGGCGACGAAGATCCCGGCCAAGGACGCGCCGCTCGATGAGGTGATCACCCGCGCCTTCGAGATGGTGGGAGCGACCTGCCAGTTCGACGTCACCGGCCATCCGGCCATGTCGATCCCCTGCGGTCTGTCGGACGGCCTGCCCGTCGGCCTGATGCTCGTCGCCAGGGATTACGCCGAGGCGACCATCTACCAGGCCGCCAGTGCCTTCGAGGCGGAAGGCGACTGGAAGACATTTTGATGATCACCATCACGGCCGTCATCACGGCCAAGGCCGGGAAGGAGGACGTCATGCGCGATGCCCTGCTCGCGGTGGCGGACCATGTGGAGGCGAACGAAGCCGGGACCGTCGGCTTCTTCGTTTCGCAGGACGCCGGTGATCCGCATCGCTTCACCACCTATGAACGGTTCTGCGACGACGCTGCGATGCAGCGCCACAACGGTTCGGATGCTGTGGCGACATTCTTCGCCATCGCCAAGCCGATCCTCGACGGCGAGGTGGTTCTCGTCACCGGGGCGGAGCTTTCGGCCAAGGCCGGCTGACCGCGTCTCCGACCGGCGCCCCGTATGGGGGCGCGAAGCACCTTCATCGGGCCCGTTCACCTGAACCGCGTGCGAACCTGCGGCTGGCAAACGACGAAGGGCGATGCCCTCCGTCGGCGTCGTCGGCGATTTCGCGCAGGACTGGTTTGCCGGCACGAACCCGCTCTCGGACGCCAGTGCCGGCTTCAGCTTCGATGTCACGGGGTTTCCGCCTCCGCCGGCGTGCGCCGACTTGACCTCGGAGTGTCGCAGACCGGAATGCGGACCGTGAAGACCAATAATCGGCACCGCGGAGCGTTCTGTGCGGCATTCCCCAGCCGGCATGAGGCTCGGCGGACCCCGTCAGTCGGCGCCGTCCACGTCGGCGATCTTGCGCAGGGTGTGGAGCAGAGCGAGGCGCTCGGCCGGGTTCAGCGGCTCCAGCGTGTCCTCGCTGGCCTTGAGAGCGCAGGGCGTCATGGCACGCAGGACCGAGCGGCCCGCCGCCGTGATGGCGATGATGACCTTCCGCCCGTCGGCCGGGTCCTTCGAGAGGGTGATCAGGTCGCGGGCCTTCAGGCGCTCGACGATGCCCCGGATGGTCGCCTGGTCGACGCCGGTCGCCTTCACCAGCTCGGCCTGGGACCGGCTGCCTTCCTCGTCGAGGGCGCAGAGCGTCGCGAACTGCACCGCGGTCAAATTGTCGACCGCGGCGTTGTTCTGGAAGATCGCGAGATGCCGCTGATAGGCCCGGCGCAACAGGTAGCCGACCTGTTCGGCGAAGACGTAGTCAAGGCCCGCAGTGACGGACGCCTCCGGCGCTCCCGCAGCATCTTTCCCGGCACCGCTCACCTCCGCCTCGGCCTTCGAAGGCTCTGGAGACGGGTTCGTCACGTCGCGCATCAAAAGGCCGGCCACGCTCATATCCACGAAGGTTGCTCGTCCCTCCCTAGTTGCCCGGTCGGGAGGGAAGTTTCAAGAAAGGGCAGCTTCAGGTTTCATCAGGGCAGCCCGGGTGAGGCACCCCTGCGCCGCTGGTGTCCCGCCCGTGAGAGGCCTGAGCGCCGCTCCCCCCAGGCCGGCCGAAGACCGCAAGCGACGGGTCCACCGACGCCATCACGTGCTGATCTGTCTCGCGCGGTTGCCGCGGGCCAGCGCCAGAAGGATCGCCCCGATCCCGGCAGTGGCGCCGACGGCCGAGACGAGGTAGCTCGGCGTGAACATCATCAGGCCGCCGCAGAAGACCATTCCCCGCGGAACCACATCGAGGGGCCGGCGGAAAAAGCCTTCGGCACCAATCGCGAGGAGCACCGTGCCGATGCAGACCGTGGTGATCTGGATGAGCGTGTTCAGCTCGAAGGCGGGGTTGAGGATGCTCGGGGCGTAGACGAAGGCGAAGGGCAGGACGAAGGCGGCGAGCGACAGCTTGCATGCGCTGAGTGCGATCCCGATGGGGTTGGCGTCGGAGATCGCGGCCGCCGCGTAGGCCGCGACGGCGACCGGCGGCGTCATCGCCGACAGGACGGCGAAGTACATCAGGAAGAGATGCGCGTTCAGGAGCGGGATCTGGAACTCGTTGACGAGGGTCGGGCCGATCAGCACGGCGGCGAGCACGTAGGCGCTGGGCGTCGGCATGCCGAGGCCGAGGAGGATCGTCACCGCAGCGCTGAGGACGAGGGCGAGCGCCATGCTGTCGCCGGCAAAGGCGAAGGTGATGTAGGAGAACTTCATCGCCAGACCGGTCATGGTGATGCCCCCGATCACCAGCCCCGCGGCGGCGCAGGCTCCGGTGACGCCGAGCATGCGGATCGTCGTCGAGGCCATGCCGTCGAAGATGCCGACGGGTCCGAGCCGGTGGCCGGGACGGAACCACGAGGCGACGATCACCGACAGGGTGGCGAAGACCGCCACGAGGGTCGGCGAATAGCCCTGCAGCAGCGCCACGACGAGAACGATGAGGGGGACAATGTAGACCCAGCCCTCGCGCAGGGTCGTCGCGAGCGAGGGGACCTCGTCGCGGCCGAGACCGCTCAGTTCCAGCCGCTCGGAGCGCAAATGCACCTGCAGCATGATGCAGGCGTAGTAGAGAATGGCGGGAATGATCGAGGCCGCCACGATCGTGATGTAGCTGATGCCGGTATACTCGGCCATGATGAAGGCGGCCGAGCCCATGACCGGCGGCAGGATGCTGCCGCCCGTCGAGGCCGCGACCTCGACGGCCGAGGCGAGGCGCGGGCTGTAGTTGAGGCGGCGCATCATCGGGATGGTGATCGAGCCGGTCGTCACGACGTCGGAGGTCGGGCTGCCGGACATGGTGCCGAACAGCGCCGAGGAGATGACCGCGATCTTGGCCGGGCCGCCGTGGGAGCGACCGGCGATCGCCGCGGCGACGCGGAAGAAGAACTCGCCGCCGCCGGCCCTCTCCAGGAAGGTGCCGAACATCACGAACAGGAACACATAGGTCGCCGCCACGCGCACGGGCACGCCGAACAGCCCGTCCCCGGTGAAGACGTTCACGTCGAGGAAGTGGTTGAGGGTGATCACCCCGTGGCCGAGAGGGCCCGAGATGAGGTCGCCGAAGAGATTGTAGGCGGTGAAGGCGACGACGATCAGCATCAGGAAGACGCCGACGGTGCGCCGGGTGATCTCCAGCGCCAGCAGAACGATGGCCAGCGCCGCGACGGTCTGGACCGTCGTCAGCGGCATGAACAAGCTCATGCGGGTCGCGATGACGTCGGTCATCGAGACGAAATAGGCAGCGGTCGCAAGGCTGATCGCCACCAGGACCCAGTCGTACCACGGCACCCGGGTCTCGCTGGCGGAGGCATGGGCGCGCACGAGGAGGAAGGACGGCGGCAGCATCACGCACAGGAACACCGCGGTGGCGGCGAGCGCGTCGATCCGCGCGAAGGTGGTCTCGTAGAACACCCAGAGGCCCACGGCCGCCGCGTAGACCTTGACGGCGTTCGCCAGCGGGCCCTCGAGCCTGCGCCGGCCGCCGACGGAAAAGAGGCTGTTGAAGAAACCGATCATCTGGCGAACTCCTATGAAACGCCGACCGAGCTGGAGAGCCAGACGGATCGAAGTGGGATCTTGTCGAAGGACGCCGCGCCTTCGAAAGGACGCGCGGAGAAGGCTTTCACTCGGTGGCTTGCCGCAGCCGAGCGGACACCGGACCCGGTGTCCGCTCGGTTACGAAGTGCCCGGCCCGGCAGGCGGCGACGGTCGCCGCCCGCAGGTCCGCCCTCGCGTCCTATTCCTCGTAGGCCGCCGTCGCGCCGGGATGGTAGGGAAGCGACTTGGCCGAACGCATCACCTCGGGCGTCAGGGCCTTCATCGAGGAATGGACGTTCTGCATCTGGGCGATGTTGTCGAGCAGTGCCTTGGTCAGCGCCTCGATTTCTTCCTCAGAGGTGGACTTCGGGACGATCAGCGCCGCCTGTGCGCCGAAGGTCTTGACCTCCTGCTTCTGCCACTCGTAGCTGCCGGCCGGGATGGTGACCGGCACCGAACCATAGGCTTCGCCCATATAGGCGATGACGTCGTCCGGAACCGACAGCAGCCTGAGGTCGACGCTCTCGGCGATCGAACCGATCGAGCCCGTCCCGATGAACATGGCATTGGTCCAGATGTCGCCGCGGCCGTCCTTCATCAGCTCCTCGGCGGTCTGCGAGCCCTGGTACTGGATGGAGCCGCCGCTGGACTCGATGCCGGAAAAATCGATGCCGAGCTTCTTCAGGGACGCCTCGGCGAGGATGCTGGGCAGGATGCCGCGCTTGTTGACGATGAGATCGACCGGCTTGTCCTTCATGTCGGCGATCGAGGAGATGCCGTTCTCGGCCGCGAACTCCTCGTTCATCAGCCACTGCATCGGGGCCCAGTTGTAGAGCACCGCGACGACGGCGAAGTCGTCCACCGGCGCCTGGAACGGCGCCTCGCCCTTGGAGGCGATCACGGCCTCGCCGAGATGGACGATCGACATGTCGCAGGTGCCCTGGGACATCTGCACGATGTTGGCAAAGCCGCCGCTCGAGGTCTGGTAGGTCACCGAGGACTGCGGATCCTCCTTCTTCACCGCCGCGTCGATGCCGGCGCCCAGCAACGCCCACAGGCCGCCTGGGCTCGCCCCGCACAAGGTGTAGTTCTTGGCCTCGGCACTGGTTGCCATGAAGCTGGCGGCAAGGATGCCCGAAGACAGGACGGCGGACTTCAGAAAGGACTTTGGCATGGCGGTGAGCTCTCCTGTGGTGAAAAGGGACGCGGCGAAAACCAGGGTCGGAAGGTCGCCCTCGACGCCGCTCCGGCGCCGGTCGTCGTCACGTCGGGATCAGGCTTGCGGGACCTTCCGTAGATCGCTCGAATGAACGGGAACCTCGGGCCGCGCCGGCGAGACGGCGATGCCGCTCGCGGGCCGCGCTGCGACAAGGGCGCGCTCGAGGCTGGCGATGTCGCTGGCATGGATGGTGTAGCAGGCGTCGCCCGCCTCGATCGCCTGGCCGACCGCAACGTGCAGATCGACGCCGGCGGACTTGTCGTGGGGAGCGCCCGCCCGCCGCGCGATGCCTGCCAGATGCCAGCCATCGATGCTGCCGACGATGCCGGCGTGGTCGCTCCTGACCGACTGGACCAGCGGGCCCGGCACAGCCGTGGGATGAATGCCCTGCCCGGCGGCGATCTCGGCGAGCTTCGCCCTCGCCCGCCCCGACAGGAGGATCTCCTCGGCGGTCGCCCGCGCCGCCGCGCGGTCGGCATGATCAGACGAAAAGCTCAGGATCTCCCCGGCAAAGAACAGCGCCTTTTCCCGCAGATCCCGCGGCGCGTCCGGCGCGTTGTCGAGCACGCGCATGACGTCGCGCAGTTCGAGCGCCGGGCCGATCCCCCGGCCGATGGCGCTTCCGCCGTCGGTAGCGAAGGCCCTGACCGTCAGCCCGAGGCCGTCCCCGACGCGCTCGAACACCCGGCCGAGTTCCTCGGCCTGCGCCCGTGTCTTCAGCTTCGCGTTCGGGCCGAAGGGCATGTCGATGACGACATGGGTCGAGCCGGCGGTCCATTTCTTCGACAGGATCGAGGCGACCGACCAGGTGTTGCTGTCGAGCGCCAGCGGCCGGGTGATCGAATTGACCACGTCGTCGAGGACCGAATGGTTCAGCCGGCCGTTCCAGGCGATGCAGCCGCCGGTCCTGCGCACGACCCGCTCGACGTCGGCAAAGGTCAGGTCGATCCGGCACAGCGCCTCCATGACGTCCGCCGTGCCGGAGGCGGAGGTGATGGCGCGCGACGACGTCTTCGGCATCAGAAGGCCGGCCGCGGCGACGATCGGCACGACGATCGGCGTGATGCGGCTGCCGGGGATGCCGCCCAGCGAATGCTTGTCGACGACGATGGGCGCGTTCCAGTCGATCCGCGGGCCGAAGCGGCACCTCGCTCTGGCGACGGCGATCGCCTCCTCGGCGTCGAGGGACTGGATCGACTTCAGGAGAAAAGCCGCCGTCTCGCCGTCCGGATAGCGCCCCTCGACGATATCGCCGAAGAGCCGCTCGTATTCCCCTGCGTCGAGGCGCCCGCCGGCGATCTTACGCCTCAGGATCTGCCGGCTTTTCGGCGAGGGCGTGCGGCCGATCGAGACGAGCCTGCCGGCCTCGACACCCAGTGCGTCGAAGGCTTCCCGCGACAGCCCGATCTCGTGGGGCAGGAGCAGGTCGCTTGCCGGCTCGACGAGATGGACATCGGCCCGCACGTCGCGCTCGCCGGCCATGACGTCCACCCGCCCGGCGCTTGCGAAGGCGGCCGCGTCGAGAACCGGATTGTCCTCGCGCAGATAGGCGATGTGCCTGGTACCGCCGGCGATCGGCATGCGCTTCAGGGACAGGCGGGAGGCATAGTGGTCGAGAATGGCGACCAGCCGGTTGGTCGCATCCTCCAGGCTGGTGTCGTTGACGAGTGTCGCGACCTCATGATCCGCCGGCAGCGGCTGGACGGCGCGGGCGAGCCGGCGCTCGATCTCGGCGGCGGTTTCCCGCCCGCGGGCCTCGAGCCTCTGGCGGACGATCTCCGGCGGCGCGGTGATCTCGACGATGACGAAGCGGGCAACGCGCCCGGCGAGATCCGGAATCGCGCCGCGCGAGCCGTTGGCGATCACGCTGCGGCCCTTCTCCAGGTCCTCGATGATCGCGGCCGGCAGGCCGTAGCAAAGGTCGTGCGCCCGCCAGTCGTGGAGGAAGCAACCTTCGCGCTTCATGCGCGCGAAGGCCTCGTCGGTCGCCGGCTCATGATCCTCGCCGATGCTGGCCGGCCGGGTGATTACCCGGCGGGCCTGGACATAGCGGCCGGAGGGGCCGAGGGCCCTCATCGCCTCGCAGATGAGGGTGTCCTTGCCGACGCCGCTCGGTCCGACGACGTAAAAGAGCGTTCCGGTCTGCATCGGGCTTGCCATGCCGTCGCTCAGGCCGCGTCGTCGAGCCCGATGTCGACGGCGGGCGCCGACTGGAAGGGACGGCTGGTGGAGACGAAGTCGACCCCGGTCTCGGCCTTGCCGGCGATGGTGTCGAGGCGGATCCCGCCGGAGGCTTCCAGAAGGGCCTTGCCCGCCACGACCTCGACCGCCGCCGCCATGTCCGCATTGCTCATATTGTCGAGCATAATGACATCCGCACCGGCCGCGAGCGCTTCCTCGACCTGCTCGATGCGGTCGCATTCGACCTCGATCTTGGTCAACGCCGGCACCTGTCTCCGCGCCATCTCCACGGCCTTGGCGATGCTGCCGCAGACCGAGATGTGGTTGTCCTTGAGCATTACGCCGCTGTCGAGCCCGAGGCGATG
Organism: Fulvimarina sp.; assembly: GCA_002700095.1. GTDB lineage: Bacteria > Pseudomonadota > Alphaproteobacteria > Rhizobiales > Rhizobiaceae > Jiella. The sequence goes on along the minus strand of PACL01000027.1, from coordinate 18,234 downwards.
GTTGAGCGCCCCGCCGCAGGTGGCGGCATGCTTCTCGAGCATCCTGAGACCCGGAGTGGTCTTGCGGGTATCGAGGAGCCGGGCCTTGGTATGGGCGATGGCGTCGACGTATTTTGCCGTTTCGGTCGCGATGCCGGAGAGACGCTGGGCGATGTTGAGAGCCGTCCGTTCCGCCGTGAGCAGCGCCTGACCCGGCCCGGACACGACGAGCAGCACGGCGCCCTTCTCGACACGATCGCCGTCGGCCACCCGCATCTCGACCTTGCAGGCCGGGTCGTAGCGCAGGAAGACGTCCGCGGCGACCTCGATGCCGGAGAGGGTCATGGCCTCCCGGGCATTCATGTAGAAGGTCGCATGCGAGGCGGGATCGATCATCAGCTGCGCCGTCAGGTCGAAGCAGCCGATGTCCTCGGTCAGCCACTGGTCGATCAGCTTCCGCGCGACAAAACGATCGTACATTGGTTCTCGTCTCCCTAGTATATTCAGCGAACAAAGCTTCGCCTTCCTTGCGGAATGACCACAAGAAAATCTGGCGGCGAGGTCGATCCGCGCACGGATACCCGGTCGCTGGCGCCATGGCCATGAATTAAAGCGTCTACGCTATTACTTCACAGTTCCGAATGCTTCGCAAGCTCGTATTTTCCGCAAAGTCGACAAAATCGTGCTATGAAATGACCCATATCGCTGAAAAAACTCGCGATCCTGGAGGCGTTGCTAGATTATTTGTGCAGCGCAACAAGTGTATGCGCTGGTTATATCGTGTAAGCTCTCGCTTCGTCGGCTCGCCGTCGCGCGCCACGGCCCCGCTTGCCCGGCAGGTGCGCCGACGGAGGCGTTCCGCCGGATCGAGGCCAGGACCGACCTTCAGCTCGAAAGGACATCATCGACGTGGAGACGACCACCATCCGCTCCTGGGCCGAGTTGCAGCAGGCCCTGTTCGCCGACATGTGGAACGGCGAATTGAACCGGTTCCGATCGCCCTTCCTGTTTCGCGGCGTCGGGCAGGCCCGCTACGACCTCGTCCCGTCGCTGCGGCGCCTCGGCGGCCGCTACTGGGAACTCGAACGGCATGTCCTGCGCAACTTCCGCAAATATGCGCACCGCAGCACCGTGCCCCATGACGACGACTGGAACTGGCTCGCCCTCGGCCAGCATCACGGCCTGCCGACGCGGCTCCTGGACTGGACCTACTCGCCTTATGTGGCCCTGCACTTCGCCACGGCGGAGGTCTCGTCCTACGATCAGGACGGAGCGATCATCATGGCGAACTATCGCCGGATGACCCATTCGCTGCCGGGCGGCCTGCAGCATCCGCTGAACAGGGACGGGTCCCATGTCCTGACGGCCGAACTCCTGCGCGAATATGCCGGTTCGCTGGAGGAGCTCGACGCGAAGTCTGCGGAGCATGGCGAGGAATGGGTGTGCTTCTTCGAGCCGCCGTCGCTGGACGACCGGATCACCAACCAGTTCGCGGTCTTCTCCATGGCGTCCGATCCCCGGCTCGACCTGTCCACATGGTTTTCCGAACGGCCGGAATTTGCCCGCAAGCTCATCATCGACCGGGATCTGAAGTGGGAGATCCGCGACAAGCTGGACCAGGCGAACGTCACGGAGCGCGTGCTGTTTCCGGGCCTCGACGGCCTCAGCCGCTGGCTCGCGCGCCACTACATGAGCCCGATCGACGCCCATCTGCGCGCCAACGATTCCGGCTGGAGCGCCCAGCAGCAGATTCCGCCGACGCAGGACTAGCAGGTGGCTGGGCACCGCGCGTGGATAGAAGACGCGCTTTCGCACCAGACAGGAAAGGCCTCGCTGGCGCTTTCATTCGTCGCGATCGGTCAAGCGCCTGGCTGACCCTGAAACGGAGGCAGTTCAGGCGGCGGCAACGCATGATCTTCGGCTTTGGTCGTTTCCCCCCGCGGGTCACAATCTCCGGGAATCGGCCAGATCGCGCTGGACCTGCTCCTCCATCGCATCGACGAAGGCGGGGCGATCGCTGTCGATGCCGTTCTCGACATTCAGGCCGAAGCTGAGAATGTCGAGGTTGAAGCTGCTGATCATTCCCCACGCGCCGTCGACGATGGCGAGCTTGGCGTGCATCATCGCCGGTTCGTAGAGCCACACCTCGGCTCCCCGGCGTGCGAGAGCCCTGCCGAAAGCGTGAGAGACGACATCGACCCAAGGGTGATCGCTGCGCGCCGGCAGCAGCAGGCGGAGCTCGACTCCCCGGCGCAGCAGCAGACACATGGCGCGCCAGAAGGTCCGGTCCGGGAAGAAGTAAGGCGTCGCCAGGAAGACCGAGGTCCGTGCCTCGCTGATCCGCGTCAGGAGCTCGCGATAGATGTCCTGCCGGCTCGGACGGACCGGCTCGCTCAGGACATATCGCCAGTCCGCAGTCGGACTTTGCGTAACCTGCTCAGGAGGCTCCCTGCGAGCCTCCTGCCCGCCGGCATAATCCCAGGTTCTTTCGAAGGCGGACGCGGCGGCGCCGACCACCGGCCCTTCCACACGCACCATCGTATCGCGCCAGTCGGCCATGCGATCGTGGAAGCAGGACCCGCCGACCATCAACCGCGTCTCGTCACAGAGAACGCTCTTGCGGTGCAGCCGATGCAATCCGCCGATCGGATGCCGAGGAAGCATGGAGAAGCTGTTGTAGGACACGATCTCGCCTCCTGCCCGTCTCAGGCCCACTCCCCCGGCGCTGTCCGCGAGGCCAGCGCTGCCGAAGGCATCGACGAGGAGGCGCACCTCTACGCCTTCGCGGCACTTCGCCGTCAGCAGGCGTAGGAGCCGCGATCCGATCCCCTCTTGCGCGAAGATGTACTGCTCGATGGCGATGCTTCGGCGTGCAGCCTCGCAGAGCGCCATGATCGCGCTCCAGTTGTCCGCGTTGCTGTGGAAGAGCTCCCACGGATGATCGATGACCGGGGAAGACGGCTCACCAGCGGCAGAGCCGATCCTCTGATGGTCGATCACGCTCTCGGGCTCATGGATAACCTCGTTGCGTCCCAACATGGAGACAGCCTTTTCCTACGGTCCTATGTCCAACACCACCCGTGATCCCGCTCCGTGAGCAGACCTGCTGCAAGGTGGCTTTCGAGGCAGGTTCCGGTGGCAGCTATCCGACCGAGCCTGCATGCCGGTTGAACGATCTCGCTGCCTGGAAGTTCGCGAGGTGGATGCCAGGATCGATGGCTTGGCCGTGCGTCGATCCGTCAGGGCCGGCTCAGGAACGTCCCGATCGCCGAAAGAAGCCCCCGCGACAGGGGCGAGGCTCCGTCCGCGCGGACCACGGGAGAAGCGAACTCACGCGTGGGCTCTGTGAACCATTGCCGGGCAACGAGCTGGCTGCCGAAGCGCAAGCCGTGCTGGCCGGGCGAACCGGGCACCGGGCATCGTCCGACGAGGACGTTCGCCGCTTCCAGCTCGGCCATGACGGACCTCGTCGCGTCGAGGTCGCCGACGGGAACGACGACCTGATGGGTTTCCGCCGGCAGGTTCGGGAGAAGCACCGGCAGACCGGCCTCGGTGATCGCTCGTTTCAGGCGATCGGCCAGATCGATCGTCAGCGCGGCATAGGCGCCGCTCTCGGCGAATTCGGCGAGCACCCCGCAAAGCGGCGCGAAGCGTGCGGCATCCTGATTGGCGAGGAGCGCGCCGTCGGCGAACATGGAAAAGCGCGCGCCGTGGTCGGCACTTCGGCCGAGGACGATCGCGCCGGTCGGGCCGGCGAGCGTCTTGTAGGTCGAGGTCGTCATCAGATCGACGCCGGCGTCCAGCGGGTTCGGGAAGACGCCGCCGGCAATCAGCCCCGCCACATGCGAGGCGTCGTAGAGCGAGAGCGCGCCGGTCTCGCGGCAGGCCGCGACGACCGGCTCGAGATCGTCCGGACCCAGAATGACGCTGCGCCCGAGGACGACCAGGGCGGGAGCCGTGCGGCGGATCTGCGCCGCCGCCGCCTCGCTGTCGAGACGCTGGCGGTCCCGGTCGAAGGGCAGATCGTCGACGACAAGTCCGAGCACCGAGGGCGTGCCGCCCCGCCGCTGGCTGAGATGCCCGCCGTCACTGGGCGCCGGGGCGAGGACGCGGTCGCCGCGGGAGGCAAAGCACAGGAAGGCGGCGAGGTTGGCGATGGTGCAGCTCGGCAGCCGGCAGTCGGCCCACTCCGCGCGGAAAACTTGGCGGGCGAGGCGCGCGGCCAGCGCCTCGAGCGAGGCGACGAAGTCGCTGCCCGGCTGCTCCTTGTCCTCCAGCGGCCCCATGGCCGGCATGAGGCTGATCGCCGGGTCGAAGGCGGCGGCAAGGTCGGGGCTCAGGATGTTCGCGCCCGCATAGAGGATGACACGCTCCTCGCGCAGCGCGCCGGCCTGACGGGCGACGCGCCCGGCCAACCCCGCCTTCAACTCCCGGACGCTCGTGGGATCGAGATCGTCGAAGAGATCGGTGCGGGTCACGGCCGGGGTCGGCCTCGCGCGGCGCGAACCGCGCCGCTTTCGATCATGCCGGCGATCTCGTCTGCGGAAAATCCGGCTTCGGCGAGCACCTCGCGGCTGTGCTCGCCAAGCAGCGGGGCGGGCCGCTCGACCTTGCCGGGCGTCTCGGAGAACTTGATCGGCAGGCCGATCGCCTTCACCTCGCCCGCCACCGGGTGGGTCGTTGCGACGATCATTTCGCGTGCAATCGCCTGCGGGTCCTGATGCATCTCACAGATGTCGAGCACCGGCCCGGCGGGAACGCCGGCCGCCTCGAGGCGCTCGAGCCAGGCGGCCGAACTGTCCGTGACGAAATGGTCGTTCAGGATGGCCTCGAGGGCCGCAAGGTTGCTCATGCGATCGCGGTTGGTGGCGAAGCGCTCGTCGCTCGCCAGCTCCTCGGCGCCGATGACGGACAGCATCCGCTCGAAGTTCTTCTGGTTGGCGGCGCCGAGATTGATCCATCCGTCGCTGGTCCGGAAGGCCTGATAGGGCGCGTTGAGCGGATGGGCCGAGCCGAGCGGACCAGGCGGCGTTCCGGTGGCGAAGGCGATCGCCGATTGCCAGTAGGTGTGGGTGATGCCGGCCTCGAAGAGCGAGGTGTCGACCTTCTGCCCCTCGCCGGTCTGCAGCTTGCGTGTATAGGCGGCGACGCAGCCGAGCGCGCCGAGGATGCCGGCGGTGATGTCGGAGACCGGGGCGCCGGACTTCACCGGCGGGCGCCCGGGGCCCTCGCCGGTGATCGACATCAGGCCGCTCATCCCCTGGGCGATCAGGTCGAAGCCGCCGCGCGCGGCATAGGGGCCGGTGCGCCCGAACCCCGAGATCTCGCAATAGATGAGCCCCGGATTGACCTTTCGCAGCTCCTCATAGCCGAGGCCGAGCTTCTCCATCGTCCCCATGCGGTAGTTCTCGATGACGACGTCGGCGGTCTCCAGCATCCGCCGCAGCGCTGCCCTGCCGTCGTCGCTCTTGAGGTCGAGGACGACGCCGCGCTTGTTGCGGTTCATCATCATGAAGGCGGCGGATTCGCCCTCGATGTCCGGCGGCAGGAAGCGGCGCGTGTCGTCGCCCTCGGGCTTTTCCACCTTGACGACGTCGGCGCCCATGTCGGCGAGCATCATGCCGCAGACGGGGCCTGCCATGATGTGGGCGAGCTCGACGACCTTCATGCCGGCGAGAGGCCCGAAGCCGCCGGCCATCACCGGCCGCTCCATTCAGGCTTGCGCTTGCCGAGAAAGGCTTCGAGGCCCTCCTTGAAATCCTCGCTCATATAGGCGGCGAGAACGAGGTCGCGGTCGTCGGCGCCGGCGCCCTCGATGCGCAGGCGGCGCAGTGCCTCCTTGGTGGTCCTGAGCGTGATCGGCGCATGGGTCGCCAGCGTCGCGGCGAGTTCGGCCGCGCGCGCCATCATTGCCGCGTGATCCTCGACGATCTCGGAGATGAGCCCGGCGTTTCTCGCCTCCTCCGCCCCGACGAGCCGGGCGGTGAAGATGATTTCCTTGACGCGCCCTGCCCCCATCAGGGCCGAGAGCCGCGACAGATTGGCGATCGACAGACAGTTGCCGAGCGTGCGGGCGATCGGGAAGCCGAAGCGCAGATCGGCGGTGGCGATGCGGATGTCGCAGGCCGCCGCGATGCCCGCCCCGCCGCCGGTGCAGGCGCCGGACAGTGCCGCGATGATCGGGATCGGGCAGGCTTCGACCGCCCCCAGAACGGTGTCGATCCGGTGCTCGTAGTCGAGCGCGTCCTGGTCTTTGGCAAAGGCGCGGAACTGGGTCATGTCCGTGCCGGCGGCGAAGGCCTTTTCGCCGGCGCCGGCAACGACGAGGCATTTGACCGAGCCGTCGGTCGGGACAGTTCGACAGATCTCGGCAAGGCCCTCATACATCGCAAATGTCAGCGCGTTGCGGGCCTGCGGGCGGTTCAGCATCACCCAGCCGACGCCGTCCTTGATCTCGTAGAGAAGTTCGCTGTCGGACATGGGCCTACCTGTAGAAATAATCGACGAGGAACATCGGAACTGCCGGCACATAGGTGCTGAGAATGAGGACGAAGAGTAAGACGCCGATCAAGGGCAGGTTCCATTTCGTGACCTCCCAGATATTGGCCTTGGCAATCGAACAGGCCGTGATCAGCACCGAGGCAACCGGTGGGGTCTGCTGGCCGATGGCCAGATTGAGCGTGACCACCAGACCGAAATGGACCGGATCGATGCCCGCCTGCTGGATCAGCGGCGTGATGATGGGAACGACGAGAATGATCGCCGCGGCCGAATGGAGGAAGAAACCGATGATCAGAAAGAAGATGTTGAGGATCAGGAGGATCAGATACTGATTGCTGGTCAGATCCAGAATGGTCGCCGCGATCTCCTGGGGAACGCGGGCGGTCGTCAGATACGAGCCCATCAAGACCGAGGTCGCGACCAGCAGCATGACGACGGCGGTCTGCATCCCGCCATCCAGCATCGCTTCCTTCAGCTGGGGCCAGTTGATCTCCCGGTACCAGAGCCCGATGAGCATTGCGGCGATGACGGCGATCCCGGCGGCTTCCGTTGCCGTCATGAACCCGCCGAAGATGCCGCCGAGAATGATCACCGGCAGCGCGAATGTGGGCAAGGCGTCGATGAAGGTGGCGCGAAGCTGCTTGAGATTGAAGGCGTCTTCGGTCGGCCAGTTGTATTTGATCGCGTAATAATAGGCCGTTCCCATCAGCCCGGCCGCGCCGAGGAGGCCCGGCACCACGCCCGCGACGAAGAGCTCCTCGATGCTGGCGCCGGAGGAAACACCGTAGAGGATCATCGGGATCGACGGCGGTATGATGATCGCCAGCGACGCGGAGGAGGAGGTGATCGCCGCCGCGAAGGGAGCCGGATATCCGCGACGCTTCATCTCGGGGATGATGATGGAGCCCATGGCCGCGACATCGGCGACAGCCGAACCCGAAATCTCCGCGAAAAACAGCGAGACGCCGACATTCACCATGGCAAGGCCGCCGCGAATGAAACCGATGATCGCGGTCACGAAGGCGATCAGGCGCCGGGTGATGCCGGTGGCGTTCATGATCGCGCCGGCGAGGACGAACATCGGGATGGCGATCAGGGAGAAGGATTTCGCCCCCGCATACATCTCCAGCGCGATGGCGACGAGCGCGCCGCTTCCGTCCGTCAGCGCGATCGCGAGAACGGCTGCCAGCGCCAGAGCGATGGCGATCGGCACGTTGATGCAGACCATCACGACGAGCGCGAGGAACATGGTGAGGATCATCGAACAGTGCCCCCCTTTGACGAATGGCTTTCCGGCGTCGCCCCATCCGCCATCACGGCGTGCTCGGTCGAGCGACCGGCCATGATGTCACGCCAGTAATCGGGAAGGCTCAGAAGCTCGCAGATGATAAACAGCACGGCGCCGATCGGAATGACCGACTGGGTGATCGACACCGGGACCCAGGTCAGGCTGACGAGCGTTTCGCCCTGGAGGATCGTCAGGACGGTGTAACCCGACCAGGCGAGGAGCCCGAAGAACAGGACGACAAGAGATTCCGCGATGATGACCGCGACCTTGCGGGCCGGAATGGGCAGCGCCAAGAGCACATCGTCGAAGCCGATATGGCCCCGCTTCAGCGCAGCCAGCGCCGCGCCATAATAGGTGATCCAGGCCAGGAGGATGGAGGCGATCTCATCGTACCAGGACAGCGATGCGCCCAGTTTGCGGTAGACCACCGCGACGACGACGATCCCTGTCAGGACGATCATCAAGCCGATGACCAGCCAGGTTAGAAACTCGCCCAGTATCTTCGCCGCTTGGCGCACCCATGCCTCCTTGCTCCCCTGGAAACAGAAGAGCCGCTGCCATTGGAAATGTGGAGAAGCAGGCCGGCTCGAAGTCGGCCCGCATGGGGTGGAAGGCCTAGGCGCCCGTGGCGAGCGCCTGGATGTCGTCGATCAGCTTCTGGCCGCCGTCGACCTGGGTCCCGAACTCTTCGTAGATCGGCTTGGACGCGTCGATGAAGGCCTGCTTGTCCGCTTCGTTCACAACTGTGCCGGCTTCCTCGATCTTGCTGACGAGATCGTTGTCCATCTGCGCGGAGGTCTCGTAGGCGAAATCGCTCGACTTGGTGGCGCAGTCCTGCACCGCCGTCTTCACCTCATCGCTCCAGCCGTCCCAGTTGCGCGAGGACGTCGCGAGGAAGGCCGGCGAATAGACGTGGCCGGTCATCGAGAGGTACTTCTGGACCTCCTGGAACTTGCCGGAATAGATCTGCGCGAGGGGGTTTTCCTGGCCGTCGATGACCCCGGTCTTCAGGGCGGTGAACACCTCCGAGAAGGACATCGGCGTCGGGTTGGCGCCGTAGCTCTGGAACATCTTCACGCGCCACTCGCCCTTCGGCGTGCGCAGCTTGATGCCTTCCAGATCGGCCGGCACATTGATCGGCCGGACGTTGTTGGTGATGTGGCGGAAGCCGTTCTCCCAGAAGCCGAGGATCTGGTAGCCCTTCGCCCCGGCGGCGTCGACGAAGGTCCCGCGCATCCCGTCGCGGACCTTGCGCATGTGATCGCGGTCCTTGATCAGATACGGCATCTCGAAGACGCCGAAGGTCGGCGAGACCGAGCTCATGATCGAGGACGGCAGCGAGAAGGAGATCTGGCCGAGCTTCAGTTTCTGCAGCATCTCCTCGTCGGTGCCCAGCTGCGAGGAGCCGTAGGTCTCGACGGTCGCCGTGCCGGTTGCCTCGACGCATTTGGCGAAATTGGCGGCCGTCGCCTCGTAGAGCGAGCCCGGGTCGCCGACATGGCCGAGCTTCAGGGTCGGGCCCTCGGCCTTCGCCGCCGAGGCCGAAAGAGCGAGCGCGGCAGCACCCAGCATCAACTTGCGCAGTTTCATCGTTTTCCTCCCAGGTTGCAATGATCGAGAGCGGCTCCTCTTCCGCCCGGTCTTCCTGCTATTCGGCCGCCTGGCGCACCTCGCTTGCGCTGGCCGAGGCGAGCACCGCCATGGCGGCCTCCACCCCGCCCTTGCGATGCGACACGCCGGCGACCTTCAGCCCCATCTCGACGCCTCCCAGCGTCCCGATCAGGGTGAGATCGTTGAAGTCGCCGAGATGGCCGATCCGGAAGATCTTGTCGGCCAGCTTCGACAGGCCGGCGCCGAGCGACATGTCGAAGCGCTCGAGGATCGCCTTCCTCAACGCGTCGGCGCCCTTGCCGCCGGGCATCAGCACGGCGGTCAGCGCCCCCGAATGATGCGCCGGCTCGGCACAGAGGACCTCGAGCCCCCAGGCCTCGACCGCCGCGCGCGTCGCCGCGCCGTGGCGCTGGTGGCGGGCAAAGACGTTCGAAAGCCCTTCCTCGTGCAGCATCGCGATCGCCGCATCGAGACCGTAGAGAAGGTTCGTCGCCGGCGTGAACGGGAAGAACCCGCTCCCGTTCATCGCCAGCATCTCGTCCCACGCCCAGTAGGAGCGCGGCAAAGATGCTTGCTTCGACGCGGCGATGGCCTTGTCGGACACGGCGTTGAACGACAGGCCAGGCGGCAGCATCAGGCCCTTCTGCGAACCGCCGACCGTGACGTCGACGCCCCATTGGTCGTGGCGATAGTCGAGCGAGCCGAGCGATGAGATGGTGTCGACCATCAGGAGCGCCGGATGGCTTGCAGCGTCGATCGCCTTGCGCACGTCGCCCACCGGCGAGACGCAGCCCGTCGAGGTCTCGTTGTGGACGACACAGACCGCCTTGATCTCGTGGCCGCCGTCCTTCGCCAGCCGCTCGCCGATCGCCGCCGCATCGGCGCCATGGCGCCAGTCGCCTTCGATGAATTCCGTCCGCAGGCCCAGGCGCTCGGCGAGCTTCTTCCACAGGCTGGCGAAGTGGCCGGTCTCGTACATCAGCACGAGATCGCCGGGCGACAGGGTGTTGACGAGGGCCGCCTCCCAGGCACCGGTGCCGGATGCCGGATAGATGATCACCGGGTTGTCGGTCTGGAAGATCGTCCGGATGCCGGCGAGGACGCGCTTCGCCATGGCCTGAAATTCGGGGCCGCGATGATCCATCGTCGGCATGTCCATCGCCCGCAGGACGCGGTCCGGAACGTTGGTGGGCCCCGGAATCTGCAGGAAATGGCGGCCGGCATGATAGGTCACGTGAAGCTTCTCCCGTTCCACCGCAGGGTCTTTGGACGCCTTGGTCGTCTCGCGCTCTTGTCGGCGCGCTGGTTTTCGGCTCCAATTGGATTATGAATTCATTATTCAGTCAAGCGACCAAAGCAAAATCTTACCGGGGAGAGGGCCAAGAAATGTCGGAAATGATCCGCCCCGGGCTTGCGCGACGGCTTTCGCGGGACATCGCCGGCGAGGTCCTGTTCGACCGGTCCTCACGGGGCCGCTACGCCACGGACGCCTCGATCTACCAGATCATGCCGGCAGGCGTCGTCGTCGCGAAGGGGGCCGACGACGTCGCCGCAGCGCTCGATGCGGCACGCGAGGAAGGCGTTGCGCTCACCATGCGCGGCGGCGGCACCTCGCAATGCGGCCAGACGGTCAATTCCGGCCTCATCGTCGATACCTCGAAGCACATGAACCGGCTCATCGAGCTCGACGTCGCGGGCCGGCGCGCGCTGGTCGAACCCGGCATCGTCCTCGACGATCTCAACCGCCTCCTGAAGCCCCACGGCCTTTGGTTCCCGGTCGACGTCTCGACTGCCTCGCGGGCGACCATCGGCGGCATGGCGGGCAACAATTCCTGCGGCTCGCGGTCGCTGCGCTACGGAACCATGCGCGACAACGTCATCGCCATCGACGCGATCCTTGCCGACGGGACGAAGGGCCGCTTCGCCCAGCTGGAGCAGGACGCCCGCAACGAGCCGCCGCGCGACCTGATCACCGCGATGCTCGCCCTCGGCCGGCGCGAGGCGGGCGAGATCGAGGCGCGCTTTCCCAAGGTTCAGCGCCGCGTCGGCGGCTACAATCTGGACGCCCTCGTCGAGGCCAACGCGCCGGTCAATCTCGCCCATCTCCTCGTCGGGTCGGAGGGCACGCTCGGCGTCTCCACCGCGATCGAGATCCGGCTTTCGCCTTTGCCGAAGTCCTCCAAGCTCATGGGCGTCTGCCACTTTCCGACCTTCCGGGCGGCGATGGAGGCGGCCCAGCATATTGTCGCGCTGAAGCCGACCTCGGTCGAACTCGTCGACGCGACGATGATCGCGCTGGCCCGCGACATCGCGATGTTCCGGCCGACGCTCGAAGCCTTCGTCGAGGGCCGCCCTGCCGCGCTGCTCCTCACCGAATTTGCCGACGAGCCGGACGAGAACGCCGCGAGCATCGCACGGCTCGAGGCCGTGATGAGCGATCTCGGCTACGGGTTCGGGCGGCAGGGCGCCCATGAGGGCGGTGTCGTGACGGTCGCAGATGCGAAGCTCCAGGGCGCCATCGCGGAGCTGCGCGCGGCCGGGCTCAACATCATGATGTCGATGAAGGAAGCCGGAAAGCCGGTCTCCTTTGTCGAGGACTGCGCCGTGCCTCTCGAGCATCTGGCCGACTACACCGACCGGCTGACCGCGATCTTCGAGGCGCACGGCACCCGCGGCACCTGGTACGCCCACGCCTCCGAAGGCTGCCTCCACGTGCGCCCCGTCCTCAACGTCAAGCTGGACAGCGACGTGAAGACCATGCGGGCGATCGCCGAGGAGGCCTTCGCCATGGTGCGCGAATACAAGGGCTCGCATTCCGGCGAGCACGGCGACGGCATCGTGCGCTCGGAATTTCACGAGGCGATGTTCGGGCCGCGGATCGTCGGCGCCTTCAAAGAGGTGAAGGCCGCGTTCGATCCGTCGAACCTGCTCAATCCCGGCAAGATCGTCGATCCGCCGAAGATGGATGACCGCACCTTGATGCGCTATCCGCCCGGCTATGCGGGCGAGGAATTCGAGACGATCTTCGACTGGTCGTCCTGGCCCGGCTCGGCCGGCGGCTTCCAGGGCGCCGTGGAGATGTGCAACAACAACGGCGCCTGCCGCAAATCGGCCGGCGCCGTCATGTGCCCGAGCTACCGCGCCACCCGCAACGAGCGGGACGTGACGCGCGGCCGGGCCAACACCCTGCGCCTGGCGATCTCCGGCCAGCTCGGCCCGGACGCGCTGCATTCCGAAGAGATGGCCGAGACGCTGAAGCTCTGCGTCTCCTGCAAGGCCTGCCGGCGCGAATGTCCCACGGGCGTCGACATGGCGAAGATGAAGGCCGAGGTTCTCTATCAGCGCGGCAGGCGAAGCGGCTTTTCGGCGAAGGACCGCCTGATCGCCCACCTCCCGCGCACGGCCCCGCTCGCCGCGCGGATGGGAGGCGTGCTTGCCCTGCGCGACCGCATCGGCGCCCTCGCCCGCCTGTCGGAGAAGCTCCTCGGCTTCTCGGCCCGGCGCTCGCTGCCGAGCTTTCGGCGCGACTTCTTCCGCGATGCGGAGGGCGACGTGGCGAAACCTGCAGGCGGAGCGAGGGCCCCGGCGGCCGCATCCGACAAGCCCGGCGTCGTCCTGTTCGCCGACACCTTCGGGCGCTGGTTCGACCCGCAGACCCTGAGGGCCGCCGTCAAGGTCCTTGGTGCCGCTGGCTACGCGGTCGAGACAGCCCGCCCTTCGTCCGGCACCCGGCCGCTCTGCTGCGGCCGGACCTATGTCGCGAGCGGCATGGCCGACCGCGCCAAGGTCGAGGCCGAGCGCACCATCGCCGCGCTCATGCCCCATGTGCGGGCCGGCAAGCTGATCGTCGGGCTGGAACCCTCGTGCCTGCTCACCCTGCGCGACGAGTTCCCCGCACTTGTTCCGGGCGAAGACGCTGACAAGATCGCATCCGCGGCGCTGCTCTTCGAGGAATTTCTCGCCCGCGAGATCGAGGCGGGACGTCTGGCCCTGTCCCTTTCGCCGCTCGGTCGCAAGGCCTATCTCCACGGCCACTGCCATCAGAAGGCCTTCGGCGCGATGCCGGCGGTCGAGGCGGCGCTGCGGCTGATCCCGGATATCGACCTCGTCACGATCGAAAGCTCGTGCTGCGGCATGGCCGGGGCCTTCGGCTACGACGCCGAGACCATCGACGTATCGCTGGCGATGGGCGAGTTGTCGCTGCTGCCGGCGGTCCGCGCCGCACCCGCAGATGCTTTGATCGTCGCGGACGGCACGTCCTGCCGCCACCAGATCCACGACGGCGCTCAGCGCCAGGCGGTGCATGTCGCCGAAGTCCTCGCCGGCGCTTTGGCGTCCGGCGATGGTTGAGGCTAGAAGCGGCGCGGCACGGCGGCGAGATCCTGCCGGACAACCTTTTCTCGGCCGACATCCGGCCGGCACGGATGCAACATTGGAACGGCAGACCCTGCAATGAGCCTTCTCGATCCCGATAAAACTCTGGTTCGTCCGGCGCTCTCCGTCGAGATCAGCGACCGGATGCGGCGGATGATCATGGAGGGCGAACTGGAGCCCGGCGCCAAGGTGCCGGAAAAGGCGCTGACCGAGCATTTCGGCGTCTCGCGTACGCCGATCCGCGAGGCCGTCAAGATCCTCGCCCACGAAGGCCTCGTCGAACTCGTGCAGAATCGCGGGGCCATCGTCGCGCCGCAGACGGCCGACGAACTGTGCGAGCTGTTCCCCGTCATCGCCGCCCTGGAGGGCGCGGCCGGCGAACTCGCCGCGACCAACGCCAGCGATGGGGCGATTGCCGCGCTCGGCGCGCACTGCCGAGCGCTGCGCGCCGCCTACGAGGCGGCCGATCGGCCGACCTATTTCGAGATCAACCAGATGATCCACGCCGGCATCATGCAGGCCGCCGGCAATCCGACGCTTGCGCGCCATCACGCGACCTTGGCCAACCGCGTCTACCGCGCGCGCTACCAGGCCAATCTGTCGAAGGACCGCTGGCGCGCGGCGACGGTCGAGCATGAGGGCATCCAGGCTGCGCTCGAAGCGCGCGAGGCCAAACGCCTCGGAGAGCTGATGCGCGAGCATCTCATGCACAAGCTGCAATCGTTGATGCGTTGATCGTTTCGTTGGAGACCGGGCCAGCGTGATCACGACCCGGTTCGATCATGCGAGGTCGAAGCGGTTGGATATTCCCTTCGCCGCGCTGGCCGCATCGCTGCACGCCCCAGTCGGGCGCGCGACGGCTCGAAATCTCGCGCCCGACGCTTCTATCGGAAGCTGGCGCTGTAAGGCCTTCGCGCCGGTTCGCGTGACGCCGCCTTGCCCCCTCTGGCGCCGCGTCTGCCGGGGCCGGCAAGCCGAGATGCCGGTCGCCCCTCTCCCGGCATGCCCGCGACGGAACGATGGTTCCCGCCGCCTTGTGCGGATCGCATTTTCCGCGTCTACTCGGCTCACAGGAACTTCGAAGGACGCCGGCCATGTGTCACCTCTTCGCCAGCATTCCGCAGGAGAATACCGAGATGGAGACCCGCTCGGTACGGATGAACGGGCAGGTCACGTCCATCCGGTTGGAGGCGGCATTCTGGCAGACGCTGGAAGAGCTGGCGGAAAGCCAGGGCATGACGCTCGCCAAGTTCCTGACCACGCTTCATGACGAGGTCCTCGAGCTGCAGGGACGAGTGCGCAATTTCGCCTCGCTCCTGCGCTGCGCCTGCCTCGTCCATCTGCAGCATCAAGAGGGTGCCGTCTTCGAGAAGCCGGGTGCCGCGCCGCGCGTCCATCCCTTGTCCGGCATCCGCATCGCGAGCTAGCCCCGGCGAGCCGCGATCGCGCCCCGCGCCAGAACTCCGGCCGGACCGGATCGCGGCGCCAGCCCGTGCGGCCCGCGCGAAAATGCTTGGCGTAACAGCATTCTACTACCCGCCGACGCCCGCGTCTTCCTAGATTGATTCCAACTTCGGCGACGGTCACCGCGAGACCGGACGAGCGAAGGGGGAAACACGAGGGAGTTTTCGTGGCCAAGGTCATTCATACGATGGTCCGCGTGCTCGATGAGGCGCGCTCGATCGAGTTCTACGACAAGGCGTTCGGACTGCAGATCGCCGACCGCTTCGACTTCGACGGCTTCACGCTGATCTATCTGTCGAACCCGGAAGCGACCCACGAGGTCGAGCTCACCGTCAACAAAGGGCAGAGCGAACCCTACGACCTCGGCAATGGCTACGGCCATGTCGCGGTCTCGGTCGAGGATCTTGCCGCCGAACACGAGCGGATGAAAGCGGCCGGCCTATCGCCCAAGGATATCAAGGAAATCAGCCACGACGGCGTGCCGCTCGGGCGGTTCTTCTTCATCGAGGATCCGGACGGCTACAAGATCGAGGTTCTGGAGCGGCGCGGCCGCTTCCAGTGACTGCCCGACACGGCGCCCCCTGGGAGGCGGGGCGGCGTGCCAGTCGGGTCGCATGATCGCGTTCAAGAATCAAATGGGAGGATTTCGCATGGCAAAGACGATGCTTGCGCTGGATCGGCGCGGTTTCATGAAGGCGGGCGCCGGGCTGCTCGCCATGACGATCATGCCCTCCGGCCTGATCATGGGCAGCGCCTGGGCTCAGATGCCGCGCTCCACCAAGCCGGACACCTTCGCCGCACTCGTGCAGATGTCGCGGGACTGCTACCCGCACGACCAGATCGCCGACTCCTACTATGCCAACGCCGTGACCATCCTCGACGAGGCGGCGCGCGCTTCCGAGGCCGACCTGGCACTGCTGGAGGAGGGAGTGGCGGGCCTTAACGCGGCCGCTCGCAAGGCCGGCGGCTCGGACTACAAGTCGCTTGCGAACGAGCCTGACCGCGTCGCGATCCTCGAGGCAATGGGCGATGCCGACCCGTTCTTCCAGAAGGTTCGCTCCAACCTTGTCGTCGGCCTCTACAACCAGAAGGACCTCTGGCCGATCTTCGGCTACGAGGGCGCCTCGGCCGACCAGGGTGGCTACATCGAACGCGGCTTCGACGACATCGACTGGGTGTGACGGCCACGCGCCCCGGCGCTCCGCATCATCGCAACAGGATTGGGCAGGGTGGCCGGCCGCGAGGAGGCGGTGGCACCCGATATGCCCGGGAGGAACGGACATGCCAGCACCTTACGATCTCAACGACGACAGCGTGGTCGTCATCGTCGGCTCGGGCGCCGGCGGCGGCACGCTCGGCACCCAGCTCGCCCTCAAGGGCATCGACACCGTGATCCTCGAAGCCGGATCGCGCCACGAGACCTGGGACTTCATCAACGACGAATGGGATTCCTTCTCCCAGCTCGCCTGGAAGGACAAGCGCCGCACTTCCGGCGACTGGCGGGTGTCGAAGGACTTTCCCAACCTGCCGGCCTGGATCGTCAAGTCCGTCGGCGGCTCTACGGTGCACTGGGCCGGCGCCTCGCTGCGCTTCCAAGAGCACGAGTTCAAGACGAAGACCCATTACGGCGAGGTGGCGGACGCCAATCTCCTCGACTGGCCCATCGACCTGAAGGAGATGGAGCCGTGGTACGCCATCGCCGAGGACCGGATGGGTGTGACCCGCACCAACGGCATTCCGGGCCTTCCCGGCAACAACAACTTCAAGGTCTTGGAGGCCGGCGCCAGAAAGATCGGCTACAAGGAAGTCCATACCGGCCGCATGGCGATCAACTCCGAGCCACGCGACGACCGGGCCTCCTGCCTGCAGATCGGCTTCTGCTTCCAGGGCTGCAAGTCGGGCGCCAAATGGTCGACGCTGGTCGCCGAAATCCCCAAGGGTGAGGCGACGGGCAAGCTCGAAGTGCGGCCCGACTGCATGGTGCTCAAGATCGAGCACGACGAAGCCGGCAAAGTGACCGGGGTCGTCTATGCCGACAAGGAGGGGCGTCAGCAGCGCCAGAAGGCCCGGATCGTCGCCGTCGCCGGCAATTCCATCGAGAGCCCGCGGCTCCTGCTCAACTCGGCCTCGTCGAAGTTCCCCGACGGGCTGGCCAATTCCTCCGGCCAGGTCGGGCGCAACTACATGCGCCACACCACCGGCTCGGTCTACGGCATCTTCGACAAGCCGGTGCACATGTATCGCGGCACGACCATGGCCGGCATCGTCCGCGACGAGGCGCGGCACGATCCCTCGCGCGGCTTCGTCGGCGGCTACGAGTTCGAGACGCTGTCGCTCGGCCTGCCCTTCATGGCGGCGTTCCTCGACCCCGGCAAATGGGGCCGCGACTTCTCCAGCGCCATGGACGGCTACGCCAACATGGCCGGCATGTGGATCGTCGGCGAGGACATGCCGCGGGCCGACAACCGGATCACCCTGTCGGATGAGAAGGACGAGCACGGGATGCCGATCCCGGACGTCCATTTCGACGATCACGCCAACGACACGGCGATGCGCGACCACGCCTACAGGCAGGGAGAGGCGATCTACGAGGCCGTCGGCGCGGTGCGGACCATCCGTACACCGCCCTATCCCTCGACCCACAATCTCGGCACCAACCGGATGAGCGAGAAACCCGAGGACGGCGTGGTCAACCGGTTCGGCCAGGCCCACGACGTGCCGAACCTCTTCGTCTCGGACGGCTCGCAGTTCACCACCGGCGCTGCCGAGAACCCGACGCTGACCATCGTCGCCCTGGCGCTTCGCCAGGCCGATCACATCGCCGGCCGCATGGCCAAGGGCGAACTCTAGCAGCCGGCGAGAGACCGCCCCCCCCCCGGCTGATGGGACATCAATCGCGGCGCGCCAGACGCGGCGTCGCATGACCTCGGCCCCGGTCTTCGACCGGCGCCAACAGGTTGCCGCGCGAGCGCCGCGCGGGCCAGATACTGGCGGCCCGGGAGTCAATCTCCCGGGCC
>PACL01000026.1 GCA_002700095.1 Fulvimarina sp. | reverse complement strand
GATCGGCCCCTCGCGGCCGACCGAGGCGCCGGTGCCGATGGAGATCGCCGAGGCCAGCGACTTCACCAGGGCGACGACGCCGCGGACATTGCCGTTCTGATGGTAGATCGCGAACATCACCTCCGGCACGCCGTGGCCCTTGGCCTCGGGCGCGAAGCTGCGCACCAGCCAGACGACGATAAGACCGCCGATCACCGGAACGAGGATGATGCCGGCGCCGAAGGGGCTGGGCGGCCCGTAGGCGTTCGGATCGAGATGCAGGGTGAAGACGCCGTAGAAGGCGAGATTGTAGATGGCGGCGATCAGGTACTTGAAGAAGATCGCGCCGATCCCGGCGACAATGCCGACGACGAGCGCCAGCACCAGCATGACCTTCAGCGTCACTTCCCGTTCCGGCGGCGCCTCCGCCTCCGATGCGGCGGTCGCAGCGGAAGGGACGGGAGGATTGACGACGGACATGGACTGAACTGACTTGCGGCTGGAAGTTTGGAGGAGGCCTTCTCTATTTCATCCTTCACGACCGAGTGGAAGGGTGAAGCGGGGAAAAACCCGGCTTTCGCCACATATTTCCCGCAATCGCGGCGAGAAGCCGCCGCTCACTTCCGCCAGGCCGCGACGACGCCTGGGGCTTTGCCGGAGACGGGGTCGGTCTGCGGCAAGGGCAGGTCCGCGATCTGCCGTGCCGCCTCCGCGACCGACACGGCGCCGGCCCGGGTGATCGCGCCGGTCTGTCCGGGCGGATAGGCCCCGACGACCCGGAAGCTGCTGTCGCCCGACAGCCGCTTGTGGCCGACACCGGCCGGGATGATCACCACGTCGCCGGGCTGCATCGCCACCTCGGCCCCGCCGTCGCCGCCGAAGCCGACGGTCGCCCGGCCCGCGATGCAGGCCAGCACCTCGTGGCCCTCCACATGATAATGCCAATAGTCGAAGACGGTGTAGACCCAGCTGCCCTGCCAGCCATTCGACTCGAGACGCGCCATCACACCGTCGGGCGTCGCCTCGCCCGCGGGGATCGCGCCGGCGAGGAGGATCAGCGGCAGCGGGCTGCCCGGCATCGTGTCGTCGGGCTCGAAGTCGAAGGTCTGCATCCGCCCTCCTTCCTGCGCCATCTCTCGTCTCTTGTGCTCGCCGGCTCACCGGCAGGCACGCGGTCAGCGCGCCTCCATCCGCAAGGTCTTCTCGACGACCTTGGCGAATTGCTGCAGCCGGCCCTCCGGGCGCTCCCCGGTCAGGTCGGCGAGATGGGCCGGCAATACCAGCGTGAAGCCGCCGCGCGGGTCCTGCGCCCATTTGATCTGGTCGAGGACCCCGGGCATCGATGCCGTCAGGAGATAGGTCACGCGGAACAGCGAGGCGAGGATCTGCGCCCGCTTCAGCAGCCGCTCGCCGGCGAGACTCTCGAGCTCGGGGATGTGCTGCTGTTCGAGGCTGCCCTCGTGGCGGTAGAAATTGGTGAGGCCGAGAAACGCCCGGCCGCGATGGTCCACCGCCGGCATCGCCGCATGGGCGATGATCGACAGCGCCTGCTTGCCGCGATAGTCGGGATGGGCACGCCAGCCGATGTCGGCGAGAAGGCAGGCGGCGACGCGCAGCCGCTCTTCCTCCGGCGTCTCGTCGATCGACAGCGCCTCGAAGCTTCGGCGCGACCAGTCGACCAGCTCGCGCGCATGCTCGGGCGAGCGCGAGCGCAGCATCGCCAGCTCCCAGGCGCTCGCCAGCAGCGGATCCTCCGCCCGCTCCTCCTCCGGCAGCCTGTCGTAGAGAAAGCCCTCGCGCACCCCGAGCGCCGACATCACGATCTTCTGCGGCCTGACGAAACGCAGGACGCTGCGGAGCGCGACCGCGCCATAGGCGAGCAGCGAGCGCCGCGACTTCGACACCGCCGCGATGCCCGGCAGCTTCTCCGGATCGGACTTGATGACGGCGTCGAGGAACGCGTCCAGCCCGACGGTCGGCATCTCGTAGGCATGCATCACGTGAAGCGGATAGTTGTTCTGCTCCATGTGCAGCTTGGCGAGGTTGCGCCAGGTGCCGCCGACGGCAAAGAAGGCCCGCCCCTCGCCGCGTCCGGCCAAGGGCGAGGCGGACACATGGCTGTCGGCGATCGCCTGCGCCTTGGCGAAATCGCCGCCCGCCAGATCGCGCAGGCGAAGGCCGCCGAGCGGCGTGGTGATTCCCTCGCCGAGCCCGTCCGGCGTCACCTCGATCAGTTCGAGGCTGCCGCCGCCAAGATCGCCGACGATGCCGTCCGGCCGATGGAAACCGGCGAGGACGCCATGGGCGGCCCCGCGCGCCTCGTCGGCGCCGGAGAGAATGGTGATCTGGCGTCCAAGCACGGCTTCGGCCGCGGCGATGAAGTCCGGTCCGTTCTGCGCCTCGCGGGCTGCCGCGGTTGCGATCGGATAGAGATCCACGACGCCGGCCTGCCGCGCCAGCAGCGTGAAGCGGCGCAGCGCCGCGAGCGCGCTCTCCACCGCCTGGCCGTCGAGGCGGTTGGTCTGGGCCAGCCCCTTGCCGAGGCCGCTGAGCACCTTCTCGTTGAACAGCACCGTCAACGAGCGCGCCATGCCTTCGTAGATGACCAGGCGCACCGAGTTGGAGCCGATGTCGATCACGCCGACGGGCGTGCGCCCCGGCAGGCGCCCGGGAGCGAGTTCGTCAGTCAAAGCGGCCGTGCTCGGCCTTCTGCCTTGCGATAAGTCTTGGGGCATCCGTCTTCAGCGCTTTGCCACGACCCGACAGGCTCGGGTTGGTCATGAAGTAACGTTGGGCGTTGAAGGGCTGTTCCCCCGGCGACGCGACAATCCGGCGCGAAGACCCGTCGGCAGCTACGGACCAGCTCTGCTGGTTGTCAAGGATGTTGCCCAGCATGATCTGCGACAGGATCTGGCTGTGCACCGTCGGATTGGTGATCGGCACCAGCACCTCGACCCGCCGGTCGAGGTTGCGCGGCATCATGTCGGCCGAACCGAGATAGACGATCGCCTGCTCCGAGGGCAGCCCGTGGCCGTTGCCGTAGCAGAAGATGCGGCTGTGCTCGAGGAAGCGCCCGACGATCGACTTGACGCGGATGTTGTCGGACAGGCCCGGCACCCGCGGCTTCAGGCAGCAGATGCCGCGCACCACGAGGTCGATCTCGACGCCGGCCTGGCTCGCCCGGTAGAGCGCGTCGATCACCGCACCATCGACGAGAGAATTCATCTTCATCCAGATCTGGCCGGGCCGGCCGGCCCGCACATGGGCGATCTCGTCCTCGATGTGGCCGACGATCTTGGAGCGCATCGTCACCGGCGAGACGGCGAGGCGCTTGACCTCGGAGGGCTCGGCATAGCCGGTGATGTAGTTGAAGACGAGGCCGACGTCGTGGGCGATGTCCGGATCGGCGGTGAAGTAGGAGAGGTCGGTATAGATCTTCGCGGTGATCGGATGATAGTTGCCGGTCCCGATGTGGCAGAAGGTCACGAGCTTGCCCTCCTCCCGCCGGATGACCAGCGACAGCTTGGCGTGGGTCTTCTTCTCGATGAAGCCGAAGACCACCTGCACGCCCGCCCGCTCCATGTCGCGGGCCCAGCGGATGTTGGCCTCCTCGTCGAACCGCGCCTTCAGTTCGATCAGCGCCGTCACCGACTTGCCCGCCTCGGCGGCGTCGATCAGCGCCCGCACGATCGGCGAATCGTTCGACGTGCGGTAGAGGGTCTGCTTGATCGCAATGACGTTCGGATCGCCGGCCGCCTGGCGCAGGAACTGGACCACCACGTCGAAGGATTCATACGGGTGGTGGACGATGATGTCCTTCTCCCGGATCGCCGCAAAGCAGTCGCCATTGTGCTCGCGGATGCGCTCGGGAAAGCGAGGGATGTAGGGCTGGAACTTCAGATCGTCGCGGGGCAGCTTGCACAGCTGCGACATGGAATCGAGGGCCAGCATGCCGTCCATCACCGAGATGCGCGATTCCGGCACCTCGAGCTCGGCGGCGACGAAGTTGCGCAGGGTCTCCGGCATCACCGAATCGAACTCGATGCGGATCACCGAGCCCCGGCGCCGGCGCTTCAGCGCGCTCTCGAACAGGCGGACCAGATCCTCGGCCTCTTCCTCCACCTCGATGTCCGAGTCGCGGATGATGCGGAAGGTGCCCGAGCCCTTCACCCGATAGCCCGGGAAGAGCTTGCCGATGAACAGGGCGACGACGCTCTCGAGCGGCACGAAGCGCGCCGTTCCGTTGGCGGTCAGCGGCATCTCGACGAAGCGCTGCAGCGCCACGGGCAGGCGCAGGAGCGCGTTCATGCCGCTGGAGTCGCGCTCACGCACCAGAGACAGCGCGATCGAGAAGCCGAGATTGGGGATGAACGGGAACGGGTGCGCCGGATCAATCGACAGGGGCGTCAGGATCGGGAAGATTCGTTCCTCGAAGACGCGCTGCAGCCAGGCGCGGTCCTCACCCTTCAAGTCGCCGGCGCCGACGATCATGATCTTCTCGGCCCGCAGCGCCTTCATCAGCCCGGCGAGCGAGGCCTGCTGCTCGCTCTGCAGCTCGGTGACGGCTTCGAGGATGCGGTCGAGCTGTTCCTGCGGCGTCATGCCGTCGATCGAGCGCACCGGCACCTTCTCGCGGACCTGTCCGGCAAGGCCGGCGACGCGCACCATGAAGAACTCGTCGAGATTGTCGGCCGAGATCGACAGGAACCGCACCCGCTCCAGCAGCGGATGGGATTCGTTCTGGGATTCGTCGAGAACCCGGCGATTGAACTGCAGCCAGGACAGTTCGCGGTTGATGTAGCGATCCGCCGGCAGTTCGGCGTCACCGCCGGCCGGCCTGTCGGACTGCTGATTCGCCGCCGGTACGTCGGCGAGGATCATCGCAGCTTCGGAGACCAGCGCCGCGGTCGGATCCGTCGTCGCGTGCATGGCCGGCTCGATGTTCATGGCCACGGCTGCCGAGCGCCTGTCGGCGTCGGGCTCGGCCTGTTTCGCCTTGGATGCGGCGGCAGCAGTGGTACGAGTGCGGGTGCGGCTGGCGGCGGGGGCCGACCGCTGGCGCCGCGGGGCCCGCTTGGCGGGGGCCGCGGGCTGCGAGACTTCGCTCGCCCGCTCACTCCCTGCCTCGGTCTTGGCCGGGGTTTCTGCCGGGGTCTCCGGGGTGCGGGTGCCGTCCTCGTCGCTCATCGTCTCATCCCCTTCATCTGCCCCTCGCCTAACCATCGGGCAAGACGGTTTCATGACATGGCGATCAGCCCGTATGCCAGCCCCCTTCCTCCAGAACGCGGCGCAGCAACGGACGCGTGACCCGTGCCTTGACGGCCAATGCTTCCCGGTCGACCGCCGCGACGATTCGCCGGGCTGCATCGAGCGAGCGCTCCATCCGCTCGACCAGATAGCGCAGCGCGCCGGCCTCGACCTCGATCTGCCGGTCGGCGAAGAGCTTGGCGAGCACCCCCGTCAGGAGCGCATCGTCCGGCGCCCCCAGGGGAACGATGGTGGCGGCCGACAGGCGCGAGCGCAGGTCCGGCGTGGCGATCTCCATCGCCGCCGGCAGCCTGCGGCCGGTCAGGAACAGCCAGCCGCCGCCGAGCCTTGCCGCATTGACAAGGGCGAACAGCGCGTCCTCCTCGAGGCCGCCGCGATCGACGTCGTCCACCACCACCCGGAAGTCCGGCGTCTTCAGGATGTCGCCGACGCTGCCTTCCTCGGCGACCCTCGCCCCCGCCTCCATGCTCCAGACCTCGGCGAGATGGCTCTTGCCGGAGCCGGGCGGCCCGGTGACGAGGAGGACCGGGTGCGACCAGTCCGGCCAGGCGTCCACCGCCTCCACCGCCAGCCGGTTGGCGGCCGAGACGACGAGGTCGTCCCGCTCCAGCGACGGACGATGCGGCAGGTCGAGCGGCAGCTGCCGGGGCACGTGGGGCCTCACGCCGCCGGATCGATGCCGGCTCTCGAG
This sequence comes from Fulvimarina sp., assembly GCA_002700095.1. Taxonomy (GTDB): domain Bacteria; phylum Pseudomonadota; class Alphaproteobacteria; order Rhizobiales; family Rhizobiaceae; genus Jiella. Next base: position 103,908 of record PACL01000026.1, on the reverse strand, counting down.
CGCGCCGGAAGCGCCGGCGGCACCCTGTCGTTGTCGATCATCTCGGCCTCCTGTCGCGTCGGTTGGCGGCCGAAATACATCTCGCTCTGGAGATACTGCGTCAGGGCGAAGCGGACGAGGACGCCGACGGCCGCCGCCGAGGGCACGGCGATCAGCAGCCCGACGAAGCCGAACATCGCGCCGAAGGCGAGCAGCGCGAACATCAGCCAGACCGGGTGCAGGCCGACGGAGGCGCCCACGAGCTTGGGCTGCAGGATGTTCCCCTCGATGAACTGGCCGATGAAGAACACTGCCGCGACGGCGACGATCCAGGGCCAATCAGGCCAGAACTGCACCAGGGCGACGCCGACCGACAGCACCAGCCCGGTGATCGAGCCGACATAGGGGATGAAGGAGACCAGCCCGGCGAACAGGCCGATGAGGAGGCCGAAATTCAGCCCGACCAGCGACAGGCCGACACCGTAGAAGGTGCCGAGGATGAGGCAGAGGCTGCCCTGGCCGCGCAGGAAGCCGGCCACCGAGCGGTCGATGTCGCGGGCGAGGCGGCGCACGGTGTCGACATGCTGGCGGGGGATCCAGTCGTCGATCTTCTCGACCATCCGGTCCCAGTCGAGCAGCATGTAGAAGGCGACGACCGGGGTGACGACGAACAGCGAGACGAAGTTGACGACGGCCAGCGACGACGACCAGAGGGAGGCGATGAAGGCCGAGATGATGCCCGAGCCCTCGCTGACCAGCTTGCCGAGGTCCTGCTTGAGGTTGGCCTCGCCTTCCGGCAGCAGCCAGCCGATCGAACTCGTGCGGACGTCCTCGAGGATCACCTGGATCCGGTCGACATATTCGGGGACGCGCTCGGCGAAGCCGCCGATCTGGTTGGCGATGACCGGTACCAGGATGACGATGACGCCGGTGAAGATCACCACGAAGAGGGCGAGGATCAGGACCGTCGCCCACATGCGCGACAGCCCGCGCCGCTCCAGCCAGTCGGCCACCGGATCGAGGAAATAGGCGATCACCATGCCGAGGACGAAGGGCAGGAGGATGCCGGAGAACAGCCAGAGCAGGAGCACCGCCACCAGGGCGGTGACGCTCCAGAAGAGAACCTGACGCCGGATGAGCGCGCTGCGGTCGGTCATGGATTCCCGTCGTCTTTCGGTTCGGCTTCGTCGGGCGAGGCCATGTGCCGTAGCCAGTCGGTGAGATAGGCGGCGGCCGAGGCGACGGTCAAGATCAGTGTCGCCGCGACGAGGAGGTCGATCCCGTAGCCGAGCGAAAACTCGAAGGCCGATTCGCCCAGCACCGCCGCCGCGAGCACGATCTGCGCCGCCGTCGTCGCCTTGGAGACGAAGAGCGGGCGCACCGTCATCGGCAGTCCCATCACATAGGCGAGGAGGAAGGCGGCGACGATCAAGACGTCGCGACTGACCACGGCGATCACCAGCCAGTCCGGCAGCCGCCCGAGCAGGCCGAGGCCGATGAAGACCGTCGACAGCAGCGCCTTGTCGGCGAGCGGGTCGAGATAGAGGCCGAGGGTCGACTGCTGGTCGAAGTGGCGGGCGATCGCCCCGTCCACCGCATCGGAGATTCCGGCGACGACGAAGGTCGCGAAAGCGAGCGGCCAGTTGCCGCCGATCAGCGCCCAGATCATCACCGGCACGGCGAGGAGCCGGGCGATCGAGATGAGGTTCGGGATCGTCATGCGCGCCTCCCCGAACAAGGGGTTAGGCTGGCCGGCGCGGATTTCGCCGCCCTGCCAGGTGCGACCCGTCGCGGGTCTCCTGCCGCGTCCTCGAAACAGCTTGCGAAACGCTCGACCATGCTCCGGGTCTTGCTCGCAGGCCCCGATCATGTCAACTCCGGCACAAAAGGGGCGCGGGACGACATGGCAGACAAGCGCGAGACATTGACCTACCGCGATGCCGGCGTCGACATCGACGCGGGCAACGAAATGGTTCGGCGGATCAAGCCGCATGTTCGCTCGACGGCCCGCAAGGGTGCCGACGGCGAGATCGGCGGCTTCGGCGGCCTGTTCGACCTGAAGGCGGCGGGCTTTTCCGATCCGATCCTCGTCGCGGCGAATGACGGCGTCGGCACCAAGGTGAAGATCGCCATCGAGACCGGGCGCCACGCCACGATCGGCATCGATCTCGTCGCCATGTGCGTCAACGACCTGATCGTCCAGGGCGCCGAGCCGCTGCTCTTCCTCGACTACTACGCCACCGGCCATCTCGAGCCCGGCGAAGGTGCCGCCATCGTCGAGGGCATCGCCGCCGGCTGCCGCATCGCCGGCTGCGCGCTGCTCGGCGGCGAGACCGCGGAGATGCCGGGGCTCTACGCCAAGGGCGACTACGATCTCGCCGGCTTCGCCGTCGGCGCCGCCGAGCGGGGCAGCCTGTTGCCGAAGACCGACGACCTCGCCGCCGGCGACGTCATCCTCGGCCTCGCCTCATCCGGCGTCCATTCCAACGGCTATTCGCTGGTCCGGCGCATCGTCGAGCGCTCCGGCCTCTCCTACGACGCCCCCGCCCCCTTCGAGCCAGGCCGCAGCCTCGGCGAGGCGCTGCTCGAGCCGACCCGCATCTACGTGAAGTCGCTGCTGGCGGCGCACCGCGCCGGCGCCGGCATCAAGGCGCTCGCCCACATCACCGGCGGCGGCTTTCCCGAGAACATCCCGCGGGTGCTACCCGACCATCTCGCTGCGGCGATCGACCTCGCTTTCGAGGTGCCGCCGGTGTTTTCCTGGCTGCAGTCGGTGGGCGGGATCGAGGAGGCGGAGATGTTGCGCACCTTCAACTGCGGCGTCGGCATGATCGTCGTCGTCGCCGAGGCCGACGCGGCAATCGCCTCGGCCATGCTCGCCGAGGCCGGCGAGACGGTGATGCCGCTCGGCCGGCTGGCAGCCCGCAACGGCGCCGCCGTCACCTACGACGGCGCGTTGTCGTTCCGATGAACGCCGTGCCGAAAAAGCGCATCGCCATCCTCATTTCGGGGCGCGGCTCGAACATGGGCGCGCTGATCGCCGCCTGCATGGACCCGGCCTTTCCGGGCGAGGTCGCGGCGGTGATCTCAAACCGCGCGGACGCCGCGGGCCTGGAGACGGCGAAGCGCCACGGCATCGCCGTCCACGCCATCGACCAGAAGGCCTATCCGAGCCGCGAGGCGCACGAGGCGGCCGTCCTCGCCGCCCTCGACGCGGCCCAGCCGGACATCCTCTGCCTCGCCGGCTACATGCGGCTCCTGACGGCGGACTTCGTGCGCCGCTTCGAGGGCCGGATGATCAACATCCATCCCTCCCTGCTGCCGCTGTTTCCCGGCCTCGACACCCATGCGCGAGCGATCGCCGCCGGCATGCGGGTGCATGGATGCACGGTCCACTACGTCACCGAGCGCATGGACGAGGGGCCGATCATCGCCCAGGCGGCGGTCGCGATCGAGCCGGGGGACAGCGCCGAGATCCTAGCGGACCGGCTGCTCGCCGCCGAGCACCGGCTCTACCCGCATGCCCTGAGGTTGGTGCTGAGCGGCGAGGTCCGAATGGTCAACGGCCAGGCAGCCTTCCGCCGCCGTCCGCCGCTCCAGCAGGACGATTGCGGGGAGGAGAGCGAGGCGCCGCGGTCGCCGCAGATCCTCGTCTCCCCCGACGCCAGACGACACTGAGCCGGCAGCCTCGACGCAGGCGGCGCGGCAAGACCGAGATGACCGGCCGCACGCGGCCATCGACTTGAAGCGACGAGACAGGAAAGGCACAGGATGCCCAGACGACTTGCCACCGCCGCCGCCATCGCGCTCGCCCTTGCGGCCGGCGCCTGCTCGAGCCCGCGGGAGCGGCCGACACCGCTGCCGGCCGCGACGACGCCCATGCCGTCGCAGGGCGCCATGCCGGGCGGCCAGCCGCTCGGCAACACCGGCGGCACCTGCAACGCCGCCGCCGCCAGCTTCCTCGTCGGCGAACTCGGCACGACGGCCTCGGCCGATCAGGCCCAGCAGGCGACGGGAGCCGAGAGCGTGCGCATCCTCTTCCCAAACCAGCCGATCACCAAGGAATTCATCGCCGGCCGGCTCAACCTCGAGACCGACGACGCCAACCGCATCACCAGCGTGCGCTGCGGCTGAGGCAGGGCCCTTGCGGGGGAGCCGGCGGTGCATCGATGCCGCCGGGCCCCGCTTCCGGGAGGCTGAATGGGATGAGCTCTGAGCAAACCGGCGTCCGTTAAAGGCACCGATCGTCCGGCCGCGCCGACGGCATGTCGGTCCGATGCATTCCTCACCTGCCGAAACGCCTGGCGATCCGCTCCTCGATCCGCTTCAGCACGTCGCGATAGGCGTCGAGGATCTGCTCGCGCGAGCCGGTGACGACGGAGGGATCGGGCATCGGCCAGAACTCGACCTCCACCGAGGAGGTGCCGCTGGCGTCGAGGGCGGCATGGTGGGCCTCGGGCGCCATGGTGACGATCAGATCGAAATAGCCGTCCTCCATGTCCTCGTAGCGCTGGGGCTGACGCTCGCCCAGGGAGAGGCCGCGCTCGGCCAGCACCGCGTCGACGAAGGGATCGCGCTGGCCCTGCCGCACCCCGGCGGAGGCGACGTAGACCGTCGGCGGCAGAATCTGGCGCGCCAGCGTCTCGGCGATCGGCGAACGGATGGCGTTCATGCCGCAGAGGAACAGGACGGACGATACGGGGGGACGGGTGTCCGCGCCCGCTGTCTCATGCGGATCGCGCTCCCGCCCGGCGCTCATACACGGGCACCGAAGGAATTGGCCCCGGCACCGGCGCCGGGGCAACTGGCGATGCACCCTCCCGGGGCCCACGCCCCCTGGGACAGCCTGACCTCTGCCGGCGCGCCGAGGGGCCGGCAGTCGGGCAAACCGGGAGAGCGGGGGCGGGCCATCGCCGTCAGCTCCGCCAGTTGAGGACGCAGATCAGCGTGAACAGTCGGCGGGCGGTGTCGAGGTCGACCTCGATCTTGCCCTTCAGGCGCTCCATCAGCGTCTGCGACCCGTCATTGTGGATGCCGCGCCGGCCCATGTCGATCGCCTCGATCTGCTGCGGCGTCGCCGAGCGGATCGCCTCGTAATAGCTGTCGCAGATCATGTAGTAGTCGCGGATGACCCGGCGAAAGGGCGTCAGCGACAGGATGTGGGTCACCAGCGTCGCCCCCGCCTCGTCGCGGATGTCGAAGACCAGCCGCTTGTCGACGAGCGACAGCTTCAGCTTGAACCTCACCTCGTCCGGCGCGCCGACCGGATGGAAGACGTTCTCCTCGACGAGATCGAAGATCGCGACGTTACGCTCGTGCTCGACGTCGGGCGCCGCGCGGCCGATCGTCTCGTCGAGCTCGACGTCGATCAGTCGGCCGCCTCCCCTCATCGCCTCCTCCCCCATGGCACCGGCCCCTTCGTTCAAAGATTGAGCCTGACCGCGACCGAGCGGCCATGGGCATCCAGACCCTCGACACGGGCAAGCTCGATGGCGGCCGGGCCGAGTTCGCGCAGCTGTTCGGCCGACAGCTTCAGGATCGAGGTTCGCTTGACGAAATCCAGCACCGAAAGGCCGGAGGAGAAGCGCGCCGAGCGAGCCGTCGGCAGGACGTGGTTGGAGCCGCCGACATAGTCGCCGATGACTTCCGGCGTATGGCGGCCGAGGAAGACCGCGCCCGCATTGCGCAATTTGGCGAACAGGGCTTCGGGGTCCTCGACGGCGAGTTCCAGATGCTCCGGCGCGATGCGATCAGACAAAGGCGCCGCGTCGTCGAGGCTCGGCACGACGATGATCGCCCCATGTTCGGCCCAGCTTTTCGCCGCCGTCTCGGCCCGCGACAGGGTGGTCAGCTGGCGCTCCACGGCCGCTTCCACCGCGTCGGCGAAGCCTTGATCGTCGGTGATCAGGATCGACTGCGCCGCGGTGTCGTGTTCGGCCTGGCTGAGGAGGTCGGCAGCGATCCAGTCGGGATCGTTGTCGCCGTCGGCGATCACCAGGATTTCCGAGGGGCCGGCGATCATGTCGATGCCGACATGCCCGAAGACCTGCCGCTTGGCGGCGGCGACGAAGGCGTTGCCCGGCCCGACGATCTTGGCGACGGGGGCGATCGTCTCGGTGCCGTAGGCGAGCGCGGCAACGGCCTGCGCCCCGCCGATGCGGTAGATCTCCGACACCCCGGCGATCCTGGCGGCGGCGAGGACCAGCGGGTTCAGGGCGCCGCGCATCGCCGGCACCACCATGGCGATCCGCTCGACCCCGGCGACCTTCGCCGGACCCGCATTCATCAGGACCGAGGAGGGATAGCTCGCCGTGCCGCCCGGCACGTAGAGGCCGACGGATTCGATCGCCGTCCAGCGGCTGCCGAGCTCGACGCCGATCGGATCGGTGTAGCGGTCGTCCTTCGGCAGCTGCCGGCGATGATGGGCGGCGATGCGGTCATGGGCCAGCGTCAGGGCGTCGAGCGTCTCCGGCGCGGTCGCCGCATGGGCCGCCTCGATCTCGGCCCCGGTCACCCGCATGGTGCCCGCTGTCAGCTCGAGCTGGTCGAACTGCCGGGTCAGCGCGATGACGGCGGCGTCGCCCTCCTCGCGCACCCTTGCGACGATGGCGCGCACCGCCGCATCGACGTCGGCCGACTGTTCCCGCTTGGCTCCGAGGAGCGCCACGAAGCGCGTCTCGAAATCAGGATCCGTCGACACGAGGCGGCAGGGCAATGTGAAGGTCCTTTCGTCTGGCCCCTTTCGGGGCGCGATGCGCATCGGCGGTTCCCCTCGCACGGTCCGGCAGGCTGCCTGGCGTCCGCGGCCCGCGGCCGTCGTGCGCGGTCCCGGCCGCCGTCAGGCGCGATGGTTCGGCCGTGCCGTGGTTCCCCAGGCGCCGCCGACATCGGCCAGCTGCGCCTCGATCACCTCGACATCCAGCCTTATCGCGGAGCCGCCGGCAAAGACAAGTTCGACGCTGCCCGAGGGAGCATCGCCCTCCTCGAAGCGGATGGCGAGGAGCACCAGCACGTCGTCAGGCGCCAGCCTGTCGAAGCCGAGGCGCGAGGCGTTCAGCACCCGGTCGAAATGCAGGATCGCGCGGCGCCGCTCGTAGTCGGGCCGGCGAAACAGCGTAAAGCGCTTGGGCGGGACGAGCTTCTCCCAGACGAAGCGATTCATCTCGACGACGAATTTCTGCTCGGCCGGGACGAAGTGGAGCTCTTCCACCCGGATCACGGCGTCCTGACAATGTGCCGAGACGATCGCAAGGTCCTCCGTATCGACGGCAAGCAGGCGCAACTGGTCCATACTGTGTGGTAACCTCGGTTCCGGGAAAATCTCTCTCGCGGCGTGTCACTTAGGCTGCGGCCGCGGGGGTGCAAGGAAACCCGCGTCGCGGCCGGCACCCATGCGCCGTCGCCGACCACGCGACATCGCCCCGCCACGGTCTTCGCGCCCCCCGCCAGACAGTGGGTCGCAGCGGGCAAGCGCAAGCGATTTCGCAGTCCTGCGGCAATTTCTCAACGCTTCCTTACCCGTTTTCGCCGAGCATGGAGCCGGCACCGGCGCGCCGGGTACGGACAGCCAAGCAGGAAGGGTCCCCGTCGATGATCGAAGGCCGCGCGGCAACCAAGAGGGAGGGCGAGGGCGAGGGCACGCGATTTGCAGCGCTCGACGGCTGGCGCGGCGTCTGCGCCATTCTCGTCGTCTGCTTCCATGCGCCGGTCAGCGGCGCCAGCGAGGCGAACGGCGTGATCCGCAGCGCCTTCCTGTTCGTCGACTTCTTCTTCGTGCTCTCCGGCTTCGTCATCACCCACGCCTTCTTCGAGCCGCTGCGCGAGCGCCGGGAATACGGCCGGTTCTTCCTGGCACGGCTGTTCCGGGTCTATCCGCTGCATCTCTTCATGCTGGCGGTCTATGTCGCCTTCGAATGCGCGATGCTCTTCGCCAAGGGACCGGGCGATGCCTTCAGGGGCGGCACATCGATCGCCGGCCTCGTCGACAATCTTCTGATGGTCCAGTCGCTCGGCTTCATGGACAGCCTCAGCTGGAACTATCCGAGCTGGTCGATCTCGGCCGAGCTCGTCGCCTATGCGGCCTTCGCCGCCGTCGTCGTGTCCATGCCGCGGCTGATCCTGCCGTTCTGCGGCCTCGCCGTCGTCGCCGGCCTGCCGGCGATCGCCATCCTCAACGGCAACATGGATGCCTCCGCACAGCTCGGCTGGCTGCGCTGCCTCGCGGGGTTCGGCCTCGGCGTCATCCTGCGCCGGGCCGTGTGGCGGGAGGGCAGCGAGGTGGAGGCGAGGCGCCATCCGAAGAGCTGGAGCGTTGCCGAAGCGGCGGCCGTGATCCTCGTCGCCGTCTTCGTCGCCCGGCTCGGCGGCACCGTCCTGTCGGTCGCAGCGCCCCTGGTCTTCGGCCTAGCGCTCTACGTCTTCGCCCATGAGGGCGGCATCCTCAGCCGCGCCCTCAAGACGCCTCCCCTCGCCTTTCTCGGCGTCATCTCCTACTCGATCTACATGACCCATGCCTTTGTCATCGACCGCTTCCACAATGCCGCGAGCGTCGTCGGCAAGGTCACCGGCTGGAACCCCTTCGTCACGGGATCGGACGGCCGCGAGCTGATCGGCCCGCAGGGCTGGCAGGGCAGCCTCGCCCTCGCCGCCATCCTCGCCGCGACGATCCTCGTCAGCGCGGTGACCTACCGGCTGGTCGAAAAGCCGGGCATGGCGCTGGGACGCCGGCTGCAGGCGCGCGGCAAGGCTGCCGCGGCGGCCTCCGCCAAACCCGCCGGCGCCTGAGCCCCTCGCCGAGGCGATCGCCGAAAGCTGAAGGCTGCAACGGCAGGGTCGACCGCTTCCCGGTCAACCTCGGCGTCAGCCCGCGCCGGGCTCGACCCTGTGGCGGGACAACAGCCGCAGCCCGACGACGGCGAACCACACCAGCATCCACACCGGATTGGCACGCTCGAAGAGGTAGCTCTCGAGGAAGGAATTCAGGAGCAGATAGGTCAAGATCATCAGCAGCGTATCGCCGAGGACGGTGCTCTCGCGGTCGCGGCCGATCCGCGCATAATCGATCAGCGGCAGGATGACGAGGATGAGCACCGACAGGACGAGCCCCGGAATGCCCATCGAAATGGCGATGTCGAGATAGCCGTTGTGGGCATTCGGGCTGCCGCGGGGATCCCAGGAGAGCTCGAAGTTGCGCTCGGTGCCCGCGACCACCTCGGACTGCCAGAAGCCGTTGAGCCCGAAGCCCGCCCATTCGTGGCCGTACCAGACCTCCAGCGCGTAGCGCCACAGGTCCATGCGGCCGGTGTAAGTGGTGCCGGGGACCATCCACTGGACGATGGCGTCGAGCGTCGGAGACAGCACCGTGCCGAGCGTCAGCAGCGCCATGGCGACGACGACCAGGAAGACGCCGAAGGCGAGCAGCCGGCGGCCGCCGAACAGCCGGCCGAAGATCACCACCAGCATGACCAGCGGCAGAAGACCGGTCGAGGTCTTCGAGCCGGTGTGGAGCACGAAATTCACCGACAGGCCGGCGATCAGCAGGCCGATCCAGACCATGCGGGCGCGGATCAGATAGACACCGAGGAAGAACAGCGAGCCGATCACCGCGCCGGCGACGTTCTTGTGCGAGAAGATGCCGCGCCACAGGCCGGCATGGTCGGGCTCGGATCCCGATCCGTCGTTGATCGCCAGATGGGGCACGAAGAGGACGCCGAAATAGGACAGGCCGAGGACCGCGAAAGCCGCGACGACGATCACCCAGCGAAACGCCCGCGCATCCCGCGGAAAGGCGAAGACGCCGGTGACGGCCGTCATGGCGAGGAGCGTGAACAGCGCCGAGCGGACGGCGTTTTCCGGATTGGCCGCCCACATCGCGCTGGCCAGCAGCCAGACCGTCATAAGCATCCAGGCGGGTCGCATGAGCGCGGCCAGCACGTGGCGATCGGAGAAGACAAGGTGGCCGGCAAGCACGATGGCGGCGAGGGAGGAATAGCCGAGCTGGTTGGCGAGATCGCCGCTGTCCATGCTCCCCTCGAAGGTGACGGCGAAGGGCGTCACGGTGACGAGAAGCGTCGAGAAGACCGCCGCCGCGATCAGGAACCGGGCGAAGCCGACAAAATCCGGGGCCGCAGCGAGACGGCCGGTGTCAGTTCCGCTCAGGCTGGCGGTATTGCTCATTGACTTGTCCGAACTCCGCCAACAGCCGCCCGACGGCGACCTGGCAGTGATAGAGGCCGATCGTGGCCGAACCGGTATCGACGCCGAGCCGCAACGAGCGCCAGGGCGAGACGGCGAGAAGCGCCAGGCTCTTGGCGATCCGCCGCGCCGCGCCGCGCGCGCCGCCGAGGCGCCGGCGCTCGATGATGGCCGAGATCGCGCCGTTGCGCAGAGCCCGGGCGTTCAGCCAGGAAAACTCGGTGCGCCGCGCCGGCACAGTCTCGAAGACTGGCGCCTCGGCGCACCAGCCGAAGCGGAAGCCGCGCTCGCGGCAGCGCGAGTAGAAGTCCGCGTCGCCCCCGCCGATGAAGTTGAAGGCGGTGTCGAGGAAGGGCGCGCCCATGGTTTCGAGGACGTGGCGGGCGAGGAGCACGTTGCCCGAGGAATAGAGGATCGGCACGGCGCCGCTCGCCGAATAGTGGGGCCGGAAGACCGGGTGGTTCTCGGTGAAGGTCCTCGCGCCCGGCTCGAAGCGAGGGGTCTGCGGCCCGCCGACGATGTCGACCCCGAGCCTTTCTGCCGTCTCGACCATCCGGGCGATCCAGTCCTCGCCGGCGATCTCGTCGTCGTCGATGACGAGGAGGTGGCGCATGTTGCCGAAGCGCTCCAGCGCCGTCTCCCAGCCGGCATTGTAGGCCGAGCAGTTGCCCCGCTCGTGGGCGACGAGGACGAGGCCGGTGATCGTTCCGTCGGCAAAGAGCGGCCCTGCAGCCTCGAGGCCGGCACGCCCCTCGGCGTCGTTCTCCATCACGACGACGGCGAAGCTGGGGGCGCCACGCTGGGCCGTCAGGCTGGCGAGGGTGGCGAGGAGATGCTCGGGCCGCCGGAATGTCGGCAGCGTGACCACGGCCTCGATCGACCCCGGGTCCAGCCCGGGGGACACGCATTCAACGGTGATCGTCTGCGGCATGCGTCGATTCCGCTCGCAAGGTTCGGGGGCATTGCCGACGATAAGCGATCCTGGTGAAGAAAGTCTGGCCCCCTCGCGAATTCCCGCGCCGGCGTCGCTCGCCGATCGCTGCACGGCGGCGCCGGGCGGGAAACTGCGGCCACGCAATTTCCCATGCGGAAGTTAGCTTGACGGAAACCTGTCAGGCTTAGGATCGGGCCGATCGACCGGCAACCGGGCTGTGGCGAATGCATCTCTTGTTCCTATCCTCGCTGCTCCCCGACGGTGTGGCCACCACCGGCTTCGAGATCGCCAATGCGGCGATCGCCGCGGCCTATCGGCGGCAGGGCGTCCGGCTGACCATCGCGGGCTTCCGCCGCGAGGGCGCCCGGCCGGCACAGGAGGGCGAGATCGACCTCGGCACGATCGTCATCGAGAACGCCGCCGCATCGGCCCGCCAGAAGGCGATCTGGCTGATGGGCGCCGTCATGTCCGGCCGGCCCGTCGCCGCCGAGAAGCTCGCCCGCCTGTCCCGCCGGGGCCTGCTGGAGCGGCTGGCCGAGGCGGGGCCGGTCGACGGCCATGTGCTGAATTCGGTGCAGATGCCGATCGCCTATCCGTTTCTCGCCCTCGGCAAGCCGTCGATCTTCATCGCCCACAATGTCGAGCATCGCTCGGCCGAAGAGAACGCCCGCAATGCCGGAGGCCGGGCGAGCCGGCTCCTCTATGCCCGCGAGGCGCGCCTCCTGAAGCGCCAGGAGGAGCTGATCTGTCGGCGCGCCGCCGTGATCCACACCCTGAGCGGCGACGACCGGACCGGCCTCGGCCTTGCCGGCGACCGGCGCGCCATTCCGCTGGCACTGTCGATCGGCCGGGGGGCACCCGCCATCGACGACGGCGAGCGGCAGCAGGATGTCGGCCTCATCGGCACCTGGAGCTGGGCGCCCAACCGCGTCGGCCTCGACTGGTTCTTGGAGAAGGTCGTGCCGCTGCTGCCGGGCGACGTCACCGTCGCGATCGCCGGGCGCATCGACGGGCCGCCGCCGGGCCTGCCGCAGACCGTGCGCTTCCTCGGCCGGGTGCCGGACGCGCAGGCCTTCGTGCGCGGCTCTAGGGTCGTGGCGCTCGCGACGAAGGGCGGCACCGGCGTGCAGCTGAAGACCATCGAGACCTTCGAGGAAGGGCTGCCGGCGGTGGCGACGCCCGCCGCCCTGCGCGGCATCGGCGCCCTGCCTGAAAATGTCGGGGTCGCCGACGATCCGCAGGCCTTCGCCGCGGCGCTGGTGGAACGGGTCATGGCCGAGCGCGCCGGCCGGTCGCTGCGCCTCGACGGCCGAAGCTTTGCCGCGAACCAGAAGGCGGCGCTCGACGCGGGCATCGCCAGCGGCCTGGCGCTGTTTGAGGCGGCCGGGCGCAAGGCTCCGGTAACCACACCCGCAGATCGGCGCCCGCGACAGGCAACCCGCGACGAGCCGGAGCGTATCTGATGCTGGTGGAAACGGCCGGCAGCGGCTCGGCGAGAACGCAGGGCGCAATGCCGGAGACGACGCGAATGGCGATCGGCGAACTGGCCGTCGCCGACATTTCCGGCAGCGAGGCGATCGCCCGCGTCGAGGCGGCGCTTTGCGGCGGGCCGGCGCTGAAGCTCGCCTTCGTCAACGCCCACTGCGTCAACGTCGCCCGGCGCGACGCGGCCTACCGCATGGCGCTCGCCGAGTTTCTCCTGCTTCCCGACGGGATCGGCGTCGACATCGGAGCGAGCCTCCTGCACGGGCGGCGCTTTCGCGAGAACCTCAACGGCACCGACTTCATTCCCCGGCTGGTCGCGAGCCTGTCGCGGCCCTGCCGGATCGTGCTTCTCGGCGCCGCACCCGGCATTGCCGAGCGGGCCGCCGCGGCACTGTCGGCGCAGGCCCCGCGGCACGAGATCTTCGCCGTCGCCGACGGCTATTTTTCTGACGCCGAGCGGGACGCCGTCCTCGATCGGCTGGCGGCGGCGTCCCCCGACATCGTCCTCGTCGCCATGGGCGTGCCGTCCCAGGAAATGTTCATCGCCCGCCATCTCGACGAGCGCCACGGCCGGGTTTTCCTCGGCGTCGGCGCGCTGTTCGACTTCCTCGCCGGCAACGTCGCGCGGGCGCCGCGCATCGTCCGAAAGCTGCGGCTCGAATGGGCGTTCCGTCTGGCGATCGAGCCGCGACGGCTGTTCCGGCGCTATGTCGTCGGCAACCCGCTGTTCCTGAAGGACATCCTCCAGGACCGGCTGCGCGGCAGGGGCGGGACGTCCTGATGCTGCGACAATTCGATACACACGGGCCGGACGACGCAGGTTATGCTGCAGGGCACAAGACCAGCGAAAGAGCCTCCGACGTGCCCACGGCCATCGCCACTGCCAGCTATCGCGGCGACTTCGAGCGCTGCCGCCTGCTCTGCGAGAGCCTGGACGCCCGCGTCACCGGCTACACGCGCCACCTGATCCTCGTCGAGGCCGCCGACGTGCCGCTGTTCCGGCAGCTCGCCGGGCCGAAGCGCGAGATCGTCGACGAGCGCGATCTCCTGCCGTTCTGGCTGCGGCCGTTCCCCGATCCGACGACGCTCGGCAGGCGCCGCATCTGGCTGTCGCCCTTCGGCCTGCCCCTGCGCGGCTGGCACGTGCAGCAATTGCGGCGGATCGCGCTTGCCGCCAGCCTCGATGAAGAGGTGATGGTCTCGATCGATTCCGACGTGGTCTTCCTGAAGGATTTCGACGTCGGCAGCTTTTCGCCGGACGGGCGCACGATGTTCTTCCGCCGGCCGGACGCCATCGCCCATGTCCTGCCGGATCTGCAGGCCGTGCATCTGGAATGGTCGCGCAAGGCCGGAAGGCTGCTCGGCATCGCCGCGCCGGAGACCACCGAGACCGGCTATGTCGCGACGCTCATCCCGTGGCGCACGAAGGCCGTGAGGGCGATGGTCGAGACCATCGCCGCGGTGTCCGGCCGCAGCTGGCTGGCGACGCTCGCGGCAACGCGCATCCTGTCCGAATGCACGATCTACGGCCGCTTCGTCGACGAGGTCGAGGGGCGGATCGACGACTATGTGCCGATGGCGGAATCGCTCTGCCGGATGTACTGGGCCGGCGCGCCGATGGACGCGGACACCCTCGCCCGCTTCGTGGACAGCCTCGAGACGAGCCAGGTGGCCGCCGGCATCCAGTCCTTCACCGCCACCGACCCGCGGCTCATTCGCCAGGCTGCGGGGCTGCTCTGAGAGCTTCCGGGGTCGAGCGGCGCGGCTCGCGCCAGTCGAGGGCGGTGTAGCTCGCCAGCGCCGAGCCGAGCCACAACAGCGCGAAGACGGCGTTCAGCCCGAAGATCCACTGCGTCTCATCCGCATAAAGCCGCAGCAGCGCGATCAAGAGACCCGCCTTCACCAGCCCGACGAGCGCCATGATGGCGGCCCGGATGGCGGTCTTGCCGCGCGCATAGAGAAGTTCGCTCTGGTATTCGACGAGATTGCGGAAGGCGGGAACGAGGAGCGGGAGGAGGACGAGGGGGGCCGCGTCGGCGACGTTCTTGCCGAGGGCGCCGGGATAGACGTGCAGCACGCCGCCGAGAAAGGCGAGACCGGCGACCGAGACCGCCGCGATGCCCGCCTCGATGCCCCAGCGGATCCGCCACGACGCGATGAGATCGGGGCTGCGCATCAGCTTCTGGACGAGCATCGTGTTGAAGGATCGCACCGGCAGGGCGGTCAGATCGACGAGCCGCATCAGGATCGCGTAGATGCCCGCCGTCTGCGGCCCGCCGATGGAGAGGACGAGCAGCTTGTCGAGCTCGGACTGCAGGTAGAAGACGATCTCGGCCCCGGCGACCGAGAGGCTATCGCGAAGCCGCGCGAGGTAGAGATGCGGCGTCCAGCGCAGCCGCCGGCGGGGATAGCACAGGACGACTGCCCCCAGCATCGAAAGGGCGTTGGCGCCGAGATAGAACAGCGACCAGGTGAACAGCGTGCCGTCGCCGAGGCCGACGAAGAGGAGCGCCGCGAGGGCCCGGACCGCCGATCCGGCGATGACGATCACCGCCCCGACGAAGAAGCGCCCCATGCCGTTGGCGACGATAACGACGACTTCGAGCATCCGCCAGCACAGGACCTCGGCGGCCACGACGGCGACGAATGCCGCGGGGCCCATCTCGCCGTCGAAGAATACCAGGAAGAAGCCGGTCGCCGCGATCGCCACCAGCGGCAGAGAGGCGACGAGGGCGGCGAGGAACCCGGCTGTATAGGCGCCGATCAGGCGGGGCCGCCGGGTCGCCGTGCGGTAGAGCGGCGAGACGAAGCCGAAGCCGGCGATGCGCGACAGGACGATGCCGGTGGCCGACGCCGTGGCGAAAAGGCCGAAGTCGGCGACGGTCAGGCCGTTCGCCACCGAGACGAAATAGGCGAGCGACAGGACGAGGCGGCCGGCCGACCCCGACAGCAGCGACGCATAGTCGCGCAGAAAGGCAACGTTACCTTTCAGTCGATCGATGAGGTATGAATAGGCCGGCATGCGCCATTTCCTGCGAAGAGACGACCATCGATGACGAGAGCCGACGATTTCGACGACGCTGGGGCCGAGCGGCTTCGGCAGACGGCCGGTCCGACGCCGGTGGACCCGCCTTCCGCATTCTCCCGCAGTAGCACGCCCGGCTTAACGCGGCGTTGCGTCATCGCCGGCGCCGCCTCGGCCGCCCTCCTTCCGGCGCTGGCCCCGCCGGCCGCCAGGGCGGCGGCGCGCAAGGTGCCGTTCGGCGGCGCGATCCAGTTCAACCTGATGGACGGCGCCCCGGCCTATCGCCAGCTCTTCGTCGAGCATTGCGACCTCGTCATGCCGATGAACGCGCTGAAGTTCAACCTCCTGCGGCCGACACGCGACGTGTGGAACTTCGAGCCGGCCGACAAGGTCGTCGACTTCGCCCTTGCCAACGGCAAGACCAGCCGGGGCACCTGCCATGTCTGGTGGGGGGCGACGCCCGACTGGGCGACGGCGATCGAAAGCCCGTCCGAGGCCGAGCGGGTGCTCGTCGAGCACATCGAGACGGTGGGCGACCGCTACAAGGGCAAGCTGATCGGCTGGGACGTGGTCAACGAGGTCGTCGCCAACGACCCGCTCTACGAGAACCGCTCGCTGCGCGATACCTACTGGCTGCGCACGCTCGGTCCCCGCCACATCCCCATCGCCTTCAAGGCGGCCGCCAATGCCGATCCGACGGCGCAGCTGGCGATCAACGAATACGATCTCGAATACAAGGGGCCGCATTACGACGAGCGCCGGACGATCATCCTGTCCATCGTCCGCCAGCTCCAGGACGCCAACGTCAAGATCGACGCCGTCGGCCTGCAGGGGCATCTCTACGCCGACAAGGTGATCGACGTCGACGCGCTGGAGCGCTTCCACCGGGACCTCGACGCCCTCGGCGTCAAGCTTCTCGTCACCGAGCTCGACGTCATCGACTGGAAGTCGCCGCCCGATCCCCAGGCGCAGGACAAGACCGCCGCAATGCTGGTGTCACGGTTCCTGGACAGCCTGTTCGCCGTCAAGCCGCCGGAGCTGGTCATCGCCTGGGGACTGACCGATCGCTACAGCTGGATCAACGACGTCATGCCGCGGCCGGACGGCGCGCCGAGCCGGCCGCTGCCCTTCGACCGGCAGCTGGCCGCCAAACCGTGGTTCGACGTCATCGAGAAGCGTCTCGCGGCGGCCTGAGACCGCCCAGACCGCCCGCACATGTCGTAAGGAATGCCGAGATTTCCCCCGGCGGACGGGGAATTAACCGATCGTTCACCATAAAATCCGATTGTGTCCTCGATCGGCCGCGATCCTTCCTGCTGTGATGGTGTCAATGTTTGCAAAACCCGGGTCCGAAACGAACGTGAGGCAGCCCGCTGCGCGTGAAGCTTTGGCCCGTCCCGCTTTTGCGGCGGGGGCAAGGGGCGGCTCGCTGTTCGATCCGTTGCAGGTCCTGGCGGAGGTCTGGTCGCTGAAGTGGCTGGTCGTCCTCCTCACCCTGCTCGGGATCGCCGCCGGGGTGTTCCTCGCTCTGAACACGCCGCATCGCTACACTGCCGTTGCCGAGATCCTCGTCGATCCGCGCGACATCAAGCTCGTCCAGAACGAGGTGACACCGAACGGCCTGCCGAGCGACGCCACGCTGGGGCTCATCGAGAGCCAGATCTCGGTGATCTATTCCAACGACGTCCTGCAGCGGGTCATCGACAAGGCCGATCTCGCCAACGATCCCGAATTTAACGGCAAGACCAAGAGCCTGCTCGATCCGCTCTTTGCCCTCTTCGCCGGCAAGGAAGACGCCCAGAGCGCCCGGCGCCGGCAGCTGATGACCCTTGCGGCCCTGCGTGACGACCTCAGCGTCAGCCGCGACGCCAAGAGCTTCGTCATCAATCTCGCTGTCACGACCCGCGACGGGGAAAAATCGGCACTGCTCGCCAATCTCGTCGCCGACTCCTTCATCGACCAGCTCGCGCGGGTACAGTCGGACACCGCCAAGCGGGCCAGCGAGGCGCTGTCCTCGCGCCTGAGCGAGCTGCGCGAGCGCGTCGTCGAAGCCGAGCGCGCGGTCGAGACCTACAAGAGCGACAATCGCCTCGTCGGCGTCGGCGGCAGGCTCGTCGACGACGACTACATCGTGCGCATCAACGACCAGCTCGCCAAGGCACGCGGCGACATGACGACGCTGCGCGTGCGGGCGGACCAGATGAAGGCGGCGAACGTCGACGACGTGGTCACCGGAACGCTGCCCGAAGAGCTGACCTCGGAAGCGCTGACGCGGCTGCGCAACAACTATTCCGAACTCGCCCAGCAGACCGCCACCCTGTCCGCCACACTCGGGCCCCGCCATCCCCGCCGGATCGCCGCCGAGGACGCGCTGGCCTCGGTGCGCAAGGGCATCGCCCAGGAACTGGCGCGGATCGTCGCCGGCGCACAGACGGAACTCGCTCGCGCCGAGGAGACCGATCGCGAATTGTCGGAGCAGCTGAACAGCCTCAAGGACAAGCAGCTGCGGACGAGTTCGTCCTTCGTGCGCCTGCGGGAGCTGGAACGCGAGGTCGACGCGTCGAGGGCGGTCTACGAGGCCTTCCTGCTGCGGGCCCGGGAGACCGGCGAGCAGGAGCAGATGAGCACGGCGAACGTCCACATCATCTCGGCGGCGACGCCGCCGCTCAGCCCGTCCAGCACCAGCCGCAAGCTGGTGGTCATCGCGTCCATGCTGGTCGGGCTCGTCGGCGGCCTCGGCCTTGCCGGCGCGATCGCCCTCCTGCGCCTGCTGAGGGCCTCGATGCGCCGGCCGCGCCAGGCCGACCTGTGGTCGGACGACCGGGAGGACGACGCCCCCGAACCGGTGCAGCCAAGAGAAGTTCAGAGGCCGGACAGCGAAAGCGATCTTGCGGCCGGCTTCCGCCCCACCGTCCATGTCGCGCCCGAGCGGGTTCGAAGGCGTGAGGTGGAGAGTGCGACGTCACGCGACCGGATGGCCGGGCGGGTGTCGCGGGCGGAATCGGCGCTGGCCGCGAACCTGCCGATACCGACCCCGGTTCAGTCCGCCGCGCCGTCAGTCGCCCGCGCCGACCACTCGGAGCCGGACGCGCCGGCCTTGCCGCGGCGCTCGCCGTCGGAGCGGGAGGCCCTGCGGGAAAAGCTTCGGGCCATCGCCGAACAGGCGAGGCTCGAAGAGCAGCCCGAGGACGATCCCGCCTACACCGTCTACAACGAGGACATCGCGCGGCTCCAGCAGGACATCCTGGCGGTCAAGCAGAACCTTGCGGACGCAAGGAGCCGGCGGAACCCCCATGGAGCTCCGCCGGCCGGATAGTCCCTTCGGGCCGCCCGCGATGGCGTGCCCGAACTTGATCACAAGAGGCCTCAGGCGACCTTGCGGTCCTCGTGGCGGCCTTCCTCGACCTCCTCGATGATCTTCGCGATGAAGGCCGGCAGATCGCCGGGATTGCGCGAGGTGATCAGGGCCTGGTGGACGACGACTTCTTCATCGTGCCACTTGCCGCCCGCATTGACGACGTCGGTCTTGATCGACTTGTAGGAGGTGACGTCCCGGCCGCGGACGATGTCCGCCTCGATCAGCAGCCAGGGGGCGTGGCAGATCGCCGCCAGCGGCTTCTTCGAATTGAAGAATTCGCGCACGAAGCTGACCACCTTGGGGTCGCTGCGCAGCTTGTCCGGATTGATCTGGCCGCCCGGCAGAACCAGCGCGTCGTAGTCGGTGGTGCGGACCTGGGAGAGCTCCTTGTCGACCGGAATTTCCTTGTCCCAGTGATCCTGGTCCCACCCGGTGATCGAGCCGGACTTGGTCGAGATGACGTCGACGGTGGCACCGGCGGCGCGAAGCTTCTCCAGCGGCTCTGTCAATTCGACCTGCTCGAACCCGTCGGTGGCGAGAATGGCGATCCTGGCTTCGGTAATTTTGGGCATGATTGTTATCCCTGATTTCAGGACGCGTGCCGGCTACGGCAGATGCCTGCGCCGTCGTCGATCCTGGTTGCGTTGTTGGGGGGACAACGGCGCCACCGGCGCGAGGTTCCGCCATCCGCGGACCGAGCAAATCCTTGGCGGAATTGTTCAATTCTCTTCGGGGGAAGATGCGTCCACAGGATCGGCGGCCGCATCGATGGCGCCGACCGCAACGCCGAGCGGGAAGCCCGCCCGCACCATTGCGGCAATTTCCCGTTCCCGGCGGTCGCCCCGGCCGGGGCTGCGATGCGGGCCGAAGCGACGGCGGCGGACATAGGAGGCGGCGGCTTCCGCCTCCTCGGTCTCGTCGCTCTGAAGGGTCGCCTCGACGATCTCCCGCGGCAGTCCCTTCTCGATCAGCTTGGCGGTCGTCATGACCCGCGAGGCGCCCTTGCGCCGCAGGCTGGAAAGCCGCGCCTGCGCGTAGGCCTGATCGTCGACGAGGCCGAGTTCGACGAGCCGCGCCACCGTCGCCTCGACCAGCGGCTCGTGGGGAGCCGGGGCTTCGCCGGCCGCGGCCGCGCGCCGCGCCACCTTGCGCCGGAGCACCTTGCGCAGGTTTTCCGTCGAGGTGTCGTAGCGCTCCACATAGTGGATGGCGGCGCGCATCAGCCACTCGGCGCTGATCGGCCTCGCTCTGGTCGAATTCCTTGCCATCGGCGTCTCATAGCCACTCGGCGGCGGCCGAGGCAATGAGGGCCGCAGCGGTTCCGGGATGCGCTCCGATCGCCGGCCATCCCCTCATGCGGCGTCGACGAAGTCGGCGAGGCTGTTGCACTTGCCGCGGATGAGTTGCGTCAGGCGGGCATGGGCGAAATCGACGAAGACACGGACGGCCGGCAGCATGGAACGGCGTGAGGGAAAGGCGAGATGCATCACCTCGCTCTCGCCGGTCCATTCCGGCAACACCCGGACCAATTCGCCGGCCCGGATCATGCTCGCGGTGAAGAGTTCCGGCAGGATGGCGATGCCACCGCCGTTGCGGGCCGCCTGGGCGAGAACCGGGAGCGAGGCCGAGACGAGCCGAGGCTGGATGCGCACCGTCCGCATCTCGCCGCCGCGATGCAGGAGACGCCAGTTCTCGTCGTCGTTGCCGTCCCGGGCAAGGGTCGAAAGCCGCCTCAGATCCTCAGGCGACTCCGGCCAGCCGTGGCGCTCGAGATAGGCCGGGCTGGCGACAAGCGACCAGGTGACCTCGGCGATCTTCTTCACGACAAGATCGCCGTCGCCGGGCTGATCAAGCCGGCCCCCGCGGATCGCCACGTCGATATGCTCCTCGGCGAGGTCGAAATGGCGCATCCCGAGGAGGAGGCGCACCCGCACCTTGGGATACTGCTCCAAAAACTCCGGCAGCCCCGATCCGAGCGTCGCCGCGCAGGCGCCGGGAAGCGCCGCGACCGTGACGAGGCCGCGCGGCTCCGCGCTCATCGCTGTCGCCATCATCTCGGCGGACTGCAGCTGGCCAACCGCGACGCGGCACTTCTCGTAGAACTCGCGGCCGATCGCGGTGACGGCGAAGCTGTGGGTCGTGCGCTCGATCAGACGCACGCCGAGATCCTGTTCGAGCGCCAGGATCCGCCGCGACAGCGTCGACTTGCCGATGCCGATGTCCCTCGCCGCCGCGTTGAACCCGCCGTTGCGGACCACCGCCTCGAAATAGCGGAAATCGTTGAGGTCGTGCATTCCCGTCCCACCCACGGGACGAGATGTCCCGAAGTTAAGTCTACAGCACGAATTTTGCGCTTGCTAGACCAGATCCGGGACAAGCCGGAGGACTTCGATCTTCGGCGTGGGTCCGATCTGGATAGGAACATCCCCATGAAGAACACCCTCACGATCTCTGCCGGGCTGACGATGCTCATGGCCGCACCGGCGGCATCCTCCGCTGCCGGACTGGTGCCGGGCTCAGGCGCCGATTTCTACGAGCCCGCCGCCGTCGTCACGACGACACGGAGCGACGACCAGCTCAGCACCGGCTCGACCCGCAGCTATGGCAGCCAGGCGCCAGTGCGCCGCGACGCAACCGAGCAGAAGACAAAGGCCCTCGAAGATTCCGGCCGCACCCAGCGCCGGTCGGTTCTGGTCCCCGGCTCGGGCGCCACCTTCAGCAAGTGACGATCCTCCGGCGGCTGCCAGCGCACGACGCTTGCAGCACATAGTCGTGCCCCGCCATCGGCGGGGCACAGGCGATTGAAGGGCAGCCGCCGAACGCTTCCGGCGCCGGGTTCGAGGGCTGCCGTCACAGAAACGAAGTTGCAGACAGACGCCCGGCCGCGCGCGATCACCGGTACCCTCCCCGAGCCTGCGGCGCCAACGGTTCCCGCTTGCCGCCTCTGCCGCCGCTCAGGGCTTGTCCTTCTCGGCCGCCGGCACGTAGCGCCCGCTCCGCCGCGGCGGATGATCGGCGATGCCCGCCACCCAGTCGAAGAAACGGCCGATGGCGAGCGAATCGGTCTTGCCGACGACGACGTCCTTCTGGGGAAACTCCTTCAGGGCGCGGTAGCGCTTCAGCGCCCGCTCGGAGAGGCCAAAATAGGCCCGCAGCTCCCTGTCGGTCATGAAGCGCGGCCAGTGCGGGGGAAACTCGTCGGACATGCACCGAGAGATGCCCGCACGGCGCGGTCCTGTCCAGAGCGATGCTTGCGGCCGCCGCACGCCGCGGTGGATCGATCCCCGACGTTCAGGACATCAAAGTTCCCAGCGCCAGATCCGCGGAAACTTGCCCAGCGCCAGTCGCGCGTTCGGCTCCACGGCCGACCGGCATGATCACCCTGGCGCAGACCGCCGGCCGAGGGGACGCTAACCTTGTCTTATCTTGTCGCGGACGCGGTCGCTCTTGCACAGTCAAGGGAATTTGCTTAACGCAACCCTCACCTTCGGCGCGGGGGGAGGAACCGTCGCGCCATCCTGACAGCCAGCCTCCTGGGCCGGTCCGACAACGATGAAGCGGTGGACGGCGAAGCCCGCAAGGCGCGGTGTCGAGCGTCGATCCCCGACGATTGGGGGAACAGCCGCATGTCGGCTCTGATGTCTTTCGCGCGCGCCATCGACGGCCTGACGGCGTTCGTCGGCCGCGCGGTCGCCTGGCTGGTCCTCGTCGTGGTGCTGGTGAGTGCCGGCAATGCGGTGATCCGCAAGGTCTTCGACCTTTCGTCCAATGCCTGGCTCGAACTTCAGTGGTATCTGTTCGGCGCGATCTTCATGCTCGCCGCCGCCTGGACGCTGCAGCGCAACGAGCACATCCGGGTCGACATCGTCTCCAACGCCCTGTCGAAGCGCACCCGCGACTGGATCGACTTCATCGGCCACATCGTCATCCTCCTGCCCTTCGCGGCGCTGATGGTCTGGCTCCTCTGGCCCTACGTCCTCCTGTCCTTCACCAGCGGCGAGCGGTCCGGCAATGCCGGCGGCCTGATCATCTGGCCGGCCAAGGCGCTGCTTCTGGCGGGCTTCCTCTTGCTGCTGCTGCAGGGCGTGTCCGAGCTGATCAAGCGCGGCGCTGTGCTCTTCGCCGGCTATCCCGATGAGACGCCGCAAGGCGTCAGCCACGCCGCCGAGGCGATGGAGCTTTCGGCGCTCGCCCCCGACGAGCCGCAGGGCGGGACGAAACTGCCGACAGGCGCGAAAGGCACCCTTCATAACGACGGCACCGAGACGAGGGAGCCACGCCGGTGATCGAGTTCATCGCCCACAATCTCGCGCCGATCATGTTCCTCACCCTCGTGGTGGTGCTGCTCCTCGGCTATCCGGTCGCCTTCTCGCTGGCCGCCATCGGCCTCGGCTTCTTCGTCATCGGCGTCGAGCTGGCGCCGCTGTCCAACGACATCAACCTGTTCTGGCCGCTGCTCGGCGCCCTTCCCGACCGGTTCTTCGGCGGGGTGATGTCGAACGACACGCTCTTGGCGATCCCGTTCTTCACCTTCATGGGGCTGATCCTGGAACGCTCCGGCATGGCCGAGGATCTGCTCGAGACGGTCGGACAGCTGTTCGGGCCGCTCCGCGGCGGCCTCGCCTATGCGGTGATCTTTGTCGGCGCGCTGCTCGCCGCCACCACCGGCGTCGTCGCCGCGTCGGTGATCGCCATGGGCCTGATCTCCCTGCCGATCATGCTACGCTACGGCTATGATCGCAGGCTCGCCTCGGGCGTTATCGTGGCCTCCGGCACACTCGCCCAGATCGTTCCGCCCTCGCTGGTTCTCATCGTCCTGGCCGACCAGCTCGGCCGCTCGGTCGGCGACATGTATTCCGGCGCGCTGGTGCCAGCGCTGGTGCTCACCGGGCTCTACGTCCTCTACATGTTCGGCGTGACGATGCTGAACGCCAAGTCGGCTCCGGCGCTGCCGCCGGAAGCCCGCACGCTCGGCGGCGGCGTCACCTCGCTCCTTCTGAGCCTGATCGCGGCAGGCACGATTTCCTACCTCGCGACCCTCTATCTCGAAGGCTATGTCCTGCAGGGAGCGGGAATCTGGGGCGCCGTGATCGGCGTGGTGGCGATCTACACCCTCGCCGTCCTCAACAAGGCGCTGAAGCTCAAGCTTCTCTCCTACCTCACCCAGCAGGTGATCATCGTCATGGTGCCGCCGCTGGCCCTGATCTTCCTGGTCCTCGGCACGATCTTCCTCGGCGTCGCGACGCCGACCGAGGGCGGCGCCATGGGCGCCGTCGGGGCGCTGATCCTCGCTTTCTCCAAGCGCCGGCTGAACACCGACCTGCTGGTCCAGGCGATGGAGGCGACGACCAAGCTGTCGGCCTTCGTCCTGTTCATCCTGATCGGCGCGCGGGTGTTCTCGCTGACCTTCTACGGCGTCAACGGCCATATCTGGGTCGAGGAGCTTTTGACCGCCGTTCCCGGCGGCGAGACCGGCTTCCTCATCGTCGTCAACGTGCTGGTCTTCTTCCTCGCCTTCTTCCTCGACTTCTTCGAACTCGCCTTCATCATCGTGCCGTTGCTGGCACCGGCCGCCGACAAGCTCGGCATCGACCTGATCTGGTTCGGCGTACTCCTCGGCATCAACATGCAGACGTCGTTCATGCATCCGCCCTTCGGCTTCGCGCTGTTCTACCTGCGCTCGGTGGCGGCGAAGATCCCCTATCTCGACCGGGTCACCGGCAAGCGCATGGAGCCGGTGACGACCGGGCAGATCTACTGGGGCGCGGTGCCCTTCGTCTGCATCCAGGTGGTGATGGTGGGGCTCACCATCGCCTTTCCGGGCATGGTGATGCGCTACAAGTCCGAGGCGCCGCCGCCGAGCAGCCAGGACTTCAAGGTCGACATGCCCGGGCTCGGCAGCAGCGGCGGCGGGACCCCGAACTTCGGCCTGCCGCCCCTCGGCGGCAGCAACGGCGCCGGCGGAGCAGCGGCACCCGGTGGCGGCAATCCCGGCTTCGGCCTGCCGCCGCTGAGCTTCCCGGGCAGCCAGCCGGCGCCGCAGGGCGGCGCGGGCCAGGGTGGCACGGGAGCCGCCGCTCCCGGCGCCCAGTCGCCCGCGCAATCGCCGGCACCGGCCTTCGGCCTGCCGCCGCTCCAGCTCGGCAATCCGCCGGCGGCGAACGGCGCCGCGGCGCCGGGGGCCGGCACGAGCGAAACGCCGCAAGGTGCGGCCCCGACACAGCCTGCCGGCAACGACGCGGGCACCGGGTCAAGCGGCAATGGGGCCAGCCCAGCACCCGGCGGCATGGATCTGTCGCAGCCGCCGTCCTTCAACTGACGCATCGCTCCGACCGTCGCGCCGATCCTGCCGCGTCGAGAAGGTCGGCCGACGGTCCTATGGGCTCCGACTTTCGTCGTTCCAGCAGGAACTGAGGCGTGATAACGCCGCGGCAACCTGGCCGCGATCATGATCGCCTGATCCCCGACGCGGCCGCTTGGGGAGACAACCTTGGCCTATCGCGGACTTCTCGGCGCCCTCGTGCTTCTCCTGCCGGCGGGCTCGGCGCTCGCCAATGATTCCACCGCCAATTTCGCCGCCGGCGGCCTGGTGCTCACCAGGACCGACGCGATCGAGATGCGGCGGGAGGATCTGTCGATCTCGCTCGAGCGGATCAGCGTCGACTACGAGTTCGTCAATGTCACCGACGCGCCGGTGACGACCACCGTCGCCTTCCCGCTGCCCGACCTCGGCTTCGATCCCTATGGCGGCAACGTCCATCTGCCGTCCGACCAGCCCGACGATCCGTTCCTGTTCGAGACGGAGGTGGACGGGCGCAAGGTGGAGATGACCATCGACCGCGCCGCCTTTCACGACGGGGCCGACATCACCGCAAGGCTCGAAGCGCTGGCGATCCCCCTCGCCCCCTTCGCCGAGGATGTGGTCAAGGCACTCGACGCGCTGCCGCAGGCCGAGCAGCAGGCACTGGTAAAGGAAGAGATCGTCGGGGTCGAGGAATACGACGCCGGAAAGGGCTGGGAGCGGCACCTCGCCCCGAAATGGTCGATCCGCCTCGCCTATCACTGGGACCAGACCTTTCCGCCCGGCCGGACGGTGAAGGTCAGCCACAGCTACAAGCCCTCGGTCGCGAGCTTCGTCGCGACCGACGTCGGCGCCAGCTATTTCTCGCCCAAGGAGACGCGGGCGTTCCGGGCCCGCTACTGCATCGAGGACAACATCGTCGCAGCGGTGAAGAAGGCCGAGGCGGCGCTCGGGCCGGACGGCGGCGTCACCTACCAGGACATGAAGATCGACTACGTGCTGACCACCGGCGCCAACTGGGCAAAGCCCATCGGCAGTTTCCGGCTGGTCGTCGACAAGGGCGCACCGAAGAACCTCGTCAGCTTCTGCGCCACCGGTGTGAAGAAGATCGCGCCGACGAAGTTCGAGGTCGTCTATCAGGATTTCGTCCCGAAGGAGGACCTGCACGTGCTGATCCTGGTCGCGCCGACGGAGGAATAGTCGGCCAGCTGCGCCCGATGAGTTTCAGGCGTCGCGAAGGTCGGCGCTTCGTCTTCCAGGCGCCCGTCCCCGGAGCCCGGATAGACGTCGAAAGCAGTCCATTTCATCAACTGCATCGAGTGTCTGAAGCGTTGCCCCTGGATGATCGGGGCGGCTCTCTAGAATGCCGGGAGGCCGAGCACGGCCCCCCGTTCGCCCGTCAGCCTGCGACCACGGACCACTCCAGCGGCCGGTCGGGGCGGAACACCACGACGCTGCCGTCCTCGGCGGCATCGATATTCCGGAAGATCGCCGGATCAGGCGCCTCCCGGCGCAGCCGGATCCTGTCCTCGTTGACGGGCAGTCGGTAGAAGGCCGGGCCGTTGCGGGAGACGAAACCCTCCAGCCTGTCGAGGGCGCCCTCCTCGTCGAAGACCTGCGCGACGTAAGGAATGGCGACGGGAGCGTTGAAGATGCCGGCGCAGCCGCAGGCGCATTCCTTCAGCGAAACGAGATGCGGCGCAGAATCGGTGCCGAGGAAGAATTTCGGGCTGCCCGAGGTCGCGGCCCTGCGCAGCGCCTGGCGGTGGTTTTCGCGCTTGGCGATGGGCAGGCAATAGAGATGCGGCCGGATCCCGCCCCTGAAGATGTCGGTGCGGTTGATGATCAGATGCTGCGGCGTGATCGTCGCCGCCAGGGTCTCGTCCGCCTCGCCGACATAGGACGCGCCCTCCTCGGTGGTGATGTGCTCCATGACGATGCGCAGCGCCGGAAAATCCTTGCGCAGCGGCGCCAGCACCCGCTCGATGAAGACCGCCTCACGGTCAAAGATGTCGATGTCGGGATCGGTCACCTCGCCATGGACGAGCAGCGGCACGTCGGCCGCCTGCATCGCCTCCAGCACCTTCGTGACGCGGGAGACATCCTTGACGCCGGCATCGGAATTGGTCGTCGCGCCGGCGGGATAGAGCTTCACCGCCGTCAGTTCGCCGCTGGCGGCGCCCTCGGTGATGGCGGCGGGATCGGTGGTCTCGGTGAGATACAGCGTCATCAGCGGGCGGAAGCGCGTGTCCCCCGGCAGTGCCGCCGCGATGCGGCTGCGATAGGCCCGCAGGTCGTCGAGGCTGCGCACCGGCGGCACGAGGTTCGGCATGACGATGGCGCGGGCGAAGCTTGCGGCGCTGACCGGCGCCACGGCCTTCAGCATCGCGCCGTCGCGCAGATGCAGGTGCCAGTCGTCGGGCCGAATGATGGAGATTTCGCTGACGGCCTCGGCGTTCGGCTGCGTGGTCATGGGGGTGTGCCTTCCCGGAAATGATGGCCGTCGACGCCTCGCCTTCCGGCTCATGGCCTCCGCCGGCGTGGCAGGCGAGACTTGGCCTTCTGCGCTGCCGTGGTTTGAGCAAACCTGTTCCCGCCTGTCCAGCCCGGGGATAGGCAGGCTCATCGGAGCGGGCATTCCGGGACGGGCACGTGGGCCGGGCATTCGGCGGCAGGCGGTCCGGGCGAGCCGTCTGGCGCAGGCAGGCGGCACCGCCGTCGGAGCCGGTGGCATGGCCACGGTGGCAGAACGAGGGCGCCAGGCTCGCCGGGCGGGTGCGACTGCCTCTCGGCATCTGCCGCCCGCCGAGGCTCGATCAGACCGGGGCGAAGATGCCGCGAAACGCCTGGAGCGCGTCCTCCGGATCGCCGCTGGCGAAGGCCTCCATCCCGACCGGGCCGTCGTATCCCATGGCCTCAAGCGCGCGGGCAATACCGGCATAGGCGATCTCACCCGTCCCCGGCTCGCAGCGTCCGGGAACGTCGGCGACCTGCACCTCGCCGATCCATGGCAGCGCCCTGCGGCAGAGTTCGATCAGGTTCCCCTCGCCGATCTGGGCATGATAGAGGTCGAGATTGAGCCGCAGCCCCGGCCGGTTCACCGCCGAAACCAGCGCCAGCGTATCTTCGGCCCTGGCGAAGGGCACGCCCGGATGGTCGACGGCGGTGTTGAGATTTTCCAGCGTGAAGGTCACGCCCTTCTCCTCGGCAAGATCGGCGATCCGCTCCAGCGTGTCGCGAGCTTTCAGCCACATGGCGCCACTGACGGTGTCGCAGGGCCTCACCGGCAGGCCGCCCTCCCCGAGGCCGGTGCCGTGGAGGTTCAGCCGGGCGACGCCGAGCCGCAGCCCGACATCGGCGGTCTGGCGCGCCGTGCGCAGCAGCTCGGCGGCGCCCTCCTCGTCGGCGAGACGGCCGGAGAGATAGCCGTTCATGATCGAGAAGGTCGCGCCGGAGCGCTCCAGCATGGCGAGGTCGTGATCCGGCCAGTTCCACAGCCCGACCTGGAATCCCAGTTCGGTCAGGCGCTTCACCCGCCATTCCATCGGGCGGTCGCGCCACAGCATCTCGGCGCAGGCGGCGAGGGTGAAGGCCACGGGTCAGGCCTTTGTCATCACGTCGGCCAGCGCGACCGGCCGCCCTTCCTTCAGCGAACGGTTGGCAGCTTCCGCCAGAGCCAGCGCATTGACGCCGTCCGCGACGGTGGCCGGCACCGGCTTGCCCTCCTCCACCGCATCGACGAAGGCCGCCCATTCGATCTGATAGGCGCGCATGTAGCGCTCCAGGAAGAACAACACCGGCTTGGCCGAGGCGACGCCGGCGACGGTGGACTTCACCACCGTATTCTCGATCTCGTTCCTCGCCTCCAGCATGCCGTCCGAGCCGAGCAGCTCGATGCGCTGGTCGTAGCCGAAGACGGCGCGGCGCGAGTTGCGGATGGTGGCGAGGCGGCCGTCCCCATAGGTCAGGACGACAACCGCGGTATCGACGTCGCCGGCCTCGCCGATCGCCGGATCGACCAGGCAGGAGCCATGGGCCATAACGCTCTCCGGCAGGCCGAAGAGGAAGGCGCACATGTCGAAATCGTGGATCATCATGTCCCGGTAGAGCCCGCCCGAAACCGCGACATAGGCGACCGGGGGCGGGGCGGGATCGTAGGAGGTGACGGCGAGCATTTCGCCCTTGCCGATCTCGCCGGCGTCGAGCGCTGCCTTCAGCGCCGCGAAGTTCGGATCGAAGCGGCGATTGAAGCCCATCATCACCGGCTTCGTCGAAGCTGCCGCGATCTCGCGGACCCTCAGGGCCCGCTCAAGCGACAGGTCGATCGGCTTCTCGCAGAAGATCGCCTTGCCTGCTGCGACACCCTTCTCGATCAGCTCGGCATGGCTGTTGGTCGAGGAGGCGACGAGGATCGCGTCGATCGACGGATCGGCGAGGATGTCCTCGGGCGAGCGGACGGCGATGCCGTATTCCGCCGCAAGACCTTCCGCTGCCGCGGCGACGACATCTGTGACGGCGACGAGCTCGGACCGCGGGTCGGCGCGGATCGAGGCGGCGTGGACCTTGCCGATTCGGCCGGCGCCGAAGAGTGCGACTTTCATGGATTTCCTCCCTGTCCGGCGGGCGGACGATCATCAGGTGTCAGAGATGGACGCGCCGCCCCTCGCGGGCGGAGGTGTCGATGGCATGGATCACGGCCTCGAAGGACAGCGCGGCCGTGAAATCGGGATGGTTCGGCGAGCCGTCGGCGATGGCGCGCAGGAAGCTCGCGACCTCGATGGTCTTCAGGTCGCCAAACCCCAGCTGGTGGCCTGCCGCCGGGCAGAAGGCGCCATAGGGCGGGTGCTCGGGCCCGGTGAGGATGGTCCGAAAACCCTGGCGCGACCGCTCGCCCTCGTCGACGAAGAGCTGCAGCTCGTTCATCCGCTCCTGGGAAAAGCCGATCATGCCCTTCGTCCCGTGCACCTCGAAATCGAGCCGGTTCTTGCGGCCCCAGGCCGAGCGGGAGGTGACCAGCGTCCCCTGCGCGCCGCTGGCAAAGCGCAGGATCGCCGAGGCCGCGTCCTCGTTCTCGACGGCGGCGCGGCCGGAGCCATCGGCGAGCGGCCGGGTTTCGTGGATGATCTGGGTATCGGCGAGAAGGCTCTCCACAGGGCCCATGAGGCCGCAGGCCATGGAGACGAGGTGGCAGCCGAGATCGCCGAGCGTGCCGAGGCCGGCATCCGCGCGCTTGGCCCGCCACGTCCAGGCAAGTTCGGGATCGGCCTGATAGTCCTCGTCGACGATGCCGCGGAAATGCACCGGCCGGCCGATAACGCCGTCGGCGATCAGGCGCCTCGCATGGGCGAAGGCCGGGTTGTGGATGTAATTGTAGCCGACGATGGTGCGCACGCCCGCCTTGCGGGCCGCGGCTTCCATCTCCGCCGCATCCTCCAGCGTCAGCGCCATCGGCTTTTCGCAATGGACGTGCTTGCCGGCGGCGATGGCGGCGAGCGCCATCTCCTTGTGCAGGGCATTGGGCGTTGTGATCGAGACGATGTCGACATCGGGGCTCGTCACCAGATCGTGCCAGTCGTCCGTCGCGCTCTCGAAGCCGAACTGCCGGGCCATCGCCTCGGCCTTCTCCCGCGGCGTGTCGCAGAGCCGCGCCAGCCGCACCTCCGGCAGATCGCCGAACACGGCACCCGCGGCGCGGTATGCCAGCGCATGAGCCTTGCCCATGAAGCCCGTGCCGATGAGCCCCAGACCGATCGCCATGATACCCCTCCCCTCCCCTTCTATGGAATATCTATTCCATCAGTGGGATGCGCCTGTATAGTGCCGGTGTCAAGACGGGAGATTCGCCATGGCGGCCACAGGCAACGAGACGACGCGGGCGCCGGAAACCGTCTCCGAACTGCTCGATCGGCTCGACGGCATCGACGCGTCGCTGCCGAAGCGGCTCGGCCAATGCGCCGGGTTCCTGCGCCACAACATCCACCTCGTGGCGGTCTCGACGGTCGCCGACCTTTCCGCCGGCGCGGGCGTGCAACCCTCGGCCTTCATGCGCTTCTGCCAGGCGCTGGGGTTTTCCGGCTTTTCCGAGATGCAGGCGCTGTTTCGCGCCGAATATCGCGAGTTCCGCCCCGACTACGCTGAACGGCTGTCGCAGCTGCGCCAGCGCGGCGAGGAAGGCCCGGAGCTGCTCGTCGCAAACTTCGCCGAGGCCGGACACAAGTCGCTGGTATCGCTTATGAATACCCTCGACGGGGAGCGGCTCCAGCAGGCCTGCGACATCCTTGCAGCGGCAGGCACGATCCATCTCGTCGGCCTGCGCCGCGCTTTCGCCATCGTCAGCACCATGGGCTACATGCTCGACAAGATGCAGGTGCCGACGGTGATCCACCGCACCTCCGGCCAGATCGAGAGCGACCATGCGATCCGCCCCGGCGACGCGCTCTTCGCCGTCAGCTTCGCGCCCTTCTCGCAGGAGACGCTGCAGCTCGCCGCCCGGACCCACGAGCGCGGCATCCCGGTCGTCGGCCTCAGCGATACCGCCGACGGCCCCCTGGCCACGACTGCGCGAACCCTCCTCGTCGCCCGCGAAGTCGATGTCGGCGCCTTTCGCGTCCCGACCGCCGCCATGACGCTGGCCACCTCGCTGGCGGTCGCCGTCGGCGGAATGCGCAAGGAAGGCAATTGACATTCCGGCCAGCGAGGTGAAAAATGGAATAAATCTTCCACGATCCCGCCGGGAGGGCGGCCTTGGGGGACGAAAGGGTTCGGTCGCCGCAAAGATCGGCGGCCGCGCAGACCAGCCAGGTCGCAACTTGCAAATTCGACAGTGGGAGGAACATCCGAAATGACACTTCTGAAGACGCTCACCGGCGCTGCCGTGGCGCTCGCCATTGCCGGGCCG
The DNA here is from genome assembly GCA_002700095.1 of Fulvimarina sp. Lineage (GTDB taxonomy): Bacteria > Pseudomonadota > Alphaproteobacteria > Rhizobiales > Rhizobiaceae > Jiella. The sequence goes on along the minus strand of PACL01000026.1, from coordinate 71,734 downwards.
GCCATGGCCCAGCAGATCATCGTCGTTACCCATGGCCAGGCCAACGATCCGTTCTGGTCGGTGGTCAAGAACGGCGTCGAGGAGGCCGCCAAGAACACCGGCGCCAGCGTCGACTACCGGGCCCCCGAGACCTTCGACATGGTGCAGATGGGCCAGCTCATCGATGCCGCGGTGAACCAGGAGCCCGACGGCCTCGTCGTCTCGATCCCCGACGCCGACGCCCTGGGGCCGTCGATCGAGCGGGCCGTCCAGGCCGGCATCCCGGTGATCTCGATGAATTCCGGCTCGGACGTCTCGAAGAAGCTCGGCGCGCTCCTGCATGTCGGCCAGGACGAGTTCACCGCCGGCAAGGCGGCGGGCGAGAAGCTGAAGGAGATGGGCGGCAAGACCGCGCTCTGCGTCAACCAGGAGGTCGGCAACGTCTCGCTCGACCAGCGCTGCGCCGGCTTCGAGGAAGGTTTCGGCGGCAGCGTCCAGGTCGTGCCGACCTCGAACGACCCGACCGAGGTGAAGTCGAAGGTGCAGGCGGCGCTGGAATCCAACCAGGACGTCGACACCATCCTCGGCCTCGGCGCCGCCACCGTCGGCGAGCCGGCGGTCGAGGCCGTCCAGGCCGTCGGGCGCGGTGACACGGTCAAGGTCGCGAGCTTCGACCTTTCCGCCGGCTTCCTCAAGGACGTCGCCGACGGCAAGGCGGCCTTCGCCATCGACCAGCAGCAGTTCCTGCAGGGCTACCTGCCCGTCGCCTTCCTGGCGCTCAACGCGAAATACGGCCTGATGCCCGGCGGCAACGTGCCCTCCGGCCCGAACCTCGTGACCGAGGAGAAGGCGTCCCAGGTGATCGAGCTGTCGTCCAAGGGCATACGCTGAGCCTGATCCCCACCGGGGTCACCGCCTTGGAGGGTCGCGGCGCCAGCCGCGCCGCGACCTTCTCCGCGCTCAAGACACTTGTCGAGGATACGATAAGATGGCCGACGTCTCGGAAGCCGTTCAGGACGAGCGGCTGAAGCAGGAAGGCTTTGCCACCAGGCTGATGAAGCGGCCGGAACTCGGCGCGCTCGCCGGCGTCGTCGCTGTGACGATCTTCTTCCTCTTCACCGCTTCGGACACGATGTTCACGCTGTCCGGCGTCATGAACTTCATGACCCCCGCGGCCCAGCTCGGCATCCTCGCCATCGGCGCGGCGATGCTGATGATCGGCGGCGAGTTCGACCTGTCGATCGGCTCCATGGTGGCCTTTTCCGGTCTGATCTTCGGCGCCTTCGTCGTCACCTTCGGCATGCCGCTGGTCATCGCCATCCCCGCGACCTTCGCCATCGCAGCCGCCCTCGGCGCCGTCAACGGCACGATCGTCCTGAAGACCGGCCTGCCCTCCTTCATCGTCACGCTGGCCTTCCTGTTCATCCTGCGCGGCGCCTCGCTGGTCGGCCTGAAGATCGCCACCGGCGGCTCCACCCAGCTGCGCGGCGTGCGCGACGCTGTGGAGAACGACTTCCTGACGCCGGTCTTTTCCGGCGACGCCTTTACCGGCCTGTTCGCCTGGCTGGCGGAGCAGGGCCTGATCGACCGCTTCTCCAGCGGCATGCCGAAGGTGCCCGGCATTCCCGTCGAGATCCTCTGGTTCGTCGCCTTCGCGCTGATCGCCACCTACGTCCTCCTGCGCACACCCCAGGGCAACTGGATCTTCGCGTCGGGCGGCGACGAGACCGCCGCGTCGAATTCCGGCGTGCCGGTGCGCAAGGTGAAGATCTCGCTCTTCGTGCTGACGGCCTGCTGCGCGACGCTCGTCGCCATCATCACCGTCATCGACGCCGGCTCGACCGATGCCAGGCGCGGCTTCATGAAGGAGTTCGAGGCGATCATCGCCGCCGTCATCGGCGGCTGCCTCCTCACCGGCGGCTACGGCTCGGCCATCGGCGCCTTCTTCGGCGCGATCATCTTCGGCATGGTGACGATCGGGCTGACCTACACGACCATCGACCAGGACTGGTTCCAGGTGTTCCTCGGCGCGATGCTGCTCGCGGCCGTGCTGTTCAACAACTTCATCCGCAAACGCGTGACGGGGGAGCGCTGACATGTCGAAGCCCATCGTCCACATGGACAACATCGAGAAGCACTTCGGCAACATCATCGCGCTCGCCGGCGTCAGCTTCGACGTGCTGCCCGGCGAGTGCCATTGCCTGCTCGGTGACAACGGCGCCGGCAAGTCGACCTTCATCAAGACCATGTCCGGCGTCCACAAGCCGACGAAGGGCGAGATCTTCCTCAATGGCAAACCGATGGCCTTCTCCAGCCCGCGCGACGCCATGGAGGCCGGCATCGCGACGGTCTTCCAGGATCTCGCGATGATCCCGCTGATGTCGGTGACGCGCAATTTCTTCATGGGCCGGGAACCGACCAAGGGGAAATGGCTGTTCAAGCGCATGGACATCGACAAGGCCAATGCGGCCACCATGGAAGCCATGCGAGAGATGGGCATCAAGCTGCGCTCGCCCGACCAGGCGGTGGGTACCCTGTCCGGCGGCGAGCGCCAGACGGTCGCCATCGCCCGGGCCGTCTATTTCGGCGCCAAGGTTCTCATCCTCGACGAGCCGACCTCGGCGCTCGGCGTGCGCCAGACCTCCAACGTGCTCGCCACCATCGACCGGGTGCGCAAGCAAGGGGTGGGCATCGTCTTCATCACCCACAACGTCCGCCATGCTCTGGCAGTGGGCGACCGCTTCACCGTGCTCAACCGGGGCAAGACGCTGGGCACGGCGAGGCGCGGCGAGATCACCGGCAACGAGCTGCAGGACCTGATGGCCGGCGGCCAGGAGATGGCGGCGCTGGAAGGCTCCCTCGGCGGGACGGTGTGATGGCAGACGATCTGACGCACAAGGATCTCGACCTCATCACCATCGGCCGCTCCTCCGTCGATCTTTACGGCGGACAGGTCGGCGGGCGGCTCGAAGACATGCGGTCCTTCGATAAATATGTCGGCGGCTCGCCCACCAACATGGCGACCGGCACGGCGCGGCTCGGACTGAAGTCCGCCCTCATCACCCGCGTCGGCGATGAGCATATGGGGCGGTTCCTGATCGAGGAGCTGAAGCGCGAGGGCGTCGACACGACCGGCGTCGTCACCGATCCCGAACGGCTGACCGCCCTCGTCCTTCTCGGCATTCGCGACGACAGCCAGTTTCCGCTGATCTTCTATCGCGAGAACTGCGCCGACATGGCGCTCTCGGCAGCCGACATCGACGAAGCTTTTATTGCGCGAGCAAGAGCCGTCGTCGCCACCGGCACCCATCTCAGCCACCCGCAGACCGAGGCGGCCGTCCTGAAGGCGCTCGATCTGGCAAAGAAGCACGGCGCCAAGACCGCGCTCGACATCGACTACCGGCCGAACCTCTGGGGCCTTGCCGGCCATGGCGCCGGCGAGGAGCGCTTCATCGCCTCCGACACCGTGACGGCCAAGCTGCAGTCGACGCTCCACCTGTTCGATCTCATCGTCGGCACCGAGGAAGAATTCCACATCGCCGGCGGCACGACGGACACGCTTCAAGCCCTGAAGGCCGTGCGTGCCGTCTCCGACGCGACATTGATCTGCAAGCGCGGCGCGGCAGGCGCGGTGGCGTTCACCGGCGCGATTCCGGCAAGCCTCGACGACGGCGAAGCCGGACCGGGCTTTCCCATCGAGGTGTTCAACGTCCTCGGTGCCGGCGACGGCTTCATGTCGGGGCTGCTCAAGGGCTGGCTCGACGGCGAGGCCTGGCCGCGCTCGCTCGAATACGCCAATGCCTGCGGCGCATTCGCCGTCTCGCGCCACGGCTGTACGCCGGCTTACCCTTCCCTCGCCGAGCTCGAATTCTTCCTTGAGCGGGGCGTCAAGGAAAAGGCCCTGCGCAAGGACGCCGAGCTCGAGCAGATCCACTGGTCGACCAACCGCAAGGGCGACTTTTCGACCATGCGCGTCTTCGCCTTCGACCACCGCATGCAGCTCGAAGACCTGCCCGGCGCAACGCCGGACAAGATCGGCGCCTTCAAGCAGCTCTGCCTCGATGCGGCGCTTCAGGTGCAGGCCGGGCGACCCGGTTATGGCCTCCTCTGCGACGGCCGGCTCGGACGCCAGGCGCTCTACCGCGCGGCGGGGCGCGGCCTGTGGATCGGCCGGCCCGTCGAATGGCCGGGCTCGCGACCGCTGATGTTCGAGCCTGAGATCGGCCTCGACTGTGGCGGCCTCGCCGAATGGCCGGCCGAGCATGTGGTCAAATGCCTGTGCTTCTGCCACCCGGACGACGATCAGGAGCTGTGGGCCGAGCAGGAGGCGAGCGTCGGCCGGCTGTTCGAGGCCTGCCGCCGCAACCGGCTCGAATTCCTGCTGGAGGTGATCCCCTCCAAGGCCGGCCCCGTCGACGACGACACGACGGCCGAGGTGATCCGCCGCTTCTACGATCTCGGCATCTATCCCGACTGGTGGAAACTCGAACCCATGGCGAGCGAGGCAGCGTGGGAGAATGCCTGTGCCGCGATTGCCGAGAACGACCCGCATGTGCGCGGCATCGTCATGCTCGGCCTCGATGCCTCGGAAGACGCGCTGAAGGCAAGCTTTGCCGCCGCCGCGCGTTTCGATCTGGTCAAGGGCTTTGCCGTCGGGCGCACGATCTTCGGCGAGGCGGCGAAAGCCTATCTTGCCGGCACGCTGTCGCCGCAGGATGCCGTCGCGATGATGGCAGAGAAATACGGCCGGCTCTGCGCCCTCTGGGACGCGGCGCGCGCGGCCAGAGCTGAAGCAGACGGGGAGACGACCCGATGACGACGATCCGGCTGACCGCCGCCCAGGCGATGATGAAATATCTGAGCGTTCAGATGACCGAAGACGGCGAACCCTTCCTCGCCGGCGTCTGGGCGATCTTCGGCCATGGCAACGTGGCGGGCATCGGCGAGGCGCTCTACGCAGAGCGGGATGCCATCACCACCTATCGCGGCCACAACGAACAGACGATGTGCCACACGGCCATCGCCTATGCCAAGCAGTCCGGCCGGCGCCGGGCGATGGCCGTCACCTCTTCCATCGGCCCCGGCGCGACAAACATGGTGACGGCCGCCGCCCTCGCCCATGTGAACCGCCTGCCGCTTCTCCTGATCCCCGGCGACGTCTTCGCCAATCGTGGGCCCGATCCGGTCCTCCAGCAGGTGGAGGATTTTTCCGACGGCACGATCTCGGTCAACGACTGCTTCAAGCCGGTGACCCGCTATTTCGACCGCATCATGCGGCCGGAACAGCTGCTGGCGGCCCTCCCCCGCGCCTTCAGGACGATGACCGATCCGGCCGAGTGTGGCCCCGTCTGTCTCGCCTTCTGCCAGGATGTCCAGGCCGAGGCCTATGACTGGCCGGAAAGCTTCTTCGAGCCGAAGGTCTGGCGCATCCGCCGCCCCTATCCGGACCCGGTGGAACTCGCCGCTATCACCAATCTCCTGAAGGCGGCGGAAAAGCCGGTGATCGTCGCCGGCGGCGGCGTCCATTTTTCCGGCGCAACGGACGCGCTGAAGGCTTTCGCCGAGACCCACCAGATCCCGGTGGTCGAGAGCCAGGCCGGCAAGTCGGCGCTCGCCTGGGATCATAAGCTCAATCTCGGCCCCGTCGGCGTCACCGGATCGTCCTCGGCCAATGTCACCTGCGCAGAGGCCGATCTCGTCCTCGGCGTCGGCACGCGGTTTCAGGACTTCACCACCGGCTCGTGGAACCTGTTCAAGAACCCGAAGCGCAAGCTCGTCTCGCTCAACGTCGCCGCCTATGACGCGATGAAGCGCGGGGCCGAGCCTTTGTGCTGCGATGCTCAGGTCGGCCTCGACATGCTGTCGGAGGCGATGGATGCCAAGCGCTTCGCTGCGCCGGATCCGGCGCTGAAGGCCGAGTGGTTCGCCGCCGTCGATCCGCTGACCGCGCGGCCCGAGGGCAATGAGCTGCCGACCGACAGCCAGGTCATCGGCGCCGTGCAGCGGGCGAGCGGCGAGGACACTATCGTCATGTGCGCGGCGGGCACCATGCCGGGCGAGCTCCACAAGCTCTGGAAGGCCCCGCGAGCCGGCGCCTATCATATGGAATACGGCTTTTCCTGCATGGGCTACGAGATCGCCGGTGCCATCGGCATCAAGATGGCAGAGCCGGAGCGCGACGTCGTCTGCATGCTCGGCGACGGCAGCTACATGATGGCCAATTCCGAACTCGCCACCGCCGTCATGCTCGGGCTGAAGATCACCCTCGTCCTCACCGACAATCGCGGCTTCGGCTGCATCAACCGCCTGCAGATGTCGGCGGGCGGGGAGGAGTTCAACAATCTCCTCGACCACACCGAGCACGTGAACAAGTCGAATATCGACTTTGCCGCCCACGCCGCCTCGATGGGCGCCGCGGCCGTCCACGTCGCTTCGATCGCCGAGCTGGAAGCGGCGCTGGAGCGGGCGAAAGCGGCGGCGGGACCGTTCGTGGTGGTGATCGATACCGATCCGTATCCGTCGAGCGAGCCGGGCGGGCACTGGTGGGACGTCGCGGTGCCGGAGGTGTCCTCGCGGAAGGAGGTCGTCGAGGCGCGGGCGGCCTATGAGGCGCAGTTGAAGATCCGCGCGGGCGGGTGAGAATGGATCGCTCCTATGCCTTGGCCGGCAGGGCATCTCCCCCTCAAGGGGGGAGATCACGCAGCGTGGCCGTCTCAGAACGATCGATCTCCCTCCTTGTGGGGGAGATGCCGGCAGGCAGAGGGGGGTACGGCGCGGCGCATCAGACGGCGCATTCCCATCCTCCGCATAATCCGACACCTACCATCTCTCCCCCGACAGGACGCCCCCAATGATCCGCTTCGGCACCAACCCCATCGCCTGGTCAAATGACGACGACCAGAGCCTCGGGGCCGACATTCCCCTCGAGACCTGCCTCAAGGAGGCCGGTGAGATCGGCTTCGCCGGCATCGAGAACGGCCACAAGATGCCCTGGGATCCGGCCAAGCTGAAAGCCGCGCTGGAGCCCCACGGCCTCGCCTTCGTCTCCGCCTGGTATTCGTTGAACCTCCTCACCCAGACGGCCGAGGCGGAGATCGCCTTGATCCAGCCGCATCTCAACCGGCTGAAGGCGATGGGCTGCAGCGTCTGCATCGCCTGCGAGACCTCCAACGCCATCCACGGCAACGATGCGGCGAGCCTTGCCGCCTCCCCCGTCCTGCCGAGGGAGCGCTGGGCCGAGTTCGGCGCAAAGGTCGAGGCTGTCGCCAAGCACTGCGCGGCCGAAGGCGTGCCGCTGGTCTATCATCATCACATGGGAACGGTGGTCGAGACGCCCGCCGAGCTCGACCTGTTCATGGCGAACACCGGCCCGGCGACGCGGCTGCTCTTCGACGCGGGGCACTTCTATTTCGGCGGCAACGGCGTCGATCCGGCGCCCTATCTCGCCAAGCACATCTCGCGCGTCTCGCATTTCCACGCCAAGAACGTCCGGCCGGCGGTGATGGCCGAGGTGCGCCGCGACGGCCTGTCGTTCCTGGAGGGCGTACGCCGCGGTGTGTTCACCGTGCCGGGCGACGACGAAGGCGGGGTCGATTTCGGCCCCTGCCTGACGATCCTCGCCGAAAACGGTTATGCGGGTTGGATCGTCATCGAGGCCGAGCAGGACCCGGCGGTGCGCAATCCGGTCGAGTATCAGTCGCTCGGCCTGAAGACGCTGAAGGCCCTGGCGAAGGCCGCCGGGCTTTCCGAAGCGTCCTGAGTGAGCCGGGCAAGCGGCACGGACATGGCCGGCAAGGCGACCATGCGGCTCGGGCCGGAAGACGATGAATGACGAAAGGAGCGCCGCTATGAGCCATCTCTTGCGCAAGCCGGCCGGCACTACCGGCAAGGTCCACGCCATCACGCCGGACAACGCAAAGTCGCCGCTTTCGCCGGACTGGGCCTATGTCGGCTTCTCGCTCTACCGTCTTGCGGCCGGCGACACCGCTGGGGAGGCGACGGGCGACCGCGAGGCCATCCTCGTCCTCGTCGAAGGAAAGGCGGAGCTCACCGCCGCCGGCCAAGACTTCGGCGAGATGGGCGAGCGCATGGACGTCTTTGAAAAGACGCCGCCCCACTGCCTCTACGTGCCGAATGCCAGCGAGTGGTCGGCGACCGCCACAACCGCCTGCACCCTCGCCGTCTGCACCGCGCCGGGCTCCGGCGGCCACAAGGCCGCACGGATCGGCCCTAAGGGCATCTCGCTCGCCGATCGCGGCAAGGGCACCAACCTTCGCCACATCAACGCCATCGCCATGGAGGAGCGCGACGTCGCGGACAGTCTGCTCGTCACGGAGGTCTTCACCCCCGCCGGCCACTGGTCGTCCTATCCGCCGCATCGCCATGATGAGGATGCCTTCCCGGGCATGACCTATCTGGAAGAGACCTATTACCACCGGCTGAACCCGGTGCAGGGCTATGGCCACCAGCGGGTCTTCACCGAAGACGGCACGCTCGACGAGACGCTGAGCGTCTCCAACCACGACGTGGTGCTGGTGCCGAAGGGACATCACCCCTGCGCCGCGCCATACGGCTACGAGATGTATTATCTCAACGTCATGGCCGGCCCCTTGCGCAAATGGCGCTTCCAGAACCACCCGGACCACGACTGGATCGCCCGGCGCGACGCCTGATCCCGGTGGGGCCTCAGCGGGATCGTTGGTCAAGGTCCTTCGCCCGCGCGGCGGCCCGCCGTCACGCCCGCTGCGGCAGGGCGCGCGCCCCGCGGATCCCCCGGCTTCGCAGATGATGGCGCGCCGTGAACACCGCATCGGCGCTCATCCCCGGCTCGCGGGTCAGCCAGTCCAGATAGTCGTCCGGCACCTCAGCAATCGGCACGCCCTTGTGGCGCCCGAAGCGCAGGCTGGCGAGCAGCGTCGGCGCGTTGGAGACCGCCTCGGCCCGGTCGAGAAAATCGACCAGATCATGGCAGCGCGGCATCAGCACCGCGGTGATCGCCCGCATGAGGACGGCGGTGCAGACCGCATCGTAAAGCGCCCGGTGCGGCGCGAGGCCCGCCAGCAGCGGCTCCACCGGCGAAAGATCCAGCGGCACGTATTTGACCAGGCTCTGCAGGCCATGCGCCTTGACCGACGGAAACGCCCGGAGCGCCAACTTGTGGGTACACAGCCAGCGGCCGGAAAATCGCAGGCGCGAGCGGTCGAACTCGGCCCGCTGGGCGGCGAAGACCGGCGCCGCGCGAAACGCTTCCGCGGCCTCGGCGAAGGACGCCGCGCCGGCGAGCATGGCGTCGGAGATGTGATGGACCTTGCGCGCATGCGGGTTGATCGCCACCCCGGCCGGATCGCAGAAGGTCTGCATCGGATGAAAGATCTCGCCGCTGACGAGGTCGAGATCGACGGAGCCGATCTCGATGACCGCGTCCTCCTCCAGCCGGTGGCCGGCGGTCTCGGTATCGATCACCCGGACGATCCGCGGCGGGGCTTCGGCGAACAGCGAGGGCGTGACGGGGACGGGCGGAAACAGATCGGTCATCACCCCCAAGATCGCGCTTCTTTGCGATCAAAACAAGAACCTTTCATCGTGCTGCTGATCGACGAGTCGGAGGATCTCCGGCGCCCTGTCCGGCAGCACCGGCCGCCGCAGGCCTGCCGGCCGCACGCCGGCCTGTGCCCAGGCTGAAGGTGTCATGGATGGCGATCGGATTTGCCCTTGAACGCCCGCGCTTTTGCCGGTATCAGGGCAGCGTCGACGGTTGGTGCCTTCCTGCCATTCGCCGCGCGCCCCAATAGCTCAGTTGGTAGAGCAACGCATTCGTAATGCGTAGGTCGCTGGTTCGAGTCCGGCTTGGGGCACCACTTTCCCTTTTTTCGTTGATTTTTTAAACTGTCTCAGGCTGCGTCATGCGGTCTCAAATTCCCTGTAAATGACTGATTTGATTGCGATAACGGCCAGACTATCGGGACTCATATCGTCTCGATCCGCCTCATCCCATCTCAACTGAAATCAGCCCATCTCATGCCCGCTGACGTAACCATGACATAACGAACTCGTTTCGTCAGCCCGTCGCTTCGCGTAGGTTTTGGGCATGAGCAAACTCAACAGAGCGATCCTTCGCACCATCGTCCCCGCCACGAAGCTTCAGAAGTTCACCGATGGCGGCGGGCTGTATCTTCTCGTCACCCCGGCCGGCGCGAAGTCGTGGCGGCTCGACTACCGCTTCGCTGGCGAACGGCGATCGAAGACGCTTGGCTACCGTATTTTTTAGTAAACCCGTTTCCCGAATTAAATGTTTGAAATCTGTCTATGAATCAATTGGTATTGTATTTGGTCTCGCCGGAACACTTGGGCTGATATAATCGTTATTTCTTATTCCAGCGGCGATTTTGACAATTATCAGAATAATGGATATAAGGTCAATAATTGGCTAATCATTCAGCCATAAATTTTTGATGGATATTAGTCCTTCCGCGAAAATTTTGTCCGATTTATTTGAAAAACTGCTTATGATAAGTGACATAGGAGCAATAGCGTAAATCATAGCATCAAGCGTTTCTGCCTTCTTTCTGGGTATACGCTCGAAGCGACGCACTGGCGCACCCCTTACATAACGTATGATTCGTCGTTCACTCGCCAATTGCTCAAAAAATACTGGCTCAAGGTCCAGAGAGAAGCGGATCGACGCCCCGCGGCCCAAGCGGGCAAATAGTTGGCTCTTTAGCGCGTCCACACCGACAAGCAAGAGCGGCCCCCCCCCTTTGTCGTTGATCTCTGAAGACCTGGCCGCGAAAAGCCGCTGACGCCCTTGCCTGCCACGATGTGGCGGCCGAAGCGGGCGCGTGTGAAGCTTGTCACGATGTCCCTGTGCCCGCCGTCCCCAGCATCGATAACGGCCGCATCGACACGGTGAAGCCGGCCGTCGGAACGCCATGAGGAGCGCAAGAGAGCGTCGAGATCGCGCCACACGGCGTCATCATCGATTGGCCCCCAAATGACCTGATGCGCGAGCACGAACGTCTCATCGGCGCCATGGCCGACGAAGACGCATTCGAGCCGATCGTCCTGGCAGTCCACCCCCACCGTGATCGAGAGTACTTTGGGCGGGATCGGGCCGAGACCGAAGGGCTCTCTGCGGTTCGCGAGCGCACCCTCGTCGATCTCGTCGGCAGCCTCGCGCCAAGGCTGCCCGAGCAGCGTGTTCGTGAAGGTCTGAAGCGTCGCCGGATCATCCTTTGCCGCCAGGAACTCCCTCGCCAGGCGGCCCCAGGATGCGTTCACGTGAGGGCTCACGAGAGCATTAAGGCGGAAGCCGGCGTGGCCACGCACATGCGGCGCCGTGGCCCTCCACACCCCCCTTCGCGACCATCCCCACCTTATTCCGCTCATCGACGAGAACGCGACAGTGTGGACACCGGAAGGCTGCCGTCTCGGGACGGTTGGCCTCCCATTCGATGTGCTGCCACATCATTTCTGTGAAGCCGCCGCAATCCGGGCATGGCACTTTGAAGACTCGCCGATCGGATTGCGCATAGAGACGCGAAACCGGGCCGTGGTCGAAGACAGGCGTCGAGCCGGCGATGATCTTGCGGCCGGCAAAGCTCATCGTGCGGCGCTCGGCGAGGGTGATCGGATCGCCTTCGGCGCCGACTTCCATTCCATCGATCTCGTCGAGAAGCAGCACCTTCGCCGTGTGGCGCCGCAGATTGCGAGGCGCCTTCGCCGCCACGACCTTCAGCGAACCGGCCGGGAAGCGCCGCGAGAGAAGCGTGTTCCGCCCGGCGTCGTCACCCTCCCCCGATAGCAGCCCCCGGAGAGCCGGCGAGGCTTCGAAGGTCGGCTCTATATCGCTGACGGTATGGCGAGGGACGGAGCGGGCTGTTGAAGGCGCATTTCAGCTTCTGATGACGGCCAACGGGACGGCAGAAGACGAAGGGAGCGGCGTCCACGGGGCGCCGCTTTTCCAGCTCGAGGGCGTCGGCTTCGAGATTGCCGGCCGGACGATCCTCGACGACCTCGCTTTGACGCTGGAGCCTGGCCGCGTCCACGGCCTGATCGGCCCGAACGGCTCCGGCAAGTCGACCCTCGTCAGGCTCCTGGCACGGCAGGCCCGTCCCCGCCGGGGCAGCCTCGCCTTCTGCGGCCGGCCGATCGACGCCTATCGGGACCGCGAATTCGCCCGGCAGCTCGCCTATCTGCCGCAGACGCCGCCGCCAACCGACGGAATGACGGCGCGCGAGCTGGTCGCCCTCGGGCGCTATCCCCATCACGGTCCGCTCGGGCGCCTCGGCAAGGACGACGCGGCGGCGATCGACGAGGCCATGGCCCGCACCGGTACGCGGGAACGCCAGGGCCGGAACAGGATCCGATGTGCCCCCTGCGGCCGCTGGACTGCCCTCTGCGGGCGTTGCCGCTTCGGCTCGGCCGCAGGTATCCATATATACACTGCAACGGGAGCGAAGCCCCCCGCACTGCAGCGGTTTTGGATCGTGCGGGATGCGTGGTATTCGGCATCGATCCGAAGAGTCGCATCCCGGCTGCCCTCCAGGCCGCGGCCACAGCGCGAAGCGAGCGCCGCTCCTCCCGCGGCTGGATCTTCGAGAAACGCCATGATCTTGAGCGAGACCGCACCTTTGGGTACAGACAGCGCAGCGCCGCACAGCTTCCGACATGTCCGGCGCCGCAAGACGACGCAGGATCTGGTTTACGAGCAGATCCGCGACGCGCTGTCCGCCGGCACCTTCGAGGCGGGCCGCTCCTTCACCATCACGTCGATGGCCGACCAGTTCGGCACGTCGCACATGCCGGTCCGCGAAGCCCTGCGCCGTCTCGTCGCCGAACATGCCCTCGAGCTCGATTCGACCGGCACCGCCAGGGTCCCCCTGACCACGCCGGAGGGTCTTGATCACCTGTGCGATGCCCGCTGCATCGTCGAGCGCGCGGCGGCCGAACTGGCGTTTCCAGGCTTCCATGCGGCGGCTATCGATGCCCTCGATGCGGTCGCACTCACCCATGTGGAGGCCCTGCGGCAGGGCGATGCCGCGCGGATGCTCTCGAGCAATCGCGAGTTTCACTTCATGATCTACGAGGCATCGGGCAATCCCGTCCTCATCAACCTCATCCAGAATCTCTGGCTGCGCTACGGGCCCTATGTGAGGCTGCTGACGGATCGCATGACCGAGATGCTGAAGCAGGATGCGGCGGGCAGCTATTCGAAGCACCACCTGGAGCTGATCGCCGCCCTGCGTCGCGGCGACGGCAAGGGCGCGGGCGCGGCGATCGTCGACGACATCCAGAACAGCCAGCGCCTGCTGCACCGCTTCTTCTACTGAGACGACGCGCGAGGGGTGTCTTCGCAGGTCTGCGGCGTCCGCTCCGTGGTCTCCGTCCGGGCGACGATCCGGCCTGACCGTCTCACCGACAGGGCCGAAATCGCTGGGCCAATCGCCCGCTGCGTCCGCGGCCGGCTCGGACGCCGGCCGAAGGGAGACCGCCACTCCCGTTGCCGAATGCTCAGGACGATCCCGCCTTGCGCTTGCCCCAGCGGTGCCGGCCACCGCTTCGGCTCGGCCCATCTCCACCTCTGTATAAAATTCGCGCACGCCCGCTCCATGAAAAATCCATGAGCAGCCTTGATCTTCGCGCATGCGAGTGATTTGATCATTTGATCAAACGCTGAGGCGTACCGGTAGGCGATAAAGCCACGCGACGCTTTCGGCGGACACGATTGCAACGAAGCCGGCATGTGTGCGTCGGCGACACGGAGGGGCAGCAATGCATCTTGAGCGCAGCACCTACCTGACGGCACCCGCTCTCGCGGTCCTGCTCGCAGCGACGCCGGCCGCGCAGGCAGCGGAATTCAGCTTCGCCGGCCCGCTCGACGCCTATACGCTCGATCCGCACGCCGTCTCGAACACCCTGGTCTTCGCCGTCCTGCGCAACGTCTACGAGCCCCTCGTGACGCGCGGCAAGGACCTGTCCATGCAGCCGGCCCTCGCCACGGAGTGGATACAGGTCGACGACACCACTTGGCAATTCAAGCTGCGCGAGGGCGTGACGTTCTCGAACGGCAACGACTTCAGCGCCGACGACGTCGTCTTCTCGTTCGAACGGGCCAAGAAGGGCGGCATCAAGTCGCATCTGTCCGAGGTCGCCTCGATCGAGAAGGTGGACGACCACACGGTCCGCATGAAGACCAGCTCGGCCGATCCGATCCTGCCCAACCAGATCGTCAACTGGTTCATGATGGACAGCGACTGGGCGAGGGAGAACGGCGCCGAAGAGCCCGGCCAGGCGGACAATTCCACCGAAAGCTTTGCCAACCGCAATGCCGTCGGCACCGGCGCCTACGTCATCTCCGATCGCGATCCCGGCGTGAAGACGGTCCTCACCGCCAACAAGGCGTGGTGGGGCAAAATGGACGGGAACGTCGACAAGGCGACGTTCTACGTCATCGCCAATCCCTCGACCCGCGTCTCGGCGCTGATCTCGGGCGAGGTCGACATGATCGACGGCGTCCCGCCGCAGGACGCCGCCCGCATCGAGAGCGCCGACGGCCTGCATGTCGAGGCAACACCCGATCTCCGCACGGTCTATCTGCAGCCGGACGTCGCCCGGGACACGCTGGTCCATGGCGGCGGCGTCGAGGGCAATCCGTTCAAGGATCCCAAGGTCCGCGAGGCGATGAAGCTCGCGATCGACACCGGCGCCATCCAGAAGCGCATCATGCGCGGCTATTCCACTCCTGTCGGCCTGCCCATCGCCAACGAGGCCGAAGGCTCGACGCCGGAACTCAACGCGCCGAACCAGCCCGACCTCGAAAGAGCAAAACAGCTGATGGAAGAGGCCGGCCACGAGGACGGCTTCGACGTCACCCTCGACTGCACCAACGACCGCTTCATGAACGACGAGGCGACGTGCCTGGCGATCGGCTCGTTCCTCGCGCAGATCAACATCCGCGTCACGCCGCGTGCCCAGGCCACGGCACGCTGGGCCCAGCAGATCAATCCTCCGGGCTATGACACCTCCCTGACGATGCTCAGCTACTCGCCCTACACCTACGACGCCCACCAGTTTCTCTCGGGCCTTGCGACCACACGCGATGCGAGCAGCGGCCGGGGCGTCTTCAACATCGGCGGCTACTCGAACCCGGAGGTCGACCAGCTGACCGCCGAGATCGGCTCGGAGACGGATGCACAGAAGCGGACCGAACTCCTGCATCAGGCGCTAGGCATCCTGAAGGAAAGCAACGCCTACATCCCGATCCACCAGCTCCAGATACTCTGGGGCGTCAGGGACGGGGTCGATGTGGTGCAGCTGGCCGATCTCGCCTATCCGCTGGCCTGGTTCAAGGTATCGGAATGACGGGCGACGCCGATTTCGCCCGGCGCCTCGCCGAACTGATCGCCTTTCCGACCGTGAGCGACGTGAGCAACCTCGCGCTCGTCGCCCACATCGAGGCGATCGCTGCAAGCCATGGCGCGTCCTGCCGCCGTTTCGACGATCCAGACGGCAACAAGGCGAACCTTCTCGTCACCATCGGACCGCAGGTCGACGGCGGGCTGGTCCTCAGCGGCCACACGGACGTGGTTCCGGTGACCGGGCAGAGCTGGAGCGGCGATCCGTGGACGCTGCGCGAGCTCGACGGCCGTCTCGTCGGCCGCGGCGCGACGGACATGAAGGGCTTTCTGGCCTGTTGTCTCGCCGCCCTGCCGCACTTCGCCGACATGAAGCTCAAGCGGCCGATCCATCTCGCCTTCTCCTATGACGAGGAGGTCGGATGCACCGGCGTCGGCCCGATGGCGGAATGGATCGGCCGAAATGCCCGGCCGTCTCTCGCGGTGATCGGCGAGGCGACGGAGATGGATCTGGTCACGGCCCACAAGGGCGGCACGATCGGCTGGACCCATGTGACGGGAAAGCCGGCACATTCCTCGCAGCCCGACAAGGGCGTCAATGCGGTGATGATCGCCGCCGAACTGGTGCACGAGATCAGCCGGATCGCCGAGGAGATGCGCTCGGGACCGAGCGTCGAGGGGATCGACCCGCCCTTCTCCACCATTCAGGTCAACCAGATCCAGGGCGGCAGCCACGGCAACATCCTCGCCGAGCACTGCAGCTTCTTCTGGGAAATGCGGCTCGTACCCGGCGACAGCGCCGAGCGCGTCCTCGGCCGCATGCAGGCCAAGGCCGATGCGCTCCAGCCGGCCATGCGGGCCGTGTCGCCCGGCGCCGGCATCGCATTCGACATCCAGGCGCGGATTCCGCCGCTGGGCTCGACGGACGACGCGGCGCTCGAGGCGCGGCTCCTGGCGCTGCTCGGCCGGCAGGCCCCGCGGGCCGTCCCCTACGGAACGGAGGCCGGGATCTTCGCCGCCGCGGGCATGCCCGCGGTCGTGATCGGGCCGGGCACGATCAAGGATGCGCATCAGCCCGACGAGAGCATCGCCATCGACCAGATGGCGGCATGCACGGACTTCCTCCTGCGCCTCGCGACGTCAGAGGCAGCATGATCAGCTACACGGTCGGGAGGATCCTGCAGACGCTGCTGGTGCTTCTCGTCATCAGCTTCATCGCCTTTCTCCTGGTGGCCACCCTCGGTGATCCGCTGGGCCTCTTGTTGCCGCCCGAGGCCAGCCTCGCCGACCGGCAGGAGCTGATCGCGCGACTGGGTCTCGACCAGCCGCTGCTGGCGCGCTTCCTGCACTTCCTCGGCGGCATGATGCAGGGCGACTTCGGCCTGTCCTACCGGACCCAGGAAGGGGTCGGCGCGATGATCGCCGCGCGCCTTCCGGCGACGATCGAACTCGCCTTCGCGAGCCTCCTGGTCACGCTGTTCGTCGGCGTGCCGCTGGGCATCCTGTGCGGCGTCAGACCCAACGCCGCCATCTCCAGGGTCGTCATGCTCGTCTCGATCGCCGGGATCACGCTGCCGAATTTCGTCGTCGGCGTCCTCTTGATCGCGATCTTCTCGGTGCAGCTCGGATGGTTCCCTTCCTTCGGGCGCGGCCAGACGGTGGACCTCGGCGGCTGGACCACCGGGCTGCTGACGCTCTCCGGCTGGCAGGCGGTCATCCTGCCCGCCATCACCCTCGCCGCCTTTCAGGTGACCTTCGTCATCCGGATGCTGCGCACCCAGCTGCTGGAGGTCGGGCAGAGCGAGCACATCCGCTTCGCCCGGGCCCGTGGTCTGAGCGAGCGCCGGGTCTGGTTCTCCTACGCCATGCGGAACGCCCTCCTGCCGACGATCACCATGCTCGCCTTGCAGCTGGGCAACGTCATCGCCTTCTCGGTCGTCACCGAAGGGGTCTTCGCCTGGCCCGGACTCGGATCCCTGTTCCTGCAGTCGGTCCAGTCCGCCGACATTCCGGTCATCGCGATCTACCTGATCTTCGTCGGGGCGGTGTTCATGATCATCAACCTGATCGTCGAGCTCAGCTATCCGCTTCTCGACCCACGTCTGAGACGGGGCCGCGCATGAAGAGTTTCCTCGAGGCCCTGCGCGGCCAACCCGGACCGATCGCCGCGACGGCGTTCATCCTGCTGCTCGTCCTCTACGCCTTCACGGTGCCGCTGTTCACCGCCGATCCGTTCTCGATGGCCGGCATGTCGATCCTCGACGCCTTCACCCCGCCGCTGTGGATGGATGGCGGCCAGACCGCCATGCCGCTCGGGGCGGACGATCAGGGCCGCAACCTTCTCACCGCCATGGCCTACGGATTGCGGACCTCCATCATGGTCGGCGTCATCTCCGTGGTGATCGGCCTGGTACTCGGCGGAGCCCTCGGCCTCATCTCCGGCTTTGTCGGCGGGCGCACGGACGCGCTGATCATGCGCCTCGCCGACGTCCAGCTCGCCTACCCCGCCCTGCTTCTCGCCATGGTCATCGACGCCATCGCGACGGCGGTTCTCGGACGCGGCCGATCGAACGAGATGGCCATCGCCATCGTCATCGTCTCCATCGGCATCGCCTTCTGGGTCCAGTATGCCCGCACGATCCGCTCCAGCGTCATGATCGAGCGCAACCAGGAATATGTCGCGGCGGCGCGGGTGACGGGCCGCTCCAACACGGCGATCCTCGTCAAGCACATCCTGCCGAACGTGATGGCGCCGGTTCTCGTCATCGCGACGATCAATCTCGGCATCGCCATCATCACCGAGGCGACGCTGAGCTTCCTCGGCATCGGCATCCCGGCGACCTACCCTTCCCTCGGCTCGCTGATCCGCAACGGCAACGCCTATCTGCAGTCGGGCGAATGGTGGATCTCGCTCTGGCCGTGCCTGGTGCTGGTCGTGCTGGTCGTCGCCGTCAACGTTCTGGGCGATCACCTGCGCGACCACTTCAATCCGAAGATCAGGGGGCGCTCGTGACGGCTCCACTGCTCGAGGTCCGCGATCTGAGCGTCACGCTCGCCCGCGGCGGCGACGAACTGCCGGTGCTCGACAAGGTCTCGTTTGACATCGCCCCCGGCGAGGTGCTCGGCGTCGTCGGCGAGAGCGGCGCCGGCAAATCCATGGCCGGCGTAGCCATCATCGACCTCCTGGTGCCGCCGCTGCGGCGCTCCGGCGGCACGATCACCCTTGGCGGCGAGCGCCTCGACCTCCTCACCCCCCGGCAGATGCGCCGGGTGCGCGGCAAACGGATCGGCTTCGTCTTCCAGGACCCGATGACCTCGCTCAACCCGGTCCTCACCATCGGCCGGCAGCTGACCGACACGATGCGACGCCACCTGCCCCTGAGCCGCAACGAAGCGCGCGAGCGAGCGATCGCGTGGCTGACTCGCACGGGCCTGCCCAATCCGGCTCGGGTCTTCGCCGCAGCGCCGCACGAATTGTCCGGTGGCCAGCGCCAGCGCGTCGTCATCGCGCTCGCCCTCTGCGCCGAGCCCGACCTGGTGATCGCCGACGAGCCGACGACGGCGCTCGACGTCTCGGTCCAGGCCCACATGCTGCAGCTCCTGCGCGACCTCCACGAGGAAACCGGCACGGCGATGATGCTGATCACCCACGACCTCGGCGTCATCGCCAAGATGGCGGACCGGGTGGCGGTCTTCTACGCCGGGCGACTGATCGAGACGGCGAGGACCGAAATGCTGATCGCACGGCCGCTGCATCCCTACACCGCGGGGCTGATGCAGGCGACGCCGGCCCTGGACGCCGCCGGCGTGATGCGCGTCAAGGCGATCCCCGGCTCCATGCCGGGTCTCGGCGCGACGCCGCCCGGCTGCGCCTTCCACCCGCGCTGCAACAGGTCCCGTGACCTCTGCCGCCAGGTGACGCCGCCTTTGGCCGATGCCGGCGGACACGCCGCCGCCTGTCATTTTCCGCTGCGGCAGGAGGTCGCCTGATGAGCGCCGGTGACGTCCTGATCCTGAACGAGGTCTCGAAGGCCTATGACGGCCGGGTGTCGATGCTCGACAGGCTGTTCGGCCGCAAGGCGAAGAGCCTGCAGGCGGTGCGAGAGGTGAGCTTTTCGATCCGCAAGGGCGAGGTCATGGGGCTCGTCGGCGAATCCGGTTGCGGCAAGTCCACCATCGCGCGCATCGCCGCCGGTCTGATGGCGCCGACCGGCGGCGAGATCGGCCATCCGGGCCGCCTGCGCCAGCAGATGATCTTCCAGGACCCGTTCTCCTCGCTCAACCCGCGCTGGCGCGTCCACGACATCGTCGCCGAGCCGATCCGCACCCACGGTCTGCGCCCGAAGCAAGAGGTGAGCGCGCGGGTGGCGGAGCTGCTGACGCAGGTTGGCCTGTCGGAGGCGGACGGCGCGAAATTTCCGCAGGCCTTTTCGGGCGGCCAGCGCCAGCGGATCTCGATCGCCCGGGCGCTGGCAGGCGAGCCGGACTTCCTGATCCTCGACGAGCCGACCAGCGCGCTCGACGTCTCGGTGCAGGCGCAGATCCTCGACCTGTTGCGCGACCTGCAAGCCCGGCTCAACCTGACCAGCCTGTTCATCACCCACAACCTGCCGGTCGTGCGCCTGATGGCCGACCGGATCGGCGTCGTCTATCTCGGCGAGCTCGTCGAACTCGCCCCGACCAGCGCGATCTTCGAACATCCGCGCCATCCCTATACGCGCCTCCTGATCGACGCCGCGCCCGATCTCGACGCCGAGGACCGCAGCCTGCATCCGATCCCTGGCGAGTTGCCCGATCCCTCCGACCCGCCTTCCGGCTGCGTCTTCAGGACCCGCTGCCTCTTCGCGACCGATCGCTGCGCCAGCGAGCGCCCGAAGCTGCGCAAGATCGGGCCCGGCGAGGTGCGCTGCCACTACGATCTCGACCTGACCGGCCGGGAGCTGGTGGCGTGAGCCGGGAAAGCACCATCGCCCGGGCGCAGAGCGGCATCGCGGACGGAAGTTTCGCCGCAGCACTGGCCCGCCGCGTCGCCATCCCCAGCGCCAGCCGCGTGGCGGA
Source organism: Fulvimarina sp. (assembly GCA_002700095.1). GTDB lineage: Bacteria > Pseudomonadota > Alphaproteobacteria > Rhizobiales > Rhizobiaceae > Jiella. The sequence goes on along the minus strand of PACL01000026.1, from coordinate 51,344 downwards.
GCTGCGGCCAGAACTCGGCCGCTATCTCGACGAGGAGATGATCCCGCTCTTTTCGCGGCTCGGCTTCACGACGCGGCTCCTCGAGCATCCGCTCGCCCCCGGCCCCTGCCTGCTTGCCGAGCGGATCGAGAGCGAGGCGTTCGAAACCGTCCTGCAATACGGCCATGGCGACGTCGTAGCCGGCCTCGACGGTTGGAGCGCCGGGCTCGCCCCCTTCACCCTCACCGAGCGCGACGGCCGTTGGTACGGCCGCGGCACGGCCGACAACAAGGGCCAGCACAGCGTCAACCTCGCAGCTCTGGAAGCCGTCCTCGCCGAACGCGGCCGGCTCGGCTTCAACCTCAAATACCTGATCGAGATGGGTGAGGAATCCGGCTCGCTCGGCCTGCGGGAAATCTGTGCCGAGCATGCCGAGGCCCTGGCCGCCGACGTGCTGATCGCCTCCGACGGGCCACGGCTCGCGCTCGACCGCCCCACCCTCTTTCTCGGCGCGCGCGGCGGCGTCTCGTTCTACATCGAGATCGTCGCGCGCGACCAGTTCCAGCACTCGGGCAACTGGGGCGGCATCCTCAGCAATCCGGGCGTCGAACTCGCCCATGCCATCACCGCGCTCATCGGACGGACCGGCCAGATCGCCATTCCGGAGCTGACGCCGGGCGCGATCCCCGCAAACGTCCGCGCGGCGCTTTCGCGGCTGGCGATCGCCCCCGTCGCCGGCGATCCGGAGATCGAGCCATGGTGGGGAGAGCCCGGCCTGACGACAGAGGAGAAAGTCTTCGGCTGGTCGAGCTTCGAGGTGATGGAGATGGAGTGCGGCAACCTCGCCCAGCCGCTCTACGCCATCCCGCCGCGCGCCAGAGCGCGGCTGCAGCTGCGCTTTCCCGTCGGCGTCGACGTCGATGCCGTCGTGCCGGCGGTGCGCAGGACGCTCACGGACGCCGGCTTCGACCGCGTCGTCGTGCATGAGCCCCACGACGCGGTCTTCCTGGCGACACGCCTCGATCCGGACCATCCGTGGGCCCGGCGGATCGCCCGTTCCCTGGAGCGAACCGCCGAGGCGCCGCCGGCCATCCTGCCCAATCTCGGGGGATCGCTGCCCAACGACATCTTTGCCCGGGATCTCGGTCTGCCGACGATCTGGGTGCCGCATTCCTACCCCGGCTGCCTGCAGCACGCCCCTGACGAGCACCTCCCGATCAGTCTCGCGCACGAGGCGCTCGGCCTGATGGCCGGCCTGTATTTCGACCTTGGCTCGGCTGGCCCGGATCCTGACAGCTCATCCACCCATGCTAACCGGAACGCGTAACATGAAACGACTGGCCATAGCCCCGGACACCGCGCTCGCGCATGTGCGAGGCACGATCGCGGACGTGGAGACCGACAACATCGCCCTCCTGGCCGAGAAGGCAGGCACGGTCGAGGACGTCATCCGCCTGTGGTACGGCGAGAGCGACGTCGTGACACCGGAGCCGGTCCGCCGCGCCGCGACCGAGAGCCTTGCGCGCGGGGAGACGTTCTACGTGCCGCAGATGGCCGGCCATCCGGCGCTCGCCGCCGAACTCGCGGCCTACCAGTCGGAACTCCACGGTCTGACGCTCGGCCTCGACCGGTCGACCGTCACGCCTGGCGGAATGCAGGCCGTCCATCTCGCTTTGTCGCTGATGCTCGAGCCGGGCACCAACGCGGTCTATGTGGAACCGCAATGGCCGAACATCCGCCATTCGATCCATCTGGCCGGCGCGCAGGCCCGCCCGGTCGCCCTCGACCTCGTCGACGGGCGCTGGACGCTCGATCTCGACCGGCTGTTCGACGCCTGCGACGCGCGCACCCGGGCGATCGTCTTCTCCACCCCGTCGAACCCCTGCGGCTGGTGCGCCAGCCCCGAGGAACTGCAGGCCCTCGTCGAGTTCTCCCGGCGCACCGGCATCTGGATCGTCAGCGACGAAATGTACAGCCGCCTCAGCCGCACGGGCCGGGCGGCACCGTCGCTGCTGCAGCACGCCGAGGACGAGGATCTGGCGCTCTGCATCAACGGGTTCTCCAAGGCCTGGGCGATGACCGGCTGGCGCGTCGGCTGGCTGAACCATCCCGCCTCCATCGCCCCGGCCGTCCGGGCGGTGACCCAGTATGTGAACAGCGGCACGGCTCCCTTCGTCCAGGCCGGCGCCCTGGAAGCTCTGCGAAGCGGCGAGGAAGCCGCCCTGGCGATGCGCGATCGCTGCTTTGCCGGGCTCGAGACGGTGTATGAACGGCTCCGCCGGTCGAACGCGATCCGCCTGCCGGAGATGCCGCAGGGCGGCATGTACGCCTTCTTCCCGCTCACGCCAGACGGGGTCGACGCGCGCAAGGCCTGCCTCGATCTGGTCTCGACGGCCCGCGTCGGGCTGGCACCCGGCGGCATGTTCGGCGACAGCACGATCAACTGCGTGCGCATGTGCGTCGCCCGCGATCCGGCCGTCGTCGCAGAGGCCTGCGACCGCCTTCTGGCCGCCGTCTGAGCAAGGGGCCTCCGGAACGGGAGACGGAACAACCGGTTCCCGGTCGGGCGTCGGGCGTCGGGCGTCGGGCGCGCCGTCGCCCCAGAGCCGCCCCGCGGAAACGATTGGGGCGCTTATAGTTAAGATTTTATATATAGTCGGCTCGTTGATTCGCAGGCAATCTGGGGGCGGGCATGACCATGACACGATCTCGGGCGCTTCGCTCGCTGAGCTGGGCGCCGACCATTTCCCTGTCGTGGATGTGGGGGCTCGGTTTCTTCTACTCCATGCACATCGTCTGGATTCAAGGCTGGACCGGCTTCTGGGTCTTCGCCCTGGCCAATGCCTGCGGGCTGGCGCTGTTCGGCTGCATTCTCGATTCCAGCCGGCGCGATCCGGAAACCCTGTTCGCCAGAATCGGCCCGCGCTTCGTCTCGCTGTTTTTGCTCTGCCAGATCGGCGCCATCGCGATCACGCTGTTCTCGCTCGGATCATATCTCTGGCCGGTGCTGCTTCCGGATGCGTCCCCTGCCACGGGACCGGCCCTGACGGCTCTCGTCGTGGTGCTGGCCTGTGCCGTCGGCCATGCGAACACGCTGCGCCGGCTGCGCTTCCTGCATATCGGCTATCTGGCGCTGGCGCTCGCGGCGATCGTGGTCGCCCTCGCGGCCATGCCGGCCGGAAGCGTCGCGCCGACCCCCGTCGAGACGCCGGACACCCTGTCCGTCTGGAGCTTCCTGCTTCCGACCCTCGTCGGCTTTGCCCTCGGGCCCTGGGGCGACCTGCAGCAGTGGCAGAGGGCGGTCGAGATCCGCCGCAGCGGCTCCTCGCCGGCGATCGCCTATGTCGGCGGCGGGGCGATCTTCCTCGCCCTGCTGATCGCCAATGCGATGCTGGCGCGAGCGGCCGGTGCCAACATCCTCGTCGGCGCCGACGGCGCGATCGGCGCGCAGAGTTCGGTCGCGGCGCGACTGGCGGCGGACGGGTTCGGCCCCGGCCTCGTCGCCTTCGCCGTCTGGGCCGTCATTGCCGCCATCTCCACCATCGACAGCTTCTACTGCGCCACACGGTGGTACCTCTCCTCGCTCCTGGCCAAGAGCCTGCACCCGGCGCTCGCCTTCGTTCCCACCTCGGCCGCGGCGTCGCCGCTCTGGGTGCTGGTGCTCGCAGTCGGTGCGGCCGGGACGATGAGCGCCGTCGGCCTCTCCCAGACCGCCTACATGATGCCTTATGCGACGCTTCTGGTCGGCGTAACCGCCTGCCTTCTGGCCGAGTGCCTCACCCGGCCGTCCCGCTTCGACGCCCTCTCCTGCTATCTCTGGGGCGTGGTCGCGGCGCTCGCCTTCTTCATCGGATACCGGGAGGAGATCGCCTTCCTGGTGCCGCTGTCGACCGCCATCGCGCTCGTCGGGGCGATCCAGCCCATCCGGTCGATCCTCGGCGCTGGAGCGGACATCGGGTCGGTCCGGACCACGACCATCGCCCGCATGGAGCCGGAATCGATCCGCACCGAGGCGGACGCATCCTCTGTCTCTCAGGACCGGCAGTCCCTCCCCCGCCCGGCCGCGCCCATGCCCGCCGCCAACAACGACGCAGGTCCCGCCCACGGCTTCGACGGCCAGTGGTTCGTGATGCAGATCACACCGACCTACGACGACACCAACTCGGTCGGGAACGTCTATTTCGCCAACTACGTTCGCTGGGTGGGCAAGGCGCGCGAATTGTTCTTCAACGCCTGCATGCCGAAATTCGATCTCGAGACCACCCGCTACTATGTCCTGACCAAGTCGTTCCAGCACGACTTCCGCCGCGAGATCGCCGAATTCGAGCCCGCGACGATCCGGATCCGGATCGCCAGCCACAATCGCAAGTTCGTCACACTCGGCCACGAGATCATCAGCGAACGCCACGGCCTCCTGGGCCGCGGCGAGCAGGATCTGATGTTCGTCGACCGGGAGAGCTTCAAGCCGCTCGACATCCCGGTGGACATCATCCGCGGCTTTCTGCCCTTCTGGCCGTCCAACCGGGACGAGAACGCGGCCGCTTCAGTCGGGGACGGAGCGCGCAAGGCCGGCTGACCGGGTGCCGTCGCCGCCGACGATCCGGGGCTCGAAGCGCATGGCCTTCCTGGCGATCACCTGCAGGGTGGCCTCCTCCGAGGCGGGCGCACCGAACAGGTAGCCCTGCAGCTGGGGGCAGCCGATCTGTCGCAGGCAGTCTCGCTGGGCCAGGGTCTCGACGCCCTCGGCGATGGTCGTCATGCCGAGGGTCCGCCCGAGCTCGACGATGGTCTTGACGATGCTGACGTCGCTCTCGACCTCGGGCAGGTCGATGATGAAGCTGCGGTCGATCTTGATCTTGTCGACCGGCAGCTTCCGCAGGTAGCTGAGGCTGGAATAGCCGGCGCCGAAGTCGTCGAGGGCCAGCCTCACGCCAAGCCGGCGCAGGTTTTCCAGCACCGCCATGGCCTCGTTTGTCGTCGCCAGGAAGGCCGTCTCGGTGATTTCCAGCTCAAGCCGCGATGGCTCCAGCCCGAAGTCCGAAAGGGCCCTCGAGACCACCGCGACCAGATCGGAGTGCCGGATCTGGACGGTCGAGACGTTGACGGCGATCGTCAGGGTCGGATCCTGCCAGGTCGTCGCGAAGCGGCACGCAGTCCGCAAGCCCCATTCGCCGAGCGCCAGGATCGCGCCGGTCTCTTCGGCCAGCGCGATGAACTTGGAGGGCGGCACCTGCCCATGGACAGGGTGGTTCCAGCGCATCAGCGCCTCGAAGCCGCAGAGCTCGCTGCAGGCGGCCGATACAAGAGGCTGGTAGTGCAGCGTGAACTCGCCGCGATCGAGGCCGCCGCGCAGCTCGCCCATCAGGGAAGCGCGCTCCTCCTTGTGCTCGTCCATCGCCGGCACGTAGAACCGGTAGCCGCCGCCGCCGTCCTCCTTCATCCGGTAGAGCGCCGCATCCGCCTTGCGCAGGATCTCCTCCGACGTCGCGTCGTCGCTGGCGATCGCGATGCCGATGCTCACGCCGACGTCGAGATAAAGATCGTTGAAGACGAAGGGCTCCTGCAGGGCGTCGACGATCCTCCCGGCGAGGGCCGCGTTGGCGTCGACATCCGGCGTGGCGTAGAGGATCGCGAACTCGTCTCCGGCGAACCGCGCGACCACCAGATCGGGCCCGGCAAAGGTCTGCAGGCGCTCGCCGATCTTGCGCAGGAGGTCGTCACCGACGGCGTGGCCAAAGGTGTCGTTGACCTGCTTGAAGCGATCGAGATCGAGGCAGAGAATCCCGTAGCCGGCGCCGTTCGGCCGGTGGAGAAAGGCATGCTGCGCATCGGCGACGAGCTGCTCGAAGCGTCGGCGATTGGGCAGCTGCGTCAGGACGTCGTGGTTCGCGAGATGGTCGAGCGTCGCCATGTATTCATGTTGCAGCGTCACGTCCGAGCCGATGCCGCGAAAGCCCTGGAAGCGCTTTTCCCGGTCGTAGACGGGCTTTCCTGTCAGCGCCCACCAGTGTGTCGCCTCCCCGATCTCGACCGGGATGGTGATGCGCTTGAAGGGACGGCGATCGGCGATCGCGGACAGGAGATAGGAGAGTGCCTCGCTCGGCTGATTGCATGCCGGCGTGACAAGGGTCGCGAAGCGGGACAACGCCAGGCAATCCCGATCGGTCTGCGCGACCTCGGCGAACCGCGGCGAGGGCGAGCGAATGAGGCCGTCCGGGTCGGTCTCCCACAGCCAGTCGCTGGAGTTCTGTTCGAAGTCGTTGAGCAGGAGTCCGCTGACTTCCCGCTGCTTGTCGAGATCGACCTGGACGATCGCCCGCAGGCTGACCAGCTTGCCGATCTGGATCGTCGTGGCGAAGATGAAGCACGAATAGATCGCGAGCAGGATCGCGATGATGATGTAGAAGGGCTCTCCCGTCATCGCGAGCGCGACGAAGGAGCCAAGGATGATGCTGCCGGAATAGAGCATCCCCGCGGCGGGAACGAAGCCGACGCAGAGGCCCGTGGCGATCAGGCCGGCACAGGTTGCCGCGATCAGCAGCCGCCCGTCGGCATCGGCTCCGGAAAACAGCATCACGGGAATCGAGGCGAGGGCGACGCCGGCACACGCGGCCACCCAGATCGTCCGTCGCCGGATCGTCCTGATCGTCAGCGCATTCGCAACCAGCCGTCCGCGCCGCCAGGACCCGCAGGCCCTGAACCCGAGCGCAGCCAGCACGAAGTTGACCGCCTGGAGCCCGACGACATAGGGAATCGTCGACGGCTGCCAGAAGTAGTAGCAGACGATGATCGAGACCGTGAGGCCGGTCGTGATGGTGAAGGGCGCCAGCCGCAACGCCAGATCGAGCTGATCGAGCCAGACCTTGTGCAGCGTGTCGTGATCCGGCGCTGATCCTGTCCTGGCCAATACGGGCGACCTGTTTGCCTTCGACATCTGGGATCCCGCGGGCCTGGGACACCGTTCGAGCGATAGCAGCACGGCGTTAACGAATTGGAAATCTGGACGATGAACTTTAGTAAGTTCGCCGTACTTTCAGGTGCTTGCCGGACCTTTGCCGACACTGGATATGCCCCTTCGGCTTTGGAAAGGCTGCTCGTTTTGGCGAACGGCGAGCCCCCCGTGACCGAACGCCGCAGCAGCACCAATGCGGGGCATAAACGCAGCATAACACGTTTACGCGCTCTCTACCGGCGCAGGCTCATCCGCGAATGGCCCGTTGACGGCCGGAGGACCTAACTGACTGCCATCCCAATCGGAGAGCAGTCCCATGTTCGACATCGCCTATCTCGCCCTCGCCCTTGGCTTCTTCGCCGCCGCGGCCCTTGCCGTCTCCGGCTGCGAGCGGATCTGAGGCGCCGACCATGAGCTTCGACCTCGTCCTCGGCGCCGTCACCGCCATCGGCCTCATGGCCTATCTTGCCTATGCGCTCGCGCGCCCCGAACATTTCTGAGGGGTGAACGCGATGGCTTCCGACATTCTCCAGTTCATCCTCTACTGCGTCCTTCTGGCGGCTCTCGCCTGGCCGCTCGGCATCTACCTCGCCCGGGTCTTTTCGGGCGAGCAAACCTTTCTCTTTCCCCTGCTCGCGCCTGTCGAAACCGGAATCGCCCGGGCCTGCGGCGTCGATCCGAGGACGGCTGACCAGCATTGGACGCGCTATGCGCTGGCGGCGCTGGCGTTCAACCTCGCCGGCTGGTTCGTGCTCTACGCCATGCTTCGCCTGCAGGGCGTCTTGCCGTTCAACCCGCAGGGCCTGCCGGGCCTGTCCCCGGACCTTGCCTTCAACACCGCGGTGAGCTTCGTCACCAACACCAACTGGCAGGCCTATGGCGGCGAGACGACGATGTCGTATTTCAGCCAGATGGTCGGCCTCGGCGTCCAGAACTTCGTCTCGGCCGGCACCGGGATCGCCGTCGGCGCGGCGGTGATCCGCGGCTTTGCCGGCCGGGAGACGCGGGGCGTCGGCAACTTCTGGATCGATCTCGTCCGCGCCGTCCTCTACGTCCTGTTGCCGCTGTCGATCCTGTTCGGCCTGTTCCTGGTCTGGCAGGGCGTGCCGCAGAACCTTGCCTCCTATGTCGATGCGACGACGCTCGAAGGGGCGAAGCAGACGATCGCGCAGGGGCCTGCCGCCGCGCAGATCGCCATCAAGCAGCTCGGCACCAATGGTGGCGGCTTCTTCAACGCCAACTCGGCGGTGCCCTACGAAAACCCGACGCCGCTGACGAACTTCGCCGAAATGCTGGCGATCCTGCTGATCCCGGCGGCCTTCCCCTTCATGTTCGGCACGATGGTCCGGGACATGCGCCAGGGGGCGGCGATCTTCGCGGCGATGCTCGTCCTCTTCCTCGGTTCCCTCGCCCTCACTTACGGCTCGGAGATCCAGGGCAACCCGATCGTAGCCGAGCTTCAGGTCGACCAGTCGGCCGGGAACATGGAGGGCAAGGAGGTCCGCTTCGGCACCGGCAATTCGGCGCTCTGGGCAACCGCGACGACCGCGGCCTCCAACGGCTCTGTCAATGCGATGCATGACAGTTTCATGCCGCTCGGCATGCTCGCCCCGATGCTGCAGATGCAGACCGGCGAGGTGGTCTTCGGCGGCGTCGGCTCAGGCTTCTACGGCATGCTCGCCTTCGTGCTCCTGACGGTGTTCATCGCCGGGCTGATGGTCGGCCGCACGCCGGAATATCTGGGCAAGAAGATCGAGGCCAAGGAGGTGAAGCTGTCGGTCATCGCCTTCCTGGTGATGCCGCTTGGCGTCCTCGTCTTCGGTGCCATGGCCACGATGATCCCGGCCGCCCTTGCCTCGGTCCAGGACGCCGGCCCGCACGGCCTGTCGGAGATCCTCTACGCCTACTCCTCCGGCACCGGCAACAACGGCTCGGCTTTCGCGGGATTTGGGGCGAACACCCCCTACCACAACACCATGATCGGCATCGCCATGCTGCTCGGCCGCTACGTCTTCATCATTCCCATGCTGGCGATCGCGGGCTCGCTCGCGGCCAAGAAGACCGTGCCCGCCTCGGCCGGAACGTTCCCGACGCACACGCCGCTCTTCGTCGGGCTGCTCGTCGCCGTCGTCCTGATCATCGGCGGGCTGACCTTCTTCCCGGCCCTCGCCCTCGGCCCCATCGCCGAGCACATGGCGATGCTCGCCGGCCAGACCGTCTGACCGCACTGCCGGTCGCATTCCCACCATTCGGGCCCACCATTCGGGCACCGGAGGCGGCAAGGCCTCCTCCGGTCGGCCCATCCTTCCAGGGACCACTCAAGATGTCCAAGACAGTCGATACCACGCTGTTCGATCCCGCGATCGTCAGGCCGGCGCTGAGGTCGGCGCTGCGAAAGCTCGATCCGCGCCAGATGATCGCGAATCCCGTCATGTTCGTGACCGAGGTCGTCGCGGCGCTGACCACGATCCTCTTCCTGCGCGATGTCGTTACCGGCGGCGCGCAGAGCCTCCTCACCGGCCAGATCGCCGCCTGGCTCTGGTTCACCGTCTATTTCGCCAATCTCGCCGAGGCGATGGCGGAGGGCCGCGGCAAGGCGCGGGCCGACACGCTGCGGGCGACACAGAGCGAGACCACGGCCAAGAAGCTCGCCGCGCCCGATGCCGCCGCCTTCGACGAGGTGTCGAGCCGCAGCCTTTCCACCGGCGACCTCGTCCTCGTCGAGACGGGCGACATCATCCCCGCCGACGGCGAGGTGATCGACGGCGTCGCCTCGGTGGACGAATCCGCCATCACCGGCGAGAGCGCCCCGGTCATCCGCGAATCCGGCGGCGATCGCTCCTCGGTCACCGGCGGCACCCGCATCGTCTCCGACTGGCTCAAGGTGCGGGTAACGGCGAGGCCCGGCGAGAGCTTCCTCGACCGGATGATCGCCCTCGTCGAAGGCGCCAAGCGCCAGAAGACGCCGAACGAGATCGCCCTCAACATCCTGCTCGTCGGCATGACCATCATCTTCCTCCTGGTGGTCGTGACGCTGCAGCCCTTCATCGCCTATTCCGGCGCCTTCGTGCCCGTCGCCTTCCTGATCGCGCTGCTCGTCACCCTCATCCCGACGACCATCGGCGGCCTTCTGTCGGCGATCGGCGTCGCCGGCATGGACCGGCTGGTGAAGGCCAACGTCGTCGCGAAATCCGGCCGCGCCGTGGAGGCCGCCGGCGACGTCGACACGCTGCTGCTCGACAAGACCGGCACCATCACCTTCGGCGCAAGGCGGGCCGACGCCTTCCTGGCCCTGCCGGGCGTGAGCGACGCAAGGCTGGCGCGGGCCGCCTTCCTCGCATCCCAGGGCGACGAGACGCCCGAGGGTCGCTCGGTCGTCGATTTCGCCCGCCCGCTCCTGCCGGGCAACGAGGCCAGCGACGCCGCCATCCGCAGCACCATCGCCTTCTCCGCCCAGACCCGGCTGTCCGGCGCCGATCTCGATGACGGCACGACCCTGCGCAAGGGCGCCGCCGACGCCGTCCTCGCCTGGTGCGGGACCGGGCGCAGCCAGCCGCTGGGCGACATGGTGGAGCGCATCGCCCGATCCGGCGGCACGCCGCTGGTGGTGGCGGAGAACCAGCGCCCGCTGGGCGTCATCCACCTGAAGGACATCGTCAAGCCGGGCATCCGCGAGCGTTTCGCCGAGCTCCGCCGGATGGGCGTGCGCACGGTGATGATCACCGGCGACAACCCGTTGACCGCCGCCGTCATCGCGGCCGAGGCCGGCGTCGACGACTTTCTTGCGGAGGCGACGCCGGAGAACAAGCTGGAGCTGATCCGCAAGGAACAGGCGGAGGGCAAGCTGGTCGCCATGTGCGGCGACGGTTCGAACGACGCGCCGGCACTCGCCCAGGCCGATGTCGGCGTCGCCATGAACCCCGGCACGCCCGCCGCAAAGGAGGCCGGCAACCTCATCGACCTCGACAGCGACCCGACCAAGCTGATCGAGATCGTCATGGTCGGCAAGCAGCTGCTGATCTCGCGCGGCGCGCTCACCACCTTCTCGATCGCCAACGACGTCGCCAAGTACTTCGCCATCCTGCCGGCGCTGTTCGTCACCGCCTATCCCGGCCTCGGCGCGCTCAACGTCATGGGCCTGGCGAGCCCCGGCAGCGCCATCCTCTCGGCGGTGATCTTCAACGCCCTCGTCATCATCGCGCTGATCCCGCTGGCGCTGAAGGGCGTCCGCTACGCCCCGGCCTCCGCCGCCAGCCTCCTCAGGCGCAACCTCCTGATCTACGGCCTCGGCGGCCTCGTCGTCCCGTTCATCGGCATCAAGGCGATCGACCTCGTGGTCAGCGCCCTTTCTCTCGCGTAAGGAACTCTTCCATGCTCTCGCAGATCAGGCCCGCTTTCGTGATGATCACGGCCATGACGCTTCTGACCGGCGTCCTCTACCCGCTCGCGATGACCGGCGCGGCGCAGGCGCTGTTTCCCGCCGAGGCGAATGGCAGCCTGGTGATGAAGAACGGCCAGGTGATCGGCTCCTCGCTGGTCGCCCAGGCCTTCACCGATCCGGGCTATTTCCACCCGCGCCCCTCGGCCGCCAGCTACGACGGCGGCGCCAGCAGCGGCAGCAATCTCGGCCCGACCAGCGCCGCCCTGAAGCAGCGCATCGAAACGGACGTCGCCCGCCTCGCGGCGGATAACCCGGGCGTTCCGGTGCCGATCGATCTCGTCACCACATCAGGCAGCGGTCTCGACCCGGAGATCTCGCCGGCAGCCGCAACTTTCCAGGCGCCGCGCGTCGCCAGGGCGCGCGGGCTCGAGGTCGCCGCGGTGCGCGCGCTTGTGGGACGGATCGTCGTTTCCCGCAGCTTCGGCATCCTGGGCGAACCGCGGGTGAACGTCCTCGCGCTGAACCTTGCCCTCAACGAACTCGCGCCGGCCTCGATTCCCGGCTCGCGCGCCGGCGAACCGGTCGCCGCCAATGGCGGCATGCGCTGAGCGCCCTGCAATGGCCGTGACCGAGACCCGTCCCGAACCCGAAGCGCTCCTGGCGGAGGCCAACCGCGAAGGTCGGGGACGGCTGAAGATCTTCCTCGGCGCCGCCCCCGGCGTCGGCAAGACCTACGCCATGCTGGAGGCGGCGCGGATCCGGCTGAACGAGGGCATCGATGTCGTCGTCGGCGTGGTCGAGACCCACGGCCGGGCGGAAACCGAGCGCCTCGTCGCGGGGCTCGAGATCCAGCCCCGCGCGCGGCTGTTCTATCGCGGCCGCGCCATGCCCGAGCTCGACCTCGACGCGCTCCTCGCCCGCCGCCCGCAGCTCGTCCTCGTCGACGAACTCGCTCACACCAATGTCGAGGGCTCGCGCCACGCCAAGCGCTGGCAGGACATCGAGGAACTGCTGGCCGCCGGCATCGACGTCTACTCGACGCTGAACGTCCAGCATCTGGAAAGCCTCAACGACGTCGTTGCCCGCATTTCCGGCGTCAGGGTGCGCGAGACCGTGCCCGACAGGGTGATCGAGCTCACCGACGAGATCGAGCTCGTCGACCTGCCGCCCGAAGAGCTGATCGCTCGGCTTCGCCAGGGCAAGGTCTATGTCCAGGAGCAGATCGCCCGGGCGATCCAGAATTTCTTTTCCAAGGGCAACCTGACCGCGCTCCGTGAACTCGCCATGCGCATCGCCGCCGACCGGGTGGATGCGCAGATGACGGCACACATGCGCAGCCATGCCATCCCCGGCCCCTGGCCGGCGCAGGAACGCATCCTCGTCTGCGTCAACGAAGCCCCGGCAGCCAAGAGCGCGGTGCGCGCCGCCAAGCGCATGGCAGAGCGGGCCCGCCTGCCCTGGATCGCCCTCAGCGTCGTCACGCCCGTCACCGAGAGCCTGCCGGAACGCGAAAAGGACGCGCTCGTCGATGCGCTGCGGCTCGCCGAGACCCTCGGCGCCGAGGTGGTGTCAGTGAACGCCTTCTCCGACGTTGCCGGCGAGATCCTCGCCTATGCCCGCTCGCGCAATGTCAGCCGGATCGTCATCGGACGAGCGCGGGCGCGCCGCTGGCTGCCCTGGTGCGGCCGCGAGACCGTCGCGGGCACCATCCTCGCCGAGGCCGGCGACTTCGAGGTCACGCTCGCCTCGGCCGATCGCGGCGTCGGGGACGAGGCGGTCCTGCGCTCGGCGGTGCCCGACGTCGAATGGCAGTTGCCGAAGGCCTATCTCTGGTCGGCCCTCGCCGTCGCCGCGGCCTGCGGGCTGGCCCAGCTGCTGCTCGACGTGATGCCGGCGGAGGGCCTGTCGCTGATCTTCCTGCCTGCGGTGCTGTTCGCGGCGGCGCGATACGGCCTCGCCCCGTCGGTGTTCGCCAGCCTCGCGTCCTTCGTCGCCTACAACTTCTTCTTCACCGAGCCCTACTACACGCTGCACGTCTACCGCGAGAGCGAGATCCTGACGCTCGTCCTGTTCGTGATCGTCTCGATCGTCACCGGCAATCAGGCGGCACGGCTGCGAACCCAGGCCTCCGCCCAGCGGGCGATCGCCGAGCGGACCATGCGGCTCTACGAGTTCAGCCGCAGGATCGCCAGCGCCGCCTCGCTCGACGACGTGGTGTGGGCCGCCGTCCATCACGTCGCCTCGACGCTGAAATGCGACGCGCTGCTGCTCGGGCCGAACGAGGGCGGGCGCCTGACGATCCTCGGCGGCTTCCCGCCCGAGGATCGGCTGGACGTGAAGGACTGGGGCGCCGCCGAATGGGCCTACCGGCACAAGGAGCCGGCCGGCTGGAGTTCGGTCACCCTGCCGACCTCGTCCTGGCTGTTCCTGCCGCTCGGCACGGGGGCGAAGCCGATCGGCCTTCTCGGGGTGAAGTTCCCGCAGGGCCTCCTCCCCGGCCCGTCCGAACGCCGCCTGCTCGACGCGCTGGTCGACCAGATCGCCGTCGCGATCGAACGCACCCGGCTGGTCAGCGACATAGAGGAGAGCCGGCTCCTGTCCGAGACCGAACGGCTGCGGGCGGCGCTCCTGTCCTCGGTCAGCCACGACCTTCGCACGCCGTTGGTCTCGATCATCGGCGCGGCGTCGAGCCTGATCGAGGCTGACGATGCCCTCGGCGCGGCGGGACGGCGGGCGATGGCGGAGACGATCTTCGAGGAGGGCGAGCGGCTGAACCGCTACGTCCAGAACCTTCTCGACATGACCCGGCTCGGCTATGGCGCGCTGACGGTTCGGCACGAGGCGATCGACCTGCGCGAGATCGTCGGCCGCGCCACGCGGCGCCTGCGCCATTCGCTCGGCCAGCATCGCCTGGTGCTGGATCTGCCGGCCGATCTGCCGCTGGCCGATGGCGATTCCGTCCTTATCGAACAGGTGATCGCCAACATTCTCGACAATGCCGGGAAATATTCCGAACCCGGCACCGCCATCGGCGTTTCCGGCGAGGGCAGCGGCGCAAGCGTCGTCCTGTCCATCACCGACGAGGGCCCCGGCATTCCTCCCGGGGACCGGGACAAGGTCTTCGACATGTTCTACAGGGTCGCGGAGGGCGACGGGCAGAAGGCGGGCACGGGGCTCGGTCTCGCCATCTGCCGCGGCATCCTCGAAGCCCATGGCGGCGGCATCCGCGCCGAGGCCGCAAGGCCCGACGGGACGGGAACGCGCATCGTGATCAGCCTTCCGGCCGTGGCCGCCGAGGAAGCAGCTGCCGGCGAAAGTCCGTCCGGCAGCCAGGAGGATGAGAACCGTTGAGCGCCGGGCGCATCCTGATCGTCGACGACGAGACCCAGATCCGCCGCTTCCTGCGCATCGCGCTGGAGGCGCACGGCTTTGCCGTCGTCGAGGCGGCACGCGGCGAGGACGGCATCGCCAAGGCCGCCACCGAGACGCCCGATCTCGTCATTCTCGACCTCGGCCTTCCGGACATCGACGGCAAGGCGGTCGTGCGACGCATCCGGGAATGGTCGCAGATGCCGATCCTGATCCTGTCGGTGCGCCAGGCCGAGGCCGAGAAAGTGGAGGCACTGGACGCCGGCGCCAACGACTATGTCGCCAAGCCCTTCGGCATCGCCGAGCTTTTGGCGCGGCTGCGGGTTCTCCTGCGCAGCCGCAGCCCGGACGCGGGGGCTGCCGAACCGGCGCAGCTGCGCTTTGCCGGTCTCATCCTCGACCGCGCCACCCACGAGGTGTTTTGCGACGGCGAGCCGGTGCGGCTGACCCGCAAGGAGTTCGACCTCCTGTCGTTCCTCGCCGGCCATGCCGGCCGGATCGTCACGCACCGCCAGATCCTCGCCGAGATTTGGGGACCGGCCCATGCCGAGGACGTCCAGTATCTGCGGGTCTTCATCGGCCGCATCCGCGCCAAGCTGAAGGACGACCCGGCCGCGCCGCGTTTCATCCTCAACGAGCCCGGCGTCGGCTACCGCTTCATCGCCGAATAGGCCGGACGCCGCAGCGACGTGGCGCAGGCGGAGCTCCGACGACGGGCTGCTGCCCGCATGGGCCGCGCCGAGCGCCACCGCATGGGCCTTCGACGGAGCGATCACCGCGTCGGCGCGGGCAAAACCGGCCTTGTTCAGATCGCGCTGCCAGATCCATGCGGCCGGCAGCGGTTCGCCACCCATCGCCGCATCATGTCACCACGCAGGAATGCGAGACCACGACCACCGGCTTGGCCGTCTCCATTCCCGCCGCCTGGGACGGCAGGTTTAGGTGCAGGAGATCGGCGCCTGTCTCGTTCGGCAAGGACACGAGGCGCGTGGGCACGTCGACCAGCGCCTCCGGCGCGTTTGCCATCCAGTCGAGCGGCAGGTCGAGCGCCACGAACCGCGTCGCCGTCAGCGCCTCCACCTCCTGGCGCTTGTCGTCGGACGGAACAGGGCCGAGGCAGGCAAGGACCACTTGGATGCCGGCCTCGTTCAATGACCGGCGAGGTCGACGGAATAACGCCAAACGCCGCCGACATCATCTGTGGTCATCATCACGTGGTTCGGAATCGTCAGAGCACCTCCCATACGCGAGGAACCAGGACAGGCGGGACGGGAGTGGCAGCTCGCAGACGACGCGGGACCGGCCCGAACGGCGCCCGGGAGCTGCCGCCGTTCGTGCCCGCAGCCTTTCGAGCAACGGCTGCGCTGCGTTTATTCTCAGGATGCCGCCGAGGTTGCCTCCCCGCCGCTTCCCTGAAAACGGCATCTCAGGCGAATTCCCGCGCCACCCGGTGCAGGATGCTGTGGCGGCGGGCCAGCGCCTCGATGTCGCGGGAATAGCCGCCGCCGATGACCGCAGCGAGCGGGATGTCCCGGTCGCGGAAGAAGCCGATGACCCGGCGGTCGCGTTCGGCAAGCCCGTCATCGGAGAGCGCGAGCCGCCCCAGCCGGTCGTCGCGATGCGGATCGACCCCGGCATTGTAGAAAACGACCTGCGGCCGCGCGGCGGCGAAGGCTCCATCGAGCGCGCCGCCGAGCGCCGCCAGATAGTCTTCGTCGGCCGTCGCGTCGGGCAGGCCCACGTCGAGGTCGGAGCGCGCCTTCTCGGCCGGATAGTTCCGCTCGCCATGGATCGAGAGGGTGAAGACGCGGGGCTCCTCGGCGAAGATCCTCGCCGTGCCGTCGCCCTGGTGGACGTCGCAGTCGACGACGAGGATGCGGGACGCGTCGCCGTCGGCGATCAGCACCGATGCGGCGACGGCGACATCGTTGAACACCGAGAAGCCGGCGCCGCCGGAGCGGTGGGCATGGTGGCTGCCGCCGGCGGTGTTGCAGGCGAGGCCCTCGGCGAGGGCGAGCCGGGCGGCGAGCACAGTGCCGCCGGTGGCGCAGCGCGAGCGCATCGCGACCTTCTCGTCCACCTTGAAGCCGATCGCCTTCTCGATCTCCGGCGGCACCGCCGCAAACACCACCTGATCGACATAGCGCGAATCATGGGCGAGCCGCAGCCATTGGGGCAGCGCCGGTGCGGGAACGTGGTAACCCGCCGGGCCGACGACGCCATCCTCGACGAGGATTTCCGCAAGGCGGCTGAATTTCGACATGGGAAAGCGATGCTGGGGATCGAAATTCGCATCGAAGGCGGGATGATGGATGATCGGAACGCTCATGGCCCGCCTTAGATAGGCCAGGCACCCGGCAGCCACAGGGGCGGCTTGCCGCAGGAACCAGCCGAATTCGGAAAGGACAGCGTGACGACGCAGCAGCCGCAGACCGCCCGCGAGGCCGGGCCGGAGCCGGTCGTGGTGACCAACCGCCGGGTGCTCGCCATCACTTTGCCGATGACGCTCGCCTTCGCGACGACGCCGCTTCTCGGCCTGACCGACGTCGCCGTGATCGGCCGGGTCGGCGACGCGACGGCGCTGGGCGGCCTCGTCGTCGGCGCGCTGGTCTTCGACTTCGTCTTCTCCGTCTTCGGCTTCCTGCGGGCCGGCACCACGGGGCTGACGGCGCAGGCCCTCGGCGCCGGCCGGCACCGCGAGGTGGAGGCGGTGTTCCTGCGGGCAGCCCTCCTGGCGCTGGCGATCGGCCTTGGCCTCGTTGTCGCCGAGCCGGCGATCACGGCGCTCGGCCTGCTGGTCGTCGCGCCGGGGCCGGGCGTCGCCGAGGCGGCGTCCACCTATGTCTTCGTGCGGATGTTCTCCGCGCCCTTCGCGCTGATGAACTACGCCATCCTCGGCTCGGTGCTCGGCCGGGGGCGAAGCGGCCTCGCGCTCGCCCTGCAGATCGTCGTCAACGGCACCAACATCGCCCTCTCGATCCTGTTCGGCCTCGTCCTCGACGGGGGCATCGCGGGCGTCGCCCTCGGCACGGTCTGCGGCGAGGCGGTGGGCTGCCTCGCCGGTCTCGCCGTCCTCGCCCGGGGGCTTTTCGCCGGACGGATGCCGCGCCGGGCGGAGGTGCTGGACCGGCAGGGCTTCCGGCAGATGCTCGGCGTCAACCGGGACATCATGATCCGCTCCTTCTGCCTGTTGTCGGGCTTTGCGCTGTTCACCCGGCTGGGCGCCGGCCTCGGGCCGGTGACGCTGGCGGCCAACGGCCTGTTGATGAACCTCTTCATGACCGGATCCTACTTTCTCGACGGCCTCGCAACGGCGAGCGAGCAGTTGGCCGGGCTCGCCGTCGGCGGGCGGCGGCGGACGGCTTTCGACCGCACCGTCCGGCTGACCGGCCTCTGGGGCCTCGGCATCGGCCTGGCGCTCGCGGCGATCGTGCTGTTCGCCGGCGAGTCGCTGATCGACTTCCTGACCACCGACCCGGACGTCAGGGCCATGGCGCGGATCCATCTGCCTTTTGCAGCGGCCACACCGCTGGTCGGGGCGCTGGCCTTCGTCATGGACGGCATCTACATCGGCGCCACTTGGTCGCGGACCATGCGCGACATGATGATCCTCTCCCTCGCCGTCTTCGCGGCGCTCGGCTACGGGCTGACGCCGATCTTCGGCAACCACGGTCTCTGGCTGGCCTTCGAGGTGCTTCTCGGCCTGCGCGGCGCGACGCTCCTCGCCGCCCTGCCCCGCCAACGCGACCGGACCTTCCGAGCCGATCCGCCCTTCACCGGAGCCACGTGACGCGCAACCCCATGTTGCGTCAACATGTCCCAGTTTGCGACAAAGCCGGGAAGATATATTTTCCTGGCTGCAACCGGGACCGCCATGGTCCCGATTCGTCCGTGGGTGAGGCCGTTCGGCGGCTCCGGCCAGATCCCTCGTCAGGTCACTGGCCTCTCGTGACGAAAGTGTGCCGGTCGATCCGTTCGGCCGAAAATGCGGCGACGGCCTGGGGGCGGGTCCGAGTTCGTGAATTGCGGCGGTGGTCGGCACCGACCACCGCCGCTCTTTTGCCTTTCGCCGACGGTCCGACCTGAGGCTCACGTCGGCAGATCGCTGCTTTCGTTTGTTGCGCATTCCTTTCGCTTTGCCCATGATCCGGCAAAGACCGGGGAAGGAAACGCCATGCTCTCGGAACGCCAGATCCAGATCCTGGAGAGCGCCAAGCGCTCCGGCCGGGTTCTCGTGGACGAGATGGCCTCGCGCTTCGAGGTTTCGGTCCAGACCATCCGCAAGGACCTGAACGAACTCTGCGACGCCCGCATGCTGACCCGCGTCCATGGCGGCGCCATCCTCTCCTCAGGCGTCGAGAATGTCGGCTACGACGCGCGGCGCGTCATCGCCGCCGACGAAAAGGCCGCGATCGGCCGCGCCGTCGCCGATCTCATCCCCAACCAGGCCTCGCTGTTCATCAACATCGGCACGACCACGGAGGCGGTCGCCCATCAGCTGCTGCGGCATTCCGGCCTGATGGTGATCACCAACAACATCAACGTCGCTGCTGCCATGCGGCCATATCCGGAGGTCGAGGTGGTGATCGCCGGCGGCGTCGTACGCCGCTCCGACGGCGGCATCGTCGGCGAGGCGGCGGTCGACTTCATCCGCCAGTTCAAGGTCGATTTTGCCGTCATCGGCGCCTCGGCCATCGACATGGACGGCTCGCTGCTCGATTTTGACTACCGGGAGGTACGGGTCGCCCAGGCGATCATCGGCAATGCCCGCCACGTCATTCTCGCTGCCGATTCCTCCAAGTTCGAGCGCTCGGCACCGGTCCGGATCGGCCATCTCGACCAGGTGCAGACCTTCGTCACCGATCAGGCCCCGCCCGCGATCCGCGCGATCTGCCAGGCCGCCGAGGTGCGGCTCGTCGAGGCGCGGCCCGAGGACGTGGCCCGCGGCGGCGCGACACCGAGCGACGCGGCGGCCTGAGGCGAGCCTCACGCAGGCCGGACGGCAGCGGACTGCGGCGCGATTTCGTTTGACCTTCGCTTTAGTTTCGGAATACACTCTCCAGAGTTCGCAAACGCAACCGAAATGCTGCAGTGCGAAGCGGGAGAGCATGAAGACTTTCGACATCTTCGTCATTGGAGGCGGCATCAACGGCTGCGGCATCGCTCGCGATGCGGCGGGGCGCGGCTACAGCGTCGGGCTGGCCGAGATGAACGATCTCGCCTCCGGCACGTCCTCCTGGTCGACCAAACTGGTCCATGGCGGTCTTCGCTATCTCGAGCACTACGAGTTCAGTCTGGTGCGTCACGCGCTGATGGAGCGCGAAGTGCTGTGGGCGATCGCGCCGCACATCATCCGGCCGCTGCGCTTCATCCTGCCGCACCACGACGGGTTGCGGCCGAAATGGCTGCTGCGCACCGGTCTCTTCCTCTACGACCATATCGGCGGCCGCAAGAAGCTGAAGGCGACGACCAGGGTCGATCTGTCGGGCCCGCTCGGAGCGCCGCTGAAAAGCGAGTTCCGCACCGGCTTCGAATATTCCGATGCGCGGGTGGACGATGCCCGCCTCGTCGTTCTCAACGCCCGTTCGGCGAAGGAAAAGGGCGCCGAGATCATGGTGCGCACCAAGGTGGTCGCGGCGCGGCGCGAGGCCGGCCTGTGGCACCTGACGCTGCGCGAAAAGGGCAGCGGCGAGGAGCGGAGCGTCGCCGCGCGGTTCCTGGTCAATACCGGCGGACCCTGGGTCGACCTCATCCTGCGCAACGCCGTCGGCCGCAACGAGGCGCACCACATCCGCCTCGTCCAGGGCTCGCACATCGTCACCAAAAAACTCTACGAGCACGACCGGGCCTACATCTTCCAGAACTCCGACGGCCGCATCATCTTCACCATCCCCTACGAGGACGACTTCACCCTCGTCGGCACCACCGACCGGGATTTCGAGGGCGACCCGGCGGGTGCCGCCATCACCGACGAGGAGACCGACTATCTCCTTGCGGCGGCAAGCGAATATCTGGAGACGCCCGTCCGGCGTTCCGACATCGTCTGGACCTTCTCGGGCGTGCGGCCGCTCTTCGACGACGGCGCCTCCAAGGCCCAGGAAGCGACCCGCGACTACGTGCTGAAGGTGGAAGACGGCGGCGACGGCCCCGGCCTTCTCAACTGCTTCGGCGGAAAGATCACCACCTACCGCGTGCTCGCGGAAGATGCGATGAAGCGGATCGAGGAGGCGCTCGGCCGCAAGGGCGACGGCTGGACCGGCAAGGCGCCACTGCCCGGCGGGGCCTTTCCGGTGGACGGCATCGCGCAACTCGAGCGGGACCTTGCCAAAAGGGCGCCGGAACTCGCCGCCTCGACGATCCGCCGGCTGGTGCGCGCCTACGGGACCGATGCGGCCGGCTTCGTTTCGGCCGGCAGGCTGGGCGAGGATTTCGGCCATGGGCTGCATGCCGCCGAGGTCGATTTCCTGGTCGCGCAGGAATGGGCGCGGAGCGCCGAGGACATCCTGTGGCGCCGCTCGAAGCTCGGACTGCGCTTCACCCCGGCCGAAGCGGAGCGGCTTGCGACTTACGTGGACAAGGCAATGGCGGGACGGCGGGCGGCGGCCTGACGGGCCCTTCGCACCACGCTCAGCCGTTTGGGAGGACGGATTGCTCGAACTCATCAATGTCAGCCGAAGGGTCGGCGCGGAGGATCACATCATCGATGTCTCGCTGGAGCTCCAGCGCGGCTCGATCAACGTGCTGCTCGGGCCGACGCTCGCCGGCAAGACCTCGCTGATGCGGCTGATGGCCGGGCTCGACGCGCCGACCTCCGGCAAGGTGGTGATGGACGGCAAGGACGTCACCGGCGTTCCCGTGCGCCGGCGCAACGTCGCGATGGTCTACCAGCAGTTCATCAACTATCCGACGCTGACGGTCTACGAGAACATCGCCTCGCCGATGCGCGTCGCCGGCAAGCCCAAGGCCGAGATCGACGCGGCGGTGAAGAAGGCCGCCGACCTCCTGCAGATGACGCCCTATCTCGGTCGCACCCCGCTGAACCTGTCCGGCGGCCAGCAGCAGAGGACGGCGCTGGCACGCGCGCTGGTCAAGAACGCCGACGTCGTGCTCCTCGACGAGCCGCTGGCCAATCTCGACTACAAGCTGCGCGAGGAACTGCGCGAGGAGCTGCCGAAGATCTTCGCCGCGACCGGCGCGATCTTCGTCTATGCAACCACCGAGCCCCACGAGGCGCTGCTCCTCGGCGGTCGGACGGCGACCCTGTCGAAGGGCCGCGTCACCCAGTTCGGCGAGACCACCGCCGTCTATCGCCGGCCGCAGGATCTCCTGACGGCGACGACCTTCTCCGATCCGCCGCTCAACGTCTTTTCTGCCGAGAAGCGGGGGCAGCGGTTTTCCGGCGCCGGCGGCATCGATTTCGCCGCCTCCCCCGCCCATGCCCAGCTCGCCGACGGACGCTACAGGATCGGCGTCCGGCCGCACCGGCTGGAACTCGGCCAGACCAGGGCGGCAGGCTTCGACGCCAAGGTTACCCTCACCGAGGTGACGGGATCGGAAACCTTCATCCACGCCGCCCATGCCGGCACCGACATCATCGCGCTCGTACACGGCGTGCGGCGGGTCGATGCGGGCGACACCGTCCACCTGTCCTTCGATCCGGCCGAGATCCTCGTCTTCGGCGAAGACGGCATCGCGGTCGCCGCCCCCGCCGCGATGGCGGCCTAGAGGAGACGTCCCCATGGCCCGCATCCGGCTCGACCATATCCGCCACGCCTATTCGCCAGACCTGGCGAAGGCCAACAACTATGCCCTCCGCGAGGTCGACACCATCTTCGAGGATGGCGGCGCCTATGCGCTGCTGGGTCCATCCGGTTGCGGCAAGACCACCCTCCTCAACATCATCTCCGGGCTCCTGACCCCCTCGGAGGGCCATGTCCGCTTCGACGACACGGACGTCACCCTTCTGACGCCGGAGGCGCGCAACATCGCCCAGGTGTTCCAGTTCCCGGTGATCTACGACACCATGACGGTGCGCGAGAACCTCGCTTTCCCTCTGAAGAACCGCAAGGTGCCGAAGGCCGAGATCGGGCCGCGCGTCGAGGACATGCTGCGCCGCATTGGCCTTGAGGCCAAGGCCGATCGCAAGGCGCGTGGCCTCACAGCGGACGAGAAGCAGAAGATCTCGCTGGGGCGCGGTCTCGTGCGCTCGGACGTCAACGCCATCCTTTTCGACGAGCCGCTGACCGTCATCGACCCGCACATGAAATGGCAGCTGCGCTCGGAGCTGAAGCAGCTCCACCGCGAATTCCAGATGACCATGGTCTACGTCACCCATGATCAGACCGAAGCGCTGACCTTCGCCGACAAGGTGGTGGTCATGTATGCCGGCGAGGTCGTCCAGATCGGCACGCCCGAGGAGCTGTTCGAGCGCCCGCAGCATACCTTCGTCGGCTATTTCATCGGCTCGCCCGGCATGAACGTCCTGCCCTGCGATCTCGACGGCGGCGATGCCATCGTCTCCGGCGAGCGGGTGAAGCTGCCGGCGGGCCTTTCCGGCACTGCCACGAAGAAGCGCGTGGAGCTCGGCATCCGGCCGGAATTCGTCTCGCTCGTCCCGCGCGGCACCGGCATTCCCGTTAACATCGAGAAGGTCGAGGACATCGGTTCGGAAAAGATCGTGCGCGCCCGGCTCGGCGAGCACCGCGTCAGCGCCGTCGTCGCCGAGGACAGCGCCATTCCGGCCGACGCCGACATCGCCTTCACGGCGGAGCGGCTCAATCTCTACGCCGATTCCTGGCTGGTCGAGCGGGGCTGAGGGAGGAAACGATGGAAAAGACCTGGAACAACAAGGCCTGGTTCTTCGTCCTGCCGGTGCTGCTGCTGGTCGCCTTCTCGGCGGTGATCCCGCTGATGACGGTGGTGAACTATTCGGTGCAGGATTCATTCGGCAACAACCAGTTCTTCTGGTACGGCGCCGACTGGTTCCGCGAGGTGCTGACGTCGGAACGCTTCCACGACGCCTTGATCCGCAACCTCCTGTTCTCCGCCATCATCCTCGCCATCGAGGTGCCGCTCGGCATTCTCGTGGCGCTGGCGATGCCCAAGAAGGGCATCTGGGTGCCGGTCTGCCTCGTCCTGATGGCCCTGCCCCTGCTCATCCCCTGGAACGTGGTCGGCACCATCTGGCAGGTCTTCGCCCGCACCGACATCGGCCTTCTCGGCTATACCGTCGACGCGCTGGGAATCGACTACAACTACGTCCGCAACACCTTCGACGCATGGGTGACGGTGGTTGTCATGGACGTCTGGCACTGGACGAGCCTCGTCGTGCTCCTGTGCTATGCCGGCCTCGTCTCGATCCCCGACGCCTACTATCAGGCCGCCAAGATCGACGGCGCCTCGCGCTGGGCCGTCTTCCGCTACATCCAGCTGCCGAAGATGGGCCGCGTCCTCCTGATCGCCGTCCTCCTGCGCTTCATGGACTCATTCATGATCTACACCGAGCCCTTCGTCGTCACCGGCGGCGGCCCGGGCAACTCCACGACCTTCCTGTCGATCGACCTCGTGAAACTCGCCATCGGCCAGTTCAACATCGGCGAGGCGGCGGCGATGAGCCTGATCTACTTCCTGATCATCCTGCTTCTGTCGTGGATCTTCTACACGGTGATGACCAATGCCGGGAACGACAAGCCGATGACGGGAGGCGGAGAATGAGCGACCACGCAACCACGGCCCATCCGAGCCTGCCGGGCGCCGCCCATTCCGAAACCGCCATCGCCGCCCGCTCGCGGCTGAAGACCGGGCACTTCCGCTGGAAGGCGCTGATCCCGATCTTCTACATCTTCTTCCTGCTCCTGCCGATCTACTGGCTCGTCAACATGAGCTTCAAGACCAACCAGGAAATCCTTGGGGCCCTGACGCTCTGGCCGACGAACCCGACGCTGCACAACTACCGGGTGATCTTCACCGATCCGTCCTGGTACATGGGCTATGTCAACTCGATCATCTATGTCGTCATGAACATGGTGATCTCGGTGGCCGTGGCGCTGCCGGCGGCCTACGCCTTCTCGCGTTACCGGTTCCTCGGCGACAAGCATCTGTTCTTCTGGCTCCTGACCAACCGCATGGCGCCGCCGGCGGTCTTCGCTTTGCCGTTCTTCCAGCTCTATTCCGCCTTCGGCCTGATCGACACCCACATCGCCGTGGCGCTCGCCCACTGCCTGTTCAACGTTCCCCTGGCGGTGTGGATTCTGGAAGGCTTCATGTCCGGCGTCCCGAAAGAGATCGACGAGACCGCCTATATCGACGGCTATTCCTTCCCGAAGTTCTTCTTCAAGATCTTCACGCCCCTGATCGCGAGCGGCATCGGCGTTGCAGCGTTCTTCTGCTTCATGTTCTCCTGGGTGGAACTGCTGATCGCCCGCACACTGACCGTCACCGACGCCAAGCCGATCTCGGCGATCATGACGCGCACGGTGTCTGCGTCGGGCATGGACTGGGGTGTCCTGGCGGCCGCCGGCGCGCTGACGATCATCCCCGGCGCGATCGTGATCTGGTTTGTGCGCAACTACATCGCCAAGGGCTTTGCCCTGGGGCGAGTGTGATGGTCGGGATCGCAAACACCACAGGGGCAAAACCATGATCGACCTATCCTGGATGGCCTGGACCTGGCCGACGGCGATCTTCTTCATCGTCATCTTCTCGCTCATCTTGGCGATGGGCGTATGGGAATATGCCTCGCCCGGCGGCGCGCCGCGCATCGGCATCCTGCGCTTCGAGACGACGCGGGGCGACCGGTTGTTCGTGTCGCTGCTCGGCTCGGCCTTCATCTGCCTCGGCTGGCTCTGGGCCACCGACCTGTCGCTCTGGTACGCCCTCGGCGTCTCGGCACTCTTCTTCATTCTCGTCTTCCGTCTCGTCTGACGCGGAAGGGAACATGGGTTCGGGCCGCCGCCGGTCGGCTCGGATCTCGGGATGGATCGACCGGCTTGTCTCAACGGGAGGATAACTCATGAAACGCAATCTCTGGGTCACCACGGCGACCCTCGCCATCGCGCTCGCCTCCGGTCCGGCCTTCGCCGACATGGATGCCGCCAAGACGTTCCTGGACAACGAGATCAAGGATCTCTCGACGCTGTCGCGCGCCGACCAGGAAAAGGAGATGCAGTGGTTCATCGACGCGGCCCAGCCCTTCCAGGGCATGGACATCAAGGTCGTGTCGGAGACCATCACCACCCATGAATACGAGTCCAAGGTCCTCGCCCCGGCCTTCACCGCCATCACCGGCATCAAGGTCACCCACGACCTGATCGGCGAAGGCGACGTCATCGAGAAGCTGCAGACGCAGATGCAGTCGGGCGAGAACATCTACGACGCCTACGTCAACGATTCGGACCTCATCGGCACCCACTGGCGCTACCAGCAGGTCCGGAACCTTACCGACTGGATGGAAAACGAGGGCAAGGACGTCACCAATCCGATGCTCGACGTCGCCGACTACATCGGCACGTCCTTCACCACCGCTCCGGACGGCAAGCTCTACCAGCTGCCCGACCAGCAGTTCGCCAACCTCTACTGGTTCCGTTACGATTGGTTCAACGACGAGAAGAACAAGGCCGACTTCAAGGAGAAGTACGGCTACGATCTCGGCGTGCCGGTCAACTGGTCGGCCTATGAGGACATCGCCGAGTTCTTCACCGGCCGCGAGATCGACGGCCAGAAGGTCTATGGCCACATGGACTACGGCAAGAAGGACCCATCGCTCGGCTGGCGCTTCACCGATGCCTGGCTGTCCATGGCCGGCAATGGCGACAAGGGCATCCCGAACGGCCTGCCCGTCGACGAATGGGGCATCCGCGTCAACGAGCAGAGCCAGCCGACCGGCTCCTGCGTCGCGCGCGGCGGCGACACCAACGGGCCCGCGGCGGTCTATTCGATCCAGAAATATCTGGACTGGCTGAAGGCCTACGCCCCGCAGGAAGCCCAGGGCATGACCTTCTCCGAGAGCGGCCCCGTGCCGGCGCAGGGCCAGATCGCCCAGCAGATCTTCTGGTACACCGCCTTCACCGCCGACATGGTGAAGGACGGCCTGCCCGTCGTCGACGAGGAAGGCAATCCGAAGTGGCGCATGGCGCCGTCGCCGCACGGCGTCTACTGGGTCGACGGCATGAAGCTCGGCTATCAGGACGTCGGTTCCTGGACGCTGATGAAGTCGACCCCGGACGACCGGGCCAAGGCCGCCTGGCTCTACGCCCAGTTCGTCGGCTCCAAGACCGTCGACGTGAAGAAGAGCCACGAGGGCCTGACCTTCACCCGCGAGTCGACGATCCGCGACAAGAGCTTCACCGAGCGTGCGCCGAAGCTCGGCGGCCTCGTCGAGTTCTACCGCTCGCCGGCCCGCAAGCAGTGGTCGCCGACCGGCACCAACGTGCCGGACTACCCCAAGCTCGCCCAGCTCTGGTGGCAGGCGATCGGCGATGCCGCGTCGGGCGCCAAAACCCCGCAGGAAGCCATGGACGCGCTCTGCGCCAACCAGGAGCAGGTGATGCAGCGCCTCGAGCGGGCCGGCATCCAGGGCGACATCGGCCCGAAGCTCAACGAAGAGCACGACATGGAATACTGGGTCGAGCAGGCCAAGGCGAACGGCACGCTGGCGCCCCAGCCCAAGAAGGAAAACGAGAAGGAACAGCCGATCACCGTCTCCTATGACGAGTTGGTGAAGAGCTGGGCCGACGCCAACGCCGCCCAGGATCCGGGCGACGCAGCCGCCGGCACCTCTGCCGAAAAGGCCTCGATGCAGCCGGACACTGACGGCGCAATGAAGCCGGCGAAGTAAGCCCTTCCGATCACAGCGAGAGCCGGGGTCCGCCCCGGCTCTCAGTCTTTCCGCCTTCAGCCACGGAAGCTCTCCCATGTCCGGATACGTTCTCGCCATAGACCAGGGAACCACCTCGACGCGGGCGATCGTCTTCGACGACGCGACCCGCATAAAGGGAGTCGCCCAACAGGAATTCGCCCAGCATTTTCCGCGCTCAGGCTGGGTCGAACACGATCCGGAGGACATCTGGAATTCCGTCCTCGGCACGGCGAAGGGGGCGATCGCCGAAGCCTCCCTGTCGGCCGCCGACATCGCCGCCATCGGCATCACCAACCAGCGCGAGACGGTCCTCGTCTGGGACCGCGAGACCGGCAAGCCGATCCACAACGCCATCGTCTGGCAGGACCGGCGCACCACCGAGATATGCCGCAGGCTGGTAGCGGACGGCGCCGAGCCGCAAATCACCGAGAAGACCGGCCTCATCGTCGATCCGTATTTTTCCGGCACCAAGATCGCCTGGCTCCTCGACCATGTGGAGGGCGCGCGGCAGAAGGCCGAACAGGGCCGACTCGCCTTCGGGACCGTCGACAGCTTCCTCCTCTTCCGGCTCACCGGCGGCAGGGTCCATGCCACCGACGCGACCAATGCCTCGCGCACCATGCTCTTCGACATTTCGGCGAATGACTGGGACGACGATCTCCTCAAGCTCCTGAACGTCCCTCGCGCGATCCTGCCAGAGGTGATGGACTGCGACGCCGACTTCGGCGTGACCGATGCGTCGCTGTTCGGCTCCTCGATCCCCATCCTCGGGATGGCCGGGGACCAGCACGCCGCCACCCTCGGCCAGGCGTGCTTCCAGCCGGGCATGCTGAAATCCACCTATGGAACGGGGTGCTTCGCCGTCCTCAATACCGGTGAGGAGCGCGTCGCCTCGAACAACCGACTCCTGACGACCATCGCCTATCGCCTGTCGGGCAAGACCAGCTTCGCCCTCGAAGGCTCGATCTTCATCGCCGGGGCGGCCGTGCAATGGCTGCGCGACGGGCTGACGATCATCGACAAGGCCGATGTCAGCGGCCCCCTGGCGGCGAAGGCCGACCCCGAGCAGGACGTCTATCTCGTTCCCGCCTTCACCGGCCTCGGCGCGCCCTGGTGGGACGCCGAAGCGCGCGGCGCGATCTTCGGCCTCACCCGCAAGACCGGCCCGAACGAACTCGCCCGCGCGGCGCTCGAAGCCGTCTGCTACCAGACCGCCGACCTTCTGAACGCCATGAAGAAGGACTGGCCGGCGGCGAGCGACACGGTTCTGCGGGTCGATGGCGGCATGGTGGCGTCGGACTATACGATGCAGCGCCTCGCCGATCTCCTCAACGCGCCGGTCGACCGGCCGGCGGTGCTGGAGACGACGGCGCTCGGCGCCGCCTGGCTCGCCGGCCAGAAGGCGGGCGTCTGGCCGGGCATGGAGGGCTTTGCCGCGCGATGGCGGCTGGAGCGCCAGTTCACCCCGCAGATGGACGCCGTCACGCGGGGCCGCAAGCTGTCGGGCTGGGCGGATGCGGTGAGGCGGACGCTGACGCGGTAGAGCCGGGATCGGCCGGGACGAAGTTACCGCCCCGCGGGGCTGTCACCGGGCGTTGCGGCACCGACGTCCTTGCCTTCGCCCGGGGCCGCCCATAACTTGCCGGCATGTGCCCTCCACCATGCGATCCGATTCCATGACCCTGCGCCTCAATTCCGTTCTCGACGCCATCGGCAACACGCCGCTGATCCGGCTCAACAAGGCCTCGGAGGTGACCGGCTGCGAGATCTACGGCAAGGCCGAGTTCATGAATCCCGGCCAGTCGGTGAAGGACCGGGCCGGCCTCTTCATCATCCGCGACGCCGAGGAGAAGGGGCTGCTCGAACCGGGCGGCCTGATCGTCGAGGGAACCGCCGGCAACACCGGCATCGGCCTGTCGCTGGTCGCCAAGGCGCTCGGCTACCAGACGGTCATCGTCATCCCGGAGACCCAGAGCGAGGAAAAGAAGGACGCGCTGCGCCTGATGGGCGCCGAGCTGATCGAGGTGCCGGCGGTTCCCTACAAGAACCCCAACAACTACGTGAAACTGTCCGGCCGCCTCGCGGCACAGCTGGCGAAGACCCACCCGTCAGGCGCCATCTGGGCCAACCAGTTCGACAACCTCGCCAATCGCGACGGTCATGTCGTCACCACCGCCGAGGAGATCTGGCACCAGAGCGGCGGCGACGTCGACGGCTTCATCTGCGCGGTCGGCACCGGCGGCACGCTGGCCGGCACGGCGATGGGGCTGAAGCGGCATTCCGGCCGCATCAAGATCGGCATCGCCGACCCGATGGGCGCGGCGCTCTACAACTACTATGCCTATGGCGAGCTGAAATCCGAGGGATCCTCGATCACCGAGGGCATCGGCCAGGGCCGCATCACCGCCAATCTGGAAGGCTTCGAGCCGGACTTCGCCTATCAGATCCCCGACGACGAGGCGCTGCGCATCGTCTTCGACCTCGTCCAGGAGGAAGGCCTCTGCCTCGGCGGCTCCTCCGGCATCAACATCGCCGGCGCGATCCGCAAGGCGCGGGAGCTCGGCCCGGGCCACACCATCGTGACGATCCTCTGCGACTACGGCAACCGCTACCAGTCGAAGCTGTTCAACCCGGCCTTCCTTGCCGAAAAGGGCCTGCCGGTGCCTGAATGGATCGGCCGGACGCCGCAGTTCGACATCCCGTTCGAGACGGTGGGATGACCATCCCCCTGTTTCGCGAGGATGCCTATCTCTCCACCGTCGAGGCGGCGGTGACCGGCATCCGCGAGGACGGCGGCATCCTCCTCGACCAGACGGTGTTCTATGCGACCTCCGGCGGCCAGCCGGGCGACACCGGGCATTTCGAGCGCAGCGACGGGTCGCTCATCAGGATCGGCGCCACCGTCACCGGCGAGACCAAGGAGGTGATCGTCCACCTGCCGGAGGCCGGCCAGCCGGCACCGACGATCGGCGAAAACCTCGTCCTCCACATCGACTGGAAGCGTCGCTACCGGCTGATGCGCATGCATACCGCCTGCCACATCCTCTCCGTCGTCCTGCCCTATCCGATCACCGGCGCCTCGGTCGGCGAGGAGGAGAGCCGGGTCGACTTCGATCTGACCGAAGCGTCCGCCGACAAGGCGGAGGTGACGGACAAGATGATGGCCATCGTCTCGGCCAATCACCCGGTCTTCACCCGCTGGATCACCGATGCCGAGCTCGACGGCAATCCGGGCCTGGTCAAATCCGCCAATGTCCGCCCGCCCCGCGGCCTCGGCCGCATCCGCCTCGTGTGCATCGGCGAGGACGGAGCGGTCGACACCCAGCCCTGCGGCGGCACCCATGTCTCCGAGACCCAGGAGGTCGGCGAGATCCACGTGTCCAAGATCGAGAAGAAGGGCAAGGAGAACCGGAGGTTCAGGCTGAAGTTCGGGGCGATACCGGAATAACGCCCGGGGCGAAGTGCACTGGCCCGTCGCGTTTCCGCCATCGACCTCTCCCGGCGAACCCGCCGTTCCACGACGATATCAGCCTCCCACCCCTATGGCCTTGATCCGCCCCGTCCTCCATATTGCACCGTCATGACCCAAAACCCCTTCCTCATCTCGCCGCAGGATCTCGCCGCCGTCATCGACCGCGACGGCGTCTCGATCGTCGATGCCTCCTGGTACCTGCCGGCGCAGAACCGCTTCGCCAAGGCCGAATACGACGCCGGCCACGTGCCGGGCGCCGTGTTCTTCGACCAGGACGACATCGTCGATCCGGCCTCGAGCCTGCCGCACACCCTGCCCCCGGCCGACGTCTTCGCCGAAAAGGTCGGCGCGCTCGGCATCTCCGACACCGACACCATCGTCGTCTATGACGGCATGGGCCTGTTCTCGGCGCCCCGGGTCTGGTGGATGTTGCGGACCTTCGGGGCAAAGGACGTGCGGGTTCTCGACGGCGGCTTTCCGGCCTGGCAGGCGGCGAGCCTGCCGGTCGAGACGACAGCCCCGGAGAGCCGTCCCGCGACCTTCGCGGCCCGGCTCGACGAGGATGCGGCGGTGTTCCTGCCGCAGATGAAGGACATCGTCGCCGCCGGCTCCCTGCAGATCCTCGACGCCCGCCCGGCAGATCGCTTCGCCGGCGAGGCGCCGGAGCCGCGCCAGGGGGTGCGGGCCGGGCACATGCCGGGCGCCCGCAGCATGCCGTTCCTGCAGCTCACCGAAGGCGGCCGGCTGAAGCCGCCAGAGGAGCTGCGCCGGGCCTTCGCCGAGGCCGGGATCGATCCCGGCCGGCCCTCGGTGACGAGCTGCGGCTCGGGCGTGACGGCGGCGGTGATCAATCTCGCCCTTGAAAGCCTCGGCAACCGGTCGTCGAGGCTCTATGACGGGTCCTGGACCGAATGGGGCTCGGCCGCGGATACGCCGGTGGAGACCGGCCGGGGCCCGAAGACCTGACCGCCATGCGACTTCTTCGAACCCGTGTCACCAGCCTCGAGATGAAGGCTCGCCCGACGGTCCTCGCGCCGATCCCCTTCGGCGCCGGGACGGTCGCAATCGCCGAGGTCCCGTCGATGCCGCTCGCCGAATACCGGGCGCTCTATCGCAAGGTGGGCGAGGCCCATCACTGGACCTCGCGACTCCTTTCCGACGAGCGTCTGAAGCGCGAAATCCACGACGGCGACACGAAGATCTTCGTCATGACTGTCGACGGCCGCAGGGCCGGCTGGTTCGAGCTGGACATCCGCCGCACCGTCAACGAGGTGCGGATAGTCCATTTCGGCATCCTGCCGGAGCATCGCGGCCGGGGCCTCGCCCATGTCATGCTGTCGCGGGCAATCGCCTGCGCCTTCGCCGGCAATCCGAACCGCGTGACCATCGAGACCAACACCCTCGACCATCCCGCCGCCCTCGCCCTCTACCAGAAGCACGGCTTCCGCCCCTATGCGCTGCGCGACGTGCAGACGCCGGCGATCGAGACGCTGCGCGAGCCGCTGCGGGCGCTGTCGTGAGGGTCATCGGCTTTAACGAGGCGGACGGCAGGCTGACCTGGCCGATGGTGGTCGAGGCGCTGGCGGCCGGCCACCGCCTCTCATCTCCCGAGATCGGCGACCTCCTGATCGGCAGCGGCGACAATCGGCTGCTCAGCCGCGCCGCCTGGATCGACGGGCTCGGCATCGCGCTGAAATCCGTCACCATCTTTCCGGACAATCCCCGCGCTGCCCCGCCGCGACCCTCAGTCCAGGGCGGCGTCCTCCTCTTCGATCCGCAGACCGGGGCGCCGAGCGCGGTCGTCGATGGCGGCCTCGTCACCAAGTGGAAGACCGTCGCCGATTCGCTGCTCGGGGCGACGCTCCTCGCCAATCCGGAGCCGAAGACGCTGCTCGTCTGCGGCGCCGGAGCCGTCGCAGGACATCTCGTCGAAGGCTATCGGGCGCTGTTTCCCTCGATCGAGACAGTGCTGATCTGGAACCGGACGGCGGCCCGCGCCGAGGCGCTCGCGGCATCGGCCGAAGGCGGCGAGACGACCGTCTGCGTCGCCCTCGATCTTCCCTGCGCGGCCGCGCAGGCCGACATCGTTGCCACCGCCACCATGGCAACCCAGCCCTTCCTGAAGGGCGAGTGGTTGCGGCCAGGCTGCCATGTCGATCTCATCGGCGCCTACACGCCGCAGATGCGCGAGGCGGAGGACGACGTCCTGACGAAGAGCGAGATCTTCGTCGATTCGCGCAGGACCACCCTCGGGCATATCGGCGAGATCCAGATCCCGCTCGATGCCGGCATCATCGTAGAGGGCGACATTCGCGGCGATCTCCAGGAACTCGTCGCCGGAACGGCTGGCCGCAGCGGCGAGGCGGCGATCACCGTCTTCAAGAATGGCGGCGGCGCTCATCTCGACCTGATGGTGGCGGATCTGATCGCGCGGGTGCTGAGCGAGGGATAGCATCCCGGCCCTGTCCTCCGCCGCGTCGGGGGATACGAACCGGAACGTCAGAGCGACGCGACAGGTGGCCGGCGATGGGAGGACAGGTTTCGCCGTCCCCTCAGACGCGCTATGGCTTGCCGACAGCATGCCAAGCGGACCTGACCCTTGATCCTTCGTATCGTCCTCGCCCTTCTCCTCCTGATCGCGGTCGCGCTTTTCGGGCTCTGGCTCTTCGGGCCGCGCGAGCCGGTCGATACGACCGTCACTTTCGACGCGACGACGATCGGCAGCGACCCCGACATCTATCTGCAGAAAGCGGAAGCCGACATTCCCAATCTGCGGCCGCAGTCGGCCAAGGAGATCGTCTGGGCCTATCCCGCCTCGCGGGCGAAGACTCCGCTCTCGATCGTCTACATCCACGGATTTTCCGCCGACAAAGCCGAGACCCGGCCGCTCGCCGACGAGGTGGCGAAGGCGCTCGGCGCCAATCTATTCTACCCCCGCCTCACCGGTCACGGCCGCGACGGCGCGGCGATGGAGCAGGCGAGCGTCAACGACTGGGTGAACGATCTCGCCGAGGCCGTGGCGATCGGGCGCCAGCTCGGCACCCGGGTCATCGTCATCGCCTCCTCGACCGGGGCGACGCTCGCCGCCCTCGGCACGACCATCTCGCCGCCGATGGCGCCCCACACGGTCACGCCCCACGTCATGGACGGGGTCGCCGGCCTCGTCTTCCTCTCGCCGAACTTCGCCATCAACAGCCGCTGGGCCTTCCTCCTCGACATGCCCTTCGCCCGCGACCTCCTGCCCCTCCTCGGTGGCGAGACGCGCAGCTTCGAGCCGGTCAATGCCGGCCAGGCCGAACACTGGACGACGAGCTACCCGATGACGGCGCTGGCGCCGATGGCGGCGCTGGTGCGGGCGGTGCGCCGCATGGACCTGTCGAAGGCGCAGCCGCTGCCGCTGCTGGTGTTCTTCTCCCAGGAAGACACGGTCGTCGATCCCGACGCGACGGAGGCGTTTGCGGCGAAGTGGCCGGGGCCGACCGAGTCGGTCGTCGTGCCGATCACCGGCGATCCAGCCCATCACACGCTTGCCGGCGACATCCTGTCGCCGCAGACGACCGGCGAGATCGCGGCCCAGATCACCCGCTGGGTCGAGGCCCTGCCGACGGTCACGGGCTCCTTGCAGGGTCGGTAGCAGGAACGACGCGCCGCCCGCCGCGGCAGGCGGCGCTCGCCTCCCTCAGCCCTTCTCGCCGGCGATCGCCAGCTGGTAGCTCACCGGCACGAAACGGTAGCCGCCGTCCGGAAGCTTCTCGGCATAGCCGATCGCCGGAAACGGCATGTGATAGCCGATGAAAGGGATGCGTTCGGCGGCGATCCTGTCGAAGACCCGCTTGCGGGTCTCGATCGCCTTCTGCGGATCCATGTCGAAGCCCACCACCCAGTCCGGCTTCTGCAGCGAGGCGACGAAATGGTTGGCGGTGTCGGCCGTCAGCATCAGCCGCTGGCCGGCCGATTCCACCTCGAACACCATGTGGCCGGGCGTGTGGCCGGGGGCGTCGAGGGCGGTGATGCCGGGAGCGACGCCGTCCCCGTCCCGAAGCAGCGTCATCCGGTCCCGCAAGGGGACGACGAGGCTCTCGACCGTCTTCGCCATCTCGGCCCGCGCGCCGGTCCTCGCCTCCTGCGACGTCCACCATTCGAACTCGGCTGCGCCGGTGGCATAGCGGGCGTTGGGGAAGGTCGGCTGGCCGCCGGTCATCAGGCCGAGGATGTGATCGGGATGAAGATGGGTGAGGACGACGAGGGTGACGGCCTCCGGCGCGGTGCCGGCGGCCGCCATGCGCTCGACGAGCTTGCCGTAGCCGTTCGCCGTGCCGCTCTCGCCGAAACCGGTGTCGAAGAGGACCAGTTCGTTCGCAAGTTCTATGAGGGTCGGCGTGAAGCCGTTGACGAAGCGGGTCTCCGGCAGGAAGTTCGCCCGCATCAGGGCGGCCATCTCCTCCTGGCTCCGGTCCTTGCCGAAGGTCGGATGGGGTCCGTCGGCATGTCGGGTCCCGTCGAGGATGGTGGTGATGCGCGCATCGCCAAGGGCAAAGCGTTGCCAGCCTGGTGTCATGATATTCGCCTTTTCGATGGATCTCTGGACGGCGGCGCCGGGTAGGCCTTTCGGGGCCTTCGCCGATCGGCGCGCTGGACCGGTGAACGTCTCGCCCCGCATGCCGGTTGCGTCGGTGGCGCCACCCCGCCCCAACGGGACGCGGAGGAGCCTCGCGCAGCCTGCGGCACGGCATCCATGATCGCCGCACCGCCCGAAAGCAACCCGCCGCCGGGCGCCATCGGCATGACCAGCCGCCGCCCGTTCCGGCTTGGCGCTTGGCAGGCCCTTGCCGGATGGCGTAAGGAACCCGGCGAGCATCCGTCGCAAATCCTTCAAAGTCCCGGCGATCCCGCGAACCTCCGCCGCCGGCTCGCCCCGATCGAAAGCCCGCCATGACCACCCGCATCGAAGCCCGATTCTCTCGTCTGAAGGAAGAGAACCGTCCCGCCCTCGTCACCTTCGTCATGGCGGGCGATCCGGACCACGAGACGGCGCTGAAGATCGCCGCGGCGCTTCCCGCGGCCGGCGCCGACCTCATCGAGCTCGGCATGCCCTTCTCCGATCCGATGGCCGACGGCCCGGCGATCCAGAGGGCCGGCCTGCGGGCCTTGAAGAACGGCGAGACGCTGAAGAAGACGCTGTCGATGGTGAAGGATTTCCGGCGCGGCGACGACGAGACGCCGATCATCCTCATGGGCTACTTCAACCCGGTCTACATCTACGGCGTCGAGACCTTCGTGAAGGACGCCATCGAAGCCGGCGTCGACGGGCTGATCGTCGTCGACCTGCCGCCGGAGATGGACGAGGAACTCTGCCTGCCGGCGCTGAAGGCCGGGCTGAACTTCATCCGGCTGGCGACCCCCACCACCGACGACAAGCGCCTGCCGGCGGTGCTGAAGAACACCTCCGGCTTCGTCTACTACGTCTCGATCACCGGCATCACCGGCTCCGCCGCGCCGGATGCGGACAAGGTCGCCGCCGCGGTGTCGCGGATCAAGCGCCACACCGACCTGCCGGTCTGCGTCGGCTTCGGCGTGCGCACCGCCGAGCAGGCGGCGGAGATCGGCCGCGGCGCCGACGGCGTCGTCGTCGGCTCGGCGCTGGTTTCCGCAATCGAGGCCGCTTCCCACGACGGCGGGGGCGATGCGGTGGTCAAGGCCGTCACCGACATCGTCGCGCAGCTCGCGCAGGGCGTCAGAGCCGTCCGCCTTGCCAAGGCCTGACTGGGCCGCCATCTCCTCGGAAACGCCCCGGCCCGCACACAAACGCGAAGAACGGATCTCCCCCGTGAACTGGATCACCAACTACGTCCGCCCGAAGATCTCCAGCCTTCTCGCCACCCGGCAGGTGCCGGACAATCTCTGGATCAAGTGCCCCGAGACCGGCGAGATGGTCTTCCACAAGGACCTCGAGGCCAACCAGTGGGTGGTGCCCTCTTCCGGCTTCCACATGCGGATCCGGGCGAAGGACCGGCTCGGCCACTTCTTCGACGACGGCGCCTTTGACCTCGTCGACCTGCCGTCGGTCGCCGTCGATCCGTTGAAGTTCCGCGACCAGAAGCGCTATGTCGACCGGCTCAAGGAAAACCGTGCCAAGGCCGAGACGGACGATGCCGTGATCGTCGCCAAAGGGGCGATCGAGGGCCTCGGCATCGTCGCGACAGTGCAGGATTTCGCCTTCATGGGCGGCTCGCTCGGCATGGCGGCCGGCGAGGCGATCATCAAGGGCTTCGAGACCGCCATCGCCGAGAAGCGACCGCTGGTGCTGTTCTCGGCGTCGGGCGGCGCCCGCATGCAGGAGGGCATCCTGTCGCTGATGCAGCTGCCGCGAACGACCGTCGCGGTGGAGATGCTGAAGGAGGCGGGGCTGCCCTACATCGTCGTCCTGACAAATCCGACCGCCGGCGGCGTCTCGGCCTCCTATGCGATGCTGGGCGACGTCCACATCGCCGAGCCCGGCGCGGTCATCGGCTTTGCCGGCGCCCGGGTGATCGAGCAGACGATCCGCGAGAAGCTGCCCGACGGCTTTCAGCGCGCCGAATATCTGATGGAGCACGGCATGGTCGACATGGTCGTGCCGCGCCACCAGCTGAAGAGCCGCATCGCGACGCTGCTGCGACTGCTGACCAAGGCGCCGGCCGAACCGATCGCGGGCCTCATCGCAGCCGAGCCGGCGGAGCCCGGCGAGGCATCCGACGCCCATGGCGACAGCGAGACGCAGGCCGCCGTCCACGCATAGATTTTGCATCCTTCCAAGGTCTGGCGTAACACCCCGCGATGACCACGACCTCACGCGCCGCTGCCGAAATCGACGCCCTTCTCGGCCGCCATCCCAAGGGCTTCGACCTGTCGCTGGAGCGCGTCCTCCGGCTGCTCACGGCGCTGGGCGATCCGCATCTGCGACTGCCGCCGACGATCCACGTCGCCGGTACCAACGGCAAGGGCTCCGTCACCG
Source organism: Fulvimarina sp. (assembly GCA_002700095.1). GTDB lineage: Bacteria > Pseudomonadota > Alphaproteobacteria > Rhizobiales > Rhizobiaceae > Jiella. Next base: position 13,341 of record PACL01000026.1, on the reverse strand, counting down.
CCTTCCTGCGGGCGATCCTCGAGGCCGACAGCCGGGCCGTCCACACCCACACCTCGCCGCATCTCGTCAACTGGCACGAGCGCTACCGGCTCGCCAGCGGCGCCGGCACCTCCCGCCTCGTCGACGACACGGCGCTCGCCGAGGCCGTCAGGCGCGCGGCGAATGCCAATGAAGGCCAGCCGATCACCGTCTTCGAGATCCTGACCGCCGTCACCTTCATGCTGTTCGCCGAATATCCGGCCGACGCGGCGGTGGTCGAGGTGGGGCTTGGCGGCCGGTTCGACGCGACCAACGTCATCCCGCAGCCCGCCGTCAGCGTGATCACGCCGATCTCGCTGGATCACCAGTCGTTCCTCGGCGACCGTGTGGAGCTGATCGCGGCGGAAAAGGGCGGCATCATCAAGCCCGGCGTGCCGGTCGTCATCGGCCAGCAGAGCGAGCAGGTGGCGCTGGAGGTGCTGACCTCGATCGCCGACCGGGTCGGCGCGCCGCTCTGCGTCTATGGCGAGGACTTCTTCGCCTATGAGGAGCACGGCCGGATGGTTTATCAGGACGACCGCGGCCTCATCGACCTGCCGCTGCCGCGGCTGCCCGGCCGCCACCAGATCGTCAACGCCGCAACGGCCATCGCCGCGCTGCGCCACGGGCCGTATCCGCCCTCCGACGCGGCGGTCGAGGCGGGCATGGGGCGGGTCGAATGGTTCGGCCGCATGCAGCGGATCACCGCCGGCCCGCTGCTCGACATCGCGGCGCCGGGCGCCGAGATCTGGATCGACGGCGGCCACAATCCAGGAGCGGGCCTCGCCATTGCCGAGACCCTCGCCGACATGGAGGAGCGCGTGCAGCGGCCGCTCTTCCTGATTACCGGAATGATCAACACCAAGGAGCCGGTGGGCTTCTTCTCGGCTTTTTCCGGCATGGCGCGCCGGGTGTTCACCGTGCCCGTCGCCATGAGCGAGGCCGGGCTCGACCCGGACGAGCTGGCCGATGCCGCGATCGAAGCCGGCCTCGACGCCGAGCCCGCCAATTCCGTCGAGGAGGCGATCCGCCTCGTCTCCACCAACTGGCAGGCGGTGCCGGCGCCGCGCTTCCTGATCTGCGGCTCGCTCTATCTGGTCGGGGACGTCCTCGGCCGGAACGGCATGGCGCCGCAGTAGTCTCGCGCCCTCGTCGCCATTTCCGTTCCCGTCACTCGGGAATGTCGCTGCCAGTTCCGGCCGCCGTGGCGCGCCGCGCCCGTCGGCGCTTGCGCATGGCGACGGCGCCGTGGGTGCCGCCGCCCAGCGCCCAGCCGAGAAGAAAGCCCGCCAGTGCCAGCAGCACGCCATCGCCCGTCGCCGGGATCGCCGGCCGGTAGTCGCCGGCGGCGCGCTCGGCGATCGACCAGTCGGGATCAGCGGCAAGCTCGAAGGGCCGGAACAGCGGGGCGGTCGAAACCAGCGAACGGTAGCGCTGCTCGAGGGCCTCATAGCGCAGGCGGCTTTCCTCCGCGTCGCTGCCCTGGCGCACGGCGAGGTCGTCGGCGTTCCGCTTCAGCCGCTCGATCGCCTCGTCGGGCGTCAAAGCCAGAACTCGGGCGCTCTCCTCGAAGCGCTCGACAACGGCGCGCATCTCGTCCGCCGCGCCGCCGAGGCGCTGCAGATATTGCTGGGTGAATTCGGCCGACTGGCTGAACAGCAGCCCGCCGAAGAGTGCGGCGAGGACGCGGGCGAGGAAGGCGGACAGATTTTCGTCCTCCATACGGGCGAGCGGGTGGTCCAAATCTCGTACGATCTAGGGCGGCCAAACGGGCGCAACATCGCTGTCCGCCGGCAAAGCGATGTTGATCGCCGCACAGTACTTTGCCGAAGAATTGCCCCCGCATTGACGGTGCATGTGACCGAAGTCAACGCCGACAGGCCGCAGGCATCGATGTTACCGAACTCCACGGTCTCTCTGTCAGGCGAAAAGTGCTTGTCTGCGACGCCTCCGTCGGTTTCCCACTGCCCGACGCCGAAGAAGACGCGCCCTCTCTTTTGCTAGAACTCAAACTCCGGCATCGATCTATCGGCTTCGGCCTCTTGCTCAAGGCAAGCCTTCAGGATCTGATACGTGCCCCCGACGGCGCGAGCGACATCATCACAATAGGCCTGCATGCGCGCTGGGATGGAAGCCCATCGCGCCTTCAGCGAGTCATAGGACTCCTGTTCCTGCCCGATGCACGTATTCAGGATTTGTGAGGAACCACCGACGACATCAGCGACCTGCATGCAGTATCCTGGAGGATCGTAACGCGGGAGGGGGTTTGCCGCAGCCAGCCGATTCTCCACGGTGACTAATCCAAGAGCCAAAAGCGGTATCACGGCAATGCGAATCAACCACAATGTCACGTCGTCGGTCACCCGGCCTTTCAATGTCGCGCCACTCGAATTATGGCTCGATTTAGGCATCAATTCGTCCATCTCGTGGTCATGCGTATCAACAAACTCTGCTTGCTCCTCAGCGTTGCGTCACTTGCATCCTGCGCTTCTCCGATATCACTTCCTGTCTCCGTGCGAACCACTCAGGGGGAGCTTTTTACGGGCTCTACTTACGGCCCCCCATTCAACGGTGAGGTTCGGCTCCAGTCGGAGCGAGGAACGACGTGCTCCGGTCGCTATACCACTGATCAGTATCGTACCATTCGTGCGCCAGCGGTCAGATGCTCCGACGGGCGCAGCGCGACCTTCACCGCGACGCTGCGGGCTGATTTGACCTCTGCACGAGGAACCGCGAATTTCTCGAACGGAGCGCAAGGGGATGTGGGTGTTGGCAGCCAAGCTGCAGCAGTCGAAAGCAGAGACGACCGTGCATCTTCCGCAGCTGAGCAATCTCGTTCGACGGTCGGAAGTCAGAAAAGAGCCGAACGCGTTATCGAGCGAAAGTTAAAAGATGCACTGGAGTTCCCCACCAGTGTCGAGTTCCTGTCCAATCGAAAAGACGAAAATGCTGGAGCGATATGCGGATATGTTTTCGTGACACATCCGACCGGTGATATCACCATTCGGCGCCTCTTCACGTCGATCGTATTTTATCCAGAAAGTGGAGACCCTATTATCGCAGGAGGCTTAGGCATCCAGGAGGAAGGGGTAACCTTCGAGGATTTTAAACGGTTCTGCCGCTAGGCCAGAAGGGCTACGATGATGCGACGGCACTCACCGATCGTCGCGATGCTGATCGCAGCAGTGACGGTTCTCGTCCTGGTCTGCATGCCTGCCGCTTCCTCGCTGGCGCAGGATCCGCTGTCGATTGCGCAGGCAGGCACCGGCCCGGCCGTCGCAACCCCGGAGCAGGCGGAGGCCGGGTCGGGCATGATGATGGCGCCGACGGAGGCGCTGGAAGGCATGGTGAGCATCCGCAACCGGCTCTGGCTGACGCTGCGTGCGGCGCCCGCCGCGCCGGCGGCGATCGTCGCGACGCTGGAGAACCCGGCTCAGGGCGCGCAGGCCGGCTGGATCTGGCGGGCACTCCTCTTGACCTGCCTGTCACTCGCGGTCGGCGCTCTCGCGGCCTTCGGCATCGAGCGCTGGACGGCGCAACTGAGACAGGCCGCCCATCCGGCCCCCGGTGCCGACAAGGCCGCCCGGATCGCCTTCGTCCTCACGCGGATTTCTACCTCGCTTCTGGCCATTCTGGCGCTGTTCTTCGCCGGCCTGACGACGACGGTCGTCCTGTCGCCGGAAGCGACGCCGGCACGCTGGACCTCGCTGATGACACTCGCGACCCTCAGCGCCTTTCTGTTGCAGCGCGATTTCGTGGTCGGCATTCTCTCCCAGCATACGCCGCGAGCCCGCCTGACCGGTCTCGACGATGCGCAGACCCGCCGTCTGTCCGGCCCGTTTCTGGCGGTGCTCGCCGTGTCCTGTGCGATCTTCGGGCTGTCCGGCTGGCTGAGCGGGCTCGGCCTCCAGGAGTCCTATGTCGACCTGTTGCAGGTCATCGCTTCTGGCGTGCTGTGCGCGGGGATGATCGTCTGCGTGATCGTCCGGCGGGAGATGGTGGCACGGCTGATTGCCGGGCCTTCCCGGCGGCCGAGCCGTTGGCGCGCCACGCTCGCCGCGACATGGCATCTGTTCGCCATCGCCTATCTGCTGGCCGCCACCGCCTTCTCGATCGCCCATGTCCTCATGAGCTCGACCTATCAGCCGGGGCCGATCCTCGGCCCTGTCGCTGCGGCCCTGGCCGGTGCGCTGGTGCTGGGGGTGGCCGCGCTCGTCATCGAGCGACAGTTCCGCCGGCGCCGCGCGCCGGGCGAAAGCCGGGACGGTGATCCCGTGGGAAGCGACATCCAAGCCGGCAGCACTCACCCCACCGAGAGAGACATCGTTACGGCCGCCGATCATGTGAGCCCGTGGCCGGAGCGCTGGCGGCGATACTGGCTGCATGTGGCCACCATCTTCGCCGCCCTCGTCGCGGCAGCTGTCCTCCTTGCCGTCTGGGGGCTGCTGGGGCGCGGCGAAACGGCCCGCCACTGGCTCGCCGTCACCAGCGTCCTGTTTGCCACTTACGTGCTCTACAGTGCCGTGCGCGTCTGGATCGACGGCCAGATCGCCGACGAGGCGGGCCATGTTCCCGAGGCGGGCGATCACGAGGCGAGGGAAATCGGCAAGGGTTCCTCGCGGCTCGCCACCCTTCTTCCCCTCCTGCGCAAGATCCTGATCGCCGCCATCGTCTGCATCGGGGCCATGCTGCTGCTTGCCGGCCTCGGCGTTTCGGTGGCGCCGCTCTTCGCCGGCGCGGGGGTCGTCGGGCTGGCGATCGGCTTCGGCGCGCAGACGCTGATCCGCGACATCTTCTCGGGGGCCTTCTTCCTGCTCGACGATGCCTTTCGCCGTGGCGAATACATCGATGTCGGCAGCGCCAAGGGCACCGTCGAGAAGATCTCGGTGCGCTCCTTCCAGCTTCGCCACCACAACGGCCCGCTGAACACCATCCCCTTCGGCGAGATCAAGCAGCTGACCAATTATTCGCGTGACTGGGTGATCATGAAGCTCAATCTGCGGCTGGTCTACGGCACCGACATCGAGCGGGTGCGCAAGCTGATCAAGAAGCTGGGCGCCGAACTGGCGCAGGATCCCGAGGTCGGTCCGCTCTTCCTCGAACCGCTGAAATCGCAAGGGGTCATCCAGATGGAGGATTCCGCGATGATCCTCCGGGTGAAGTTCATGGCACGGCCTGGCGACCAGTTCATCCTGCGCCGCGTGGTCTTCACGCGCATCCACATGCTCTTCGACGCCGAACACATCGCTTTCGCCAACCGTCAGGTGACGGTGCGCGTCGAGACCGTCAACGGCCGTGCGGGCGAGGAAGAGCTCGACCCGGCAACCCGCGCCGCGCTCGGCTCGGTGGAGTCGATTCTCGATGCGGAGATGCCGACCAAGCCGCGCTGACCCGAATGGCCGACGGGTCGGGCGCGGTTCGCTCGCGCCGGCCACGGCCGCGGGCACAGGATCCAGCGCGCCGGCGAGGCAGACGGGTGGCACGTGACCCTCGCCTCGGCGCTTCCACCGAAACGCCAGCAGATGCACAGGGACGGAGGGAACAACAGCCGCCTGCAGAAGTGGCCTGCTCGATCTGGCGATGCGTCCATCCTCATCCAGCAGACCGAAAAAAAAGCCCGCGCCGGTGGCGCGAGCCTTATCTCGTTCATCCGAGACCGCGGCGCTGCTTATGCCGCGCCCTTGATCCAGTCGACCAGCTTGGACTTCGACTGGGCGCCGACCTGCACCGAAGCGGGCTCGCCGTTCTTGAACAGCAGCAGCGTCGGGATGGAACGCACGCCGAACTGGGCGGCGAGATCCGGATTCTCGTCGATATTGACCTTGGCGACCTCGATGTCGGTCATCTCCTCGGAGATCTCCTCGAGGCTCGGCGCGATCATCTTGCAAGGACCGCACCACTCGGCCCAGAAGTCGACGACGACCGGCTTCTGACTGTCGAGGACGTCGGTCTTGAAACTCTGGGTATCGACCTTCTTGGTGGCCATGGTTGGCTCCTGTTTGACGTTTCGTTGACTAGGTAGACCTCGCGGCAGGTCAATTCAAGCAACGCTCCGCTCTGCGAACGGGGCGTCGTCAGGCTGGAGACGGTGGCGCCCTCTTCGCCCCGGCGTCCCGCCCGGCCAGCGCCGCGTCGAGGCGCTCGGGCGGCACGGCGATCAGCAGCGGTGCCTCGGTGAAGATCAGCGCCGCCTCGACGGCCCGGCCCGGATAGAGCGGGGCCACCAGCGCCCGGTAGAGCGCCAGCTGGACAACATAGGCCTGGGGCACCTCGGACAGCTCGCGCGGCGGCGGGCGGTTGGTCTTGAAGTCGGCGATCAGCACCCGGTCGGCGGTGACAGCGAGGCGGTCGATCGTGCCGTTGACGCTGAAGCTGCGGCCGCGCAGCGTCACCTCGCCGGTGACCGCCACCTCCGGGCGGCTGCCGGTCGCGAAGATCGGCGCAAAGGCCGGGTCGGCCATCACCGCCAGCACCGAGGCGGTCAGCTTGGCGCATTCACTCTCCGGCAGGTCGTGAGCCAGGGCGGCGAGGATCAGCTGCGCCTGCCCGGCCCGCTCCTCCGGCGCAATGTCCGGCAAAAGCTCCAGCATGCGGTGGGCGGCGAGGCCGCGGCGGATGGCGAAGGACGGCGTCTTGGCCGCCGCCAGCACCGGCGAGGGCGCGGGTGCTGGCGGCACCGGCCCGTCGCCGGCCGATTCGCCGGCCCCTCCGCCAGTCGTGTCGTCGGCCGCAGATCCCGCCTCGGTCTCGGGCATGATCTCGGCGGCTGCCCCGGCGAGCGAGGGCGACAGCGGGCGCGGCGGCAGGACTTCCGGCTCGAGCTTCGACAGAGGCAGCTCCGGCACCGGCCGCGTCGCCGGTCGCCGGGGATCGAGCTTGTCGCCAGCGGGGACCGCGCCGATCCGCAGCGCGACCGTCTCGCCCGCAGCGTTCGTCACCGTCTCCGCCACTTGATCCAAGGCTCGCCACGCCCGCTGCAGCCAGGTCGTCTCGTTCGGTCCGCGCTGCGGCGCCAGGCCGCAAAGCACCAGCCGGTCGGCTGCGCGGGTCATTCCGACATAGAGCAGCCGGCGATATTCCTCCTCGGCACGTTCCTTCTCGCCGGCCTTCAACTCGTCGATGGACGCGTTTCTCAGCTCCTTCGTCGGACACCAGAGGAAGCCGGGCGCCGCGCCGTGATGAAGGCCGGGCATGGCGTCCCAAGCCATCAGGCTGTCGCCGTGGGAGGCGGAGAACGGCGCCGAGCCCGGATCGACCAGGAAGACGACCGGCGCCTCCAGCCCCTTCGAGGCATGAACGGTCAGGATGCGCACCTCGCCGCGGCCATGGCCGAGTTCACGCTTCAAGGTCGGCGGGCTTTCCGACAATTCGGCGAGGAAGGCGTCGAGGCCGGCGACGCCGGCCTCCTCCTTGGCGAGCGCCAGATCGAGAAAGGCGTCGATCCCCTCGCCGGCGTCGCGGCCGAGCCGGGCGACGAGGGCCCTTCGCCCGCCCTCCGGCCCGAGGATGCGGGCATAGAACTCGAACCCTCCCTGGAAGCCTGCCCGGTCGCGCAGCTCTTCGAGCCGGTCGATGGCGTGCCTCGCCTTGGCGACCAGCGCCGTCGCGGCCTCGCCGTCGGGAGAGAATTCCGGCAGGCGGGCGAGCCCGTCCTCGCCCCCGAGGAGCCGCAGCCCGTAGGACAACGGGATCGCCCCCTCGCGCGACAGGGCCAGCGCCATCAGATCCTCGTCGGAAAAGCCGAAGAGCGGGCTCTTCAGGACGGCGGCGAGCGACAGGTCGTCGTCGAAATTCGCCACCACGCGGCCGAGCGCCATCAGGTCCTCGATGGCGATGTGATCGGTGATGACCAGCCGGTCGGTACCGGCGACGGCGATGTGGCGGTCCCTGAGCGCCGCCGCCAGGGCCGCGCCGAAGCCCGAGCGCTTGCGCACCAGCACCATGACGTCGCCGGGGCCGAGCGGTCGCTTCTCGCCCTTCACCGAGATCGGATCGCCGATCCAGCCGGCGATCTGGTCGGCGATGCGCGTGGCGAGGCGATGGGTGGGCGAACTCTGCGGCTCGACGTCCAGCGGCTGCGTCCAGTCGTCCGGCTCCTCGCGGGCCTCGGCCTGGAAGGCCGGCCAGAGCTCGACCAGCCCCGGCCCGTCGCGGCGGGCGGCCGAATGCACCGGCGCCTCGTTGCCGGAGGCGAGGCCCTTGCGGTTGTCGGGATCGGAAAACACCCGGTCGACGGCGCCGAGCACCGTCTCCACCGTGCGGAAGGAGCGGTTGAGCTGGATCGCCTCGAAGGCGAGGCCGGCCTCGCCGGCCCGCCGCTCCACCTGCCGGCGCTCCTCGTCGAACATGTGGGGCGAAGCCCCCTGGAACGAATAGATCGACTGCTTCTCGTCGCCGACGGCGAAGAGGGTGCGGGTGCGGTTGTGGCTGCCCTGTCCGGCGAAGAACTCGCCGGCCAGCTCGCGCATCACCTGCCATTGCCGCGGGCTGGTGTCCTGCGCCTCGTCGATGAGGATGTGGTCGATGCCTTGGTCGAGCTTGTAGTGCACCCAGCTCGCCGCTTCCGAGCGCAGCAGCAGGTCGGCGGTGTGGGCGATGAGATCGGTGAAGTCGAGCCGGCCGCGGCGGCGCTTCAGGGCGCCATAGTCCCGCTCGAAGGCATTGGCGATGGTCAGCGCCGCGCGGCTGGCGCGGTAGAGCCGCAGCGTCGCGAGCCGGTCCTCGACGGCCCGCGCCCGCTCGCCGGCCGCCTGCACACGCTCGAGGAGATCCGGAACGGCTTCGGCGACACTCTTGGTCACGAGGCCGCGCAGCGAGCCACGGACCTCGCCCTTGGAATCGAGACCGATCCCCCGATAGGCGGCAAAGCGCGCTTCCGGCGACGACGCCGCGTCGAGCAGCCGCGCCAGCCGCTCGGCGAACTTGCCGTCGGAGGCCGACGTCGAGGCGAGCGCCGCGACCCGGAGCATCTCGCAGGTCTCCGGATCGAGATGCCGGCAGGGAAGCACGGCGCCGAGGATCGCCGCCTCGTCCTCCCCCTCGCCGAGGCCCAGCGCCTCGCCCAGGAGGGCGATCGCCCGGTCGAGGCCGCCCGCCTCCTCCAGGTGCCTCGAGAGTTCGTCGCGCTTGAAGGCGATGTCGGACAGGAGCTTGTCGAGGCCCCATTCGCCGGCGATCTGCAGCGCGTCGGCAAAGCCGCCGGCCAGCCGCTTCGCCTCGGCCCGCGGCATCCGCGCCGTGCCGGTGAGGAGGCGCTTGCGGGTTTCGGCGAGAAGGCGCGCGGTCTCGGCCTCCTCCATCACCTCGAAATGGCCCGGAACGTCCGCCTCCAGCGGAAACTGGTGGAGGATCGCCTCGCAGAAGGCGTGGATAGTCTGGATCTTCAGCCCGCCCGGCGTCTCCAGTGCCCGCGCGAAGAGCTGGCGGGCCTGTTCGAGCTTGGCCGCATCCGGGCGCCGCCCCTCTTCGAGGCTCGCCAGGGCCGCCCCCAGCGCCTCGTCCGGCATCGTCGCCCAGGCGCCGAGCCTGGCAAAGACCCGGGCCGACATCTCGGCCGCCGCAGCCTTGGTGAAGGTCAGGCAGAGCACCTTGGAAGGATCGACGCCGGCCAGCAAGAGACGCACGACGCGCTCGGTGAGGACATGGGTCTTGCCCGAGCCGGCATTGGCCGAGACGAAGACCGAGCGCCGCGGATCGGACGCCACCCTCTGGCGCCGCTTCGTATCCGGGTCGACGAAGAAGGCGGTGTCGGTGCTTTCGGTGCCGCCGCTCATTCGCCGTCTCCCTCGACGTCGTCGGCGCCTGCGACCGACCACTCCTTCACCCGCGCCAGATGGTCGTAGTCGCCGGAGAAGTCTGCCGCGAGCATCGGTCTCAGCCGCGAGCCGAACGCCGTCTCGGGCTTCAGATAGAGCGCCGCCAGCCCCTCGAAGCGGCGCATCGCGGTATCGGACAGGGCCGTCGGATCACAGGGCTGGACGGTCTTCGTGCCGCCCGTCTCCAGCCCCTCCTCCTTCAGTTCGCGCTCCTTCAGCCGGACATAGACGAGATCGGCGATGGTCTCGCCGGAGCTGGTGCCCTCGAAATCGCCGCGCATCGCCATGCCGCCTTCCAGCGCCAGCTGCGGCGACAGCAGCGTGCGCGCCTGCTTCACCGAGGGCTGGCTGCCGGTCTTGAAATCGAGAATGACGATGCGGCCGTCCTTCAGCCGATCGATCCGGTCGGAGCGGCCGGAGAGCGTCACCCCGATGCCGGGGAACTCGCTCGCCCCCGACCGCTCGGCGAGGCGTTCGCGCACCGTCTCGTCCCGGGTCTTTTCCCAGGAAAGAAACTCCTGCGTCGTCCGCTCGATGCGCGGCCACCAGACCGCGGCGATTTCGCCGGGCAGCGCCGCCCGCTCGAACTGCTCGCGCGCGATCAGCGCCAGCTCTTCGGCGGCATCCGCTTCCGTGGGGTCGATGCCCTTGATGACGAAGTCGGCGACGATGGCGTGGATCAGCTCGCCGCGCTCGCGGGCGTGCGGCGCCCGCATCAGCGGCGGCAGCGCCTCGAGCTTCAGGATGCGCCGGGCATGCACCGCATAGGGGTCGCGGATCAGCGTCTCGACCTCGGTGACGGAATAGCGCCGCGGCCGCATCTCGACCGGCGGACGCGGCGTCGGCCGGGCGATGCGCGGGGCGTCCGCGGCGGTCTCCAGACCTTCGGCGGCATCGACATAGGCCTGTCCGCGCGCCGCGAGTTCGGCGCTCGCCTCAGGCCCGGCCAGCGTCGTCAGCCGCTGCAGCCAGCGCGAGGCGATGGTCGGCGCGCCGTCCATGCGGCGCGAGCGGGTCAGCACCACCCGCCCTGCGCCCATCGCCATCCAGAAGTCGTGGGCGGCAAGGCCGATCCGCCGCTCCGGCGGGTCGAGGGCGATCTCCCGGCGCATCAGCCGCGACAGGAAGGCGCCGCTCTTGGCGCCGGCCGGCCAGACGCCCTCGTTGAGCGAGCCGAGGATCGCCGTGTCGATGCCTTCGAGCCGCGCCTCCAGCGTGCCGAGGACGAAGGCCCGGGCCGACAACCCGCCGCGCGGCTTCACCGTGACGCCGGCACTGAGCGCCTCCATCGCATCGGGCAGCTCCTCGGCGGGAAACGAAAAACCCGTCTGCGGGGCAGCGACGAGTTCGGACAGGAAGGCGGCCAGCGCCGCGCCGTTCTCGCCGGCATAGAGTTCGGCCGGCGCGCCCGTCTCGTCCCGCGCCAGCATCTCCAGAGCGTTGGTGACGGCAACGGCGTAGTCGGCGATCTCCCGCGGCTCGGCGCCGCGCAAGGTCGCCAGAGGCTGCAGGGCGGCCGCGAAGTCCTGCGCAAACAGCCGGGCCGCCTCGTATTCGGCGCGCCTGACGTTGCGGGCCGGGCGGGTCAGCAGCCGGCCGATCTCGCCCGCCGGCAGGGATTCGATCTGATCGATGCGTCGCGCGACGATCTCGCCGAGGCGCGCCCCGTCGGCGACGTCCACCGTGCCGCGGATGGCGATCAGCTCGATGGCCCGCGCGGCGTTGCGCGCCGCGATCGCCGGGCGGCCGAGCCGGCAGAGCGGATGCTTCAGAAGGCCGAGCAGGGCGACGGGATCGCCCGGCTCCAGCGCGACGGTGAGGGCCGCGGCAAGCAGGGTCCCCGGCGCCGTGTTGGAAAGCGGCTTGCCGGCGGAATCATTGGCGGTGATGCCGAAGCGTTCGAGCTCGGCGAGGACGCGCCGTGCCAGCCGCCGGTCCGGCGTGATCAGCGCGGCGGTGGCGCCCGGCGCCTCCAGCGCGTCCCGCATGGCGACGGCGATGGCCAGCGCCTCGATGCGAGGGTCCGCCGCCTCGATCAGCGCCACGCCGTCCAGCGCGTCGGGCCCGAAGGCTTGGGCTTCCTCGGCCCAATGCGCCGTCGTCTCGGCCGGGCGCAGCGCGCTCGACAGGAACGTCTCGCGCCGGGCGAGCCTCGGGGAAAGATCCGCGTCCAGATGCGGCACCGCCTCCGGCGCCATCGCAAAGCGGGTGAGGATGCGTTTCAGGCCGTATTGCGGATGGCCGGGTGCGGCGATCGCCACCTCCCGGTCGATGGCCGCGAAGCCCTGCGAGCCGATATGCCGGTCGAGGCCCGGCAGGACCAGCGCGCCGTTCGGCAGATGCGCCACCGCATGCATGAGGTCGAGGGTCGCGGGCGAGGTGGCGGTCGAGCCGGCGACGATCACCGGACCCTTCGCGCCGCCGGCCAGAAGCCGGGCGGTCTCGCTCCTCAGCCAGGCGTTCTTGGCCGCCGCCTCGCTGGTGACGCCGCGGCTTTCGAGCAGCTTCGGCCAATGGTCGGTGACGATCTCGAGGAAGGAGAGCGTCGTCTGCCACCAGGCGGCAAGCGCATCCGGGGCGAGGCCGGCTAGCTTGGCGAAAGACGTGCCCTCGGTCTCGATCTCGTCGAGGAGGACACCCAGATCGCCGGCGAGCCAGAGCGCCTCGGAGGCCGAGGTGACACGCTCGGGCGTCCCCTCCGGCAGTTCCTCGCCGGGAACCCGATCGGCCAGATGGCGCCAGGCTCTGGCGAGGCGGGCGAGGTTGAGCCGACGCTCGAGCTCCGGCATCGCCGGCAGCTGGCCCCCGCCGCCCTCCCCGCTCGCCGAAAAGATCGTCGCCTCGTCGCCTTCGCCGAGCGGGCGGATGCGCGGCAGGATCGCCGAGCGGCTGCCATGGCTCTCGCCGAGGACCGCGGCGAAGGCCGCCGCGAGGCTGCGCGCCGCGCGCCGGCTCGGCACGTAGAACGTGACGTCGGCCAGGGACAGCGGGTCGCCGTCATAGCAGAAACCCTCGACGATCTGCCCCGACAGGAGCGCCTCGGCGAGGGTCCTCAGGAAGGGCTTTCCAGGCGGGATCGACAGGACGTTTGCAACCATGCCGGCAATCTAGGCCGATCCGGCTCGATTCGCACCGGGCTGGATCGGCATCGGCCCGTATCGGGCCATACCGGACGGCCAGCTTGGAGATGGCTCGGCTCTCAATGGGTGCGCGTCGCCCCACGACTGCACGTCACCTCCTCGCGGCGCAGCCCCGGTCATGGCGCACCGGCGCGGCCCTCGACCTGCTTGCAGGGCCCGGCATCGCCTTCCGAAACCGGTCTCGTCCGTCAGAAGATGAAGTCGCCGGCGTCGAGGTCGGCGATGTTTACCCCGTTCAAGGTGATGGTGTTGAAGCCGTCGGTGATCACGGCATTGCCGCCGACCTGCGTCAGGTGGTTGGCGGCGAGGTCGGCGAAGGATGTGATGGCCGTCACCGCCGACAGGTCGATCTTCTCGGCATCGTTCGT
>PACL01000025.1 GCA_002700095.1 Fulvimarina sp. | reverse complement strand
GGCAGACCCTGAGATGCAGCCACGGGCTGCCGATCTTCAGGCACTCTTCACAGCCTCGGGCGCTCGGCGTCACGGTGCGGATTGTCTCCACGTGGTAGCACTGGAAGGTCACTGGGCCGCCTCCCGCCCTTGGCCGCCATCGGCCGTCGGATAGTCCGTGTAACCGACCGGTCCTTGGGTGTACCACGTCGCCATGTAGTCCGGGGCGAGGGGGATGCCGCGGTCGATGCGGGAAGGCAGATCGGGATTTGCCAAAAAGCCGCGACCGAAGGCGATCGCGTCCGCCTCTCCGCACTGGATGGTCTCGGCCGCCCGCTTGCCGTCGAAGTCGGAATTGAGGATCAGCGGCCCGTCGAAACTCGCCCGTATGGCTGGGTGGACAGGCGGATGGTCGGGCTTGCCGCGGGTGCCATCTTTCGGCGGCTCACGCAGTTCCAGGAAGGCGATGCCGATTTTCGACAATTCCCGGGCCGCGGCCGTGAAGAGCGGGACGGGATCAGGATCATTGACACCCTGGGAGTCGCCGTTCGGCGAAAGACGGACGCCCACCCGATCTGCGCCGATCTCGCCGCAGACGGCCTCGGTGACTTCCAGAAGCAGACGCATCCGGTTTTCGATCGAGCCGCCGTAACGATCGGTGCGATGATTGGCGCTGGAGCGGAGAAACTGGTCGATCAGATAGCCGTTGGCCGCATGGATCTCGACGCCGTCGAAGCCGGCATCGAGCGCATCCCCCGCCGCAGCCCGATAATCCTGCACGATGTCAGCAATCCCTGCGGGATGAAGTGCTCGCGCCTGCTGATGGGCTTGTTTGCCGTCATTGGTGTGCGCGAAACCCGGCGCCGTGGTCGCGGAGGCCGAGACGCCGGCTTCGCCACCGAGAAAGCTCGGATGGACGATCCGCCCCATATGCCAGAGCTGGCAGACGATGCGACCGCCGGCGGCGTGGACCGCATCGGTGACCATCTTCCAGCCGGCGATCTGCTCGGCATTCCAGATACCCGGCGCATAGGCCCAGCCAAGCCCCTGCCGGCTGATGCCGGTCGCCTCCGAAATGATCAGTCCGGCGCTTGCCCGCTGGCTGTAATATTCCGCCATCAAGGGCGTCGGAACATGATCGCGGGTGTTCCTCCCGCGGGTCAGCGGTGCCATCAGCATGCGGTTCGGACATTCGATCGCGCCGAGGCGGATCGGATCGAAGAGAGTGGGCATGGGCAGCTCCAGTTGCAGACGGCTCTTCCAAGCGTAATCGATCGGGTCAGGGTTCGTGAGGCAGTTTCCGGCATTGGGACAGCAAATCTTGTCGAAACCGGTCAGGCTTGTCGGCAAGGAGCGCCAAGATTGACGGAAGAACTCGCCAACCCGCTCATGTCGGAGCGCAAATGCCCCGCTTCTTCCTCAATGCCGAAATCGTCCAAAGCCTGCATCGTCAGACAAGACCAGACGTCGCGGACGCGCCTAGCGTCGAAGCCTCTTTGCTCAACTTCGCCCTTTGACAGGGCAGGGAAAGCTCATGCGGTTTCGAACATGTCTTCTGGGCGGTGCGGCCCTCGCGATCTTGGGCGCGTGCGGCGCATATGCGCTCACTCTTCGCTCTTCCATGGCAGCAATCACGCCCCCGTCGCAGGCTTCCTTCGACAAGGTGACCGTGGAGAAGGGCGCGATATTGGCCGCCATCGCCGACTGCACGGTTTGCCACACCGCGCCTGGCGGCGAACCTTTCGCCGGTGGCTTGCCACTCAAAACGCCGTTCGGGACGCTCTATTCCACCAACATCACACCGGAGGAGACGACGGGAGTCGGCTCTTGGTCACTCGAAGCGTTCAAGCGCGCCATGCGCGAAGGGGTGGATCGGCAGGGCGACTACCTCTACCCGGCGTTTCCCTACACCCATTACAACCACGTCGCCGACGACGATCTCGCCGCGCTCTACGCCTTCCTGATGACGCGGCGACCGGTGAAGGCGACGCCGCCGCCTAACGACTTGATCCCGCCGCTCGGCTTCCGCCCGCTCCTCGCTGGCTGGAACCTTCTCTTTCTCGATGAAGCACCTTTTGCGCCGGCAGAAGATCAGAGCGCCGAATGGAACCGCGGGGCCTATCTCGTCGAGGGGCTCGGCCATTGCGGCCTCTGCCACACGCCGCTCAATCTCGCCGGTGCCGAGAAGACATCGAAGACTTTTGCCGGCGGCGTCGCCGAGGGTTGGACCGCGCCGCCGCTCGATGCGTCCAATCCGAACGCCGCGCGCTGGAGCGTCGATCGTCTGACGGCCTATCTGCGAAGCGGCCTCGATGCCGAACACGGCGTTGCGGCCGGCCCGATGGGTCCGGTAACCCACGGCCTGTCGACTGTCCCTGAAGGGGAAGTCCGGGCGATCGCCGTCTATATCACCTCGAAGATGGAGACGGGCGAATCGGCACAGCAGCATGGCGAGAGCCTTCCGGCTGCGAAACCGCTCGACAATGCCGAAGAGGCCGCGGCCACGCATCAGGCCGGCGCGGCGATCTTTGCCGGGGCTTGCGCCGGTTGCCACGGGACCGGGGCGCCGATGTCGAGCGATGGTCGCCCGTCGCTTGCCCTGACCACCGATCTTGCCGCCGACGACCCGCGTAACACGATCCAGACGATCCTTCAGGGCATTCCCGAACTCGCAGGGCAAAAGCGCCCGCTGATGCCCTCCTTCGCCGGCGTCTTCAGCGACCGGGACGTGGCCGAGGTCACGGCCTATCTGCGCGTCCGCTTCACCGACCAGCCGGCCTGGCCAAATCTTCACGACGCCGTCGTCGAAGCTCGAAACGAGGGGGAAAAGCCATGACGCTCACCCTGAACGTCAACGGACAAACTCGCTCCGTCGAAGCCGATCCCGCGACGCCGCTGCTCTACGTTCTGCGCAACGGGCTCGGGCTCAGTGGCCCGAAATACGGCTGTGGGCTCGGGCAATGCGGCGCCTGCACCGTGCAGCTCGACGGCGAGGCGGTGTTTTCATGCCTGACGCCGCTTGCGGTGGTCGGGGAACGGCCTGTCGTCACGGTCGAGGGGCTCGGCACGGGAGAAGCGCCATCCGTTCTGCAGAAGGCGTTCATCTACGAGCAGGCGGCCCAATGCGGCTATTGCATCGCCGGCATGATCATGCGGGCGCAGGCCCTGCTCGACGCCAACCCGTCGCCGAGTGACGCGGAGATCCGCGCGCATATGGAGCCCAATCTCTGCCGCTGCGGGACCCACATGCGCATCCTACGTGCGGTCCGGCGAGCTGCGGGATCAAAAAATGCTGAAACGGAGGCGGTCCGATGAAGCGAAGCGCCTCGCAGCTCAACCGCCGCGCCTTCCTGGGCGCGGGCGCGCTTACGGTGGCCTTCGCCATGGCGCCCCGCGCTCTCGCGCAGCTTCCGGGCGCGTCCGGCGGAACGGCCGTGCGTCCCGACCTTCCCGGGGACCTGAAATCCACACCCATGCTCGATGCCTGGATCCGGATCGACGCGAAAAGCGCGATCACCGTTTTTACAGGCAAGGCCGAACTCGGCCAGGGCATCAAGACGGCGTTGATCCAGGTCGCGGCGGAAGAACTCGACGTCGATCCCGGTACGATCACCCTCGTCACCGCCGATACCGCCCGCACACCGGATGAAGGGCTTACCGCTGCCAGTCATTCGATGCAGGACAGCGGCACGGCGATCATGAACGCGGCGGCCAACGTGCGGATGCTGCTGACGAATGCCGCGGCCAGGACCATGAACGTGGCACCGGAAACTCTTTCGACCAGCGGCGACGGCCAGATCCATGGTGCGGGTGGCAAGCGGCTGTCCTATGGCGAGATCGCCGCTTCCCTGTCGCTGCATGTCGAGGCCCAGCCGAACGTTCCTCTGCGCGATCCGGCAAGCTATCGCACCATCGGCACCTCCTGGCCGCGCGTCGACATTCCGGCCAAAGTCACCGGCGGTGAGGCCTATGTCCAAGATCTGCGACTGCCGGGAATGTTGCATGCGCGGATCCTGCGCGGCCCGAGCAGCGGAACGCGCCTGAAGAACCCGCCGATCGACGCCGTCGCGAAGATGTCGGGCGTCGTGAAGATCGTCCAGAACGGCGCATTCCTTGCGGTGGTCGCGGAAGAAGAATGGACGGCGATCACCGCCATGCGCGCCTTGCAGGCCGCACCCTTCGAACGCACCGCGCCGCCCCTGCCGCAGACAGGCGTCGTGGAGACGCTGACCAGGCTTCCGTCCCGCCCCATCACCGTCCTCGACGCCGCGGGAGGGACGGCGGTTCCCGTGCGAACGATCAAGGCGCGCTATACGCGACCCTGGCTGGCCCATGGTTCGATCGGCCCTTCCTGTGCCGTCGCCTGGTTCAAGAACGGCGAGATGACGATCTGGTCGCACAGCCAGGGCATCTTCGATGTCCGACGCGTTGCAGCCGATCTTCTCGGTCTCGACATCGAGAATGTCCATGCCATCCACGCCGAGGGTGCCGGCTGCTACGGTCAGAATGGCGCCGACGACGTTGCGGCGGATGCGGCGCTGATCGCCCATGAGCTCGAGGGGCATCCGATCCGCCTTCAGTGGATGCGCGAGCAGGAGTTTGGCTGGGAGCCGCTCGGGCCCGGCATGTTCGTCGATCTCGAAGCCGCGATGGACGACCAGAACCGGATCGTCGCCTGGCGCCACGACGTCTGGAGCACCCCGCACAACACGAGGCCGAACACGGCCGGCGGCGTTCTCGCCGGCTGGGAGGTCACGCCGCCCTTCAAGGCCCCGGAGCCGCAGCCGATCCCGATGCCGGAAGGCGGCGGCGATCGCAATTCCAACCCGCTCTATGCGCTTCCGGCGATGAACGTCGTCTATCATTTCGTGCCGGAAATGCCGATGCGGACGTCGGCGATGCGCTCTCTCGGCGGCCACATGAACATCTTCGCGATCGAGCAGTTGTTCGACGAACTGGCCGCTTCCGCAGGCATCGATCCGCTGGATCTGCGGCTCGCGCACATGACGGATCAAAGGGCGCGAGACGTGATGACGCTCGCGGCCGAGCGCTTCGGCTGGTCTGCTCGTCCTCGAGGCGACGGCCGGCGCGGCTGCGGCATGGGCTTTGCGCAATACAAGAACCTCGAAGCCTATTGCGCCGTCATGATGGAGGTCGAGGTCGAACGGGAGACAGGAGACTACCGCGTCAAGCGTGCGGTGGCCGCCGTCGACTGCGGACAAGCAGTGAACCCCAACGCCGTCGCCAACCAGATCGAAGGCGCAATCATCCAGGCGATCAGCTGGACGAGCCGGGAAATGGTGACGACGAAGCCAACCCATCTGACGAGCTTCGACTGGGGAAGCTATCCGATCCTGAGGTTTTCGAGCGTTCCGGACGCGATAGAGGTCCACATCGTCGATCGACCGGGGATGCCTTTTCTGGGAACCGCCGAGGCCGGGCAGGGGCCGGCAGGCGCGGCGCTGGCGAATGCTCTCGCGGCTGCGATTGGCGTGCGGTTGCGCGATATGCCGTTGACGCCGGTCAAGGTGAAGGCGGCGATCGGCGTGATCTGACGGCCGGCGACAGGAGTGATGCCGGCAAGAATGCTTTGATCGCGAGTTCTTGCCGGCAGCGGATCGTTGATCGACTGCCTGTTGTCGATCCCCGGCGGATCAGGACGTCTTCTGGATGAAGGCCAGCATGTCCGGGTTCACGACGTCGGCGTGAATGGTCATCAGGCCGTGCGGGTACCCGTCATAGATCTTCAGCTCGGCGCCCTTGACGAGCTTGACCGACAGCTTCGCCGCATCGTCGATCGGGACGACCTGGTCGTCGCTGCCGTGCATGATGAGGGTCGGCACGTCGATCTTCTTGAGGTCTTCAGTGAATTCGGTTTCGGAGAAGGCCTTGATGCCGTCATAGTGCGGCTTCGCCCCGCCCATCATGCCCTGGCGCCACCAGTTGTGGACGATGGTCTCGTCGACCTCGGCGCCCGGGCGGTTGAAGCCGTAGAAGGGGCCGCTGGCGACCGCCATGTAGAACTTGGCGCGATTGGCGGCGAGCTGCTTGCGGAAGTCGTCGAAGACTTCGATCGGCGTGCCGCCCGGATTGCTCGCGGACTTCACCATGATCGGCGGGATGGCGGCAAGCATGATCAGCTTGGCGGCACGGCCCTTGCCGAGGGTGGCGACGTAGGCTGCGGCCTCGCCGCCGCCGGTCGAATGGCCGATATGGATGGTGTTCTTCAGGTCGAGATGCCTGACCACGGCATCGGCATCGGCGACATAGTGCTTCATGTCATGGCCGTCGCTGACCTGGGTGGAGCGGCCGTGGCCCCTCCGGTCATGGGCGACGACGCGGTAGCCTTTCTCGAGGAAGTAGAGCAGCTGCGGGTCCCAGTCGTCGGAAGACAGGGGCCAGCCATGGTGGAAGACGATCGGCTGGGCATCCTTCGGACCCCAGTCCTTGTAGTAGATCTGAACACCGTCCTTGGTGGAGACGAATTCTTCGGTCATGGGAATATGTCCTTCGTGGGATGATCGGGAGGGTTTTTCGTCGGCGCCTGTCGGGAGGGTGGCGGCCAGCGTCAGGGCTGCACCCGACAGCAGGGTCTGGCGTCTCGAAATCAATGGGTTGAGCGCTTTCATCTCTCGGTTCCATCTCGTTGGCGGGGCCGGCACCGACCGGGCTGGCGGAAAGTAGCGACGGTGGTTTGCAGCCGTGGCGGAGCTTTTCGAGGTCGCTGCGTGAGGCGGTAATCCTCGTCCCGACCGCGACACCGAAGAACCTGCGTGGCTCTCGACATCGCGAAGACACCGCCAGCGCGGCCCGCGGCAACGACGAGGCGCGAAAGCCATTCCGCTGTCTGCGACTTCAGCTATTCCGCAGGCGGCCCTGCTTTCACAGACGTTCCTTGGTATGGACGGGGTGCCAACACTCATGCTTGCCGGATGCCCCGGCGAGCGCTCGGGGCGGAACGAGTCGAGTTCCGCCCGCCATCGGCGCAATTCGGGGCGGTACCAAAGTTGTCCAGATACCAAGGTATGGGGAGAACGGCCGTGTCGCCGATGGAACCATAGGCATGGCTGAGCTAAGCATTGTGCTGGCGGACGCGTGCCGTACCAGCCGCCATGACCTTTCTAACGGCGAGACGATCTTCGGGCGAAGCTGCAGAAGGAATTCCAGATGTCGAACGCAGGTCAGACCATCACTCCTTCGCGCAGCCAGCGGCCAAAGGGCGAGGCGAGCGCCGCTCCCGTCGTCATGGTCGTCGACGACGACATCGATGTCCGCGACAGTCTCCGCGATCTCTTTGATTCCGTCGGCATCGAGACCGAGCTCTTCGCGTCCACCGGCGAATTCCTGGATGCCGGGATCCCCAATCGGCCCTGCTGCTTGGTTCTCGATCTCAGGATGCCGGGGGCGAGCGGGCTCGATCTGCAGGCGCGGCTGAAAGAGTTGGAAAAGCGCGTACCGGTGATCTTCCTCACCGGATATGCCGATGTCAGCACGTCGGTGCGGGCGATGAAGGCGGGGGCCGTCGACTTTCTGCCCAAACCCTTCCGCGATCAGGAACTCCTCGACGCCGTCGGCGAGGCCCTGCGCATCGACGTCGAGCGGCGCTCAGGCGAGACGGCGGTCAGCGAGGTGAGAAAGCTCGCCGATCAGCTGACACCGCGGGAGGTTGACGTCCTGCGGGGCGTCGGGCGCGGCCTTCTGAACAAGCAGATCGCCTTTGAGCTGGGGATCACGGAGATCACGGTGAAGATGCATCGCTCCAGCGCCGGACGTAAGCTCCGTGTCGTGTCTGTCGCGGACATGGTCCGGAAGATCGAGCTGTTGAAGCTGTAGCAGCATCATCCTTCGAGACGCAGAGTTGGCCAGTCAGCCAAGGGTGAAACATCGGGGCGCTGGCCTCCGATGGCCAGCCCAGGACGAGCTTGACCCGTCACCCCGCTCATGACTTCTCTTTTGGCACGGTCGTCTTCCACGGCATCATGCCCCTCTCCAGAGTCACGCTCCAGCGGCGCCGACCCCCTGCCTTGCCAAGCCTCACTTCGAGTCTGGAGAGACTCCGCGAGCTCCGAGCCGATCGCTGGCGTATAGCGGCGTTTGGATACCTCCCTCGCCGATGCGGTGCCGTGCCCCAATCTATGGTTTAAGATAGCCTTACCAATGGCCAAGTGGCCTTCGGCGGCCGCTGGACGCAAGATCATGGGTATCAGGCGGGTGCTCTCGCCAAGTGCCACCCGGATCGAAGACAGCTTCTTCAAGACGCTCATCTCAGACGGACGCAACTTCGGCCCCGGTAGGGCGCCGCTGGTTCATGGCGCCGCCTAATCCCTATCGGGGACGATCCTCCTCCTGCAGACGTCCCCCGCGAACCCGGGGGCGTATTCCCACCCAGGCCGGTGGGTTCTCCCACTGACTTTACGACCGGAACAGGGGTCGGCCTCCGGTGCCGACTGAACGTGACGAAGGCACGGAAAGGACAATCATGCTTCGCGCAGTCTGCCGCAACGGCGACCATATCGCCTATGCCGAACTTGGGACCGGCTCCGATCCGGCGATCGTATTCATCCATGACTGGGGCACCTATCGGAGCTACCTTGCAGCGCAGCAATCACGCTGGGCCGTGGGCCGTCGCACGATTTCAGTCGATCTGCGCGGTCATGGCGCCAGCAGCGCCCCTTTGCGTGGTTGCGGCGTCAGCGATTTTGCGGAAGACGTTCTGTTTCTTTGCGAGACGATTGGCCTCGAACGGGTGCTGCTCGTCGGGCACGGGCTTGGCGGCGCCGTCGCGCTGGAGGCGGCGGCCTGGCGACCGGATCTCGTTGCCGGCGTCGCCATGATCGATGGTTTCGTCTGGCTGCGGCCTGATGCCGGGGCCCGCATTGCCGTGGCGGGAAGTGTTGCCTGCGAGAATGCCGCGCTCAGGCGGATGGAGCCGCTTCTGTTCCATAAAGACGACGATCCCGCGATCAGGCGGCTCGTGGCAAGGTCGGTGCAGCGAACGTCCTCATATGCTCGGCGGGCAAGTCTTGCGCATCTTGCGGGCTACGACGCAGCGGGTTCTGCTTTGCGAGCTGACATGCCCGTGACCTACATCGCCACCGAAAATGTTCCGACCGATCTCTTTACGCTCACCACGCTCTGCCGACGGCTTGACGTCGTTCGGCTCGCGGGCGTCGGCCATTTCGCTCCCGTTCTCCAGCCGGAACGGGTGAACGCGGCCCTTACCGGCTTTGTTACCGGTGCGGTTCCTGTGACCGCCAAGTCGATCAGGGGGAGATCGTCCGCTCTGGCGAGCTGTCCCTGATGGCAAAAGCGGAGCGGCCGATGGGGTGTCGGCCGCTCCGCTTTGTTAGATCCTGGTGTTTGCCGCGACAGACCCCCGAGCCCTGTCGTCAGACCGCCGAATGATGCAGCCGCCGTTCGAACAGGTCGATCGAATGCTGTCCGCCAAGGCCTTTCGCGAGGGCGAGAACTGCGAGGTCGATCAGGGGTTCGACGAGGATCACGCTCATATAGGCCAGGCCGAAATGGCCGACGGCTGTAAAGCTCGCTGCCGAGAAACCCTCGCCATAAAACGCCCAGAAAGCCACCCAGGCGACGATCCCGCCCTGATAGGCCGTCGAAAGCGCCAGAGCATGTCCGTAACCCGTGTCGACATAGGCTGTGCGCTTCGGGATGACGCGATCGGCGAGTGTGCTCAGAGCAAAGAGCGGCACCACCAGCGTCGTGACGTTCATGCCGTATTGCGGCAGGTCGAAGGGGGCGAAGAACAGCCCCTGGATCAGGAGCCCGAGAGCGAGCCCGATTGCGGCGGGGCCGGCGCCGAAGATCAGGAACAGGGTCGAGCCGAGGATCAGATGCACCTCGGAGACGCCGACCGGATAATGCGGCAGGATCTCAAAAAAGGAGAAGACGAGCGCCGTGGTGACGACGCTCCGAGAGGCGAGGGCGCCAATGCCGACCTTCGAGCGAAGAGTATCGGCCGTCATCTTCACGACCAGCCCGAGCGATGCGGCGCCGGTTGCGTAGGAAAGGAGGAGCTTGGCGCCGTCGACGACGCCGGGTTCGATGTGCATGGCGAATGGTCCTTCGATCGATTGTCGGGAAAAGACGCAGAATCGTCCGACTGCCGAGCGAGCCGCCGAGCTCGGGGGAGAACTGGCGAGATTTGCGGCGCGGCGGAGCGGATGCCCGGCCGATTAGAGCGGAAGTAGCGCCGGCGTGGGAAGCATACGCTCGGATGGGCCGGCCCTTCCGAGTTGTGTAGCGCTTGCGACGGGCCGTGTGTAACCGTCCGGAAATGGCCGTCTCGCCCGGGCAGGACACACCAAGGTACGGGCTGGGACGCGCGCAGGTCGGCTATCGGCCTGCCTCGGTAGAATGGCATCTTGTCCGCCGGATCGCCGATGCTTGCCTGACGTTGAACGGCGCGCTGCGGTTTCGAGAAATCGATCCGGACCTGAGGGCTCCTGAAGCCACCGCAGAGGCGGATTGGCGCTTGCGCGTCATGTCTGAATCCCTGGGGTTTCCGAGCGTTCCTGCCTGAAGCGCGAAGGCAGAGGACGTCGAGAACGCTCCGCGCGTCTCATTGCATTCCCATTGTTTCGTTGGAGGACCATCGCCGATGCCGACCCTAAAGCCAGTTGCGGCGCCACCAATACAGGGTGTCGTCCCGGCGCTGAACGAGCTGCCCGGATTCTCGCCCGGTGATGCGATCCGGGTCGGGGTCCGTTCGCCGATCGGCCATTACCGCGTCCCGATCTACCTGCGCGGCAAGACCGGCACCGTTGTCCAGGTGATCGAACCCGCGATGGTGGACAACGAGGCGGAGGGCTTCGGCAAGAACGCCGGGTCGAAGCGACACTATTACCGCATCTCCATTCCGATGACGCAGGTCTGGGCGGACTATCAGGGTTCGCCCCGCGACGAGCTGCGCATCGAAATCTTCGAAACCTGGCTCGAGAGGGTCTGACGACAATGACGCACACCAGCCACATCCATGACGACGGCAGTCATCATGACCACGATCATCCGCATGCCGAGATCAGTGTCGGCGAGAAACCCGGCTACTATGCCGTCATGGAGACGGCGGTGCGGGAACTGCTGATCGCCAAGGGCCTGATCACCGCCAACGACATCCGCCACCAGCTCGAGGTGCTGGATTCGCGCACGCCGGCCCTTGGCGCCAAGGTCGTGGCGCGGGCCTGGGTGGATCCGGGCTTCAAGGCACGGCTTCTCGCAGACGGCCGGGCGGCCTGCGAGGAATTTGGCATCAGCTTCTACGACGACACCCAGCTGATCGTCTTGGAGAACACGCCGGCAGTTCACAACCTCATCGTCTGCACCCTCTGCAGCTGCTATCCCCGACCTGTGCTCGGCCTGCCGCCGGACTGGTACAAGCTGAAGCCCTATCGGGCCCGGGCCGTCTCGGAGCCTCGGGTCGTGTTGAGGGAGTTCGGAACGATCATTCCGGACGATGTCGAGGTTCGTGTCTCGGATTCGACCTCCGCCGTCCGCTACCTCGTGCTGCCGATGCGCCCCGCCGGGACTGAAAATCTCGGCGAGGAGCAGCTCGCTGCCCTCGTCACCCGCGATGCGATGATCGGCGTCATTCCCGTCACTCTCGATCAGGAGGTGGGCCAATGAGCGGCTCGGAAGATCTCGTGCGGCGCCTGCCCAACGACATCGGTGGCTTTGCGGCCGGCTCCGTGCAAAGGGTCGAGCACGATCTCCTGCCCTGGGAGAAGAGCTGTCACGCTCTGGCGGACGTTCTCGACTTCACCAAGATCATCAATACCGAGGAGAAGCGCC
Source organism: Fulvimarina sp. (assembly GCA_002700095.1). Lineage (GTDB taxonomy): Bacteria > Pseudomonadota > Alphaproteobacteria > Rhizobiales > Rhizobiaceae > Jiella. The sequence goes on along the minus strand of PACL01000025.1, from coordinate 37,886 downwards.
GCGGCGTCGAGGCGCTGGGCGAGACGATGATCGGCCAGCTCTCCTATTACGAGCGCTGGATCGTCGCCTTCGCCAACATCCTTTTTGCCAAGCAGATCCTTAGTCCGACGGAACTGGCGATGAAGATGGCCGAAGTCGAGGCGCGCCATGTCGATGCCGGCGATGCGCGCGGCTAGGGTGATCGCCGCGCAGCGGGCCGCCTGTTTCTTCGAGGACGATCCCGGACTGGCGCTCGGCCGGCGTGCGCTGGCGGAAGGAGTGGGGACGCTGCTTCTGACAATCGCTGCGGTCGGGGCCGGCGCAGCTTCGGCCCAGGCCTTTGCCGAGCTGCCGGGCATGGCGCTGCTGGTTACTGCCATCGCCATCGCGGCGGCGCTCGTCGGGCTGATCCTCGCACTCGGCAAGGTCTCCGGCGGCCACTTCAATCCGTTGATCACGGCGCTGCAGTGGCTGGCCGGCGAGCGGACGATCTCCTGCACCATCGCCTATGTCGTGGCACAAGGGATCGGCGCAATCGCCGGCGCCCTTCTGGCGCAGGTCCTTTATCCGGAAGCCATCGCATCGCCCCCAGTCGGGCCGGTCGGGTTCGATCTCATCTTCAGCGAGCTTGTCGCGAGCGTCGGCCTGATGCTCGTCGTCTTCGGCTGCTCGCGCAGCGGCCGTATCGAGACGGGACCTTTCGCCGTTGGCGCCTGGCTGACGGCGGCGATCATTGCGACGCCATCCGGCTCTCTCGCCAATCCGGCAATCGCCTTGGCCGCAGTCCTTGCAACCGGACCCCTGCATCTCGGCCCAGCCATGGCGGGATGGTTCGTCGTCGTGGAGTTGGTCGGCGCCGTGATCGCGCTCGGGCTCGTCCAGATTCTCTATCCCGTCACGGAGCCTGACCATGACCCCATCCGGCTTGACGATCCTGCCGAGCAGCGACGGATTTGAGGCGACGCTGCAAAGGCTGGAGCGAAAAATCGCCGAGCGGGGCGTGCCGCTCCTCGCCCGCATCGACCACGCGGAAAGTGCCAGCATCGTTGGGCTGTCGATGCCGCCGACGACGCTTCTCATTTTCGGCGACGCCCGTGTCGGAACGCCTTTGATGCAGGCGAGACCCACTATCGCGATCGATCTGCCGTTGAAGATGCTCGTCTGGAACGATGCGGCCGGGCAGACCCTCGTCGGCTACAACGATCCTGTCTGGCTGGTGGAGCGCCATGGCGGCCTCGGCGCTCTTAACGACAATCTTGCCAGGATCGGTGCTCTGCTGAGCGATCTCGCCCGGACGGCCGCCGGCCGCGATAAGGCGTCTGATTAGAGCTGATGTTCGCGCCATCCCGGCTCGATAACGACACCGCGGCATTGCCCTTTCGGCGATCGTCGCCGTTTGCCGCTTCTTTCTCCTGAGAAGGGCGACCTGTCCTCCGCCGTCATTCGACGCTAGTCGGTTTACACGACCCTCGCCGGAACTCGCAGAATTTCGTGGTACGGCGCAGGCCGCTCGGCTAAGGAGGCAGGGCTTCCCGCAGTGCCTTCCTGTTCCGACGTCGGACTCGCCGGCCGTGCCACGAGTCCTTGGCATACGTCGGTATGATTGTTGACGACGGGCCATCGGCCGAATTTGCTTAGGTGGCGACGCAGTCGGACGGCAGGATAGGGTGAGTACTTTGGAAAAGCTGCCGCTGATCTCGGTGATCGACGACGACGGAGACGTCCGGATCTCGCTCGGCGAGCTTCTGGAGAGCTTCGGCTACCGGGTCGCTCTCTATCCCGATGCGGACAGCTTCCTGCGGGAAATGAGGCCCGAGCGCTGCAGCTGCGTCGTCAGCGACGTGCAGATGCCGGGCACCAGCGGCCTGCAGCTGGCCAGCCGCCTAGCGGAGGCCGACCGGCGTCCGCCGATCATCCTGATTTCGGCGCACATGACCGAGATGTTGGAAAGCCAGTGCCGCAATTCCGGCGCCGCTTACGTCCTGGCGAAGCCGCTCGATCCGTTGCAGCTCGAGACGATCCTGAAGGACATCCTCGGCAAAGCCTGAGGCGCAGCACGACTGTGACGAGCGGGTTTGCGGAATGGAGCCCGCGGCTTGAGGCTTTCCGAGCCATCGCGAGATCATGCGGACGGAAGCCTCGGTGAGTGTGGCTTCCGTCCGTTCGTTTCAGGCTTCGGCGAGCGAAGCATAGGCGTCCATGGCGCGGGTCGAATAGACGAGCCCCGCGCCGGCATTGACGCTGATCGCGACCCCGAGGGTCTCGGCAAGCTCTTCCTTCGTCGCGCCAGCCCGTTCCGCCGCTGCCGTGTGGACGGTGATGCAGCCGTCGCAGCGGAGCGTGATCGCGACGGCCACCGCGATGAGTTCGCGCGTCTTCTCGTCGAGATGACCGGTCTTGGCGCCGGCGCCGCCCAGCGTCGCATAGCCCTTGACCGTGTCGGGCGAGAGCTTGCCGAGCTGGCCAACCCCTTCCAGCACCTGCTTGCGATAGAGGTTCCAGTCCATCATGTGCATGATCGTGTCTCTTTTCGATTGTCGCGCCACCGCAGCGCATGGGGAGCGGCGGGCGAGAGGAGGAAACCGGGGTCGTTCGATCGCGCTTGGCGTGCGCGTCGAGGACCTCCGGCCGAGACAGATTTCGCCTGCAACGGGCGACGGAACCATCCTACCAACGTGTGGACGGAACCGTCTCTTCGTCGAGGAAACGGCAGGGCGCGGCGTCGGCGACAATCAGCGCCAGCCGGCGGCTTCCTCGGTGCTGGCCTTGCCCGTCGAGCGCTCGAAGAGGCAGAGCATCCGACCCTTCTGGCCCTTCATGTGCTTCTGCGGATAGGTGCCAGAGACGAGAAGCGCGAGATAGCCGACGTCGTCGCTGAAGACGACAGGCTCCGACGCCTTGGCCTTGGTGAGGCTTGAAGCCTCGATGCAGGCCTTCTTGGCTGCGGCGAACATCTTCTCCCAGCTGTCGTTGCTGGAGGCCGTCGCCGGCGAGGAGAGGCCGAGGGCGACAAGCGTCGCCAGCGGGAGGAGTGTCGCGGCGGATTTGCGGAGGTTCATCTGCTCAGATTTCCTGTTTCTGGGTCGGAATGAGGGATCTGGTCGCGCCGGCGCTCAGCGCAAGGCGGAGACGATGCGCTGCCACCACGGGGCCTGTTGGCGGTCGTCCGGCAGCTCGACGATGACCGATGCCGTCGCGCCATTGATCAGCGGCGTTTGTGTGGGCTTCTCGCCGATGGCGATTTCCACCGGGATGCGCTGGGCAAGTCGGATCCACTGGAAGGATGGCGTCGGGTTCTGCAGCAGCGCGGAAGAGTCGTCCTGGTCGTAGGCGATGCCTGTCGAGATTCCCCGGACCGTTCCGGTGATGGTTTCGCCGCTCGCCATCAGCTTGATGCGCGCCGCGTCGCCCTGGCGGATGAACGGGAGCTTGGTCTCCATGAAGAAGGCGTCGATCCGGAACGAGTTCTCGTCGACGATCGCGAGCACCGCCTTGCCGGCCGAGGCGAAGTCGCCGGTATCGGCGTTGAGGTTGGTGATCTGCCCGGAGGCCGGGGCGAACACGCTGGTGCGGTCGAGATTGGTCTTGGCGCGGGACAGGGCGACCCGCGCCGACTTGACTGCAGCAGCGGCCGCCTTCGTCTCGAGTTCGGCGGTGACCACGTCGTTGTCGGAGACCGCCGAGCTGTTGCGCTGCTTGAGGGCCGTGTATCGTTCGGAGGATTGCCTTTTCAGGGCCAGCTGAGCCTCTGCCTGTTCCAGCGAGGCCTGAGCCTCGTCGAGTGCGAGCTGGTAGTCGGTCCGCTCGATGGTGAACAGCGGATCGCCCTCCTTGACATGGGTGTTGTTGGCGACCGTCAGGTCGGTGATCGGGCCGGACACCTGTGGCGCCACCTCGACGATGTCGGCCCGGACGTGGGCGTCGCGCGTCCAGGGATCGGAGAAGACGTTGTCCCACACGACAATGGCGCCGGTGACGGCGGCGATGACGATGAGGGCGGTCATGATGAGCCGGACGACGATCATGAAGGTTCCCTGTTCGGGTGGTCAGAAATCCGGCGCCAGGATGGCGGCGAAGGCAAAGAGGACGACATAGAGGGCGAGGCGCGCCAACGGCGGATGCCAGAAGATGCGCCAGATGCCGATGCGTAACGCCAGTCCGTCCAGCACGAACCAGGCCACGCCGGCGACGAGAGCCGCGACGAACAGCGTCGGCACGAACAGGCCGAGAAGGGCGATTTCCTGGCGCATCAGGCGGTGGCCTCCGTCATCACGGGGCGCGGTATCGCCCGTATGCGCGGATCGGCGAGATCGCCGGAGGCGACGAGCGCCTGGAGGAGTTCGCAGACCGCACCGAAGCGCAGCAACGCCAGAGGCGGTCCATCCGGCGGGGCATCGGCCACGATCGCCCGGACCTCCTCGCGAACCGCTGTGAAGACCTCGCCACTCTCCTGCGCTCCAGCCGGAAGACCTGCTGCCGAGCGGATGCGCCCGAGGACCTGGGGCAGCCGGCTCGACAACGAGGCGGGCACCTCAGGCAAGGTCGCGAGGCGCCGGAGCTCGTGGCATTCGAGCCCGGTGACGAGCACGGCGCGGCCAAGGACGATCAGGCGCTCCACCTCGGGCTCTCCGGCGTCGAGGTCGCCGCCATAGTCTCCGAGGATGTCGATCGTCTGGGCAATGAAGGCGTCCGTTTCGATCGGCCGGCGGGCTGTCGCCTGACCCAGAAGGTCCCGCAGGCCGCGCCTCAGATGCCGCTTCAGCCAGCTCGGCCCTTGCGGGAACAGGATCGTCATCGACGCGACGAAGACCAGTGGTATCAGCGTGAGCAGCGCCACGGTGTTGAACAGGCCGATCGCGCTGTAGGTCTGCTGATTGGTGGGCTGCAGGCCGACGGCAAGCATCAGTGTGGCCCCGATCCCGATGGCGAGGGTCTCTGGCGTGCCCGCGATGTAGAAGATCACGAACATCGTCGCGCCCATGATGAGGGCGAAGGCGGCGAGGCTGTCGACGAGGGGCAGGGCGATCATCAGGGCGAGGCTGATCGCGGCTCCCGCCGCATAGCCAAGGCCGATCGAAATGCCGGCCCGGGTCAGCACCGGCCGAGGAATGATCGTCGGCAGCATGATCACCAGCGCACCGACCAGAAGGGTGAATATCCCGCCTGCGCTCCAGCCGCTGGCGATCCAGATGCTCGATGCCGCGACGAACGTCAGCGCCGGTCGCAGTCCTGCTTCGAGGGCGGCGACCCGGTCGCGGTAGCGGGCGCTGATCGGCGTGACCTTCGGCGTCGGCGTGTCCGGATCGAGAAGGGCCGCTTCCGCAACGAGAAGATCGCGCAGGCTCTCGGCGAAGAGCCGTAGCCGGTAGAGGGCTGCAACACGGCGAGGCAGGGACTCATCGATCAGGCCTGGCGTCTGGGTCAGATGGCGAACCAGGGTGTCGGGATTGAGGGAGGCGATGAAGCGCTCGATCGCCGCTGCGTCCGCTTGGGTCTCTTCGACGCTCGTCCGCTGTGGCGGATAGTCGGCAAGCATCCGGCAGAGGGTCACCCGCTCCTCTTCGACGCGGCCCTGCCGCTCGGCCGGCGAAAGCTTGCCAAGCGCGAAGGCTGCGGCATCCGCTGCGACGAGGGTGCGGTTGAGAAGGACCGCGACCTCGGTCATGCGCGGCAGCCGCCAGTTCCGCCGCGAGCGCTCGAAGGCTTGGGCCCTCAGCGTCGCGTGGATGGCGAGAAGTTCGGCGAAGGCAGTCATCCGCTCGCCGATCGCGACGGTGGCTTCACCGGAGAGATCGTCCTTTGCGAGGGCAAGGATGCGGCGTCTGGCGCCGGCGATCTGGCCCTTCACCTGGTTCTCGACGGAAACGGGGAAGACGACGAGGAGGACGACGAAGCTCGCGACGATCGCAATCACGGTCTCCGTCGTCCGGGCGAGGGCGAAGCCGTAGGCGGCGGGAGCGTTGGGACCGGTGTCGAGCACGATGACGAGAGCGGTGAGGCCGGCGACGCCGTAGGCGTAGGCATCGGTACCGCTCATCAGCCGGGCGAGATAGCTCGTGGCAAAGATCCACAGCGCCAGCGCGGCGATCATCTGCCCCGCCGACTGGGCGAAATTGGCGATCAGCATCAGGCTGACGAGCGCGCCGATCAACGTGCCGGCAAGCCGTGCCGCGCTGCGCCAGACCATCGATCCTGCGTCTGGTCGCGCGACGAGCGGGATGGTCATCAGCGCCCAGTAGGTGTTCTGGAGATCGAGCATGAAGGAAAAGGCGAGGGCGAGCACCGTCGCCAGCGCCACTTTCAAGGCATAGACCGCCTGCGGCCAGTTCATGGCGTCGCCCTCTGAATGAAAGCGGCGCTCTTTGCCCGCCTCTGCTCTGCCAACTCGCCGGTCCCTCTTTCGCGCTATCGTGCCACAGTCGGAGCCGGAGGAAATCCATCCTTAGGTTTGCTCGTTCCGGTCCGTCGCCGAAGGCAAATCAAACGTGTTGCGCCTGTCTCCCGCTTCAGGTTCCGCTAGGCCTCGTAATCGCCTGTGACGATGCGGCCTTCTCCGGCCTTGTGATAGTACTGACTGGCAACGAGCCAACCCTTCAGCGGCCGCAATGGCGGGACGCAGAAAAGAACCATGATCGGTACCGAGACGACGACATGGACCCAGAGCGGGGGCTCGTATGCGACCTGGATCCAGACCGCCACGAGGATGGCCGGGACGCAGGTGAAACACATGACGAAGAAGGCCGGCCCGTCGGCGGGGTCGGCAAAGGAGTAGTCGAGACCGCAGACGTCGCAGCGCTCGGCGATGGTCAGGAAGCTTGAGAAGAGCTTTCCTTCTCCGCATCGCGGACAGCGGCCGCGAAGGCCGGTCGACCAGGGCTCGAGGCGGGGCCAGACTCTTTCGTTTGCCACATCGTCATCCTTGCCTCTCGGCGCGCCTTGAAGGAGCGCCGTGCTCAATCCGTCGAGGCGCCCGGATTTCTGGGGCCTTCGCCGCGTCATCATGAGACACCCGCGCCGTTCACTGGAAGATGAACCTAGGTCTGGCCTCCCTCTACCTTGTCGGCGCACGGGTGAGGACAACGGGCTTCCATCGCCTCCACGGCCGTCTCTTTCCCGGCCCCGCTGCCAGTGCCGCTCTTGCTGCCAGTCCACCACCGTCGGTGTGGGCAAGACAGTCGTATGGGTTGTGGCAAACGGTCGCTTTCAGGACGATCCGAGCACCAATCGGTGCATCGACCGCCGGAGGGGACGCCGCCTCGGACTGCAAAACCTGGGCCTACCTCCCGCGGCTTCGATGCGTCCTGGCAAACGCTCATCCAACCTCAGGAGACACCTATGGTGCACGGGTTCGATCCCTCACGCCGAAACTTTTGCCTCTGCTGCCTCGGCGCGACCGCCTTTGCCGCATCGGGGGGCTGGCTCTCGCCGAGGGAGGTGTTCGCGAAGTCGAAGACCATCGTCGACATGATCCGACAGTCGGCCGCGGAAACGCCGATCACGGTGCACCCCTTGCGCGGTGGGCTGTTCGTCCTCGAAGGATCAGGCGGCAATATCGGCGTCTTCGCGGGCAGGGACGGCAAGCTGCTCGTCGATGCCGGCATCAGCGCCTCGAAGCCGCGGATCGAGAAGGCGCTTCTTGCCATGGACGAGACGCCGGTCAGCCGGCTGGTCAACACGCACTGGCATTTCGACCATGCCGACGGCAACGAATGGCTCGGAAAGGCAGGAGCGACGATCTCCGGCACCCTGAAGACACAGGATCATCTGGAGTCCGCCCAGCGGGTGGAGGACTGGAACTTCGACTTCCCGCCGTCACCCGCTTCAGCCGTTCCGGCCGAGATCGTCGAAGACGGCTCGACGCTCGCCTTTGGCGGCAAGACGCTGCACTTCGTCGGACACCCCGCCGCCCATACCGACGGCGACATCTCCATCACCTTCGAGGACGACGATGTCGTCCATGCCGGCGACGTCTACTGGAACGGCATCTATCCCTTCATCGACTATTCGACCGGCGGCGGCATCGATGGGATGATCCGCGGCTCGGAGGCGATCCTCGCCTCCGCCGGCGACAGGACCATCATCATCCCAGGCCACGGCCAGCCGGTGAGCAACCGGCGGGAGCTTCAGGCCTATCGGGACATGCTGGTGTCCATCCGCGATGCGGTGGCCGGGCTGAAGGCGAAGGGACAGAGCTTCGACGAGATCGTCGCAGCGAAGCCGACGGCGCCGTTCGACGCCAAGTGGGGCCAGTACGTCATCGGCCCGGACTTCATCACCCGGCTCGTCTACGAGGGCGTCTAGCCCCAAAATCCTGCACCGTCCGCCCGCGCGCCGCCGCCCAAACTGAGCTGTGCGCCTTTGCCGATACCTTGGTCGATACTCCCGCCGCAGCCGTATGATGGTGCGCTCTCCCGCGGCACGGAAGGATGACCTCTCGCGGTGACCAGAATGGTCGCCGGTCCCAACGATGAGGTGACACGATGACGAGCACTCTGAAATATGTGGAGACCCGCTTCGGCCGGCTGGCCTATCGCGAGGAAGGCGAGAGCGAAGGCGGTGCCTTGCCGCTGGTCCTCTGCCAGCGGTTCCGCGGCACGATCGACGATTGGGACCCCACATTCCTGGGACCGCTGACGCGCAAGCGACGGGTCATCCGCTTCGACAATGCCGGTATTGGCGGCTCGGACGGGGAGGTGCCCGCCAACCTCGACGGCATGGCCGAAGTCGTGGTCGCTTTCCTCGACGCGCTCGGCCTTGAGCGAGCCGATCTCCTCGGCTGGTCGCTCGGCGGCTTCGTCGCACAGCATGTGGCGCTGGCCATTCCCGACCGGATCCGCCGCCTGGTGATCGCGGGTTCGGGGCCGGGCGGCGCTTCCGAGGGGCCCGACCCGCATCCGAAAGTCCGTGAGGTCATGGCCCATCCGCAGAACGGCCCGGACGACTTCCTGTTTCTGTTCTTCACCGATACGGAGACGGGTCGGGGAGCGGGCAGGGCATATCTCCAGCGGATGGACGCCGTCACGGACCGGGTTCCGGCGGTCACGGGTCCGAGCTTCATGGGGCAGATGAAGGCGATCGGCTCCTCGCCCGGCGTCCGCGACCGGTTGTCCTCGCTGACGATGCCGGTCCTCGTCGCCAACGGCGTCAAGGACGTGATGATCCCGGCCTATCGCTCCTACCTGATCGCGCAGGAGGCGCCGAACGCCAAGCTGATCCTCTACCCGGACGCCGGCCACGCCTTCCTGTTCCAGTATCCGGAGGACTTCGTCGGCGAGGTGAACCGCTTTCTCGACGCCTGATCGAAGTGTTTGATTGCGCACCTGCCGCATGGTCTCGTCTGAGTGCCATGCGGCAGGCGTAGCCATACGCGGATCCAGCTTTTACCGATGGCCGGTTCCGCTGAGCGCTCCGAATTCCGCGTCCGTGAGGCGGATCGAAGCTGCCTGCGCATTCTCGACGAGATGCGAAACCCGTCCCGTGCCCGGGATCGGCAGGATCACCGGGCTGCGCCGCAAGAGCCAGGCCAGCGCAATCTGCCCGGTCGTCGCGTGATGCCTCGCCGCGATCTGGTCGAGCACGCCGCCGGATCCCGCGAGCCGCCCTGCGGCGAGGGGAAACCATGGGATGAAACCGATGCGCTCCCTTTCGCAGAAATCGAGCACTGCCTCGCTCTCGCGATCAGCCAGGTTGTAGCGGTTCTGGACGGTCGCGACCGGAAAGACCTTCCGAGCCGCTTCGATTTCCTCGATCCCGACCTGACTGAGACCGGCATGGCGGATCACGCCGCGATCGATCAGCGTGCGAACCGCCGAGAACTGCTCGTCGCGCGGCACCTTCGGATCGATCCGGTGGAGTTGCCAGAGATCGATGCGTTCGACACCGAGGATCTCGCGGCTGCGTTCGGCCTGACGGATCAGGTAATTGGGATCGCCGTGCGGTGTCCACTCGTCGGGCCCGGAGCGCGTCAGTCCCGCCTTTGTGGCGACCCGGACCGTGCCGTAGGGATGCAGCGCCTCGCGCACCAGCTCTTCCGAAATGTCGGGACCGTAGGAATCGGCGGTATCCACGAAATCCATGCCGACCTCGGGGATGCTCCGCAGCGTTCGCAGGGCCTCCTCACGATCGATCGGCGGTCCCCAGATGCCGGGTCCCGTGATCCGCATCGCCCCGAAACCGAGGCGCACGACGGCGAGATCGCCGCCAATCATGAAGGTGCCGGCTTCAGCAGCGTTCGCATTCGTCATTGTCTCAATCCTTGCAATCGTACCTCCGGACGTGCGCGATCACCCGCCCCCGCATAAGGCGGGGAAGCGGTCCACGCTGGTGGGCCGGGCAGGGTTCTTGCAAGGCTTAGCCGGAGCGACCTTGATGGTCTGGCTGATGTCCTGGAGCGTCCGAGACCATTCTCGGACGAGCAAGGTTAGGCCGATCAGAGCAGCGGCGTAATCGCTACACCCGTATGATTGGCGGCGCATGATGGTCGCCTGGACGCCGTGCCTTTGATGGCCTTCACTGGGCTCCGGCAGTCGGTTCGCATGGGATTGGTTCGGGGCGGAGAAGGGTGAAGGAGAATCGGGCTCCGCCGCTCGGGCCGTTCTCGGCGACGAGCGTTCCGCCCGCCGCCTCGATGGCGGCGCGGCAGATCTGCAGCCCCATGCCGATGCCGGTGGCCTTCGTCGTGAAGAACGGCTGGAACAGCTTCTCGTAATGCTCTTCGGCGATGCCCGGGCCGGTGTCGCTGACCGTCACGGTGACAGTCTCATCCGCACGACTTGCCGAGACCGTCACGATCCGCCGCTCGGCTTGCTCACGCATGGCGTCCGCCGCGTTGTTGATCAGGTTGACGAGAACCTGCTGCAATTCGACGGGATCGCCGCGGACATCGAGGTCGCTTGCAGGACAGTCGACGCGAAGGGTGATGTCCGACCGGCGCAGGTCATCTTCCAAAAGGTCCCGAGTCTGCCGGATCAGCCGGGCGAGGTCGAGCGTCCTGGCCACACGGCGGCCGACGACGATGTTCTCCCTGGTTCGATGCACGATGTCGGCCACCCTCTGCGCCGTCCGCGCGAGGCGCTCGAGGATCTTCTCGGCCGGGGCGGTCTGGAGCGGCTCGCGGCGCAGCCAGCGAAGGCCGGTCTGGGTATCCATCACCATCGACGAGATCGGCTGGTTGAGTTCGTGCGCGATGGATGCGGAGAACGCGCCGATCGTTGCCGCGCGGTTGGCCCTGGCCAGCTCGTCTTGCGCGGCGCGGCGCAGTCCCTCGACACGCTCCTGTTCGGTCAGGTTGAGGTGGCTCGACAGGTGAATGCCGTCGGGCAGGCGATTGACGGTGAAGTAGACCGGGATCTCCAGGCCGTTCTTGCCTATCAGCACTGTTCGCCCGTCGATGTGGTCCTCGCCGTGGAACGCCATCTCCAGCTGCCGGAGGAGAACGTCCTCACCGTCGCTTGCATTCTGTGCCGGCGGATTGCTGACGAGTTCGGCGAGGTCGGCGTAGCCGAGGAGGCGCGCGAGCGCCTCGTTGACCCGGACCGTCCTGATCAGTGAGAGCAACTCCTTCAGTTCGCCGGGGTGCTGCCCAAAATAGGCACGCAGATCGGTGACGGCCTGCTGCTTCAAGGCCTCCAGACGCGGTTGCGTGGCGCTGAAATCCATCTCGGCGAAGGTCATGTTGCTGACGTCGAAGAGGCTCGCATAGCGGGCCTGGGAGCGCAAAAGCTCCGCGGTCCGCTCCTCCACCCGCTGCTCGAGTGTCGCGAGAAGCTCCTGCAATTGCGCCTGCGCGAGAACCTCCTCCTGAGCGTCGATGGTTCCGCCGTACCAGCGGACGATCCTGCCGGTGTCGGGCGAGCGAATCGCCCGCCCGCTCAGTCTGACCCAGCGGTATCCTCCGTCCTTGTGCTGCAGGCGGTACTCGAAATTGACACGATCCTCGCCGGTCTCCGCCGCCCTGCGAAAATGACCCCACGCCATCGCGATGTCGTCGGGGTGATAGCGATCTGCCCAGGTCTGGTTGGCGATCGCATCCTCGCGGCTATGGCCGGTGAATTCCGTATATTGGCGATTGAGATAGTCGACCCTGTCCTCCTCGTTGAGCCGCCACTGGATGTGCGGCACGGAGTCGGCGAAGTTCTCGAGTTCGGCGCGGCCGCGCTCCAACTCCTCGCGGATGCGCAGCAGTTCCTCCCGCAGCAGCACTTCCTCGTGAATGTCGACCGAACCGCCGAAGCGCTGGATCTCGCCCGATGGCGAGGTTACCGGACGCTCGTAGAAATGCATCCAGCGATAACTTCCGTCATGCTGTCGGACGCGCGCCTGGACGCTGGCCTGCGTCTGGTTCGTCACGGCCACATCCACGGCTTCGCAAAAGGCGTCCCTGTCCTTCGGATGAATGATCTCGAGATACCGCCGCCCCTCCCGCAGACAGTTGCCGTCGATGCCGGTGACCTCTCGAACGCGGGCATTGAAGGACAGGATCTCGCCCCTGGCATTTGCCCGCCACAGGATGTGCGGCACCGAATTGGCAAAGAACTCGACCTCCGCGCGGCTTGCCTCGAGCGCTGCCCGCGTCGCCTGGAGTTCTTCGCGGGCCATCACCTCGTCGTGGATGTCGGTGGTGCCGCCATAATAGCGGATCGCCTTGCCGTCGGCGTCGAGCAACGGACGGCCGATGAGGGCAGTCCACCGATAGCTGCCGTCCGCCTGCCGCAACCTGACGGTGGCCTTCAGCTCCACGCCTGCGGCGAAGGTTTCGCGGACGCGCTCAAGGTACCAGCCACGGTCATCGGGATGAAAATCCTCAATCCAGTCCTGGCGCTCGATGACCTTGCGCCAGTCGCGGCCGAGAACTTCCGTGAAGCGTTTGTTGTAGAAGTCGACCTTGGCGTCGATCGAACAACGCCACAGGATCTGCGGCACCGAGTCGACGAAGTTGATGAGCTCGGCCTGGCTCTTCTCCAGTTCCTCCCGCAGGCACTGGGCTTCCTCACGGGCCGTGACCTCGTCGTGGATATCCACGGTAGAGCCGTAATAGGCACGAAGCTCGCCGGCCGCGTCGAAGGTCGGATTGCCCGTCAGTGACATCCAGCGATAGCTGCCGTCGGCGTGACGGAGCCGCATCTTCGTCTGGAAGGGTAGTGTCCCTTCCATTGCGGCACGGATCTCGGCGATCGCGACGCTGCCGTCAGCTGGATGGAAATCCGCAAGCCAGTCTTCCGCGGAGATCGCGTCCGCGTGCTGTCTGCCGACAAGCTCGGAGTAGCGCCTGTTGTAGAGGTCGACCTTTGCGTCGGGGGTCGCTCTCCAGAGGATGTGCGGCGAGTCCATGAAATTCGAAAGTTCCGCCCGGCTTGCTTCCAGATCTTTGCTGGCCTGTCGCAACATCTGGCCGCCGACCAGCACCGCACCTGCAACGCCGAAGGCGACGCCTCCAAGCGTGAGGACTGCAGCCTGTTCGGCCGAGGCGATCAGGCCACTGACATGCGCTGAGACGAGAATCGCAAGACCAAGGCAGCCGAACACGATCGGCGCGAGCATGCCCTGCGTCCTGGCGAATACGAAAGCTGCGGTGGACACGGTCGAGAGGGAGAGGAACAACAAAAGAGCGGAGTTGAGTTCGGCAATGCCGGCAAGGGAAGCCACCAGAAGCGCGAGGGCGAGCGAGGCGCCGATCAGCTCTGCTCTGCGGGACATGACCGTCAGATGCTTGTCGCCCATCTTTCCCTCTGGTTCCAGCTGCTCTCTCTATGCATTGGTTCTGGTCATGTTCGATGGGACGTCGAAATCATCCGTTTTCAGAGACATCTCGTTGGTCAGTCGAACGCCGTCCGTCACTCCGCTTCGGATCCGGATCATCCCGAGGGCCGCTGACGAGCGTCGGGACGCCTGCAGGAGCAGGTGGCAGCATGGGATTTGCCATAAGCGATTATGATGGTACTCGGAAGACGGCACATTCTCGTCCAATACGATCAACCTTGTGCGTATTCAGGAGCCCACCCGTCGATGCGTCCGAAGCATCTCAACCCGAAGAGCGGCTGCCCTGCCGAACTGACGCTCGCGGTGATGTCGGGCGCCTGGAAGCCGAACATGCTGTACCATCTGTTGCGGGGGCGGCTTCGCTACATGGAGCTGGCGCGGCGCATTCCGCGGGCGACGCAACGCATGCTGACACGCCAGCTACGCGAGCTCGAGGAGGACGGGCTGGTGACCCGCCACGTCTTCCCGGAAGTTCCTCCGCGCGTCGAATACGAGGCGACGCCGCTTGCGCAGACGCTGTCGCCGATCCTCAACAGCCTTTGGATCTGGGGCGAGAAATATCGTGTCGATCACCAGGGGCTGACGCCGTCTCCGTTGCCGGACCGCCTTGGTGCGACCTATCCGGATCTTCCCGAAGGCGATCGCTGACCGTGCCGTTTCCCATCCGCCGCGGCTGAGAACAACGGCGCAAGGACAGCCTGCAGCGATCCATCGCCGTGATTGCGGTCCTGTCTCCAGCCCCATACTTCGGTCGGTCGTCCAGCATACTCCGATCCAATTTTCCTGCACCGCTCCAGGCGCGATCTTTGAGGCTCGATGGCGCGTGCCGCAGTCTCATGTGGCTGCGCTCGCCGTCTTCGAAGCTTCGCAACCGATCGAGGACAGGCAAGATGATCGAAGTCACCATCAATGGCGGCCGGCGGCGCGTCGATGTCGAGCCGGACACGCCGCTTCTCTTCGTCCTTCGTGACACGCTGGGCATGACGGGCACGAAATACGGCTGCGGCATCGCCGCCTGCGGTGCCTGTACCGTGATGATGGACGGCCAGGCCGTCCGCTCCTGCCAGTTGCCGATCGACAGCATCGGCGGAGCGAAGATCCAGACGATTGACGCGATCGAGGAAGACGACGTCGGCCGGCGCGTCGTCGAGGCCTGGGTCGACCTACAGGTGCCGCAATGTGGCTACTGCCAGTCCGGCCAGGTCATGGCCGCGACCGCGCTTCTGAAGGAGACCCCTCAGCCGACGGATGACGACATCGCCGCAGCGATGACCAATCTCTGCCGTTGCGGCACCTACAACATGATCGCGGATGCCATCCGCAAGGCCGCGGGCTGAGGAGGTTTTCATGGACACTCGTTCGATCGAAAATGGCGCGACGACGCTGTCGCGTCGCAGCTTCCTGGGCGCAAGTGCCGGCGTTTTCGTGCTCGGCGCGGTGCTGCCGATGCGCAAGGGCTTTGCTCAGGCTCAGGGTGCTGCGGAAGGACCGGCGGCGATCGCCGCCAAGCCAGGCACCAAGGTGTCGGCATTCCTCGAAATCCATCCAGACAACTCGATCAAGCTGCTCAGCCCCTTCGTTGAGGGCGGCCAGGGGATCTCCACGGGCATGGCCCAGACCGTCGGCGAGGAACTCGACGTCGATCCGGCGCGCTTCGTCGTCGAATGCGCGCCTCCCGGGCCGGACTACGCGCTGGTCAACGGCATCCGTATGACCGGCGGCAGCTATTCCACCCGCTCGAGCTATCCGGTGATGCGCCAGCTCGGCGCGACCGCCCGCGACATGTTCCTGCGGGCTGGCGCCGCGCGGCTGAAGGTGCAGGTGGAGGAGCTTTCGACCGAGGATGGCGTGGTGATCCATGCCGCGTCGGGGCGGAAACTCACTTATGGCGAGCTTGCGGCGGAAGCCTTCCAGCTGAAGCCCGCCGAGAACGTCCCGCTGCGCGATGAAAAATCCTTCCGCTATATCCGCAAGCCGTTCCCCCGGCTGGACGTCCGCGACAAGTCGACGGGCAGGGCGCGGTATTCGATCGACCAGCACGTCGACGGCATGCTGTTTGCCGCCGTCGTCCACGCGCCGTTCTTCGGCACCGAGCCGCAGTCGATCGCCAACGAGGCCGAGGCGAAGGCGATGCCGGGCGTCCATCAGGTGCACAAGCTGCCGGGCGCGGTGGCCGTCACGGCCAACAGCTGGTGGCGCGCGCGAAAAGCGGTGGAGGCGCTCGACGTCACATGGAGCGAGCCGAAGCCGACCGGCCTCGACACGATCGCCGCCGACTTCTCGTCGGACGCGATGCTGGAGGGACTCCGGTCGAACACGGCCAAAGGCTTGTCCGCCGAGGAGGAGGGCGACGCGGACACCGCGATGAAGAACGCCGCGAAGGTGATCGAGGCCGACTACCACGCGCCCTATCTCTCCCACGCGCAGATGGAACCGCCCTCGGCGTTGGCGCAGTTCGCCGCCGACGGAAGCCTCGACGTCTGGCTACCCAACCAGATGCCGGAGCTCTTCCAGAAGGTCGCGGCCGACACGGCCGGCCTGAAGCCCGAACAGGTGCGCATTCATTCGCCGATCCTCGGCGGCTTCTTCGGCCGTCACTTCGTCTACGGCCCGGCCAATCCGTTCCCGCAGGCGATCCTCCTCGCCAAGGCGACAGGCAGGCCGGTCAAGGTCGTCTGGTCGCGCGAGGAGGAGTTCCTCAACGATGCGCTGCGTCCGCTCAGCCATACGAGCTTTCGGGCTGCGCTCGACGCTGATGGAAACGTCACGGCGATCACCGCCCGCACCGTCGGGGAGGGCCCCCTCGGCCGCTATTTCGGCGTCGGCCCGGTCGACAGTTCGGCCGTCGAAGGCATCGTCGAGAAGCCCTACGCCATTCCCAACCGGCGGATGGAATACGTCAAGCTCGCCCATCCGGTGAACATCGCCTTCTGGCGCTCGGTGGGCCACTCGATGAACGACTTCTTCTACGAAGGCTTTCTCGACGAGGTGGCGCTCGCTGGCGGGCACGATCCGTTCGAATACCGCATGAAGCTGGTGGAGAAGAGCCAGCGCCACAAGACGCTGCTCGAAACCGTGGCGAAGCTCTCCGGCGGCTGGAAGCGCGGACCCTATGAAGCCGAAGGCGGGAAGCGGGCGAGGGGTGTGGCGCTTGCCTCACCCTTTGGATCGGAAACCGCGACGATCGCCGAGGTGTCGCTCGATGGCGACGGCGTCAGGGTCCACAATCTCTGGATCGCCTTCGATCCCGGCAGCATCGTCAATCCGGCGATCGTGAAGGCGCAGGTCCAGTCGGCGGCAGCGCTCGGACTGTCCGCCGCGCTCGTCGAACAGGTCGTCTACGGCAAGGGCGTCAGGCGGGACCAGAACTACGATACCTACCAGATCCTGACACGCGAGATGATGCCGAAGGTGCTTGTCGAGATCGTCGAGAGCGGCGCGCCGATGGGCGGCGTCGGCGAGCCAGGGCTTCCGGGCGTGCCGCCGGCCGTCGTCAACGCCGTCGCCGCGCTCACCGGAAAGCGGGTGCGCAGTTTGCCTCTCGCCAACACGTCACTCACCGGAGCATGACCATGGGAACCACCCGAGCCTTTCTTCGTCGGCGATTGCGAGCGCAGGCCTGCGGCGTCGCCTGGCCATCGCCCAAATCCGGCGGCGCGGTATCGCGCCGCTCGTCCGCCTCGTTGCTGGTCCTTACCGTCGCGCTTCTCGGTTTCAGCGCGCCGGTCAAGGCCCAGGACGCCGGCGATCCCGCCGCCGGCAAGACTGTCTTCAACCGCTGCCGTTCCTGCCATCAGGTGGGCGAGACGGCCCGCAATGTGATCGGGCCGGAACTTAACGGCATCGTCGGGGCGAAAGCCGGCTCTGTCTCAGGCTATAAATACTCCGACGCGTTGCAGACGTCGGGAGCCGTCTGGGACGAGGCGGCGTTGCATGACTTCCTGAAGAAGCCGAAGGCAAAGGTCCCGGGCACCAAGATGACCTTCGCGGGGCTTTCGACCGACAAGGACATCGCCAACGTCATTGCCTATCTGAAGCAGTACGGCGCGGACGGGAAGGTCGCTCAGTAGCCACGGCACGATCGCATATCCGCATCAACAAACGTTTGAGCGCGGGGCACCATGGTGGCCCGCGCTTTTGCATGTGTAGTCCTTCCAGAAGAGGCCCCATCCTCCGGGTCTTGGCCTGAAGAGGCGAACGGTACGGTAGTGTGAAGCCGCCGGAGCATGTGTCCGCGCAAAAGTCGTCGCCGGCGTCAAAATGATCTGACGCCGGCCGGTTCGAGGCCGTCGTTCAGGCGGTGAGAGTGCCCTTACGATATCGGAGCGCGATGCGCGCGTTCGACAGATGGCCGCTCATGGCGCGTCGCGCCGCCTCGAAGTCCTGCAACTGCGCTTCGTCCTGCAAGGATGGCATGGTGACGAGTTCGCCGCGGTCGAAGCCGACTAGGGCCGCGTCCACGAGATCGGCGCTCGACATGACCCACTCGGCAGGCATGTTGGAATGCTCCATTCCGGCGATGCCCCAGAACTCCGTCGCGGTAGCGCCCGGAAGGACCGCCTGTACCCTGACGCCGCGTTCGGAAAGCTCGTGCTGGAGCGACTGGGTAAAGGCGAGGACATATGCCTTCGAGCCGCCATAGACGCCGTTGAGAAGCTCCGGCGCAATGGCGGCGATGGACGAGATGTTGATGATGGCGCCACGGCCGCGGGCAACGAAGCCGGGTGCGGCGGCATAGGCGAGGCGTGTCAGGGCGGTCACATTCACGTCGATCATGGCCTGCATCGCCTCGACGTCGGCCTGGAGCAGCGGCACCACCGATCCGAAGCCGGCGTTGTTGACCAGCATGGTGATGGCGGGATCGTCGTGCAGAACCGCCTCGACGCGGGCGAGGTCGCTTCTGGCACCAAGATCGGCGGCGATGACGGAGACGTTCTGCCCGCTCTCTTGCCGGATGGCACCGGCGACGGCTTCGAGCCTGCCGATATTGCGGGCAACGAGGATCAGGTCGTGGCCGCGCCTGGCGAGCCTCTCGGCATAGACCTGGCCGATGCCGCTCGATGCGCCGGTGACGAGGGCGGTGCCTCGTGGGAGGGAAGTGTCGGTCATAAGATCATCCTGTTGGTCGGTGTGATGGCACGCGCCTGCTCCGCCGCATCGCCGCGGCAGGGCGAGCGACCGGACCGGCCGTTGCGGATCTTGCGGGCTACTGTGCCGGTGTCGGCAGGATCGCCGCGCTGGGGCGAGGCGTTTCGGCCGTGCTTGGGGGCAGAGCCGGCAGGACGATCGTCGGCCGATCGCCGTCGAGACTGCCGAGAAAGTCGACGATCGCTTGTGCATCATCGGCGCCGATCTCGCTGCCGAGCTGCGAGGTTCCCATGATCTGCACCGCCTGTGTCAGGTCCCAGACCCGACCCGAATGGAAGTAGGGGGCTGTCAGCCTGACGTTCCTGAGCGGTGGGGCGCGGAAGACGTATTCGTCGCTGGCCGTATGGGTGACGGCGAACCGGCCCTTGTCGTCGGGCGGGAGGATGTCGCTGCCCGGACGCTCCACCACGCCGAAGGGGAAGTAGTCCTGGCCGCCGAAGTTGCTGCCGCTGTGGCAGCCACCGCATCCTGCGTCCATGAACGCCCGCAATCCTCTGCGCTGTGCGGCGGAGAGCGCGGTGTCGTCGCCGGCAAGAAAGCGGTCGAAGGGCGAATTCGGGGTAATCAGCGTCGCTTCGAAGACCTCGATGGCCTTCGTGACGTTCTCGAAGGTCAGCGGCGTCGCCTCGCCGGGAAAGGCTTTGGCGAAGCGTTCGCGATAGTCCGGTATGCTGGACAGAACGGCGACAACGAAGTCCTGCGTCGAGTCCATCTCGACCGCAGCCTGGATGGGGCCGGCCGCCTGCGCCCGCAAATCGACCGCGCGGCCATCCCAGAACTGTGCGGTATTGAAGACGGAGTTGAAGACCGTCGGCGAATTGCGTGGGCCTTTCTGCCAGCCGTGGCCGAGAGAAGTCTGGATGTTGTCGGTGCCGCCGGCCGCGAGTTCGTGGCAGGAATTGCAACTGATGACGCCGCTCTTGGAAAGCCGCGTCTCGAACCACAGCATCTTGCCAAGCTCAAGCTTCGCTGGCGTCGCGGGGTTATCGGAGAGTTCAGGTGGTTTCGCCGGAATGATCCCGAAACTCTCCTTTGCTTCGGAACGAAGATCGTCGATCTCGCTGGCACTTTCCTGCGACCATGCGGCGGAGGCGGCGAGGCTGATAAATGCGGCCGCTGAAAGGGAGAGGGCTTGAATGCGAGTGGTCATCGGCTCCCCAGAAATGATGCGGCTGAGCCAGCGCACCCAAGGGTGTCACCAAACATCCCATGTGCATGCCGCGGCGCCCAAAGGCTTTCCACGAAGACATCGGAAAACCTGTAAAGCTGAGAGTATTCTACAGACTTGAAGGGGCCAATCTGGACGAAGGTGTGGGGCATCCGATGCATCTGTTTACACAGGCGCTGCCTCGTTATCCGGGGAGGTTTAGTCCCTTTGCTGGAACGACCTGCCAGATCCTCGGGTAGCAGCTCAGCGGGCTGGCCTTGACGGGTCCACCGCGCTGGTCCACTTGGGGCGAAGTTGTCTGATGAAACGCAAATAATTCAGGCGGTTGAAAAGTGGGCTGGGAATCCAGGTTCCCCAGCCAACATGTTTATCTCTACCAATTCAATCATTTAGAAAATCGCCCACTGCTCCCAGTGTAGCACAGTTTCGAAGGCTATCGCTCTGTGGATAAGTCGGTTGAGCTCGGCCCAGCCCGGCCGACCATGACGCCGTCGAAGACCGCGATCGACGAGAGCGGATGCCGCTTCAATTCGTTCAGCACCACGCCGGACCCCGTGCTGATTGAACAGCCGAGCGGGCCCATCGGGTCTTGTTCACCACGATCCCGCACGTTGGCGAACTGGCGCTCCAGCGCGGCGGTGTGGGTCGACCAGGAGGACCGCTGATCGAATGCTGTTCTTGTGGTGAGCATGCGTCGGCGGGGGCACGTCGGCGACGGATCGAAGGGCACGGCCCGACCTCGTCTTTCGAACCGCGACTGTACCGGGCAGCTCATCATCGTCGCCGCTATGAGCTAACTCCACTTGGGCTCCTCTTGGCCTGCGGTGATCCAGCGCCGCGGCGCGGCGACATATTCTCGGCCATGTCATCGCGGGGGACGAGGTGCCGCAGAACAGCTTCGCCAATCTCGCCTTCGAGAATTCAGAGGCGCCGAGCTACATCGGTCTGATCACCATGGCGGAGGCGGCGCCGCATGCCGATCGTCGCGATCCGGCGGTCCCGACGCCGTTTTGTTCGCACGCGTCCCGCAATGGCGGTTGCCCGGCGAAACGCGGGGGCGGAATCCTTATCGACAGGCGAAAAGCTTCTCCCGCTCTTCGAGAATGTCGGCTTTACCGAAAGCGCTTCCTCGTTCACCCTCGTATCGGCGATTTGAGGAGGTCGCCGGGAGGAATATCGCGTGAGTGCTGTCAAGCAGCCCACGCCCGCCGTTGCGGGCGCCAGGACATCTTTGGCCAAAGGTCTCGACCTGTTGACCGTCATTGCCGAGCGCGGCGCCGACGTCATGGTCTTGAGCGCTGCCGCGCGCCGCGCCGGCATGCATGTGGCGACCGCCCACCGGCTGCTCGCAACGCTCACGGAGGCCGGCTTCGTCAGCTTCGATCCCTATTCCAAGCGCTATCACCTCGGCATCATGCCCTATGAGATCGTCGGCAGGGCCGGCGAGAACGTCGCTTTCGTTGAGCTTCGCAGGCGCATGCGCTGCTCGCTCCGGGCTGTCCAGCAGGACGTCGGGGGCATCGTCTGCCTGTCCGTCCCGTCGCGCGGCGAATCCCTGTGCATCGACGTCATCGGCGGCGACACCGACATCCACATCAACACCCTCGAGGTCGGCTCGCGGCGCCCGCTCGGGGCCGGCGCGGCGAGTCTTGCTCTGCTTGCCGTCATGCCGGACGAGGAGCGCGAACAGACGATCGAACGCGAGCGCGAACGCTATCGCAAATACGGCGATCTGACCGCCGAGATCGTCCGCGCCGCGATCGCCCGCTATCCCGCCGACGGCTACGTCGTGAACGACGCGATCATCATTCCCGATATCGCCGCCATTGGCATCCCCCTGTTCGACGGCGACCGGGCGATGGCCGCCCTGTCGGTGACGAACGTCCAGTCGCGCCTGTCGAAGCAGAAGACGGCGGTCGTCGCCACGATGCTCACCATTGCCGAACGCGCCGGCTTCACCACCGGCAGGAAGACCTGATGTTTCCGATCGATCTCTTTCATCGCCAGGCCCGGGCGACTCCCGATGCCACCGCTGTCGAAGCGCCGGGCGCATCCTTGAGCTACCGCCAGCTCCATGCCTCGGCCTCGGCCTTCGCCGCGGCCCTTCAGGAGATCGATCCCGAACCCGGTTCGCGGGTCGGGATCTGCTGCTTCAACCATGTCGAACACCTGATCGCCTGGCTGGGCACGCTCGCCGCCGGCAAGGTCTGGGTGCCGCTCTATCCGAAGAACAAGAGCGAGGAGATCGGCCGGGCCGTCGACTTCACCGGCATGACCGTCGTGGTGGTCGATCCGGAGGTCCGCGAGCTGGTCTCGCAGGGCTCGGCGAGGATCGTCACGACGTCGCCGGATCGGGACGAGGGGACCGTCTCCGGGCTACTCGAACGCCATGCCGGCAAGCGGCCCGCCTTCCATCCCTTGCCGCTCGATGGCACGCAGGCGATCAAGTTCACCGGCGGTTCGACGGGCATCCCGAAAGGCGTGATGCAGCCCTATCGATCCTGGAACACCAACATCGCCACCCAGATCGTCTCCTGGAATCTGCGGGAAGGGGACCGCTATCTGGCGGCCGCGCCGATCACCCACGGCACCTCGACCTACATCCTGCCGACCCTCGGCACCGGCGGGACCATCGTCCTGACCGACCGGCCACGGCCGGCCGAGGTGCTGGCGCAACTCGCGAACAACCGCATCGCCACCACATTCGTCCCGCCGACGATGATCTACATGATGATGCAGGAGCCCGGCGTCGAAGCCATGCGTTTCGAGACCCTGCGCAACCTCGTTTACGGCTCGGCGCCGATGCGCAGTGAGGAGATCGAACGCGCGCAGAAAATCTTCGGCCCGGTCGTCGCATCGACCTACGGCCAGACGGAAGCCCCGCAGATCGCCACCATGATCTCGGCGGACGACCTCCGGCGCGAGGACAAGCGCGCCTCCGTCGGCCGCGAGACCTTCCTGACGCGGGTCGCCGTCGTCGACGGTGACGGCAGCGAGCTGCCGGCCGGCGAGATCGGCGAGATCGTCATCCGCGGCGATCTGGTGATGACCGGCTATTGGCGCCAGCCCGAAAAGACCGCCGAGACTATCCGTGATGGATGGCTGCACACCGGCGATCTCGGCTCCTTCGACGAGGAAGGCTTCCTGTTCATCAAGGGGCGTTCCAAAGACGTGGTGATCACCGGCGGCTTCAACGTCTACCCTTCGGACGTCGAGCCGGTGATCGCCGAGCACGATGCCGTTGCCGACTGCGCGGTCTTCGGCGTGCCCGACGACAAGTGGGGCGAGGCGGTCCTTGCGGCGGTCGAGCTGAAGCCCGGCCGCACGGCCGATCCGGACGCGATCATCCGCCACGTCAAGGACAGGCTCGGCTCGGTGAAGGCACCCAAGGAGGTCGTCGTCTACGAGCAGCTTCCCCGCAACGCTTACGGCAAACTGCAGAAGCAGACCCTGGTCGACGATTTCGAAGCACGCAGAAGAACGAAGGAAACGGTATGAGCCAGACGCCCACCACCGCGCTGTCGCGCTACACCGAGACCGACGTCTACTACCGTGACCGCAACCTCGTGAAGGACATCCTCGCCCCCGGCAGGAACGCCGATTTCGTCTCGGTCGCCGTGTGGCACATGCTCGGCCGGGAGATCTCCGAAGGCGAGCGCAACGTTCTCAACGCGGTGCTCATCACCATGATGGAGCATGGCTTCACCCCGAGCGCCATCGCCACTCGCTCCATCTACATGAGCGCGCCGGAGAACCTGCAGGGCGCCGTGGCAGCTGGGCTTCTGGCCGTCGGCTCGAGCTTCGTCGGCACGGTGGAGAACAATGCGCGGCTGCTCGACCGCATCGTGAAGGCGGCCCCGCAGGACCGGGAGGCGCTCGCAGCCGACATCGTCGACGATCATCGTGCCCGCAAGGCGCCGTTACCAGGCTTCGGCCATCACCTGCACAAGCCGATCGATCCCCGCGCCGTGCGGCTCCTGGAAATCGCCGGGGAGAACGGCCTCGACGGCGAACATTGCGCGGCGCTGCGTCTCCTGTCGCGCGCTCTCGACGAGAAGCGCGGCAAGCCGACCACGATCAACGCGACCGGCGCGACGGCTGCGCTGCTCGGCGAGATGGGCATTCCGGTGGAGCTGATGCGCGGCTTCAGCGTGCTCGGCCGCACCGCTGGCCTGATCGCCCACATCGCCGAGGAGCAGCGCCGCCCGAGCGGGCGGTTCATCTGGCAATTGGTCGACGACGCGATCCCCTACGAGGCGGACGACGGCGAGGGGGGAGCGCGATGACGGCGACGGCCCTCGTCACAGGCGGCGCCCGCAACATCGGCGCCTCCATTGCCAGGCGGCTGACCGCCGACGGTTTCGATGTGGTGGTGCTCGACCGGGTCGAGCCGGATCACGACAGCCTCGTCGAATTCATCGAGGTCGATCTTTCGGATGTGGCCGTCCTGTCGGCAGCGCTCGACGATCTCGTTCGGCGACGGGCCATCACCCGGCTCGTCAACAATGCCGGGATCGTCGCGCCGGCAAGTGTCGAGGAGACCGCCCCCGCCTCGATCGACGCGGTGGCCGCCGTCAACGTCAAGGCCCCGCTGATCTGCCTGCAGAAGGTGCTGCCGGCGATGAAGGCGGCTGGCATCGGCCGGGTGGTGAACATTTCGAGCCGGGTGGCCCTCGGCAAGGAGAAGCGCACGGCCTATGCCGCCAGCAAGGCCGGCATGCACGGCATGACCAAGACCTGGGCGCTGGAACTCGGCCGGCATGGCATCACGGTGAATGCCGTAGGGCCGGGGCCGATCCGCACATCGCTCTTCGACGAGGTCAATCCGCCCGACGACCCTCGAACTGCGGCGATCATCGCCAAGGTGCCGGTCGAACGGCTCGGAACGCCCGACGACATCGCCGACGCCATCTCTTTCTTCGCGTCGGACCGCTCGGGCTTCGTCACAGGTCAGGTTCTCTACGTCTGCGGAGGCATGACCATCGGATCGGTCTGATCCAAAAGCAGGCAATTCGTCAAACTGGGAGGAAAGACGATGAAGACATTCGGTAGACTGCTCGCCGCGGCGACAGTGTTCGCAACCGGGCTCGGATTGGCATCACAAGCCAGTGCACAGGCCGACGACTATCCCACCAAACGCGTGACGATCATCGTCCCCTACAGCGCCGGCGGCGCCACGGACGTTCTGGCACGCCAGGTCGCACAGGGGCTCACGGAAAAGTGGGGCGAGACCGTCACGGTCGAGAATCGCCCAGGTGCCGGCGCCACCCTCGGCACTGCCCAGGCGGCACGCGCCCGCCCCGACGGCTACACGCTTTTCATGGGGCAGGTGTCGTCCCACGGCATCGCGCCGGCCGTCTATGCCAATCTCCAGTACAAGGCGAAGGAGGACTTCGAGCCGATCGTCTGGATCACCGAAATCCCGAACGTGATGGTCGTGCCTGAAGCCTCCAAAGCCACTACCGTGCAGGAGTTCATGGATCAGGCGAAGGGCAAGAACGTCAGCTTCGGCTCGTCGGGCACCGGCAGCTCGATCCATCTGTCCGGCGAGATGTTCAAGGCACGCACCGGCCTCGACATGACCCACGTACCCTATCGCGGCAGCGGCGAGGCGGTTCCCGCCCTGGTCTCCGGCAATATCGACGTGATGTTCGACAATCTTCCCTCGGCAATGCCGCAGATCAAGGCCGGCACGATCCGGGCCCTGGCGGTGACGTCGGCCGAGCGCGACCCCTCGCTACCCGACGTCCCAACGCTTGGCGAAAGCGGCATTGCGGAGCTTGAGGGCTTCGAGGCGAAGTCCTGGTTCGGGCTTCTGGCTCCGGCCGGGACGGACGCGGCGATCATCGAAAAGGTCAACGCTTCGGTGAACGAGGTGATCTCCGGCGAGACGTTCCAGAGTTACGCCATGAACAACGGCGCGACGGTCGTCGGCGGATCGCCCGAGAAGTTCGAGGAGTTCATCGACGCCGAGCTCGATAAGTGGGCAAAGGTCGTCGCCGACGCCGGCGTGCGCGTCGAGTAACGTCGTTCGCGAGGCGCTGCCTGGGCAGCGCCTCGGCTCTCTCGTTCGTGCGTGGAGACATCCCGATGTCGGATACATCTGTCGAGGCGGGCGGAGCCCCGGTGGCGCGGCGAAGCATGCGCGACGTCGTCTTCGGGCTGGCCACCGCGGCCGTCTCGCTGGTGTTTGCCCTTGTCGTCATTCCCGCCTTCATCTCGGTGCCGGCAAGCGTCAAGGCCGCGCCGCTGTCGCCGGCCTTCCTGCCTTATGTCCTGACTGGCCTGATCGGGCTCCTTGGCCTTGTCTGCGCCGCCCAGGCGTTGTTCGGCCAGGGGGTGCCGAAAGAGGACGGTGAGGGATTTGATCCGGCGAGCGGCTGGTTCTGGAAAGCGCTCCTCGTCCTTGTGATCCTGGCCGCCTTCTGCTGGCTTCCCGAAAGCTTCGGTACGTTGCCCGTCGCCATCTTCGCCATGGCGGTGCTCCTGGTGATCGGCGGGGAGCGTTCGTGGATGACGGGCGTGGCCGTCGCCATCCTCGTTCCCCTCTTTGTCTGGCTGTTCTTCACCCAGGTTGCGCAGGTGCCGCTGCCCGAAGGGCCGCTCGAGGAGCTGATCGCGCTATGATGGAGAATATCGGCCTCGGCCTCTCGCTGTTCTTCACGCTGCAGAACTTTGTCGCCATCGGCATAGGGGTGATGATCGGCGTCGTCATCGGCTCGATCCCCGGCCTGACCGCGACGATGGCGGTGGCGCTGGCCCTGCCGTTCACGTTCTCGCTGCCGCCGGTGACCGGCATTCTCCTCCTCGTCGGCATCTATAAGGGCGGCATCTTCGGGGGCTCGATCTCGGCGATCCTCATCCGCGCGCCAGGGACGCCGGCCGCCGCCTGCACCACCCTCGACGGCTATCCGATGGCCCGCCGGGGCGAGGCCGGCAAGGCGCTGCAGATGGCGCTCTACGCGTCCTGCATCGCCGACGTCATCTCCAATCTGGCGCTGATCTTCCTGGCCGGCACCATCGCCAGCTTCGCGCTGGAATTCGGCCCCCCGGAGTATTTCTGGCTGATCGCCTTCTCGCTGACGATCGTCATCTCGATCTCCGGCTCCTCGCTGACCAAGGGCATTATCTCCGGCCTGCTCGGCGTCCTGCTCTCCACTGTCGGCCTCGATCTCGTCTACGGCACCCAGCGCCTGACCTTCGACAACTTCAACCTGATGGGCGGCATCAGCTACATCCCGCTGCTCATCGGCCTCTTCGCCATTCCAGAAGTCGTCGAGTTCTACGTCCAGCGCGCCAGCCCGCTGAACGTCTCCTCAAGCGACAAATCGCGGGTGTCCTGGGCCGAGTTCAAGCGCTGCCTGCCGACGATCGTGCGCGGCAGCTTCATCGGCGTCGCCCTCGGTTCGGTGCCGGGCATCGGCGCGACAGCGGCTTCGTTCCTCTCCTATGGCGAGGCACGCCGGAACTCGAAGACCCCGGAGACTTTCGGACGGGGAGAGATCAAGGGCGTCGCCGCCGCCGAATCCGGCAACAACGGCGTCGCCGGCGCGACGCTCATTCCGCTGCTCGCGCTCGGCATCCCCGGCGACGTCGTCACGGCGGTCATCCTCGGCGCCTTCATGCTGCAGGGGCTGACGCCCGGGCCGCTGATGTTCCAGGATAACATCGACCTGATCTATGCGCTGTTCTGCGGCATGATCGTCGCCTCGATCTTCCTGTTCGGCAGCGGCCTCTTCGCCATCCGCTACTTCGCCAGGATCACCGACGTGCCCCGGCACATCCTGATCCCGCTGGTTCTGATGTTCTGCGTCTTCGGGAGCTATGCCGTCCAGAACCAGATGTTCGACGTCCTCATCATGCTGTGCTTCGGCATTCTCGGCTTCCTCATGGCGCGGATCGGCATGTCGACGCCGCCGCTTCTGATCGGCTTCATTCTCGGGCCGCTGTTCGAGGACAATCTCAGGCGCTCCTATCTCATCGCCAACGATGCCTCGGTCTTCGTGCGCAGCCCGATCTGTTGGTTCTTCATCGCCGCCACCGCGCTCTCCCTGTTCATCGGCCTGCGCAAGGAGTTCCAGTCGGCCAGGGCCGCGCGAGAACGGGCGGCGGCAGCATGACCGATCGGGAGAAAGCCATGAAGAGAGAACTCCAGGGCCGCGTCGCGCTCGTGCTCGGCGCAGGCTCGCTCGGCGAGGGGATCGGCATCGGCAAGGCGATCTGCCTCGCTTTTTGCCGAGCTGGTGCCACGGTCGTCGCCGCCGACCGTGACCTTGCTGCTGCCGAGGAGACGGCGCGGGTCTGCCGCGGGGCCGGCGGCACCGCCGAAGCGGCCTCGGTCGACGTCCTCGACGATACCGCGCTCGAAGCGTTTATCGAAAAGACGGCGGAACGACATGGCCGGATCGACATCCTTCATTGCAATGTCGGGCTCGGCCGGGCCGGGCCTTCGGGCGAAACGTCGCCGGCGGAATGGCGACGGATCGCCGATGCCAATCTGACCTCGCTGCATGTCGCCTCGCAGGCCGTGGTGCCGGTGATGACGCGCCAGGGCAGGGGCGTCGTCCTCGCCACGTCATCCATCGCCGGCATCCGCCATGTCGGCTATCCGCATCTTGCCTATGGCGCGACGAAGGCGGCGGCGATTCAGTTCATCCGCCTGTTCGCCATGGAGCACGCGGCGAACGGCATTCGGGCGAACACCATCGTCGCCGGGCTGATCGACACGCCGCGCATCCGCACGACATTGGCGAAGGCCTATGCCGGCAGGAACATCGACGAGGCGCTGGCGGTTCGCAACGCGCAGGTGCCGCTGGGGCGGATGGGGGCGTCCGTAGACGTTGCCGAAGCGGCGCTGTTCCTCGCTTCCGACCGCGCCTCCTACATCACCGGCACCGAACTCCTTGTTGATGGCGGTCTTGCCTCAACCGTGCGCCAGCCGGCTGCCTGAAAGGATCGACGATGACCATCCCAGCGCAAATGTCCGCCGCCTTCGCTGCCCGGCCGGGAGGCCCCGAGATGCTGGAAATCCGCAGCGTGCCGGTGCCGCAGCCGGCGGCCGGCGAAGTGTTGATCGCGGTCGAGGCCGCCGGCATCAACCGCCCCGACGCCAAGCAGCGGGCCGGCAACTATGCGCCGCCGCCGGGTGTCACGGAGATCCTCGGGCTCGAGGTCGCCGGCCGGATCGTCGGCTGCGGGTCAGGTGTCGACGACGCGATGATGGGCACTGACGTCTGCGCGCTGGTCGCGGGCGGCGGCTATGCGCAGTACTGCACCGCGCCCGTGCCGCAGCTCCTGCCGAAACCGGAGCTGCTCTCCTGGACAGAGGCGGCGGCGCTGCCCGAGACGACCTTCACCGTCTGGGCCAATCTCTTCGACATCGGCCGGCTGAAGATGGGCGAGCGCGTGCTGATCCATGGCGGCACAAGCGGCATCGGCACGACGGCGATCCAGCTCGCCAAGGCGGCCGGCTGCTGGGTGGCGACCACGGCGGGGAGCCAGCACAAGGTGGAGCGGGCTCGTGAGATCGGCGCCGATCTCGCCATCGACTACCGTCAGGACGATTTCTGCCAAGCCGTTCTCAACGCGACGAAGGGCGAGGGGGTCCACGCCATTCTCGACCTCGTCTGCGCCGACTATATGGATCGCAATCTGCGCTGCCTCGCCGATGACGGCCGCCTGATCGTTGTGTCATTCCTCGGCGGCGCGGTCGGCAGCGTCGACTTCCAGACGCTGGCGAAGCGGCGGCAGACGATCTGCGGGAGTACGCTGCGTCCCCGCTCCATCTCCGACAAGGGGCGGCTCGCCCGGGAAATCCGGACGCATGTCTGGCCGCTGGTCGAGCGCGGCCTCTATGTGCCGGTGATCAACTCCGTACACCCACTCGAGAACGTCCGCGACGCCCATCAGGAGATGGAGGACGGCAGGCATGTCGGAAAGATCGTCCTGTCGGTGAAGCCGTAGCGGGTTCGAGGGCGGCGCCGATCGGCATGCCAGTTCACCGACGTCCTCGGACACTCGCGAGACAGGAACCCTGAAACTTCGGCCGTGGGTCGGTCGCCGATGCGGGGCTTCCGGGCGGGAGCCGCCAGCCTCGAACCGGCAAGCACCTCCAAGCTGGCATTTGGGGCGAGCATCGTGCCAAGCGCGAAGGCGGCAAAGCCGCAGCCGCTCTGACGTCTGGCGGACACTGCCGGCTCGTCGCGGTGACGGCAGCAGTAATTTGTGAGAGTTGCGTCTTGCGAGTTTCAGATTTGAAACTTATGCGGGGTTCTATGAAATCTCTGTCCCAGCGCATCCTCGACGTGATCGACGATCTGACCCGCAGCGAGCGCCGCCTGGCGGAGCTGCTTCTGCAGGACCCGGATACGCTGGTGCTGCTCACCGCTTCCGAACTCTCGGCCAAGGCCAGTGTCTCGAAGGCGACGACGGCGCGTTTCTTCAGGCGGCTCGGATATCCGAGTTCGAAGACCGCCCAGAAGGAGGCGCGTCAGGCGATCGAGGCGCCCCGTGGTCGTCCGAAGCTGGATGACCGGCGCTTCGTCGCGACGAATATCAGCCAGCATCTCGCCACCGAGATGCAAAATCTCGTGCGCTCCGTAGAGCAGATGCGCTCGGACGATCTCAACGCCGCCACGACTTTGCTGGCCCGGGGCGAGAAGCTCTGGATCGTCGGTTTCGGGGACAACTACCCGCTCGCCCATTTCGCGCGCTCGCTGCTGATCCGGGTCAAGCCGGACATCCGGATGATCCCGATCGGCGGCTTTTCCGTGCCCGAAGAGTTCGCCTCGATCCGGGATACCGACGTCGTCGTCGCGCTCGGCGTCGGCCGCAAGTCGCGCGGGCTGCGCTCGATCATGCGCTCTGCCAAGGCTGCAGGGGCGGGGGTGGTGCTGATAACTGATCAGTCGACGCCTGCCGCCATCGACGCCGCAACCATCACCCTGCGCTGCCGGACGCAAGGCTCCAGCGTCTTCGACAGCGTAGTCGCGCCGGTGTCGCTGCTGAGCTTCCTCTGCTCGTCGCTGGCGTTGCGCATCGGCCAGGACGCGATCGACCGTCTGCAGTTCATCGATCGCATTCACGAAGAATGGGGCGAGGTCCTGACGGAGGATCTGTGACGCCCTCTTCGGCTGTCCTCTCAGGAGCCCGCGCGGTCAGGATATGACTCCTTTCATGCGAATTATTGCAGAAATTCGATCAGAAATGAAAATAATATCGTCGTTTCTGAAACTTTGTTGACCCGCCCAGCGCGATCGATACTATCCCTACCAAGACGAACGGCCACGGGCCCTGATCGCCAACCGTTGCGTGATGGCCAAGCCAGTCGGTCTCCAGTCCCACTTCGTTCAGTTCGTCCGGGGCAGGCGCAGAGCGCCCTGTCGTCGATCCGCCATGTCCTTTCACCCGGCTTCTGCCTTCCTTGAGGAGATCATGTCCCATGCCCATGCGAACGTGCCTCGGTTCCGCTCTCGTCGCTCTCGTGGCAGGCACCGCCATATCCGCCCCAGCATCGGCCGGCGACATCGTCTGGGCCCGGTACGGCGATATCGATTCTCTCGATCCTCACCGCGCGACCAGCACCCTGTCGCTGCAGGTCTGGAGCCTGATCTACGACACGCTGCTGGCGACGGACGCCGACGGCAAGCCGGTGCCCAATCTCGCCGAATCCTTCGAAACCAGCGCGGACGGCACCGAATATACCTTCAAGCTGCATGACGGGGCCGTGTGCCACGATGGAACTGCGCTTGACGCCAACGATGTGAAATACACCGTCGAACGGGCCTTCGACGAGAAAAACCCGAGCGTCACCAAGGCGAGCTGGGGGCCAATCGAAAAGGTCGACGTCGTCGATCCGACGACAGTGAAGTTCACCCTCGAAAAGCCCTTCGTGGCGCTGATCCCCTTCCTTGCCGACAGCTTTTCCTCGATCATCTGCGATTCCAACGCGGACAAGGATGGTTTCGGCACCAGCGTCGCCATCGGCTCCGGCCCGTGGAAGCTCGACAGCTGGACGAAGGGCGACCAGATCGTTCTCGAGAAGAACCCGGACTACAAGAATTTCGGCAAGCTTGCCGAAAATCCCGGCGCGCCCTACGAGGACCGCCTGCTGGTCACCACGGTTCCCGAGCCGCAGGCGCGCCTCGCCGGCCTCAAGACCGGGGCGATCAACGTCGCCGAGCCGCCGCTTGACGACGTGGCGATGCTGAAGGAATCCGGCGACCTTGCCATCGTCACGGCCGAGAACACCGGCCAGAACGTGTTCTTCGAATTCGCCGTGCACCGGCCGCCCTTCGACGATGCGAGGGCGCGCCAGGCGGTCGCCTTTGCCACCGATCCGGAAGCGGCGATCGGCCTCGTCTATGGCGATCTGTCGATGCCCGAACAGTGCCCGATCTCGCGCGGCGTCTTCGGCAACGACCAGGACTTCTGCGCCGAGCACCGGCCGCAATACGATCCCGCAAAGGCTTCCGAGCTCCTGGGAGAACTCGGCTATGGCCCGGACAAGCCGCTCGAGGTCAATCTGCTGGTCTGGACCGGCGGCAAGCGCGACAAGCTCGCCGAGGTGTTTCAGGCGCAGCTCGCCGAGGTCGGGATCAAGGCCGACATCCAGATGATGGACATCGGCACGATGAATGCCCGCGTGCGCCAGGAGAACGAGAATCCCGAGGGCAAGGGTTCCATGGATATGATGACCTGGTCCTGGTACGACCCGGACATCCTCTACGCCCTGTGGCACTCGCCCGGCGCCTATCGCGGCTACACTTCGCCGGAGCTCGACGCGATGCTGGAGAAGACCCGCGTCCTGACCGATCAGGACGAGCGGCGGAAGGCGGTCGAGGACGTCATGGCCTATCTCCTGGAAAAGGCCATCCACGTGCCGCTCTACACGCCCGGTTGGGAATGGGTCTTCGCGGTTCGGCCCGAGGTCGAGGGCTTCAAGGTCGCCCCCTTCGTCTATCCGATCTTCAACGACGTGAAGATCGCCGACAAGGACTGACCTCCCGGGTCCGTCATCCCTCATCCGACGGCAAGGCCGGGGCGGTCCATCGCCCCGGTCTGCGCGGTCTAGAGCATGATCCCGAAAAGTGGGAACCGGTTTTCGGCAAAGATCATGCGCAGACAGAGAGATAGAGCGAGATGATGAGCGAAGCTCATCTCATCCCGCTCTAGGAAAAGGCTCGGACGATGCTGCGCTTTCTCGGCCAGAGAGCGGCGATGGGGCTCCTGACGATCTTCGTCACCACCATCGCCGTCACGCTTCTGATCCATCTCGTGCCCGGCGATCCGGTCGAGATCATGTACGCCCAGAGCCAGGGGACGACGCCCGAGCAGCTCGAGGCGATGCGCTCCAGCCTCGGCCTCGACCAGCCGATCCCGGTCCAGTACGTCCACTTCCTCGGACGGCTTCTCCAGGGCGATCTCGGCGTCACCATCCGCGGGCAGCAGCCCGTCGCCCAGCTTCTCATGCAGCGTCTCCCCAACACGCTGGCGCTGGCCGCCCTCGCCATGGTGATCGCAACCGTGATCGGCATGCCGCTCGGCTTCCTCGCCGCCTACAAGCGCGGCACGCTCATTGACGGGGTGCTGATGGTGACGGCCATTGCCGGAATCTCCATCCCGCATTTCTGGCTCGGCCTCTTGCTGCTCTTCTGGCTTGCCGTCGATCTCGGCATCCTGCCGGTGGCCGGCAGCGGGCCGCTCAACATCGTCCTGCCGGCCCTGACCCTCGGCCTCTCGAATGCCGCCATCGTCGCGCGCATGACCCGGTCGGCGATGATCGACGTGATGAGCCAGGACTTCATCCGCACCGCTCATGCCAAGGGCCTGCCCAAGGGCAAGGTCTTGCGCCGTCACGTCCTGCGCGCCGGCCTCGTTCCGGTGGTCACGGTCATGGGGCTGCAGTTCGCCTTCATGATGGGCGGGGCGATCGTGGTCGAGAACATCTTCGCCTGGAACGGCATCGGCCGCCTGGCATTGGAGGCGATCTTCCAGCGTGACTATCCGGTGATCCAGGGCTTCATCCTTGTCTTTGCCACCACCGTCGTCGTCGTCATGCTCGCCCTCGACGCCGTCTACGCCCTGCTCGATCCCCGCATCAGGAGGAGCTGAGCGTGACGCAGGCCACCGATACAGCGGCTGTCGGCCGCGACGCACGGCAAAGCCGGACGCCCTTCGTCTTGCGGCTCGTGCGACAGCCGGCCGGGGCGATCGGCCTTGCAATCGTCGTGGCGCTTGTCGTCATGGCGCTGTTTGCCGAGCAGATCGCGCCCTATTCGCCGATCAAGATGGCCGCCGGCCGTCCGCTCACCAGCCCGTCCCTGGCGCATCTTCTGGGAACGGACGAGTTCGGCCGCGACATGTTCTCGCGCATCGTCTACGGCGCGCGGCTGACCCTCCAGATCGGTCTCATCGCGGTCGGCATCTCGCTGAGCATCGGCACCTTGATCGGGCTCGTCGCAGCCTATGCCGGCGGCTTCGTCGAAAAGCTGCTGATGCGATCGACCGACGTCGTCTTCTCCTTCACCGAAACCCTGATCGCGCTCGCCTTCGTCGCGGTGCTCGGGCCGAGCCTCGAAAACGCGATGATCGCAGTCGGGATCGCCGGCGTGCCGTTTTACGCCCGCACCTGCTACGCCAGCGCCCTCAGCGAAGAGGGTAAACCCTATTTCGAGGCCTCGATCGCTGCCGGCGCCGGTCATGCGCGGCTGCTCTTCCTGCATCTTCTGCCCAATGTCGTGCCGACGATGATCGTCATCGCGACGCTGGGGCTTTCCAACGCAATCCTTGCGGCCGCGGCCCTGAGCTTTCTGGGGCTCGGTGCCCAGCCGCCGACGCCCGAATGGGGCGCCATGCTCTCGGCGGGCCGGGACTTCTTCAACCGTGCGCCCTGGCTGATGCTCTATCCGGGCCTCGCCATCGCGCTGACCGTGCTCGCCTTCAACATCC
This sequence comes from Fulvimarina sp., assembly GCA_002700095.1. Lineage (GTDB taxonomy): Bacteria > Pseudomonadota > Alphaproteobacteria > Rhizobiales > Rhizobiaceae > Jiella. The sequence goes on along the minus strand of PACL01000025.1, from coordinate 2,884 downwards.
TCGGCGATGCCCTACGCGAAGCGCTCGATCCCCGCGCGAAGGAGCGTTCCTGATGGCACTCGTCGATATTTCGGACCTCACCATCGGCTTCGGCGCCGAGGCGACTGCTCCGCCGGTGGTCGACGGGGTGGACCTTTCCATCGGCAAGGGCGAGATCGTCGCGCTGGTCGGCGAGAGCGGCTCGGGAAAGAGCATGACCGCGCTGTCGATCGTCGGCCTGCTGCCGGAACGGGGCAGGGTGCGAGCGGGCCAGATCCTGTTTGGCGGCAAGGATCTCCTGACGTTCGGCGAAGCGGCCCTGCGCTCGGTCCGCGGCGCGCGCATCGGCATGATCTTTCAGGAGCCGATGACCTCGCTCAATCCGGTCCTGACGATCGGCGAGCAGCTCGTCGAGGCGCTGATCGTCCACGAGAAGCTGTCGAAGGCCGAGAGCCGGAATCGGGCGATCGCCATGCTGGAGCGGACCGGCATCGACAATGCCGAGCGGCGGCTTCGGCAATATCCGCACGAGTTCTCCGGTGGCATGCGCCAGCGGGTGATGATCGCGATGATGATGGCGTTGAAGCCCGCGCTGCTGATCGCCGACGAGCCGACGACGGCGCTCGACGTGACGATCCAGGCGCAGATCCTCGACCTCCTGCGCGAGATGGTGCGCGACCTCGATACCAGCCTTCTCCTGATCACCCACGACATGGGCGTCGTCGCCGAGATGGCCGACCGCGTCGTGGTGATGCGGGATGGAAAGGTGGTGGAGCGCGGCGATTGCGAGGCGATCTTCGCCGCGCCGCAAGCCGACTATACCCGCAGGCTCCTTGCCGCCGTGCCGACCCTCGATGATCCGACACGCGAGACGACCACAACGTCTTTCGGTCCGGAAGTCCTCCGTCTCGAGGACGTCAGCCGCAGCTTTGGCGGCGACGGTTTCTTTTCGAGGCAGGCGCCCCTGAAGGCGGCGGATGGCGTGACCCTTACCGTGCGGGAGGGCGAGACCCTGGCGCTGGTGGGCGAGAGCGGTTCGGGAAAGTCCACCCTCGGCCGGTTGGCGATGCGTCTCGAAAAGCCGGACGGCGGCCGGGTCGTCGTCGCCGGCGAAGACATCACCCGTCTATCCGGACGTGGGCTCCGCCGCGTGCGTCGCGCGATCCAGATGATCTTCCAGGACCCCTACGCCTCGCTCGATCCGCGCTTTTCCATCGGCCGGACGATCGCCGAGCCGATGATCATCGAGGGAGGGGCCAGTCGCAGCGAGGTCCGCGAGCGGGTAAGGGCCTTGCTCGAACGGGCTGGCCTTTCCGCCTCGATGGCCGGGCGCATGCCGCACGAACTCTCCGGTGGGCAGCGCCAGAGGGTGGCGATCGCCCGGGCGCTTGCCGTCAGTCCACGGATCATCGTCGCGGACGAGCCGACCTCGGCCCTCGACGTGTCGGTCCAGGCGAAAATTCTCGATCTGATGATCGAATTGCAGGAGGCGGAGGCTCTGGCCTATCTCTTCATCACCCACGATCTCGCGGTCGTCCGCCGCATCGCCCACCGCGTCGCGGTCATGCGCAAGGGGCGCATCGTCGAACTCGGCGCCGCAGCCGATGTCCTGGAACGACCGGTCCACCCCTATACCCGGTCGCTGATCGCCGCGGCCCCGGTCCCGGACCCGGCGCGGCGCGGGGAGCGCCATCATTGGCAGCCGGAGGCCGAGCCGCAGAGCCCCGACATGGCGGGGGAATGGTGCGCCGTCGGCGACGAGCATTGGATTCTCGCGTGACCATAGGCATCGCCGCACACGGTCCGGCGGCGGGCCGCGCCATTCTGTCGTCCCTTCGCTCGGTCGAACGGCTTGCCATCGGCGCGATCGGCGGCTTCGTCAGCGTCGCAGCTCTAGGGCATGACGGGCGGGTCCACCGTGCCGAGATCCAGGATGGCGGCGTGACAGCCCTCCTGGATGAAGAACGGGTATCTCGTGCGGTGCTGGAAGCGCCATCGGCGGTCCTGATGTCCAGCGGCCCGAACCGGCCCGAGCCGCTGTCGCAGTTCACGCCGGCTGCGGCGGGTGTTGGTCTCGTCACAGGGCATCGTTTTCCGAACAATCGCGGTCGGGACGACCAATCGCTGGGCGAGACGGTCCTGGCAGCAATGGCTACAGGAGCGACACCGCGTGCTGCAGTGGAACAGGCTGTCCGGGACAATCCTGCCGCCGATGCCGGGTTGATCGCCCTCGCGGCCGATGGCGGCATCTTTGCCGCCGACACGGCCTTCATCGCCCGCTTCGGCGATCGCGGCGGGGCCATGCGGGAAGCGATCGACGGAACGGGCCGGGTTGCGATCCTGCACAACGGGATCGAACCGAGCGAAAGCCTCGCGCTGCTCCTGGCCGAACTGATCGTCAAGGCCATGGCGCCGGCCCCCACCGTCGCCGGCACGCTCGAGCTTCACGCCGGAACGCCCGTCCTTGCCGGCGCGGAGGCCGGGCTCGTCCTGTCCGACAGGGGGGGGATCGAGGCGGTCCGGATGATCGACAACGGCGGCATCCCAGGGCCGTGGTCCTGCGGCATCGGCTATCGCGCCGCCGTCTGGCGAGCCGGCCGCCGGATCGGCTCCTGCCTCGACGAGCCGTTTCTCGTGACCGAGGGGCGAAGGGTCGCTTCGGTGAACGGCCACTATCGAGGGGTGATCCGGTGGTCCGCCTTGATGCCGGATGGTTGAGTGGTAGCCCCTGCCGATTATGACTCATGATCAGGAAGCAGGCGACGCGGGGATCCAGGTTCCCCAGCCAACACAATTTTCTCCATTGAACTTATAACTGGTTCCGGTCAGCTGGATTTGACGTTGCCCCCAAGTTTTATCCAGCGGGGAGTTCGTTTCCGGCGTTTTTTTTGCCCTGATGGGCAGG
>PACL01000024.1 GCA_002700095.1 Fulvimarina sp. | reverse complement strand
TCCAGACCCAGAGCTTGTTGCCGCACTCGTCGTAGCCGGCGAAGACCTTGCGCTTCTCGACGTGGCAGACCTTCTCGTAGCGGACGGTGTCGTAGCCGTAATGCGGCTTGTTCCAGCTCTTGGCGCTCGCCGGGGCGGACAGGGCGGCGGCGGCGGTGACGACGGTGGCGATGGCGATGATGGTGTTGCGGATCATTGTGGGCTCTCCTCTGGTTGGCCGATGCCGGGAGAGTGAAAGGCCGAGACCGGTTTTTGCAGGAAGTTCTTGCGAAAATCCATGAGGGCTCGGCCGGTCCGGCGCGACGCGCGATCACCGAATGTTTTTGGTGCCGCTGGCTAGCCGGCCACATGACTTCGTCGTAAGGATGCGGCGGGGCAAGGCTGGTACGGGAGTCGATCCGACATGAGGTTCGACAGGTTTGTTCTGTGGGCTCTGGCTGTCGTCGCCGCGCTGGTGGCGATGCCATCGGCGGCCTCCGCCCAGGCGGGTGAGCGCGACGTCGTCGTGACCCGGGACGCCGACTATTTCGGCCGAGACTACGAGATCCTGAAGAACGTCGACCTCGACGGCTGCACCGCCGCCTGCAAGGCCGACGACCGCTGCCGGGCCTTCACGCTCAACGAGCGGACCCGCTGGTGCTTCTTGAAGGACGGCGTCGGCGAACTGCGCCGCGTCGCGGGCGCTGTTTCCGGCGAGATCGTCACCGCGCCTGAGGTCGACGAGGCCAGCCTCGCCACCCGCGCGAAGGAACTGGACTTCATCCCGTCTCCCAGCGTCGAGGCGGCCAACCGCCTGCGCCTGGAGCTTGCCGGCACCGCCCGCGATCCCGAACTCGCCGCGATCCCGGCGGGTGGCCTCGCTCGCCAGGCGGCGGCCGCCCTGGCGTTTCCCGAGGCGATCCGCCTCTGGCAGGAGGTGCTGAAGCGCGAGCCGCTCGATCATGCGGCGTGGCAGGCGTTGGCCGACGCCGCGCTGGCTTTCCAGCCGGGCGAATACGACGAGCAGCGCGCCAATCTCCAGCTGCGCTCGAATGCCGCCCTCAACGCCTATCTGACCGCTGCCGACGACGCGGAAAAGGCGCAGGCGCTGGCCTCGCTCGGCGCCGCCTTCGAGGCCGAGGAGAACTGGAAGCTGGCGATCCGGTCGCTTCGCCGCAGCATCGCCGCCGCCAACGACCCCCAGGTCGCGGCGAGGCTCGATACGGTGGTGGCCGCCCATGGCTTCCGCATCACCGAGAACACCGTTGACAACAACGCCGCGAACCCACGCATCTGCCTGACCTTCTCCGACCAGTTGTCCCGCGCCCTCACCACCTCCGAAAACCCCGGCGACTATGTCAGCGTCGAGGGCGGCGACACCCTGCCCGTGACGGCGGAGGGATCGCAGATCTGCATCGACGGTGTGAAGCATGGCGAGCGCTACCGCATCGTCGCGCGTCCGGGCATCACCGCCATCGACGGTGAAAAGCTGGCGAAGCAGGCCGAGCTGTCGGTCTATGTCCGCGACCGCGATCCCTCGGTGCGCTTCGCCGTCAACGCCTATGTGCTGCCCGCCGGCGGCGACGCGACGATCCCGGTGGTGACGATCAATGCCGACACGATCGAGGCGAAGGTGCAGCGGATCGGTGAGCGCGGCCTTGCCGGGATGCTGGCCGGCGACCAGTTCCTGAAATCGCTGTCCCGTTATCAGATCGACGACATCTCCGGACAGAGCGGCGCCGACGTGTGGACCGGGACGGTCTCGGTGCAGCGCGAGACGAATGCCGAGGTCACTACCGCGATCCCGGTCGCGGAATTGGTGCCGGAGTTGAAACCCGGCGTCTACGCTCTCTCCGCCAAGGCGAAGAACGGCCCGCAATACCAGGACCAGCTTGCGACCCAGTGGTTCGTCGTCTCCGACATCGGGCTGTCGACCTTTTCGGCCTCCGACGGCTTTTACGTGGTCACCCGCTCGCTGGGCAGCGCCGCACCGCTTGCCGGCGTCGCCGTCGATCTCGTCGCCGCCAACAACCAGGTCCTGGCGTCGGCGACCAGCGACGAGGCCGGCCATCTGCGGTTTCCCGCCGGCCTGATGCGCGGCACCGGCGGCGACCGGCCGTCGCTGCTGATGGCGAAGACGGCCGACGACTTCGTCTTCCTCAATGTCGGGGATTCGCCCTTCGACCTGACCGACCGCGGCGTCGGCGGCCGCGCCCCTGCGGGGCCGATCGACGTCTTCCTCACGGCCGACCGCGGCATCTACCGGGCCGGCGACACGGTTCGTTTCAATGCGCTCGCCCGCGACGCGGCGGGAACCGCAATGCCGGGCCTGTCGCTGATTGAGATCGTCAGGCGGCCCGACGGGGTGGAGTTCTCCCGACAGATCGTGTCGGACTTCGCCGAGGGCGGCTACGCCTTTCCGTTGGCCCTTCCGGATGGCGCAATGCGCGGGCTCTGGAAGGTCGCGCTCCACACCGATCCCGAGCAGCCGGCTCTCGGCGAGACGAGCTTTCTCGTCGAGGATTTCGAGCCCGAGAAGATCGATTTCGCGATCACCACCGACGCCGCAAGCCTCGATCCGGCCTCGCCGCCGACCGTCACCGTCGATGCGCGCTACCTCTTCGGCGCCCCGGCCGGCGATCTGGAGGTCAATGGCGAGGCGGTGCTGACCGCGTCCGCCGCCATTGCCGCCTATCCCGGCTACTCCTTCGGTCTTGCCAGCGACGAGGTGACGGCGACGCGCCAGTCCTTCGACGCCGTGCGCACCGACGCAGACGGCAAGGGCGAGCTGTCGATGGCGGCCTTCGAGCCGCCCGCCACCACCCGCCCCCTGTCTGCCGCCCTGCAGCTGCGCGTCATCGACGCCAGCGGCAAGCCGGTGGAGCGGGTGAGGGCGCTGCCGGTGGCGGCATCCGACCCGCGGATCGGCGTCAAGCCGCGCTTCGACGGATCCGTCCCGGAGGGCTCGCAAGCCGGCTTCGACGTTATCGCCCTCGATGCCGCCGGTGACCGCATGGCGGCGGAGGGGCTGCAGTGGGAGCTGAAGAAGATACGCGTCGATTTCCAGTGGTATTCGAGTTCCGGCTCGTGGAACTACGAACCGGTGAAGACCGCGACCCGCATCGCGAGCGGAACGCTCGACGTTGCCGCCAATACGCCGGCCTCCCTCGAGATGCCGGTGGAATGGGGTGAATACGAGCTGACGGTGGTCGATCCCGCCGGCGGGGCGATCCCGGCGAGCCTTTCCTTCGAGGCCGGCTGGTACGTGTCGGCGGCCTCCCTCGACACGCCGGACGTGGCAAACGTTTCCTTCGACAAATCCTCCTACAGGATCGGCGATACGGCGAAGGTGCGGATCGAACCGCGCTTTGCCGGCAAGGCCGAGATCTTCGTCATGGACGAGCGCATCATCGCGCGCACCACCGCCGAAATCCCGGCGGAGGGCGGCGAGGTCAGCCTGCCCGTCACGCGCGCGTGGGGCGCGGGAGCCTATGTCGCGGCGGTCGTCTACCGGCCGATGGATCTCGACGAAAAGCGCATGCCCGGCCGGGCGATCGGCATCGCCCATGTGACGGTGGAGCCCGGCGACCGGGCGCTCGCCGTCGCGATCGACGCGCCGGAGAAGATCGAGCCGCGCCAGACGCAGGAGATCGGCATCGTGATCGACGGGATCGCAGCCGGCGAGACGGCCTATGTGACGCTGGCGGCGGTCGATGTCGGCATCCTCAACGTCACGTCCTTTCAGCCGCCCTCGCCAAAGGGCCACTATTTCGGCCAGCGGCGGCTCGGCGTCGAGATCCGCGATCTCTATTCCAAGCTCATCGACCGCATGGCCGGTGCGCCGGGCACCGTACGCTCGGGCGGCGATGCCGGGGCGAGCTACGACAGCCCGCCGCCGATGGACGAACTGGTGTCGCTCTATTCCGGCCCCGTCGCGGTTGACAGGAATGGCCGCGCCACCCTCGCCCTCGACATCCCGGACTTCAACGGCACGCTGAAGCTGATGGCCATCGCCTGGTCGAAGTCGGCGGTCGGCGAGTCCAATCGGGAGATGATCGTCCGCGATCCGATCGTCATCGCCGTCTCGCGGCCAGCGTTCCTCGCGCCGGGCGACAATTCGCGCCTCGCCATCGACGTTACCCATGTCGAGGGGCCGGCCGGGCAGGCGACGCTGTCGCTGCGCGGTGGCGGCACCATCGCCTCGCTCGGCGCCAATGCGGAGACCACGCTGACACTGGCCGAGAACGGCCGCGAGCGGGTGCTCGTGCCGGTGACGGGCGAGGGCGTCGGCGACGCCACCATCGAGGTCGCACTGTCGATCCCGTCGGGAGAGACGCTGCGCAAGACCATCGTCCTTCCCGTGCGCTCCAACGCGCCCAAGGAGGTCGACAAGACGCGGCTCACCATCGCGGCGAACGGCGGCATGCTCGGCCTCGATCCGCAGCTCTTTGCCGGTTACGTGCCGGGGACGGCCTCGGCAACGGTCTCGATCACCGGCGCCGCCGAGTTCGACGTCGCGGGCGTCGTCCGCGCGCTCGACCGCTATCCCTATGGCTGCACCGAGCAGCTGACGAGCCGGGCGATGCCGCTGGTCTATCTCGACCAGACCGTCCTCTCGGCAGGCCTGGCGCGCGGCGAGGACGTGAAGAAACGGGTGAGCGACGCGATTTCCAGCGTCCTTGCCAACCAGGCCTCGAACGGCTCCTTCGGCCTCTGGGGACCCGGCTATGGCGACCTGTGGCTCGACTCCTTCGTCACCGACTTCCTGACCCGGGCCCGCGAGGCCGGCTACGACGTGCCCGAGGAGGGCTTCACGCTCGCCATCGACAACCTGCGCAACAGCCTCGCCTATCTGCCGGAGAAGCCGGACTGGGGACCGGTCGCCTATGCCTATTACGTCCTCGCCCGCAACGGCCGGGCCTCGATCGGCGACCTGCGCTACTATGCCGATAACGAGCTGACGAACTTCCCGACCCCCCTGTCCAAGGCGCAGATGGCGGCGGCCTTGGCGCTCTATGGCGACCGGACCCGGGCCGAGCAGGTGTTCCGGGTGTCGGTCGCCGACACGCTGGAGCCGCAGTCCAACGTCGCGCGCTCCGACTACGGCACGGCGCTTCGCGACGATGCGGCGGTGCTGACGCTCGGCCTTGAGACCGCGGTGGACGGTGTGTCCTTCGATGATCTGATCACCAAGGTAAACGACCAGCGCCGCAGCCAGCGCTACACCTCGACCCAGGAGGACAGCTGGTCGCTGCTCGCCGCCCACGCCCTCCTCGATCGCAACCCGCCGATGCTGACGGTGGGCGGCAAGGACGTCAGCGGGCCCTATTCGGCCTCGATCGACGAGGCGGGGCTTGCCGGCGGTCTCGCTATCGCCAACCGCGCCGGCCAGCCAGTTGCGGCGTCCGTCACGATCCGCGGCGTGCCGCAGGTCGCGCCGCCGGCGTCGAGCGATGGCTACGCCGTTGCCCGCAGCTACTACCCCCTCGAGGGCCAGCCGGCCGATCCCGCGAAGATCGGCCAGGGCGACAGGCTGGTGGTCGTCGACGAGGTGACCCTCGTCGATCGCGGCCCCGCGCGGCTGATGCTGGACGATCCGCTGCCTGCCGGCTTTGCCATCGACAATCCGGCGATCCTGCGGGCCGGCGACGTCGCAACCCTCGACTGGCTGCAGCTCAGCGGCGATGCGGCGCATACCGAATTCCGCACCGACCGGTTCCTCGCCGCGATTGACCAGGGCGCCGACGACACGGCCACCCGTCGCTTCGCCTATATCGTGCGGGCGGTGGCGCCGGGCGAGTTCGAGCATCCGGCGGCGGTGATCGAGAACATGTACGATCCGAGCCGGCGCGGGCGCACCGACGCGGGCCAGGTGACGGTGATCGGGCCGCTGCAGTGACGGCCGCGCCGATGCGAGGCATCCGTATGGCGATGCGGGCTGCCGTCAGGCGCGCTAGATTCGTGGTGGCAGGAGGCATGGCGCCGCCGCTGCCGGCCGCTCAGCTGGTTGCCTTGGCGCTTGCCGTGCCGGCTACCCCTTCGGGGCGTGGCTGACATGTCGTCGCTGCGCCGGGCGGCGCAGGCCGGGCTACTCGGCCTGCTTCTTCTTCTCATCGCCGGGCTCTGGTCCTGGTCCGCCTTCGAACGGGCGGTTACGCAGCGCGTCGCGGCGCTGTCGCAGCCCGAGGTCGGGGTCGAGGTGGTCGACCGGGAGGGGCGGCTGCTGCGGGCCTTTCCGGTCAGCGACGGCCGGTGGCGGCTCGCCGCGACCGGCGGCGACGTCGACCCACGGTTCCTGAAGATGCTGCTCGCCTGGGAGGACAAGCGCTTCCTCGAGCACGGCGGCATCGACGGGCGCGCCCTCATCCGGGCCGCCTGGCAGTCGCTGCGCCACGCCCGCATCGTCTCCGGCGGGTCGACCCTGACCATGCAGGTCGCGCGCATGCTGGGCAATCTGCCGACGGGGAGCGTTCCGGCGAAGATCGAGCAGATGCTGACTGCGATCGCCCTGGAGCGGCGCTACGACAAGGCCGAGATCCTGTCGCTGTATTTCCGGCTGGCGCCCTATGGCGGCAATGTCGAGGGGATCCGGGCGGCCTCGCTGCAGCTCTTTGGCAAGGAGCCGCGGCGGCTGACGGCGGCGGAGGCCGCGCTTCTCGTGGCGCTGCCGCAATCGCCCGAGCGCTATCGGCCGGACCGCTTCCCCGAACGCGCCAGGTCGGCCCGCGACCGGGTGCTCGCCCGCATGGCCGACTTGTCCGTCATCGACGCGCGGGAGGCCGGACGCGCGCAGCGCGAGCCGATGCCGACGGCGCGGCGGCAGATGCCGATGATGGCCGCGCATGTGTCGGACCGGCTGCATGCGGCGAACCCGCAGCGCAGCCCGATCAACCTGACGATCGACGGCCGGCTGCAGGAGACGCTCGAGACATATGCGCGGGAGAAGGCCAGGAGCCTGAAGAGCCCCGTCTCCCTCGCTCTCGTCGTCGCCGATCACGCGACGGGGGAAATCCTCGCCGAAGTCGGCTCGCCCGATTTCTTCGACCGCTCCCGGCAGGGCTTCGTCGATCTGACCCAGGCGCTGCGCTCGCCGGGCTCGACCCTGAAGCCGCTGATCTACGGCCTGGCCTTCGAGCGCGGCGTGGCCCATCCCGAAAGCCTCGTCGACGATTCTCCGGGCGGCTTTTCCGGCTATACGCCGCAGAATTTCGATCACCATTTCGAAGGCGTCATCACCGCCCGCCGCGCCCTGCAGCTGTCGCGCAACCTGCCGGCGGTCGAGCTTCTCGCCGCCGTCGGGCCGAGCCGGCTCGTCCATCGCATCCGCCGCACCGGGGCGCGGCCGGAACTCGGCGACCGCTCGCTGCCGGGGCTTGCCATCGGCCTCGGCGGCCTCGGCCTGACGCTGGAGGATCTCGTGCGGCTCTACGCGGGCATTGCCAATGGCGGGGTCTCGGTGCCGCTTCAAATCGAGCCCGGCGGCGAGCCGCAGGTACACCGGCGCATCCTGTCCGAACAGGCGGCCTGGTACGTCACCTCGATTCTTGCCGGCGCGACCTCGACCACCAAGGGCTCTCCCGGCGAAATCGCCCACAAGACCGGTACCTCCTATGGCTATCGCGACGCCTGGACTGTCGGCTATGACGGCCGCCATGTGGTCGGCGTCTGGCTCGGGCGGCCGGACGGGGCGCCGGTGCCGGGCCTCGTCGGCCAGGATGCCGCCGTGCCTGTCATGCATGACGTGTTCTCGCGGATCGGGCCGCTGACGCGCCTCGTCGGGCCGCCGCCCGGCATCCTCGCTTCGGCGGGCGGCGGGCTGCCGCCGCCGCTGCAGCGGGGGGGCCGAGCGGCCGAGCGCCGCCAGGCGGGCCTGAAGCCGGAGATCGTCTATCCGCCGGATCGCAGCCGTATCGAGCTCTTCGGCGCCGGCGCCGGCGGCGACGACGACCGGAGGACCCCGCTCTATCTGAAGGTCCGCAACGGCCGGCCACCCTTCACATGGTATGTCGACGGCCTGCCGGTCGAGCGGGACCAGCTTCTGCGCCAGTCGGCCTTCCTGCCGAAGGAGCCGGGTTTCCTGGCGATTTCCGTCGTCGACGCGACCGGGGCGGCGGCGAGTTCGCAGGTGCTGGTGAAATAGGCGGCGCCCGGCACTGCACCGCTTTTCGCGACCGTTGCCCCTCCGGCTCTTGAGCGGCATCGGAGGGCGGGCTACAGAGCCCATCAACGCAACGCATCGTTCTTCCAAGCGGTCGAGCGATGATGGCGCGCGTTCCCGGCCCTGGCGGCCGTGTGACACGTCGCTTCAAGAACGGCCCCGATCGCCCGATGCAGAGATCCCAACGCCGGGCCAACCGCGCGATCTTCTTCACCATCGCTGCCGGCTTCGTCATGCTGGCCGTTGCCGCCTGGGCCGTCGTCTGGGCGTTCGAGCGCAGCCAGGACTACAGCCAGCTCGTCTCCCATACGATCGAGGTCGAAGCCGCCGTCGCCGATCTCAATCGCCTCGACGAGCGGATCGAAGCGGCGCGGCGGGGTTATCTTCTGGAAGGCGACCCGCGCTTCCTCGAGACCTTCGAGACCACCGCCTCCGCGATTCCCGTGCAGATCCAGCGGATCACCGATCTGACCGCCGACAATCCCGACCAGGTGGCGCGCGTCGGGAGATTCCGCGAGCTCACCGACCGGTATCTGTCACTCCTGCGCGAATCGATCGCTGACAAGCAGGCGGGGGGGCGCGGCATCCGGGGCGCCAGCCTCCTCGACGAGGAGAACATCGCGATCGTGCAAGAGCTGCGCACGCTCTCCGACGAGATGAGCCTTGCCGAACGGCGGCTCTTGATCTCGCGGGAGGCCGAGCGCCGCGGCAGCGTCCAGCTCTCGACGATCGTCGCATCGGTCGCGGCTCTCCTCTTCCTGCTCGTCGCCGCCGGAACCATCTGGGCGACGCGACGGACGCTGCGCGCGCTCGCCGAGACTGGAACGCAGCTGCAGGTCCTCAACGAGGATCTGGAATCGGCGGTGCAGGAACGCACGGCAGAGCTGCAACGCGCCAATGCCGAGATCCAGCGCTTCGCCTACATCGTCTCGCACGACCTCAGATCGCCGCTGGTCAACGTAATGGGCTTTACCGCCGAACTCGCCGCGGCGATCAAGCCGCTGTCAGAACTCGTCGACAGCGTCGAGGAGCGGCAGGCCGATCTCGTCACCGAGGAGATGAAATATGCGGTGCGCGAGGACCTGCCGGAGGCGATCGGCTTCATCCGCACCTCGACCGAGAAGATGGATCGGCTGATCAACGCGATCCTCAGACTGTCGCGGGAGGGCCGGCGGGTGCTGGCGCCCGAGGCCGTCGACATGAACGCGCTGGCCGAGGGCATCGTCGACAGCCTGCAGCACCGGATCGATGAACTCGGCGTCACGGTGGAGGCGGAGCCCTTGCCGACGGTCGTGACCGACCGGCTGGCGGTCGAGCAGATCCTGTCGAACCTCGTCGAGAACGCTCTCAAATACCTCAAGACGGATCGCCCGGGGCGCGTCGCCATCCGCGGTCGCAAGCATGCCGGCCGCGTGCTTTACGAGGTCCAGGACAATGGTCGCGGCATCGATCCGAGGGATCATGAGCGCATCTTCGACCTGTTTCGGCGCTCCGGCACCCAGGATCAGCCGGGCGAGGGCATCGGGCTTGCCCATGTCCGGGCTCTGGCATACCGATTGGGCGGAACGATAAGCTGCGAGTCCGCACTCGGGGAGGGCGCGACGTTCCGCCTTTCGCTTCCGATGGCACTCGCACGGCAACAGGGATCTGAGACGTGAGCACACACCAGACCGTCAACATCGTCATGATCGAGGATGACGAGGGACATGCCCGACTGATCGAGAAGAACATCCGGCGCGCCGGCGTCAACAACGCCATCCGCCACTTCCTCGAGGGGACGGCGGCGCTGCAGTATCTCTTCGACGCGCCGGATGGCCCGGCCCGCAACGGACCGGCCCTGGTGCTCCTCGACCTCAATCTGCCGGACATGAGCGGCATCGACATCCTGCAGAAGATGAAGGCGCCCGACAGCCCGTTGAAGCGCACGCCGGTGGTCGTCCTGACGACGACCGACGACAAGGTCGAGATCGAGCGCTGCTACGATCTGGGAGCCAACGTCTACATCACCAAGCCGGTCAACTACGAAACGTTCGCCCAGGCCATTCGCCAGCTGGGATTGTTCCTGTCGGTCATCCAGGTTCCCGATCCGGAGGCGGACTGAATTTTTCCACCGCTCGGCGCGTCCAACTTTTTGATATTCTGGTTTTTTCCTGACTTTCAGGATAGGTCCGTCGGGCCTGCGGATCGTCATCCCTGCGACCCGTTCCCGCCGCAATTTTGAAATCGAGACCGATGCCACGTGTTCTCTACATCGATGACGACGAGGGGCTGAGGGTTCTCACCAGCCGGGCCTTGCGTCGGCGCGGCTTCGATGTGGAGACGGCAGGCGATGCCGACAGCGGCGTCGGGCGGTTGGCGGAAGGTGGCTTCGATCTTGTCGCCATCGATCACTACATGCCGGGCAAGACGGGGCTCGAGGCGCTCGAGGCCATCGCGGCGCTCGCCGCACCGCCGCCCGTCGTCTTCGTCACCGGTTCCGACGAGACCTCCGTCGCCGTCGCGGCCTTGAAGGCCGGCGCCTCGGACTACGTCGTCAAGACCGTCGGCGAGGAGTTCTTCGATCTCCTCGCGTCGAGCTTCCGCCAGTCCCTGGAACGGCGGGCGCTGCTGGCGGCCAAGGAAGAGGCCGAACAGGCGCTGATCGCCTCGAACGAGCGGCTCGCGGCGATGGTGAAGGAGGCCAATCACCGGGTCGCCAACAGCCTGCAGATCCTCTCCGCCTTCGTGAACCTCCAGGCATCGGCGGCCACCAGCGAGGATGCCAAGAGCGCGCTGAAGGACACTCAGCAGCGGATCGCCGCGATCGCACAGGTGCATCGCCGGCTCTACAATTCCGACGACATCGCCACCATCGACATGGCGGAATATCTGCTGCCGCTGGCCGAGGAACTCGCAGCCACCTGGTCGACGCCGACCTCGCCCCGCACGGTGAGCCTGCAGTCCGATCCGATCCGCCTGAAGACGGACAAGGCGGTCTCCGTCGGCATCATCGTCACCGAACTCGTCGGCAATGCCTGCAAGTATGCCTACCGCAACGCCGAACCCGGCGAGGTCCGCATCCGCCTCGTCCAGGAGACCCCCATGTTCCGGCTCAGCGTCGAGGACGACGGGCCCGGTTACGATCCGACGGCGAAGCCGAAGGGCACCGGCATCGGCACGCGGCTGATCAAGGCGATGGCCCAGAGCCTCGGAGCGGAGGTCGACTATGGCGGCGGACCTGGCGCCCGGATCTGCGTGACGGCGTCGCTCTGACGCGAGCGGCCCGGAAGCCAGATCGGCCTCAGCCCAACGGCCCCGATGCCTCGTCCCCCGGCAGATCGTCCCCCCGCAACTCCTCGTCGAACCACTCCCGGAAAGCCCTGATCTTCGCCACGTTCCGGCGCGCCTCCGGATAGACGAGGAAGTAGTACTGACCTTCCTCGGATACGGCGGGAAAGGGTTGCAGGAGGAGGCCGGCCTCGATCTCCTCCCGGTAGAAGGCCGGGGTGAGGATGGCGACGCCATGTCCGCCCATCGCCGCCCGCGCCTCCAGATGCTGGTCGCCCATGCGCGAGTCGGGATGGGCGCCAGGATCAAAGCCGGAAACGCCCATGGCCTCGAACCACAGCGGCCACCAGCGATCACCCGGATCGATCAGCAGCAGCCGCAAGATGTCGGCGGGCGTCTCGACCGGACCGCTTCTGGCGACGACCTTCGGGCTCAGCATCGGCGTGAAAGCCACCGGGAACAGCGGTCTGACCGCCAGTCCCGGCCAGTCGCCCCTGCCGCTGCGGATCGCGACGTCGACGTCGTCGCGGCCGAAATCCGCGACCTCTCTTGTGGCGCTCGTGCGGACGGCGATATCGGGATGTTTCATCTGGAAGCGGCCGATGCGCGGCGCCAGCCAGTGGGCGGCGAAGGTCGGCAGGACGCTGATCGCCAAGACACCGCCGGCATCGCTTCCCGCGGCCGAATAGGCGGCGGCCAGCCGGTCGAGTGCGTCGGTCGCAGCCGCGCCGAGCAGGCGGCCGGCCGGCGTCAGCTCGACGGCACGCGGCCTGCGCAGGAACAGCGGCGCACCCAGCCGCTCCTCCAGAAGCCTGATCTGATAGCTGATGGCGGCCTGGGTCATGCCGAGCTCCTGCGCCGCACGGGTGAAGCTCAGTTGCCGCGCCGCCGCCTCGAAGGCGCGCAAAGCGGGGAGCGGCGGCAGGTCACGACGGCTCATGCATAAATCCTCCTTATGCATGATGCGGCAGTTCGCGTTGGTCGGCAATCGCGAATTGCGTCAGGGTAGGTCATCAAATCGACGGATGGCGGCGCCCTACGGCGCCGCCAGCGAGGTGGCCCATGACCATGTTCCAACGAACCGGGAGCGCTCTTGTGCGCGCGCTGATGCGAGTGCTCGAGGGTTTCAGGCGGACCGGCAGGCGCGGGCATCCCTTGTGGATCGACACGGCGCCGGACAGCCTCCTGCGGGACATCGGCCTCAAGGACGGGCGTGGATCGTCGCCGGAGAGAATCGACAAGCCAGGCTGATGACACAGCCGATAACGTGCAGATCACGTCTTTGCCAACGCTGTCATGCCCGGGACAGGCGGGATTGATCGCGCCGGGTCGCCCGCCCATTTCCCGGGAACGTCCTGATCCGGGCCCCTCTGGCGAGAGCTGCCGGCTCTCTCGCGATGTCGGATCTTCTTTCGGCATTGCGGCCGGCAGGATTTTTCGCTCGTGGATCTCGCGTTTTTCGTAACGCCATGGCTCGGCACGCCGCTCTGGATGTGGGCCGGCTTCTTCGCCCTCGTCCTTCTCATACTCGCCTTCGACCTCGGCATCCTCAACAAGGAGAACCACGAGATCGAAGTGAGCGAGAGCCTGAAGCTCTCCGCCTTCTACATCGCTCTCGGCCTTCTCTTCGGCGGCGCCGTCTGGTGGCTGAAGGGCGCCGACCCGGCCATCGACTACTTCACCGGCTTCGTCGTCGAGAAGGCGCTGGCGATGGACAACGTCTTCGTCATCGCGATGATCTTCTCGTTCTTCGCCGTGCCGCGGATCTACCAGCACCGGGTGCTGTTCTGGGGCATTCTCGGCGTCATCGTGCTGCGCGCCATCATGATCGGCTTCGGCGCGGCTCTGGTGAACAACTTCTCCTGGGTCCTCTACGTCTTCGCCGCCTTCCTGATCGCGACCGGCGTCAAGATGCTGCTGGTCGGCGACAAGGAAAAGCCGCTCGGCGACAATCCGCTGGTCAAGTTCCTGCGCCGGCACCTGAACGTCACCGACGAGCACCATGGTGAGCGCTTCTTCGTGACGAAGCCGGACCCGAAGACCGGCAAGCTGACGCGCTTCGTGACACCGCTGTTCATGGCGCTGATCATGATCGAGATCGCCGACGTGATCTTCGCGGTGGATTCGGTGCCGGCGATCTTCGCCATCACCACCGATCCCTTCATCGTCTACACGTCCAACATCTTCGCCATTCTCGGCCTGCGGGCGCTGTATTTCGCGCTGGCGGCGATGATCCATCGCTTCCAGTATCTCAAGATCGCCCTGTCCTTCGTCTTGATCTTCATCGGCTCCAAGGTCTTCGCCGCCGACCTCCTCGGTCTCGACAAGATCCCGCCGCTGATCTCGCTCGGCGCGACCTTCGCGATCCTCGCGGCGGGTGTCGTCTGGAGCCTGTGGAAGACCAGGGGGCAGGCGGCGCAGGCCGGCTGAACGGAAAAGCCTGAGGCCGGCGGGGCGACCCGCCGGTCCCATTGTGCCCCGCAAGGTAGAAATCCCTTGACCATTGCGCAACCGGCGGTAAGCGGGGCGCATGGCATTTCCAGACATGCGAATCACGCGGGCCGGGCGCCGCACCGGGGCCAGGCTGGCCCTCGCGGGAATTCTCGCCCTCGTCAGCATCCCGGCGGGAGCAGTGAATCGGGAGCCCGCGAAGGCGCCCGCCTCGACCGCCAGCGCAAGCGTCCTCCGTGGGCTCCTTTTCGCCCAGCGGCGCAGCTGCAAGGCGGTCTCAAGCTGCGAGGAGGCGGTGCGGATGTGGTGCGGCGGCTACCGCCGCGCCGATGGCGACAATGACGGCATCCCCTGCGAGAACGTCTGCTCGACGAAGCAGGAAGTCGATGCCATCCGCGCCCGGATCGGCTGCTGATACCAGCGACCCGGTGAGATGGCCGCCCGTCATCGCGCATCCTGCGGCTCGGGACTGGGGCTCAGTTGCGCGATGTCGCCGGGATGAAGGTCTCGCAATGCCGCAAGGTCGAGATGGCTGTCGAAGGCGGACCGGATGACGGTGTCGAGGGTGCCTTCGGCTTTCAGGACGGCCGCGAGATTATGCCCGACCGTGCGGAACAGGAAGTGGTGAATGTTGGGGTGCACCGGAAAGAGTGCGGCCTGCCGCGCATCGAGCCCCATTCCGCTGGAGAATACATAAAGCCGCGACGGCCGGTGCACCGACTTCCGCAGATCGGGGAGACGGCGGGGATCGAGATCGGGGACATAGCGGTTCGGCCGGGTTTCCCAGGGAGCGACGGCCGGATCGATGCTGAACTGGGGAACGAAGCAGAGACCGGTTCCGATGGGAATGAAGCGCGCCGCAGCGATCAGGTTGAACGCGCCCATGCTGTTGCCGACGGCATGGATCGCACCCCCGCCTGCGACGTCGGCCGCAATTTTTGCGACCGTTCGGAAGTCGACGTTGCTGCCCCAGGAGCTGGTCTTGTCGATCACGAAGACGATCTTGCCGAAGGCCGCTCCGGTGCGGTGGAACTCCGGCTTCTGGACGTCGATGCCGCCGAGCGCGTGATGGGCGCCGGTGAAGGAGAGGAGGGTGCGATTCTCGCTCCCAAAACCGGTCCGGTATAAGATCCTGAGGGTGTCCGTCTCGACCAGGGTCTGCATCGCTGGTGCTTGTGCCTCATGCAGCATTGGAAGCATCCCCAAGCCATAGCACGGCGGAACAGATCCGGTCGCGCGCGCTCCGGTCGCAAGGCGAAGGGAACGGCGGCGCCTGATGTCCGGGGTCGGTCGATCCCGCCCCGTAAGCGCAGCGCGGATTATCTCGCAGCGCGGTGCGGGCGGCTAGTCTCCCAGCAGCGCGAAAGTCCCGAAGGCCGGGACCTTGATGCCGATCCGCCGGATGTCGATCCCGGCGACGAGGCCGAGGAGATTGACCTCCAGCCCGTTCTTCCACCCCGCTGATAGTCCGGCATAGCCGAACAGCGACAGATGCAGGTCGCGCCGGTCCGGGTCGAGATAGGCGAGACGCCCGCTGGTCGGATAGTCCCGGCCGACCGACACCGGGGGCAGGGCGACGTCGATTTCCGGCACCTGGCGCATCACATGGGCGACGAAGGAGTTGGAGTTCGGCCCCGGGAAGATGTGATAGCCGCCCCGCATGGCGAAGGGATAGGTCTCGATGGCGGCGCGGATCTTCGGGATCAGCCGCTCGGCCGCCTCGCCGGTCGCCGCAAAGACCACTCGGGGTTCATTGGAATACCAGCGCCCGTCCGCCGGATAGCCGTTGTGGCGGACCGGCGAGCCCCAGCCGACCTTGTCCCACCGCTCGTAGCTGGTCGCCCCGCTCTCCTTCACGACGATCCAGGAATGCTCCGAGAGTGCGCCCTTGAGGCCGCCGGTGCGCGCCGACATGACGTAGACCCGCGCTTCCGGAATGTCCCCTGCCGGTTCGAACATGCCGGAGGACGACCAGTCGGCGGTGCGCCAGGAGGTCGCATGCTCGCCGACATACCAGAGGGCCGCCGAAGCTGCCGCCGGCAGGAGGTAGACCACGACGATCGCCAGCATCAGGAACTTCAGAATGCGCATCGAGCCTCTTTTTTGCCATTCGCAACGCACGATCCGAGAAAATCCTGGCCAGAGGCCCTAGATCGCCCTCGAGCATCAACCCTGCAGACAGGTCGAAATTATGGAAAATCCCGTCCTCGTGGAAGTCACCCGCGGCGAACTGGTCGAAAGCTTCCACCGGGGTGCCTTCGCACTGCTGGATGGCGACGGCAACATCGTCGCCCAGGCCGGCGACGTCGAGCGGCCGGTCTTTCCCCGTTCGGCGGTGAAGCTCCTGCAGGCGATCCCGCTGATCGAGACCGGGGCGGCGGCGCGTTACGGCCTCGACGACAAGGACCTCTCGCTGGCCTGCGCATCCCACTCGGGCGAACCGGAGCATCTGCGCCGCGCCGCCGCGATGCTCGAAAAGGCCGGGCTCGACCAGACGGCACTCGAATGCGGCGTCCACTGGCCCAGCGAGGCGGAGGTCTCCCGCGACATGGCGCGGCGCGGGGAGACGCCTTGCCCGCTCCACAATAACTGTTCCGGCAAGCATGCCGGCTTCCTCCTCACGGCCGTTCATCGGGGCGAGGATCTCGCCGGCTATGTCGGGCCGAACCACCCGGTGCAGCTCAGATGCAAGGCGGTGATCGAGGACCTCACCGGCCACAGCCTCAATGTCGACGTCTGCGGCACCGACGGCTGCTCGATCCCGACCTATGCGGCGCCGCTCAAGGATTTCGCAGGAGCATTCGCCAGGATCGCGTCGGGGCGCGGCGTCGAGCCGCAACGGGCCGAAGCGGGTCAGGCCCTGATGCGGGCCTGCATGGCCGAGCCCTTCGAGATGTCGGGCACCGGGCGCGCCTGCCTCGAGCTCATGCAGGCCGCGCCCGGCAGGGTCTTCGCCAAGACCGGTGCGGAAGGGGTGTTCTGCGGCGCTCTGCCGGAACTCGGCCTCGGTTTCGCGCTCAAGATCGACGACGGTGCCACCCGAGCCAGCGATGCGCTCGTCGCCGCCGTCATCGCCGCGGCGCTGCAAAAGGAGGACGCAGCGCTGGCCGAGACCTTCGCCGCCATGGCCCGCAGGGATATCAGGAACTGGCGCGGCACGCTGACGGGAGAGGTGCGGGCGGTGATGCCGGCGGACTGATCCGTCGCCGCCGGCGCCGGCAGGCACCGATGCTCCGCAGATCAGGCAGTGGCATCGCCGCCGTCGCAGGCGCCGTTCCCCGGCGTCGGCCACCGAGGCGCCCTTGTCTCTCTCCTTGCACACGCCGCGCCGGCCAGACGGGGCGGCGGCGATCAGGGTGATTGACAGTCAGCCATGAAGTAGATGCGAAAGTTGCTTGACCTTCGTTTCGAAGAGCGTAGTCTTCGAACTGTCATAGTCGTCAATTCGGGAGGTTAAGATGGAGCCACCCCAGCAGGCGGCCGCATAGACGCCGAAGCTTGACCTACGGGGCTTCGACCAGCGGCACAGGACTGTCGGATTTCGGGAGGCGGCCTACGAGCTGCCGAAGTCGTGGAACAGGCTCGACTTTTCGCCGCCTCCTGCAATGTTTTCAGTATGGCCCTGCCGAAGCGGGGTGATGTTAAAGATATTTTGGTCATCGATGTATCAGTTATTGTCCCGGCGCATCGATACATGCGGCCGGGGTTGTCTGCTTGATGCAGGCGTTCCAAGCTTGGGTTGCTGTCTGTCCGCCCGCCCCGGTGGGCTTGCGCCGTATCGAGGCGGTCAGGACCAGCCCGGCATCGCCTGAAAGGCCGAGAGCCCAGACAATCCCGAGCCAAGAAAACTCGGCCCGATGATGCTCGGCCCCAAGACGCGCGGTCTCATTCCGGCTTGGCGGCGGTTCTCCGTCTCGCGGGCCGCTTCGCCGCAGGGCGGGCCGGTGCCTTCGGCGCCTCGCGGATTTCGACGCTGCCGCCCGGCGGGGTGCGAACTTCGAACTCCTTGGTCGAGCGGACGAGATCGCTCAGCTTCTTGAAGCCGTAGGTCCGAGGGTCGAAGTCCGGCGCCAGATTGAGGATCTGCTTGCCGAAGCCGCCGAGATTGATCCAGCCGTCCTCGCTGTCCATCTGCGCGATCACCCGGAGAAGCAGCCGCGTCGCCTCTTCCTTGCGGGCCAGCGGCTTGGTGGCGGGCGCATCGGTCGTGCGGTCCGGGTCGGCCCGCTCCGGCAGGAGGTTCTCCGTATAGATGAAGCGGCGGCAGGCCTGGCGGAAGCTCTCCGGCGTCTTCTGTTCGCCAAAGCCGAAGACGTCGACGCCCTGCTCGCGGATGCGCGATGCGAGGCGGGTGAAGTCGCTGTCCGACGAGACCAGGCAGAAGCCGTCGAAGCGGCCGCTGTGGAGGAGATCCATCGCATCGATCACGAGGGTGATGTCGGAGGCGTTCTTGCCGATCGTGTAGGGGAACTGCTGCTGCGGCACGATGGCGTGGCGCGCCAGGGTCTCGACCCAGCCCTTCGAGCGCGTCGTCGAGAAATCGCCATAGACGCGCCTGACGCTGGCTTCGCCGATCTTGGCGATCTCCTCGAACAGCCCGTCGGCGATCTTCGAGGAGGCGTTGTCGGCGTCGATCAGCACCGCCAGACGGCGGGTCGTGTCGCTTCGGGCGGCCATCGGCTTTCCTTTTCCTGCCATGTTCGGCGAATGATAGGCCGCCCACGCTCCATGTCACCCGTGCTTGCGGCGGCGGGACACGAATCCGGGCGCGACCCGTGTCGGTGCAACGGCGACGAAACGGGGTTGTCACGAAGGAGAGCGCCAACAGCCTGCCACCGCCATGCGCCCGATCCTCGCGCTCGTCTCAACTCTGCAGATCAGGACTCTGCAGATCAGGCGGTCGGCTGACGAGACAGGAGAGTGGCGTGGTGGGCAGTGACGGGCTCGAACCGCCGACATCCTCGGTGTAAACGAGGCGCTCTACCAACTGAGCTAACCGCCCTTGCCCTCCCTCTAAGCTCTCCGTGCCGATTAGACAAGCGGTGCCGGATTCCCTGCACGTCTCGCGGCTTTTCGACTGTTTCAGCGGTCCGCCAGCCTCACGCCGCCACCAGGGAAAGAGGCGGCGGCCGGCGAACGGCACGGAACCAGGCCGCCCTTGATACTGCGGCGAGGGCGGAACCATCCGGAAGCGGTCCGGCTCTTGCTCTCGCTTTCTCTCTCTGCGGACGAGCAGAAGGCAAGGAGACGGCCGTGGGCGTCACTTGCGCATCGCGCGGAGTGGGATCGGAACTATGGACGGACGATCCTGCGCACGAGTTCGCAGATTCGACCGTCGCGCTTCGCAAAGGCGCTCCATCGCTGCTGGAGGCGATCGCGATTCGGCGATTCGTCCGAATGGCGGCCCGGTCGGACTCGTCGATGCTCCCATCCAGCATCGCCGAAAAAGCGTCTTTTTCGGCATTCCGGCCGGCTTCATGATGGTTTCGTGTCGGTCGCAGCATTCGCTTCGCATTGCCTCGACACTGGCGCTTGACAGACCCCCGGCTTGTCCGTAAACGACCGCCTCACAAGCCGCCGCAAGCGGTGGAGCGCGGGTGTAGCTCAGTCGGTTAGAGTGCCGGCCTGTCACGCCGGAGGTCGCGGGTTCGAGCCCCGTCACTCGCGCCATTTTCTCCTATCTATGCCGGCCCGCGGGCCCGTCCTCTTCAAGCGGATGTGCCTGTTCAGGCGCTGATCGATGTCGCCAGTGTCGACCGTTGTCGCGCCGTGTCGTGATGGAAAGCGCCCGATTGCCGGTGCGCCCGCGCGGCAAAATTTCGCATCGAGACCCTTGCCGCGAACGCGGCGGCGCTCCGATCGAGCGACGCCGCTTCACGCGTTCCGAGATCCTCAGATGCCGGAACCCGCGTCCTCGAAGTCGGCCTCGTCCGCGGGGTCGGGGAGGGCGGCGCTTCCGACCTGTCCGGTCGGCTGCGGCCATGGCATCCAGGCCACGAGCTCATCCTCTTCATAGGCCACGAGCCCGTCCGGCCCCATGTCCGTCGCCACCCAGCAACGCTCGCTCGAACCCCGGACCGCCTGGAAGCGTACCGTGTCGACTTCGGCCGGCCCCTGTTCTCCGCCGCGCACCGTCACCAGAATGCGCTCGCCGTCTCGCCTGGCGCTCGCCATCGGCAGCCAGCCCATCTTCGCCGAATCCGTCATGAAGCCTTCTCCCTCTGATGATCCCCATCGGGACTCTTTATCCTGATCGCGTCAACCTCTTGCGGCGATGCGCCGCCGCTCGGAGCGGGTTGCAGAAGAGGGTCACAAGTCGTTGAACAAGCGTCGGTTTCTTGCGCCCGGCTAGGCAAATTCGGCTGCTCCTGATCCTTGTGCCGGAGAACGCCTTGCACAGATTCCAAGAAGGGGATAACCCTCGCCGCGATGCGGCAGAAGGCTCGCCCGACTGCCGCCGAGCCGTGCGGCGCGGAGACGATCCGCTGCCTGACCGTCACGCTGGATAAAATGGTCCGATGAGCGAACTCCTCGCATCCTATCTGCCGATCGTGATCTTCGTGGGTGTCGCGCTGATCATCGGCCTCGCGCTTCTCGTGTCGCCGTTCCTCGTCGCCTTCAAGGCGCCGGACGACGAGAAGCTCTCGGCTTACGAATGCGGCTTCGACGCGTTCGACGACTCGCGCATGAAGTTCGACGTCCGCTTCTATCTGGTCTCGATCCTCTTCATCATCTTCGATCTGGAGGTCGCCTTCCTGTTTCCCTGGGCGGCGAGCTTCGGCACCCTGGGCTGGTTCGGCTTCTGGTCGATGATGGTCTTTCTGGGCGTCCTGACGGTCGGCTTCATCTACGAATGGAAGAAAGGCGCACTGGAATGGGATTGATCATCGGCGAGACGCCATTCGCACCGCGCTCCCCCGAGACGGGGACCGGTTCCCTGATCGATCCGGCGGCGCGTCCTGCGGTGCCGGCTCGCGACCCCTTTGTCACCGAGATCAACGACGAGCTCGCCGACAAGGGCTTCCTCGTCACCTCCACGGACGAGCTGATCCAGTGGGCGCGCACCGGCTCGCTCATGTGGATGACCTTCGGGCTCGCCTGCTGCGCCGTCGAGATGATGCAGATGTCGATGCCGCGCTATGACGCCGAGCGGTTCGGCTTTGCGCCCCGCGCCTCGCCGCGCCAGTCCGACGTGATGATCGTCGCCGGCACGCTGACCAACAAGATGGCCCCGGCGCTGCGCAAGGTCTACGACCAGATGCCGGAGCCGCGCTACGTCATCTCCATGGGCTCCTGCGCCAATGGCGGCGGCTACTACCATTACTCCTACTCGGTGGTGCGCGGCTGCGACCGCGTCGTGCCGGTCGACATCTACGTGCCCGGCTGCCCGCCGAGCGCCGAAGCCTTGCTCTACGGCGTTCTGCTTCTGCAGAAGAAGATCCGCCGCACCGGCACCATCGAACGCTGAGGGCTCCTCGTCATGCGTGAATTCGCCACCAAGGACATGGTCGACTATCTGGTCGAGACGCTGGGCGAGCGCATCGATACGAGCGAGGTCCGCTTCGGCGAACTGACGCTCGTCGTCGCGCCGGAGGACATCGTCAAGGTCCTCACCCTCCTGCGCGACGATCCGCAGACGCAATTCATCAACCTGACCGACCTTTGCGGTGTCGATTATCCGGCCCGCGAGAAGCGCTTCGAGGTGGTCTATCACCTGCTGTCGCCGCGCCAGAACCAGCGCGTCCGGGTCAAGGTGCGGACCGCCGAGGACGATCCGGTCCCCTCGGTCACCGACGTCTTCCCGGCCGCCGACTGGTACGAGCGCGAGGCCTACGACTTCTACGGCATCCTCTTCACCGGCCATCCCGACCTTCGCCGCATCCTTACGGACTACGGCTTCGAGGGTCACCCGATGCGCAAGGACTTCCCGCTGACGGGCTTCGTCGAGGTTCATTACGACGAGGTGAAGAAGCAGGTCGTCTACGAGCCCGTCGAGCTGCGCCAGGAATTCCGCAACTTCGACTTCCTCTCGCCCTGGGAGGGGACGGATTACGTCCTCCCCGGCGACGAGAAGGCCAAGCGCCAGTAACCGCCAAGCGGCAGTAACCGGAGGAGCGCCTCATGGCGACGAAACGACTTCAGGCCAAATGCCTTTGCGGCGGTGTCCGCATCGATGCGGATCTGGAATCCCAGGAAGTTGGGGTCTGCCACTGCGACATCTGCCGGCGCTGGGCGGGTGGGCCGTTCATGGCCGTCGAGGCGTCGGAGAACGTGATTATTGCCGGCACCGATCTCCTTGGCATCTATGAATCGTCCGGTTGGGGCGAGCGCGGCTTCTGCAACGCCTGCGGGACCACGCTGTTCTGGCGTTCCAAGGATGCGGCACATTACGCCATCTCGGCGATGGCCTTCGACGATCTGACCGAGGCTGACCTCACCAAGCAGATCTTCATCGATTCCAAGCCCGACTGGTACGCCCTCGCCAACGAGACGCAGACGATGACAGGGGCCGAGTTCCTCGCCCAGTTCGCTTCCGAAGAGGACAAGCCGAATGGCTGAGATCGACGTCCGCAACTTCAACATCAATTTCGGCCCGCAGCATCCGGCTGCGCACGGCGTCCTGCGGCTCGTGCTCGAACTCGACGGAGAGAACGTCGAGCGCGTCGACCCGCATATCGGCCTCCTGCACCGCGGCACCGAGAAGCTGATCGAGCACAAGACCTACCTCCAGGCGATCCCCTATTTCGATCGACTCGACTATGTCGCGCCGATGAATCAGGAGCATGCCTTCTGCCTGGCGATCGAGCGCCTGGCAGGAGTGGAGGTTCCCAAGCGCGGCCAGCTGATCCGCGTCCTCTACAGCGAGATCGGCCGCCTCCTTTCGCACATCCTCAACATCACGACTCAGGCCATGGACGTCGGCGCGCTGACGCCGCCGCTCTGGGGCTTCGAGGAGCGCGAGAAGCTGATGGTGTTCTACGAGCGCGCTTCGGGCTCGCGGCTGCACGCCGCCTATTTCCGGCCGGGCGGCGTACACCTGGATATCCCGCAGCAGCTGATCGACGACATCGGCGCCTGGTGCGACCCGTTCCTGAAGGTCTGCGACGATCTCGAGGAGCTTCTCACCGGCAACCGCATCTTCAAGCAGCGCAACGTCGACATCGGCGTCGTGACGCTGGAAGACGCATGGGCCATGGGTTTTTCCGGCGTCATGGTGCGCGGTTCGGGAGCTGCCTGGGATCTGCGCAAGTCGCAGCCCTACGAGTGCTACGACGAGATGGAGTTCGACATTCCCGTCGGCAAGAACGGCGACTGCTACGACCGCTATCTCATCCGCATGGTCGAGATGCGCGAATCGGTGCGGATCATGAAGCAGTGCGTCGAGCGGCTGTCCGGCCGCGAGCGAACGGGCCCGGTCTCGTCCCTCGAAGGCAAGGTCGTGCCGCCGAAGCGCGGCCAGATGAAGCGCTCGATGGAAGCGCTCATCCATCACTTCAAGCTCTATACCGAAGGCTTCCATTTGCCGGAAGGCGAGGTCTATGCCGCGGTCGAGGCACCGAAGGGCGAGTTCGGCGTCTATCTGGTCTCCGACGGCACGAACAAGCCGCACCGCTGCAAGATCAAGGCCCCGGGCTTTGCTCATCTCCAGGCCATGGATGTCATGTGCAAGGGGCACATGCTGGCCGACGTCTCGGCGATCCTCGGCACCCTCGACATCGTCTTCGGCGAGGTCGATCGCTGAATTTGTGGGCCGCGGCCCCCATGAATGCTAGACTAGGGTCATGAAGAACGACGCCCTGCCGACGGCCCCGATGAGCGTGGACGATTTTCTGGTCTGGTCGCAACGCCTGCCGGAGGGGGAACGCTACGAACTGGTCGACGGCAGGCTCGCGCGGATGCAGTCCGAGAGGATCATCCACGCGGAGACAAAATTCGCTGTCGTCGTTGCTCTCAAGGCTGCGTTGAAAAGGGCCGGGAAGAGCGATTGCCAAGCCTTCGTCGACGGCGTCAGCGTAAGGATCGACGCGACCACCCTACGCGAGCCGGATGCGCTGATCCATTGCGGCCCCTATGACCCCAATGGGATCGTGGCGGAGAACCCCGTGGTGATCGTCGAGGTCGCGTCGGGCCAGAGCCCGGACCTCAAGAAGACGCTCGACTACTTCTCGCTGGAATCGGTCCAGCACTACCTGATCCTGTTCCCCGGCGAGGGCAGGGTGCTCCACCAGCACCGCTCTGCGGCTCCGGACGAGATCACCACCCGGATCGTCGGGAGGGATGCGACGATCGACCTCTCGCCTCCCGGCATTTCGGTGTCCGTCGAGGCTTTTTTCGCCGGCTGAACCCCTGCTTTTGCGGCATGGGCGCCAATCCCGAACCGCGGCCATCGGCCACTGGCCTTTTGTCCGTCTTGTGATAGAACGCGCCGCAACATCGCGTGTTGAATCGCTCTAAGATCGAGGTCCGATGTCTGTCAGACGTCTCGCGGAAGAAACCGTCCAACCCGCCGGTTTCGCGTTTACCGAAGAGAACGCCGCTTGGGCTGAAGCGACGATCCGGAAATATCCCGTCGGCCGCCAGCAGTCCGCAGTGATCCCGCTGCTCATGCGCGCGCAGGATCAGGACGGCTGGGTGACCAAGGCCGCCATCGAGCATGTCGCAGACATGCTCGAGATGCCGCTGATCCGTGTGCTCGAGGTCGCGACCTTCTATACGCAATTCCAGCTGAACCCGGTCGGTACAAGGGCGCATGTGCAGGTCTGCGGGACGACGCCCTGCATGCTGCGCGGCGCCGAGGACCTGAAGGCGGTCTGCCGCAAGAAGATTCATTCAGAGCAGTTCCATCGCAACGAGGCCGGAACGCTCTCCTGGGAAGAGGTCGAATGCCTCGGCGCCTGCGTCAATGCGCCGATGGTGATGGTCTTTGAGGACACCTACGAGGACCTGACGCCGGAGCGGCTGGAAGAGATCATCGATCTGTTCGAGGCGGGCCGCGGCGACGAGGTCCGGCCGGGGCCGCAGAACGGCCGGCATCTGTCGGCGCCGCTCGGCGGTCTGACGACGCTGACCGGCGACTATGACGACCTGATCGCGGAACAGAAGCAGGACTCCGGCCACGGACCGGCGAACGGTGCGGCGCCCCAGGGGAAGGGCGCCGGGCAAGCCGTTTCAGCGCCGCCTTCCGAGGCCGGGCGCCCCGACAGCGACTCCGAACAGAGCGATCCTTCGATCGACGCCCCGGGCAAGGCATCCAACGGCAACGTCGTTGCGGGCGGCGAGGACCGCGAGAGTGACGTGCTGACGGCGGAGGCCCATCGGCCGCATTCCGGCCAGGAGGGCGGCACTCGACAGGGCGCCACCGATGCCGAAGAGGGCAACGTTCCCGACGAGGTTGATGCGAAGACGAGCGGCAATCTCCGCCGCGCCGAGGCGGCCGCCGAGGACGCCGTGATCCCGGACCATTCCCAGCTCGACGACGGCACCGGCGGACAGCCGCCGCGGCTCTCCGAAAGCGCGGGAGACGTGCTGACCGGGCGGCAGACCGGCGATCCGACGGAAGGCCAGCGCACCGACACCTCCGACGTCACGCCCGGTCCTGTCCAGCACGACCATTTCGACAGCGAGGCCGAAGAGACCACTCCGGAGACGCGGCCCGGTGACAAGCCGGCTGATCTGCTCTCCGAGCCGCAGGGCGCGAAGGACGATCTAAAGCTGATCAAGGGCATCGGGCCGGTGATCGAGGCCAGGCTGAACGAACTCGGCATCTATCATTTCTGGCAGATCGCCCAGTGGCGCCAGGCGGAGCTGATCTGGATCGACGACTTCCTGAACTTCCGTGGCCGCGCCGTTCGCGAAGGCTGGATCGAGCAGGCGAGGGAGCTGCAGGCGGGTTCGTCGGCGCAGCCAGGTGAGGGAGAGGCGTGATGCTCCAGGACAAGGACCGGATCTTCACCAACATCTATGGCCTGCGCGACAAGAGCCTCGATGCGGCGCTGAAGCGTGGCCATTTCGACGGCACAGCCGACATCATCGGCAAGGGGCGCGACTGGATCATCAACGAGATGAAGGCCTCGGGCCTTCGCGGACGCGGCGGCGCGGGCTTCCCGACTGGCCTCAAATGGTCGTTCATGCCGAAGGAAGTCGGCGAGCGCCCGCATTATCTCGTCATCAATGCCGACGAATCCGAACCCGGGACCTGCAAGGACCGGGAGATCATGCGCAACGATCCGTTCACGCTGATCGAGGGCTGCATCATCGCCGGTTTCTCGATGCTGGCGCACACCTGCTACATCTATGTGCGCGGCGAATATGTCCGCGAGCGCCAGGCGCTGCAGCGGGCGATCGACGAGTGCTACGAGCAGGGCTATCTCGGCAAGGACAACAAGTGCGGCTGGGACTATGACATCATCGTCCATCACGGTGCCGGCGCTTACATCTGCGGCGAAGAGACGGCGCTGCTCGAAAGCCTCGAGGGCAAGAAGGGCCAGCCGCGGCTGAAGCCGCCGTTCCCGGCGAATGTCGGCCTCTATGGCTGCCCGACGACAGTCAACAACGTCGAGTCGATCGCCGTTGCCCCGACCATCCTCAGGCGCGGCGGCTCCTGGTTCGCCGGCATCGGCCGCCAGAACAACACCGGGACCAAGCTGTTCTGCATCTCAGGCCATGTCGAGCGGCCCTGCACCGTTGAAGAGGCGATGGGCATCTCGTTCCGCGAGTTGATCGAGAAGCATTGCGGCGGCGTGCGCGGCGGCTGGGACAACCTCCTCGCGGTCATCCCCGGCGGCTCCTCGGTGCCGCTGGTGCCGGGCGCCGACATCATCGACGCGCCGATGGACTTCGACGGTCTGCGCGAGATCAAGACCTCGCTCGGCACCGCCGCTGTCATCGTCATGGACAAGTCCACCGACATCGTGAAGGCGATCGCCCGAATCTCCTATTTCTACAAGCATGAGAGCTGCGGCCAGTGCA
The DNA here is from genome assembly GCA_002700095.1 of Fulvimarina sp. GTDB lineage: Bacteria > Pseudomonadota > Alphaproteobacteria > Rhizobiales > Rhizobiaceae > Jiella. The sequence goes on along the minus strand of PACL01000024.1, from coordinate 4,722 downwards.
CCCCCTGCCGGGAGGGAACCGGGTGGATGTGGCGCGTCATGGAGCGTATGGCCACCGGCCACGCCCAGAAGCGCGAGATCGACATGCTGCTCGACGTGACCAAGCAGGTCGAGGGCCACACCATCTGCGCCCTCGGCGACGCGGCGGCCTGGCCGATCCAGGGCCTCGTGCGGCATTTCCGCGCGGAGATCGAGCGCCGCATCGACGAATACTCGCACAACGCGCATCAGGTCAGGCCGGTGCTCGAGGCGGCGGAGTAGGAGCGGAGACCATGGCGGACGAGCCGGACAATCTGGTGCTTCAGCTCCTTCGGGAGATCCGAGCTGATATTGGCGAGGTCAAATTGACGTTTTCCAAGCACAGCAAGCGGTTCGACCGCGTCGACCAGCGGCTCGAAGAAGTCCATGAGACGCTCTACACGGCCGCTGGCGCCGCCGTGCATGCAAACGTCCGCCACGACACGGTGGCGGAGCGGTTGAAGACGCTGGAAGAGCGCGTCTCCCGTCTGGAAGAGAAAGCCTGATCATGACGAAGCTGAAAGTCGACGGCAACGAGATCGAGGTTCCGGATCACTACACGCTGTTGCAGGCGTGCGAGGAGGCCGGCGCCGAAATTCCGCGCTTCTGTTTCCACGAGCGGCTGTCGATCGCCGGCAACTGCCGCATGTGCCTGATCGAGGTGAAGGGCGGACCACCCAAGCCCGCCGCCTCCTGCGCCATGGGCGTGCGCGATCTGCGCCCCGGGCCGGAGGGGCAGCTGCCGGAAGTCTTCACCAACACGCCCATGGTCAAGAAGGCCCGCGAGGGCGTGATGGAATTCCTCTTGATCAACCATCCGCTCGATTGCCCGATCTGCGACCAGGGCGGCGAGTGCGACCTGCAGGACCAGGCGATGGCCTATGGCGTCGACTCCTCCCGCTATCGGGAGAGCAAGCGCGCCGTCGAGGACAAATATATCGGCCCGCTGGTCAAGACGATCATGACGCGCTGCATCCACTGCACGCGCTGCGTCCGCTTCACCACCGAGGTCGCCGGCATCTCCGAACTCGGCCTCGTCGGCCGCGGCGAGGATGCCGAGATCACCACCTTCCTCGAGCAGGCGATGACGTCGGAGCTGCAGGGCAACGTCATCGACCTCTGCCCGGTCGGCGCTCTGACCTCGCGCCCCTACGCCTTCCAGGCCCGGCCGTGGGAGCTGACCAAGACCCAGACGATCGACGTCATGGACGCCGTCGGCTCGGCGATCCGCGTCGATACGCGCGGTCGCGAGGTTCTGCGCATCCTGCCGCGGGTCAACGAGGCGGTGAACGAGGAGTGGATCTCCGACAAGACCCGCTTCGTCTGGGACGGGCTCCGCACCCAGCGCCTCGACCGGCCCTATGTGCGTCGCGACGGCAAGCTGCAGCCGGCGACGTGGCAGGAGGCCTTCGCCGCGATCAAGGCGAAGGTCGACCAGACCGCGCCCGAGAAGATCGGCGCCATTGCTGGCGATCTCGCCGCCGTCGAGGAAATGTATGCGCTGAAGCAGCTGATGGCGGGCCTCGGCTCGACCTCGATCGACTGCCGCCAGGACGGCGCCATGCTCGATCCCGCGAACGGCCGCGGCAGCTACCTCTTCAACACCACCATCGCCGGCATCGAGGATGCCGACGCGCTGCTGATTATCGGCGCCAATCCGCGCTTCGAGGCGGCCGTCCTCAACGCCCGCATCCGCAAGCGCTGGCGGCTCGGCGGCTTCCCGATCGGCATCATCGGCGACAATATCGACCTGCGCTACGACACCACCTATCTCGGCGCTGGCACTGACACTCTTTCCGATGTCGCTCGGGCGAGCCAGGGCTTCTTCGACGCGCTGAAGAACGCCGCGCGGCCGATGATCATCGTCGGCTCCGGCGCGATTTCCGGCGAGAACGGTTCGGCCGTGCTCGCGGCTGCCGCAGCTCTCGCCCGCGAAGTCGGCGCGCTCGGCGAAGGCTGGAACGGCTTCAACGTCCTCCACACCGCCGCCTCGCGGGTCGGCGGCCTCGACATCGGCTTCACGCCTGGCGAGGGCGGCAAGGCTTTTGCCGAGATGGCGTCCGGTGGTGTCGATGTCCTGTTCAATCTCGGGGCCGACGAGACAGAGATCGTCCCGGGGCCGTTCGTCGTATATGTCGGCACCCATGGCGATCGCGGCGCCCACCGCGCCGACGTCATCCTGCCCGGCGCGGCCTATACCGAGAAGGACGGGACTTTTGTCAATCTGGAAGGCCGGGCGCAGGTCTCCTCCCGCGCCGCGTTTCCTCCCGGTGACGCGCGCGAGGACTGGGCGATCATCCGGGCGCTCTCGGCCGTGCTCGGCAAGACGCTGCCCTTCGACTCGCTTGCCGCACTGCAGCGGGCGCTGTATCAGTCGCATCCGGACATGCGCAGCGACCGGATCGTGCCGGCATCGCATGACGCCATCTCGGCTCTGGCCGATCGGGCCGGCGCTCTCGGGGACGTCCGGCTCGGCTCGAAGCTCGGCGACTTCTACCTCACCAATCCGATCGCCCGGGCATCCAAGGTGATGGCCGAGTGTTCGCGCCTCGCCAGCGGCGAAAAACTCCAAGCAGCGGAATAAGGACCGGCAACCGTGACGGACTTCTTCTCAATCTATGTCTGGCCGGGCCTGATCATCCTCGGCCAGAGCGTCCTGTTCCTGGTCGTCCTGCTCGTCCTGATCGCCTACATCCTGCTCGCCGACCGCAAGATCTGGGCGGCGGTGCAGCTGCGGCGCGGCCCGAACGTCGTCGGGCCCTGGGGGCTGTTCCAGTCCTTCGCCGACCTGTTGAAGTTTGTCCTGAAGGAGCCGGTCATCCCGGCGAGCTCGGACAAGTTCGTCTTCCTGCTCGCGCCGCTGGTGGCGGTGACGCTGGCGCTGGCGACCTTCGCCGTGGTGCCGGTGGCCAATGGCTGGGTGATCGCCGACATCAACATCGGCATCCTCTACGTCTTCGCGATCTCCTCGCTCGAGGTCTATGGCGTCATCATGGGCGGCTGGGCGTCGAACTCGAAATACGCCTTTCTCGGCGCGTTGCGGTCGGCCGCGCAGATGGTCTCGTACGAGGTCTCGATCGGCTTCGTCATCGTGACCGTCCTCCTCTGCGTCGGCTCGCTCAACCTGACCGACATCGTGATCGCCCAGTCCGCCGGTCTCGGGACCATGATCGGCCTGCCGAACTCGTTCCTCGACTGGCACTGGCTCAGCCTGTTCCCGATGTTCATCATCTTCTTCATCTCGGCGCTCGCCGAGACGAACCGGCCGCCCTTCGACCTGCCGGAGGCCGAATCCGAGCTGGTGGCCGGCTTCATGGTCGAGTACGGCTCGACGCCGTACATGATGTTCATGCTCGGCGAATATGCGGCCATCACCCTGATGTGCTGCCTGACGACGATCCTGTTCCTCGGCGGCTGGCTGCCGCCCTTCGACTTCGTCCCCTTCACCTGGGTGCCGGGCGTCATCTGGTTCCTGGCGAAGGTCGCGCTGGTCTTCTTCATGTTCGCGATGGTCAAGGCCTTCGTCCCGCGCTACCGCTACGACCAGCTGATGCGTCTCGGCTGGAAGGTCTTCCTACCGCTGTCGCTGGGCATGGTGGTGATCGTCGCTTTCGTCCTGCAGCTGACCGGCTGGGCCGGCCCGGCATGATCCTCGACCCGGGTCTCCTCGGTGCTCTCGCCGGCCTTGCCGTCGGCGTCGTCGACTTCGTCCTCATCGGCTACGTGATGGAGCGCATGGCGAGGGAGCGGCCGACGGAACGGCTCGGCGCGACGACGGCGCTGAACGTCGCCCGGGTTTCGCAACTCATTCTTTTCCCGGTGATGGGCTGGTTCGTCGGCCAGACCATCGCCCCCTGAGACGACTAGGGGAGGGCCGAGCCCATGTCCCAGATTGCCCAGACCGTGCGTTCGCTTTTCCTGGTGGAGTTCGCGAAAGCCTTCGTTTTGTCCATGCGGTACTTCTTCAAGCCGAAGGCGACGGTGAACTATCCCTTCGAGAAGGGCCCGGTGTCCCCGCGCTTCCGGGGTGAGCATGCGCTGCGCCGTTATCCCAACGGCCAGGAGCGCTGCATCGCCTGCAAGCTCTGCGAGGCGATCTGCCCGGCTCAGGCGATCACCATCGAGGCCGGCCCGCGCCGTAACGACGGCACGCGCCGCACGATCCGCTACGACATCGACATGGTGAAATGCATCTATTGCGGCTTCTGCCAGGAGGCCTGCCCGGTCGACGCCATCGTCGAGGGGCCGAACTTCGAATTTGCGACCGAGACCCGCGAGGAACTCTACTACGACAAGGCCAAGCTGCTCGCCAACGGCGATCGCTGGGAGCGCGAGCTGGCCCGCAACATTGCGCTCGACGCGCCCTACCGCTAATCGAGCGGCGTCGCATCGAGTGAAGACCGGGCCGCGAGTCGCCCGCCAACGCAGACGCGAAGCGGCGCCGTCGCCGCGGACCGGAACACGAGGGGAGCCCGAGAATGCTCGGCCTTCAGGCATTCTTTTTCTATATCTTCGCCTTCATCGCGGTCGGTGCGTCGCTGATGGTGGTGTTCGCGCGCAATCCGGTCCACTCGGTGCTGTTCCTGATCCTCACCTTCGTCGCCGCGGCAGGGCTGTTCCTGCTGGCGGGGGCGGAGTTTTTGGCGCTCATCCTCATCGTCGTCTATGTCGGCGCGGTGGCGATCCTGTTTCTGTTCGTCGTCAT
>PACL01000023.1 GCA_002700095.1 Fulvimarina sp. | reverse complement strand
CCCGCGCCTGCCGCAGTGGTGCTGGCGCGCTCGCCTTTGGTGCCGCAGCCGTGCTTCGCCGCCGCATAGTCAGTGAACACGCCTTCGCTATTCCCAATGGCTTCGCAGATCGCCTTGTCGGCAAGATCGCCCTTAGGCCAGACGCCGCCGACCAACCCTTGCGCCATTTCGCAGGAATTGATGTTGAGGTTGTTCATCAGCTGCGCTTTTTGCGAAAATTCCTGCATGATCTTCGAGCATTCGGGGCAGACGGTGTCGATCGCGAGGGAGAAGGCAAAGCCGATCGAATTGTTGGCGACGGCTTTTAAGAGCGCGACGATCTCGCTCGCGTTGATGAACGAGAAGGAGCCCGCGAAAATGTCGATTCCGCCGCAGCCGGCGCGGGCGCGCGGCAATTGCAGGTTGGCGATGTTGGTCGTTTTCTGGGGAAAGCGCGTCCAGACATTGCCCAAACTGTAATAGCCTGCCGACTGGCCCTCGAACGCCGTAGGCCCGGTGACGTTGGAAGCGCCGCCGAGATCGCCGAGGAAGGCGTCCATCGATGAGCCGACATCGGCCAAAGCGGGGGCAGGGAGCGTGGCACCCACGAGCGCGAGGGCGGCAAGCGCGCCCGTCCATGGTTTGCACCTAGAAATCATGTCCGGCGTCCTTGCTGGTGAGGAGGTAGATGCGGTCCTGGAGTTCGTCGGCGCTCATCACGCCGTAACCGATGGGAATGGCACGCTGGTTCTTGGCGTCCCAGAGGACGACCGCGGGCGTGACCTTGGGCTCGAGGCCCATACGGGCGCGCTGGTTGGTCTCGACGGTGTAGTCGGGAAACTGCTTCGAGGGCCCGCCATCGGTCGAGATCGCGCGTACGGAGATGTTCCATGTCGATGTCACCGAGCGGACTATCGGGCTCATGACCTCGCAGGCGCCGCAGCTCTGCGCGAAGAAATAGAAGAGGCCATAGCGCGCCGAGAGCGAACGCATGGCGGCATCGCGTTCGGCTTTCCTAGCATCCTGCCATTGCCGCGTGCCGAGCGTCGAGACCGGGCGCTGCAGCGTGTAGTCGAGCTCGGGATCCTGCCAGATCGCGCGCTGCCAGACATCGGAAAAGAGCGCGGCCTGGTCGAGCTGGCGGCGCTGAAACCGAATATAGGCGGTGACATTGGCCGGCGTCGGCTCGATGATCGCGCGCGCCTTCAGCTCGCGCAAGGTCGCGGTGATCGCATCGAGCTTTTCGACAGCGCTCGACGTCGGCGGATTGGCAGCGTCGGGTTCGTCGTCGACCGGTTCGGGCCGGGTACAGTAGAACCAGTAGCCGAGCCAGCGTTCTTCGCAATAGAAGGTGTCGGCGCCGTCGCCGGTCGCGACGAACGGCGCGTCGACCGACTTTTCGTTGGCCAAGGCAACCTTCGGTGCCCCGCCCACGATTGCGGCGAGCAGGGTCAGGGCGACGGCGAGGCGGCGCCAGGTCTCAGGAGCCGGAACGGGCATAATAGTCCTCGATTTTCTGCTGGATGTCGCTGGCCGCCTCGAGCTCGTCGGGGAGGCGCGCCGCGGCAGTGAATTCGGCGTAGACTTCGGAGAAATCCATTCGGCTCAGATCGAGCCGCGCGAACTCGTCGATGGCGAAGCCTTCACATTGCTCACGCTTGGGACTGTCCCAGGGCTTGTTCAGCTGCACCCGGCCCTGTTCCTGCAGGATCCGGGTGAGCTTCGATTCAAAGCAGCAATAGACCTTCTTCTTGGTCAGGCAGACGCCGAGAAAACTGTCCGAGCAATAGGTGCCGACATAGGCGCAAAGCCCCTGCGAATCCCGTTCGTGCAGAAGCACTTCCGCGCGGCTGCAGCCCAGCGAGACGAGGAGCTGCGATCCCGGCAGCAGCGGGAAACCCTTGCCCTTGCAGCAGTTCAATACGCCGAAGACTTTCGAGGAACAGGTGTTGCGGGTGCCTTCGAAGAGGCGGAGCGTATCGGGATCGAACTCGCGCCGCGCCTGGTCCATGGCGTTCAAGGCCACCACGGCGTCTTTGAACTCGTCGTTGGGGGTGCGCTCGATCGTCTCGCACGAGCCGTCGATGCAATAGACATCGCCGTCGCAGATATACTGGGTTGTGCCTGTTTCTTCGTCAGGCAGCGGGCAGTCGTAGACGCGCTCCCAGGTCCGGCAGGGTTCCCCCGACAGGCAATCCTCGCGCACCAGCGTGCAGCCGGGCGTCGTCTCGAGCGTGCCGCAATCCTCGGCGGCTGCATAGCTGTTGCAGGTGTAGCTGCGCTCCCAGGCCCAGCAGGGTTTGGTCACCGATTGGCCATCGATGATCCGGGTCACCGGATCTGAATCGGTGCAGGTCTCGACTTCCGGCGCGCAGGTATCGTCACCTTCGAGCCCGGCGCAGGCGCTCTCGTTGCGCGTGGTAACGAGCACGTCCTCGAGGCTCGTCGCGTAGGGCTCGAGCGGCGGGACGGGCGCGCTGCACGAGAGGACGTCGACGCGCAAGGTCCCGTAGCAGCCCCAGTAGTAGCCCGACCAGTAGCCGCAGATCGGGATCGACTGGGTCGCGGTGCAGGTGTCGGCCGGAAAATTGCCGCAATAGTACGGGCTGGTGGGATCGATGCCCGACCCTTCGACGCAATAGTACTGGTAGCGCGTCTGCTGCTCGATCCGGGCTTCCAGCGTAATCGGGCAGGTGAGAAGATCCTGGCTCGCGGTATAGCCCGCATTGCAGGTGGCGTAATAGCGCCCCGGCGACGCGGTCCCGCCGGGGAGCGCAACGCAGGCCCCCTGGCTGCCGGTCACCGACATGCCGCTCGTATAAGACAGCGGATCCTCGCTGATGGTCGTACTGCGCACGAGCACGGCCTCGATGTCGGCGGGATCGAAACTGGCACGGCTCTCCATGGACTCGCGCATGACGCGATAGCCAGTATGGGCCGGCGCGGCGCTCGCGGCGCGGGCGGTCAGGCTGTCGGGATCGTCGCCATAGGTAGTCTCGATCGGATCGGAATCGTAGCCCGGAATGCGCGATGGATCGGGCGTCGTGGTGGCCGCCTCCTGCGTGCGGGTTGCCAGTGAACCGGCGAAATCCTTGCCGTCGGCTTTCGCCTGGTCGGTCGTGGTCTGGGCCATGCCGGCTTCGAGGGCGCCAAGTCCCGAGGCCAAGACAAGCGCCAGCGCGATGGCTGCAGCGGTTCGGGCGCGCATCATGGCCGCTCTCCTTGGAGCCGGGCGAGGTGTTGCGCGGCGATCCGCGCGCCGGGACCGTCCCCTTGCGCGAATGTCTCGAGGACATGGGCGAGCGTCACATTGCCGCTCATCCGGTCGTGCGGCGGCACATCGCTCGTGCAGTCGAACCCGTCGCAGAGTTCGAAATCGCTCGCGGCCACGACGTAAGTCGGGACAGCCTCGACACCGAAGGCGCGGAACAATCGCGGGTCGATGCCGACATGCTCGATGGCTTCGCTCTCCTGCGCGATGGGCGCGAGCGCGGCGGTCAGGCGCTTGGCGCTGCCTTGCGGGAATCCGCGCAGCACGACCACGCCGCCGGCCTTGCTGACATCGGCGATCATCGCGGCGAGCGCGGCCTTGGGCATCGATGTGCTGGCAAAGCCGATCAGCCGGGGCTGGCCGGCCAGTTCGGCCTCGGCCATCTCGCCCGCATCGGCGATCATCCGGTCGAAGTCGAAAGCCTGGCTGTCATCGGCATTGCCGGCCGCAGCTTGGGCCGCGGCGGTATAGCGCGCGCCGTTGTCGGCACCATCCTGTGCGGTCGCTTTCGCCTGTTCGGTGACTGCTTCGGCGCGGCGACGTGCCTGGGCGGCGAGCGCTTCGGCATCGCTCGCCTGCGCCTTGGCCGCCGCGCGGATTGCGGCGAGATCGAGGTCGGGCTCGCGAACTTGCGCGGAGGCGGCGGCAAAACCGGCGGTGATCGCAAGGCTGGCGAGCATGGCAAGGGAGAGCTTGTTTGTCATAGCGCGCAACAGTTCCGCTTGCGCCAGACGAGGTAGCCCATGTCCTCGCCAATGGCGGGATAGACCTGACCTGCCGACATGAATGTCGTCGAGGCGCCGATGGGCGCGCAGGCATAGCGCCCGCTCGTCTGGGGGTTGGGATTGGTGGCCTGAAAGCGGTATTGCTGCTTGCGCATTACCGGCATCAGGTATTTGCCGCACAGGCCCTTACTGCCCATCGTGCCCCAGGCGGCGAGTTCGCGGTGGAGCTTGTAGGCAAAGCGCGAGAGCACGAGGCGCGAGGCCTGGACATGGCCGATCGTCGCCGAGACATTGCCGTTAAGCGGATACATCGAGCCCTGGCAGCCCGCGCACCAGAAGAGCTTGTCGCTCGGAAGTTTGCGGGTCGCTTCGATGCAATCAGCAGCGCAGGCCGCCAACGCCAGCGGGTTCGCGAACAGCACCGCTTCGGGATTGATGATCGCGGTGAGTTCGGAATCCTGCCAGAGCGGATCGAGCTCGGAGATATAGAGAATGTCGACCGAGCCTGTTTCGAGGCACAGGAAATCGGCGACGAGCTCCATCCAGTAGATCAGCGGATAGGCATACCAGTGGACGTGCCACTGCGAGTTATACTGCGTCGCGCCGCCGACGGCCGAAGGCCCGGCCATTGTCTTGAAGCCGATGTCGAAGCCGGGATCGAGTTTTAGACCGCCCAGATTGACGAAGCACCAGGGCTTCATCGAGACATCGGCCAAGCGGACCGGCTCCCAGAACCCCATGGCGATGCCGGGGCGCAGACCGCAGAGGCACACCGGGAGATCGGGATTGTCGGGATCGGGCCGGTTCGAGGGCCAGATTTTCAGCGAACCCACCGAGATCGGGAAGAGGCAGGACCAGCAGATGTCGGTGATTGGGTTCACGAAGCTGCCGGTGCAACGTCCCGGCCCGGCATCGGCGCGCGCCGGGGTGGCGGCGAGCGCGAGGCAGGCGAGCATGACGACCACAAGCCGCGCGATCAGAGCGAAGGCGCGACGCGTCATGGTTGCCGCTCCCGCTTTTGCGGCAGCACGTGCTCGCGGATCTGCAGCTGGCGGCCCTGCTGTTCGACGACGGCGGGGACCGCGCGAATGCCGAAGCGGCGCACCAGCTTGCCTTCCTGGTCGAACCAGAAGCGGCGCTGCCGGGCCTTCATCAGTTCGAGCGGCGCGCCTGCCACCAGGATGAATTTTGCCTTGTTGCGGGCGTAAGTCTTGGTTGCCCAGGCAAGCTGCTCGGGGTCGTCGCCATCGAGAAAGACGAGCGCTTGACGCAGCGGCACGCTGTCGAGCGGATTGACCCGGGTGCCGGCTGCGATGATGACGCGGCCCTTGTCGTCGGTGATGTTTTCGGCAACCGCAATCGTCGGATCGAAGAGCCAAGTGCGCGGCGTTTCGGCACGCGAGAGGCCGGCGACCGGGCTCGGCCGATTGACCCGCGCGATCGTGCGCTGCTTCAGCCGTTCATTGAGTTTGCGGGTTTCCCCGCTGGCCTCGAGGGCGGCGAGGCGCGTGTTGATCTGCGCAAGCAGGTCGGGTTCGACGATGGCCCAGACCGTGCCCTGCTGGCCATAGTCGCGCGCGGTGGCGGGCGATGCCGCGGCAAGGCCGGCCAGCGCGGCGGGCAGCACGAGGGCAAGGCGGCGCATCCGGGTCACAGGATCGGCCTCCCGACCCCGAGGATGCGGTTCTGGCATATCCAGCCAATAGCGGCGTAGCGGCTGTCGAAGGAATCGGGATGGTCGGTGCCGACGTAATAGCAGTTCGGCGGGATCGTGCCCGTCGGTCCGAGGGCGAGCGCTTCGTTCTTGCGGCTCCTGGGCTTGGCTATGGCGACGACCTTTCCGTTCACCGCAAAGGTCCGGCCCTGCCGCGTTACCAAATCGCCGGGAATGCCGAGTACGCGCTTGCCGAACGGCTGCGGCCTTTCCCCGAAATGCGCGGTCAGGAGCTCGGATGGCGGCGGGGCAAACAGCACGATCTTGCCGCGTGTCGGTGCCGCGTCCTTGTCCAGCCAGATAGCCCAATGGGGCAGCGAGGGGCTGGCATTGATCATCAGTGCATGGCTCTGGGCAAAGCCATGGAGCGTGGTAAGCGCCAGCGCACCGGCGCCCAGACCTGCCAGCAAGGCGAGGCGCGACCAGATCCTGCGGGCGCTGGGCCCAGGATGAGGGTGAAGGCAATCAGCGCGCGGCATGGGTGAGTGCCTCCATCCGCCGCGCGACATCGGCGCGCACGATGGGCGTCATGTCGCGGGCCTGACCCGCGAGCACGGCTTCGCCGACAAGCACGGTGCGACCATTGCGCCCCAGCGCATCGACCGAGGCATCGATCGCTTCGAGGTACGCCGCAACACGCCGCTGGCTTGCCTCGGGGTCGGTGCCGCTCCGCGCTTCGGCCTCGACGAATGCGCCGATCAGCCCCGACAATTCGACGGTCACGACCTCGCGTTTGTCGAGCGCAAGCAGCGTGCGTGTCGTCCAGGCGCCCCAGAGCAGCGCGGCGAGGAGCAGCGCACCCACCCCGAGCGAAGTAAGCGGGACTCCGAAGACCTGCCGGCGCACGCCCGATATGGTGAGGTCCGTCATCATCGTGCGTCATCCCCGTGCGCGGCAGTGCCGGTGACGTCGGCGAGAAAGGCTGGAAGCCGCCACATCGCGATCAGCGTGGTGCTCGAGATCAGCACGACCTGAATCGTCTGCGAAAACGCGAGCTTGCGTGCTTCGTCGGCGGCGATCCAGCGTGCGGCGAGATTATCGACCTGCCAGAACAGCACGTCGAGATTGCCGCCCGAAATCGCGAGGAAGAAGAGCAGCGGCAGTCCGAAAGCCATCAGCCAGCAGGTGCCGAGAAAGCCGCAGGCCTTGAGGCTGATGTACGCGATCTCGGCGCCATGGCGGCGCCAGCGCGTGAGACGCTGGGGCAGGGTTGCGCTCGTATGTTTGTCCCGCGTGGGAGCCGCGGCCAGCGCGCGGTCGACGGGTGTAGTGACGTGCATGTTCATGAGAAAAATCGGTCCTTCAATCGGGAGTGTGCGTGTCGGGAAAGGCTATGCGCTCGATGGCATCGGCGAGCTGGTGGCCGCGCGCGATCTCGTGTTCGATCGCGGCGAATGTTCCGGGCGAGCTGGAAAACAGCGTCGCCGAAAAAGGATCGAGGACGAGGCGGCCGATCGCCTCGGTCTCGGGGCCCTTGATGAAGACTTCGGAATAGTCGGTGCCCGAGCGCTTCAGGCTGCGGATCAGCGTTTCCGAGCGATCGTCCATGTCGAGGCGTTTCGACGCCTTGAAGTCGGCGATCGTCTCGCTCTTCTGCTGGAGGATCAGCATCCAGTCGCTGTTTTCGAGGGCGGCGGTCGCGCCGTCCGATTTGTAGTAGTCATTCAAGGACTGGGTTGCGGTGGCGAGCGCGCCCCCATATTTGCGGCAGGTGCGGGCATAAGTCTCGACGAACTCACCCATCGATCCGCCTTTGAGGAGGCTCCAGGCCTCGTCGATGAGGAGCAGCTTCTTGACCGACCGGTCGCTACGGGTCATGGCCTGGCTGGTCATGAACATGATTGCCGAGAGCACGACCGCGCGCAGTTCCTCGCGTGCCGCTAGGTCGCTCATCTCGTAGACGATGAACGGGGCGCCCACCTCGAGGCTGGCCTGCCCTTCGAAGAAGGCGCCATAGGTGCCGCCTCGCATGAAGGGCGCGAGCGCGGTGGCAAGATCGTGCGCGGCGGGCTTGTCCGAGGCAGCCAGCGCTTCGCCGACCGCGGTGACGCTGGCAGCAGGGCCGTGTGCGGACCAGACTTCGTTCACCGCCTTGTCGATGAGCCCGCGTTCGGTGTCGTTGAGCGGCGCGCTGTAACGCGCCATCTGGCCGATAATCGCTTTCACCATCGCGAAGCAGTCGAGGCGGTAATCCTCGTCATCCTCGGCGCGGGCCCCATCGATCATCGAGAAGGGATTGAGGCAGAAGCCCGAGGCGAGGGTAAACTCGACGAAGCGGCCGCCCTGCAGTTTGACCGAATGCTCGAAGCTGCGCCCGTCGTCGATGACGACGACTTCGGCGTCCGCGCCGCGCAGCGCCGCGCACATCTCCTGGAGCAGGACGGACTTGCCCGATCCCGACTTGCCGCAGATCGCGACATTGTGGTTGCCCGCCTCGTTCTCGAACGGCGACCAGTAGAAAGGCTGGCCGCGCCGCCCGACCAGCAGGAGATGCGGTAGCGGACCGCCCAAGTACTCGCCCTGCATCGGCGCGATATGCGCCGCCGTCGTCGAGAGGAGCGTGCGCATGCGTTTGAGGCGCGCCATGTCGCTCGCCAAGCCATCGGCCAGCGTCAGCGGCAGCGCGGCGACGAGGCCCTGGATCTGCAGGAAGCGTTCATCGGCAAGGTCCCATCCGGCCGCCTTGTAGATCGACTTGATCGCGCGCTCGTGCCGGTCGCCTTCGCCCAATGGCGAAAAGCTGGTGAGGCCGTAGAAGACTTTGACGAGCCGCCGGCCTTCCTGGAGCTCGGCCTGGACATGCTGCCATTCGGCGGATTGTTCGGCGAGGCGGGGGAGGAAACGCGCGCTTTTGGAACCCGCGAGCGTCGTCGTCCGCATGAACTTGTAAGCGGCCTTGGCTTCGGCGGCCTGGCGATCGGGATAGACAAGGCAGAGCATCGTCGCGGCAGGACAGGGAAAGCGCAGCTTGTCGGTAAAGAGATCGCCGATAAGTCGCGCGCATTCCCAGGGCGTCCAGCGGGCCGGCATGTTGCGCACCGCGTAATGGCGCACATCGAAAGCGTCGGGATAGACGGTGCCGATCTCGGGCACGCCGTCGTGCTCCTCGCCGGTGGCGCGAAAGCGTTCGGTGGCGAGCAGCATGCGATCGTCCTCGACCGTCAATTCGATATCGCGGCGCAGAATTTGATCCGAAATCGGATCATGCGGATTGTAGGCCAGCGCATCGTCCTGCGGCGCGGTGGTCGGCGAGGTCAGATCGTCGACCAGCGCGATCAGCGCTTCGGGACCAAGTTCGCTGACGCCAAGATTTAATGATTTCAGCATCGAGACCAGACCGTCGCGGGCCTGCGCGAGTTCGTCATTGGGGACCTCGCTTTTGGCGGGCACGCCGACCGAGATCACGACCTGGTGGTGGCGGGCATGGAAGGGGGCATCGGCCGAGCCCGATTTCCAGACGAGGCCGTAGAGCCGGCGTGCGCGGTGGCGCGCGATCGCTTCGTAGACACCGCCTTGCAGGTAACGCGGGGCAAACCAGGGCGCGACGATCCGGCTGATCCGCGGGCTCGCGTAGTGGAGGAACTGGACGCAGGCGCCTTCGGGGAGCCCTTCGGAAAACCAGGCGCCCAGAATCTCGCCGGTGCGCTCGTCGGCGCCGATCAGCGGGGTGACGGCAAGGACAAAGCCTTTCGAACGTGCGTTCACATAAAGCCGGTTTGAGGGATCGAAGCCCCGGTAGGGGAGCCAGTCCGACAGCATGTCGAGCATGAGCGCGGGACGCGCCGCCTCGCCATGTTCGGCATCGCCGAGAAGGCCGGTGAGTACGCGGTCGGCGAGCATTCCAATCGAGAGAGCCATTTATTTGGACTCCTTTTGTTCTTCTGCACTTTGCGCGGCGGCGACGGCGTCGAGGGCGGAAAACCCGGGACGCGGGATGGGCGTCACCTCAGGCGAAGGAACAAATTGCCGGGAGACCCGATCGGGCGGGACGGTGCCGTCTCGAGATCCCCCGGCTGCCGGCAGGGGTGGGCCGGCATCTGCCTCGCGCGCCTCGGAGGGGACCGGGGGAGGAAGCGGCGAGGTAGCGGTAAATGGTTGGGTGATAAACGGATCGCTGGAGGGCGGCGTGGCGACATCGGCGCGCGGATCGGCGCGTGAATCGACAGAGCCTTCGGCATCGCGGACCTGCCGCTTGATCGCGCGCAGCAGCGTTGCAGGTCGGCCCCTGGCGGTACTGCCCTGCAGCTCGGCGGCCCAGCGCGGGGTCTCGACGACGATCCAGGCCACGGCTTCTTCGTGGAGCGTACCCGAGGCATCGACATGCGCGGGGAAAATCACTTTCAGGCGCCGCTCGGCGGTACGCGATGTGTCACCGGGCATGACCGGACCGGCAGCGAATGTGCTTGCTTCCGGGGCTGGTTCGGCATCGGCGATCCCGGCTACCGCGTCCTTGTCGGTGACCGCGGTGGGCGCGCAGGAGCCTTTGAGCGCGCGGCAGGAAAAGTCGCCTTCGATATTGGTGCCGAGCCCGACGCAGCCGCTGGCGGCGAGGATCACGGGCATGAGTGCGAGGGGGCGGAGGAAACGGGGCATGGTCTGGGCTCCTCAGCGTGTCTTCGGAGTGGCGGTGAGAAAGGCGCGCAGCGCTTCGGCCGGGCGATAGCCCTCAAGCACCGCGCCATCGGAAGGCCGGACGATCACCGGGGTGCCGCCGAATCCGTGCGCCCTCGCGAATGCCTCGTTCTCGTCGAGCCCGCTTGTGTCGCAGGGCTTGGACTTCGCGAGCGCCAGTCCGGCATAGGCCATGGGCAGCGCGACGTCGGGCAGACGCGCGCAAAGCACCTGTACAGCCAGCTTGCGGCTTTCGGCGCCGAAGATCGAGATCGGGCGTTCCTCGACGCGCGCGCCGATCGTTTTCAGTTCGGCTTCGAGCTTCTTGCAGTAGCCGCAGTGGAAATCGGAGAAGACGACGACCTTGGGGCCGTT
>PACL01000022.1 GCA_002700095.1 Fulvimarina sp. | reverse complement strand
GTCTGTGTTTCTGCTCGCGGGAGCAATTGGTGAATGCATGGAAACCATCATCGATGGCGTCGTTGTAAATCGGTTTGACCTCAGCTTCGGTACAAAGGTTTCACCGGAGGAAGCGGCGAAAATCTGGTCACCGACAGTGGAGGCTCTCTCAGGTCTGCACACCTACCTCGACAAAGCCTTCAGCGACGGGTTGAAGAACCAAGAACGCGTGAACGAAACAACGCGTTCCTTCTCCCAACTCGTTGCCAGTCTGAGACTGCCCTACGCGACGTTCTTCGATAAAGTGAAAATAGCAATCGTTAAGTAGTCTAGGATAGTAGGCGCATATTCCCGAGGACTACATCGGCTGTGCTGTCGGTTCGCTCGAACCATCTGTACCTTCGACGGTTTTGGTTTCCGCCATGCAAGCGGCTAGAAGCACGCCTAGTCCGCTCACGCCCAACCCTGCTCCGGTCGTGCGGCCACGCCTGCCCACGGAGCGGCCATGGAAGCGCAGATGCGTGGATCCCCGTGCTCGCTTGCAAGGGATGACGAAGCGGGGACATTCGCAGCCCCTCGGCACACACGCACGCCGCGCCGCAACGCCGTCCCGCCAAGCGCTCCGCCCCACTCTCCCGCCACCCCGTCGAAAAAGAGATATCCCCACCCCCATCTGCGCCCCGTAGGATCTCCTCGCCGTCTTCCCGAGGGACACGAATGATCGCCGGGATCGTTCGGGAAGGCGGGCGGTGTCCGCGGCGTGGGTCTCTTCCGGAGGGATTTCGCGACTCGGACGGGTCAAGGCTCCGTCGGCCCCTCGCGTACTACGGCGCGGGTGCGGATCGGACCGCTATAGGGGGAGGCCAAAAGTCTCCCGCGATGCGCCGACAGCCGGTCTTCCGGCCCGAAGCCCGGGGCGTGGCGAAAGCTGCGGCTCAGGTGGGGACGGACGGCCACAAGGGCCTGACAAGACGCCGCGCGGGACGCCGGAGGCGAGCCGTGAGACTACAGAATATCGGAGGGCTTGCCTCCGGCGTTCCGCTGTCCGTTCCCGCCGGGGACGGAAGACTGCAAACGGCCCCGGGCGTGCGGGGCGAAACCGGGGCGCGCCGCGCCACTGGGCGTTTTTGCGCGGCCTTGGCGTTGCGGGGAGAGCGCCGGGGCGCGCGAGACGGCCGGCCTATTCGGCGACGATCTTGTAGCGCTCGCCGCTCTTCACCGCGTCGTCGACGGTCAGTTCGTTGAGGAGGCGGAACATGTTTTCCTTGGCCTCGACGCCGACCATGCGGGCGGCGAGCGTTCCGGCCGTGTCGCCCTGCCGCGCCTCGACGATGCGGATGCGCAGCGGCTTCAGCGCGGCGCGTTCCGCGGCCGACAGCTGGTGGAAGCTGCCGGCGACGCCCGACGCGATGGCGCCGGCATCGACGCTGGCCTTGGCCGGCACCGCGGTCAGGAAGCGGTAGACCTGGCTGCCGAGGCGGATCACCGTGACGTCGAAATTGTATTCGCCGCCTCTCGCCCGCGCCGACACCGCCTCGAGCCCGTGGATGCGCTGCTGGCGCACGCTGCCGGGCTCGAGCCCGCCGATCCAGCCGGAATTGACGTAGTCGACGAGGCCGCGATTGGGCGCCAGCGCGACGCCGTCGAAGCGGATCGCGGTGTCGTCGGGCCCGGTCGCCATCACCGCCTCGGCGGTGTTGTCGAGGGAGAAGCCCTTCGGCACCGTGAAGCTGATGCCGAGGCCGGGATGCAGGAAGGTGCGCTCGCGCACATAGCCCTCGACCGCCGAATCGCCGAACAGCATGCCGTCGATGCCGGCAAGATAGCGGTCGCGGTCCCGCGTGCCGGTGCCGGGCGGGCCTTCGCTGCGGGCGAGCTGGCCGGCCAGCGTGATGCGCTGCGGGGCGGAGGGGTGCGAGGCGAGGAAGTCGAGATTGGGATCGGTCGCCTGGAAGGCGTTGCGCATCTTCGAATAGGAATCCATCGCTTCCAGGAAGCGCGCCGCGGCGAAGGGGTCGTAGCCCGCCCGCGCGATATGCTTGATGCCGAGAGCGTCGGCCTGCAGTTCCTGCTGGCGCGAGAACTGGGCAAGGCTCAGCTTGCCCTTGGCCAGCGCGATCTGCCCGGCCGATTCGTTTTCGAGGACTTCCGAGACCACCCGGCTGGCAAGTTCCGCCGCCTGCTCGCGCTGCTGGCGCTGGATGCCGTGATTGGCGGTGATGTGGCCCATCTCGTGGCCGATCACCGCCGCGACTTCGGATGAGTCGTTGGCCAGCGCCAGGAGGCCGCGGGTGATGTAGACATAGCCGCCCGGCAGCGCGAAGGCGTTGATGTTGGGCGAGTTGAGGATGGTGATCCGGTAGACACGGGTCGGATCCTCGCTCGCCGCCGCCAGCTTGCCGACGATGCCGGCCAGCGCCTGTTCGAGCTTGGGATCGGAATAGGCGCCGCCATAGGCCGCAAGGATCTTCGGATGCTGGCTCTTGCCGATGACCGATTGCGGATCGCTCTGCTGCGCCGTCTCGAAGGTGATCGGCTGGCGCGTCGAGGTGTAGCCGGCGCGGATGCTGCCGGTCTCGGCGTCGGAGGCCATCGTGTCGAGACCGGCACCGAAGGTCGTGCAGCCGGAGACCGCGAAGAGCGCGCACAGCGTCGCCAAGCGCCGCAACGCCCGCATCCTCGGCCCGATCCTGAAGTCATGCCATGGTGATGTCATCGACGCGATTGACGCCCCGTCCGTCCCGACCGCGATTTCGCTTTCGCCGCCTTACCAAATGCAGTTAACCGAATCGGCTGCCGCCGCGAAAGCGCGCGAGGGCAACAGCGTCGATCTATTTCCGGAAAGAAATCCCCCTCAGTCCCCGATCGTCCCAGTAGACCGGAAATTCGCCGGAAATGCGTCACACGTTTTTTCTCGCAAGGCCGAGATAGCGTGAGACCCGCGGATCGGCGGTGCCCGACAGCATCGTCGCGGCCGGCCCCAGCGCGGCGATCTCGCCGTCCTCAAGATAGGCCACCCGGTCCGCCATCTCCGCGGCGTCTTCGGGATGATGGGTCACCATCACCACGCTCGCCGGCCGCCCGTCGCCGCGCTGGCGCAGCCGGGCGAGCAGCGCCTGCATCTCGGCGCGCAGCGCCGGGCCGAGCGCGGCGAAGGGCTCGTCGAGGAGGATCAGCGGCCGCTCGCGCAGGAAGGCCCGCGCCAGCGCCACCCGCTGCCGCTCGCCGCCCGACATCTCGGCCGGCAGCCGCTTGCCGTAGCCGTCGAGGCCGACCGCGGAAAGCGCCCCCTCGACCGCCGCCCGCTCGTCCTTCGACACCCGCAGCCGCGGCGCGATGCCGAGCGCGACGTTGCGGAAGGCGTCGAGATGCGGGAACAGGTTGTTCTCCTGGAACAGCATCGACAGCGGCCGCTCCGCCGGCGCGATGTCCGTCACGTCCCGGCCGGCGATCAGGATGCGCCCGCTCGCCGGCGTCAGGAAACCGGCGGCGAGGTCGAGGAGCGTCGACTTGCCGGCGCCGCTGGGGCCGATCAGCGCCAGCCATTCGCCCGCCTCGACGGCCAGATCGAACCGCATCTCTGCCGCCCCATGGGCGAAGCGGACGCCCTCGAGGCGAAGCGCCGGTGCCGGTTCTTCGCCCACCGTGCCGCCATCAAGGTTTGCTGCCGTCTGGCTCACGTCGGTCTTCTCCTTCGCCCGGCCAGCCCACCCTCGACGACGGCCATCAGCGCGATGGCGATGAGGCCGAGGAGGAGGGCGAGGCCGGCCGCGTCGGCGGTGCGATAGCTGCCCATGCGCTGCAGCAAGAGATAGGGCAGGGTGACGAAGTCGTTCGACCCATAAAGTGCGATGGCGCCGAGATCGCCGAAGGACAGCGCCGCCGCGAAAGCGAAGGCCAGCGCCAGCGGCCGGCGCATCGCCGGCAGGTCGAGAAGGGCGAGGCGGGCAAGGCCTGTGAGGCCGAGGCTCTCGGCCAGCCTGCCGGTCTCGGCATTGGCCTGGCGCAGGGCCGGCGCGACGATCCGCACGATGAAGGGCATCGCCATCACGGCATTGGTGGCGACGACGACATAGGGGCCGGCGGCGAGGACGTCGGTGACCTGCCGCAGCGCCAGGAACCACCCGGCCCCGACGATGACCGGCGAGACCACGAGGACGAGGCTGGTCGCGGTCTCGAGCGAGCGCCGGGTGACGCGGCTGAGACGGCCGGGCCGCCGGCCTTGCGCGAGGGCCTCGATCGCCAGGAGGACGAGGGTCGAGACGACCACCGACAGGCTGGCGGCTGCGAGCGCGACGGCAAGGCTGGTCAGCGCGGCATCGATGACGGCGGTTTCGGTGAGGAGGCGCGGCAGATCCGCGGCGAGACCCGAGACGACGACGGCGGCGAAGGGGCTGGCGACGAACAGCGTTCCGAGGGTGACGATCAAAGCGTCGGACATGTCCCGGACGCGGCTTGCGGCATCAAAGCGGCGAGCCTTCGCGCCAAGGCCGAAGCCACCGGCCGGGTCGCGCCCGAGGATGAGCGTCGCGATCAGCACGAGCGCCGTCAGGACGATCTGGATCAGCGACAGGCCGATCGCCCGGGACGGATCGAAGTCGAAGCGCAGCGCCTGGTAGACGGCGACTTCCAGTGTCGTTGCCGCCGGCCCGCCGCCGAGGACGAGGACGATGGTGAAGCTCGTCACGCAGAGCATGAAGATCAGCGCGGCGGCGCCGGGAAGGGCGGGACGCAGCGCCGGCCATTCGACCAGCCGGAAGACGCCGAGCGGCGGCAGCGCCAGCTGCCCGGCGAGCTTCCAGCTTTCGGTCGGCACCCGGTCGAGGGCGGCGACGAACAGCCGGGCGGCCAGCGGCATGTTGAAGAAGACATGGGCGATCAGGATGCCCGACAGGCCATAGACGTCGAGGCGCGGCAGGCCGAGAGCCGTGAGCCCTTGCGAGACGACGCCGCTCTGGCCCCAGATGGTGATCACCGCCAGGGCGCCGACCAGGACGGGCAATGCCTGGGGCAGCAGGAACAGGCGCAGGATCAGCCGCTTGCCGGGGAAGCGGGCACGATGCAGCGCGACCGCGAAGGGGATCGCGAGGAGGACGGACAGAAGCGTCGAGAGCCCGGCCTGCAGCAGCGTGAAGCCGACGATCGCCCGGATATAGGCGTCGGAGAAAAGGGCGGCGAAGTCCGGCGCCTGCGGGCTGACGGCCAGGAGCACGACGAAGCCGCCGAGCAGAAAGCCGAGGGCCAGAAGGGCTGCGGCGATGCCTGTGGCAACGCGGATGCGGCGGTCGGTGCGAGTGTTCATGCGACGTTGCTGTCCGCCTGGAACTGCCGGATCAGGCCCGGATGCCGGAGACTTGCCGCGAGATCCCCAGGGCTCCGATCACCGTGCGCCGACCGCCTGCAGCCATTCGTCGGTCCAGGCCCGGCGGTTCTTCGCCACGGTCTCGGGGTCGATCAAGAGCGGCTTGTCCACCGTGACGAGATGGGAGAACGCCTCGGGCAGGTCGATGTCGCCGCGCACCGGCAGCGCCCAGTTGGTGGTCGGCAGGATCTGCTGGGCTTCCTTCGAGACCAGGAAGGCGAGGAAGCGCTGCGCCAGTCCCCGATGCTCGGAGCCCTTGAGGATCCCGGCGATCTCGATCTGCAGGTAATGGCCTTCATCGAAGGCGGCCGCCTGGTAGCGATCGGTCTTTTCCTCGATCTCGTGATAGGCCGGCGAGGTCGTATAGGACAGGACGATGGGCACCTCGCCCTTGGTGAACAGGCCATAGGCCTCGCTCCAGCCCGGCGTGACGGTGAGGATGCGCGGCTCAAGCTCGCGCCACTTGGCGGCGGCATCGTCGCCATAGACCGCCTTCATCCAGAGCAGGAAGCCGAGGCCCGGCGTCGAGGTGCGCGGATCCTCGATGACGATCTTCTGGTCCGGGTCACCCGCAATGAGATCGGCGAGGCTTTTCGGCGGGGTCTTCACCGTTTCGGTGTCGTAGACGAAGGCGAGATAGGAATAGTCGTAGGGAACGAAGACGGGATCGGAGAAACCGGCGGGAACGGTCAGCTCCGCAGTGTCGACGCCGCTGTCCGTGAACAGGCCCGTCGTTTTCGCCTCGGGAATGAGGTCGCTGGTGAGGCCGAGGGCGACGTCCGCCCGGGTCGACGGGCCCTCGAGCTTCAGCCGGTTGAGGATGGCGACGCCGTCGTCGAGGCCGACGAAGTCGAGGGTGCAGTCGCACGACGCCTCGAACTGCGTCTTCAGCTGCGGGCCGGGGCCCCACTCGGCGGAGAAGCTGTCATAGGTGTAGACGGTGAGGGTCGGCTTGTCGGCGCCCTCTGCGCTGGCCTGGCCGGAGATCGCGGCGAGGCCTACCAGCCAGGCGGCTGCGCCGGCTAGGGCGAGGATGGTGCGGGGAAGCGGGCGGCGGGGGCGGGACATCGGCGGGCTTTCGTCTCGCCGGCGTCGGGGAGATCGGTCGCGCCTTCTTCAAGATCCGGCCGCGCCCGCAATCCCTCCGCCGGCATGATCCGGATCAGGTTCGACGGGTTGGCTTCTCGCCTCTCAGCCTTTCGGCACCCCGTGTGAGCTGGGCTGGAAGGTAACGGTTGGCGCCACGATTGCAAGGGGTTGGGGTCCGGCGTGGTGTCGGACCGTCCGGGGCGACGTGACGCCCCTGCTCAGAACACGCTGGCGCCGGTCTCCGCGTCGCCGACGGCCGAGCGGAAGGCGGCGAAGAGTTCGCGGCCCAAGCCGAACTCGTTGCCGGAAAGGTCCGGCATCTCCGGCGTGCGGGCATCGAGGGTGGCATTGTCGACCAGGACTTCCAGCGTCCCGGTCTCGCCGTCGAGGCGGATGATGTCGCCGTCCTGGACCCGCGCGATCGGGCCGCCGGTCTTGGCCTCGGGGGTGACGTGGATCGCCGCCGGCACCTTGCCCGACGCCCCGGACATCCGCCCGTCGGTGACGAGGGCGACCTTGTGGCCGCGATCCTGCAGGACGCCGAGGAGCGGCGTCAGCTTGTGGAGTTCCGGCATGCCGTTCGACTTCGGCCCCTGGAACCTGACGACGGCGACGAAGTCGCAGTCGAGCTCGCCGGCGTCGAAGGCCACCTTCAATTCGTTCTGGTCGTGGAAGATCTTCGCCGGGGCCTCGACGACGCGGCGCTCCGGCTTGACGGCGGAGACCTTGATCACCGCCTTGCCGAGATTGCCCTTCAGCATTCTGAGGCCGCCATTCGAGGAGAACGGCTTGTCGGATGTCGTCAGCACCTTGGGATCGCCGCTTTCCTTCGGCGCATCGTGGCGCACCACCTGTTCGCCGTCCGCAGAGAGCTTCGCCTCGATGGCGTAGGCGCGCAGGCCCCGGCCCCAGGCGGTCCGCACGTCCTCGTGCAGGAGGCCGCGATCCAGAAGCTCGCGGATCAGGAAGCCCATGCCGCCGGCGGCGTTGAAGTGGTTCACGTCGGCAAGCCCGTTCGGATAGACCCGGGCGAGGAGCGGCGTGATGTCGGAAAGGTCGGAAATGTCCTGCCAGGTCAGCTTGATGCCCGCCGCCGCGGCCATGGCGACGAGATGCATGGTGTGATTGGTCGAGCCGCCGGTGGCGTGGAGGCCGACGACGCCGTTGACCACGGCGCGCTCGTCGACGACGAGGCCGGCTGGGGTGTATTCGTTGCCGAGCGCGGTGATCGCCAGCGCCCGCTTGGTCGCTTCCTTGGTCAGCGCGTCACGCAGCGGCGTGTTCGGATTGACGAAGGACGAGCCCGGCGTGTGCAGGCCCATGATCTCCATCAGCATCTGGTTGGAGTTGGCGGTGCCGTAGAAGGTGCAGGTGCCGGGGCCGTGATAGGAGGCCGATTCCGCCTTGAGGAGTTCGTCGCGCCCGACCTTGCCCTCGGCATAGAGCTGGCGGATGCGGCTTTTCTCGTCGTTGGGAAGGCCCGAGGTCATCGGTCCGGCGGGAATGAAGATCGCCGGCAGATGGCCGAAGGTGAGCGCGGCGATGGTGAGGCCCGGCACGATCTTGTCGCAGACGCCGAGATAGACGGCCGCGTCGAACATGTCGTGTGACAGGCCGACCGCCGTCGCCATGGCGATGACGTCGCGCGAGAACAGCGACAGCTCCATGCCGGTCTGGCCTTGCGTGACGCCGTCGCACATCGCCGGAACGCCCGAGGCGACCTGCGCCGTGCCGCCGACCTCGCGTGCCGCCTCACGGATCAGCTCCGGGTAGCGCTCGAAGGGCTGGTGGGCCGACAGCATGTCGTTATAGGCGGTGATGATGCCGAGATTGGGCGTCTCGCCGTCGGAAAGCCGCTGCTTGTCGAGGGGACCGCAGGCGGCGAAGCCATGGGCGAGGTTGCCGCAGGTGAGCGTGGAACGCTTCGGCCCTTCGGCGCCCTTGGCGCGGATCCGGGCGAGATAGGGCTCGCGCGTCGGCGCCGAGCGCTCGCGGATGCGGGTCGTGATCTCTTCGATGCGGCGGTCTGCAGTCATCCTACGGCCCCTTGTCGAATCATGGAAAGGCGAAAGTTCGAACGTCGAACGATGAAACGGCCGAATGGTCCGGCCGAGGTCTCGAAGTCTTGCGGCGGCGCGCCGCCATGTCGTCAGCGTGTCCCGTCAGGGCGCCCAGAAGATGGCGAGCGGCTCCTCGCGACCGGCCCTGAGGACGGCGCGGACGGGCATGTCCTCGACCGCGCCTTCGGCCCTCGCCTTCTCCAGCGCGGCACGCTTCTCCTCGCCCTCGATATGGAGGGCGAGAAACCGCGCATCGAGGATCGGCGGAAGGGTCAGCGTGACCCGCGGCTCGTTCGCGTCGCTGGGATGCACGATGGCGACGGCGTCGGCGGTTTCCGGGTCGAGGCAGGCGGAAAGCCCGGGCGCGTTCGGGAACCACGACGCGGTGTGGCCGTCGGCTCCCATGCCGAGGATCGCCGCATCGAACCGGCGGCCCATCGGCTGGAACCGGTCGTTGAGCGTCTCGAGCACCTCTTCCGGCATGTCGCTCGGCTCGTAGAAGGGCACGAAATGCGCGGCCGCGGCGGGGCCCGTCAGAAGATGCGCACGCAGCATGGCGGCGTTGGAGCGCTCGCTGTCTTCCGGGACCCAGCGCTCGTCGACGAGCATGACCGTCACGTTCGCCCAGTCGATTTCGGCCTTGGCAAGCCTGTCGAAGAAGCGCTTCGGGGTCGAGCCGCCGGAGACCGCGAGGCGGGCCTCTCCCACCGTGGCGATGGCGCCGGCGAGCACCGCCGCGACGCCCGAGGCGAGCGCCTCGGCCAGCGCTTCGCGGCTGTCATAGCGATGGAACACCGGCTCGCTCATGGGTCGGCCCGATCCTTTGTTGTCTGCCTGTCCCGGCGACGTTGCCGCCCTTGGGGCGCCGCGTCGCCGGCAGGAATTCCGGCAATCTCAGTCCGGCTCGTGCCAGGTTCGCCCGTCCCGCTCGATCAGCGCGACGGACGCGGAGGGTCCCCAGGTGCCGGCGGTGTAGCCCTGGGGCTTGACCGACTTGGCGTCCCAGGACTTCAGGATCGGATCGATCCACTCCCAGGCCGCCTCGACCTCGTCACGGCGCATGAACAGGGTCTGGTTGCCGCGGATGACGTCCATCAAGAGGCGCTCGTAGGCGTCCGGATTGCGGCTGCGGAAGGACTGGGCGAAGGTCATGTCGAGCGGTACGTGGCGCAGGCGCATGCCGCCGGGGCCGGGGTCCTTGATCATCAGCCACTGCTTGACGCCCTCGTCGGGCTGCAGTCGCATCACCAGCTGGTTCTGGGCGATGTTGCCGGCGGCGTTCTCGAAGATGTTGTGGGGGATCGGCCGGAAGGTGACGACGATCTCCGACATGCGCTGGGACAGGCGCTTGCCGGTGCGCAGGTAGAAGGGCACGCCGGCCCAGCGCCAGTTGCCGATCTCGGCCTTGATGGCGACGAAGGTCTCGGTGTCGCTGTCGCCGTTGCCGAGATCGTCGAGATAGCTCTTCACCGCCGCGCCGCCCGAGGCGCCGGCCTTGTACTGGCCGCGCACGGTGCGGCTCTCGACATTGGTGTCGTCGATCTTCTTCAGCGCCCGGAGCACCTTCAGCTTCTCGTCGCGCAGCGCGTCGGCATCGAGCGCCGAGGGCGGCTCGAGGGCGACGAGGCACATCAGCTGGACGATGTGGTTCTGCACCATGTCGCGCAGGGCGCCGGCCTTGTCGTAATAGCCGGCGCGGCCCTCGAGGCCGACCTCCTCGGCCACGGTGATCTGTACATGGTCGACATGGGTCGAGTTCCAGACCGGCTCGTAGAGGGCGTTGGCAAAGCGCAGCGCCATCAGGTTCTGCACCGTCTCCTTGCCGAGATAGTGATCGATGCGGAAGATCTGGTCTTCGCGGAAGTGCCGGCCGATGGTCTCGTTCAGGGCGCGGGCCGAATCGAGGTCGCGGCCGACGGGCTTCTCGACGACGAGGCGAGAGTGTTCGTTGGCGAGGCCCTTGCCGCTGATCCGCTCGGCGATCGGGGCAAAGAGCGACGGGCCGACGGCGAGGTAGAAGGCGCGGATGCGCTCGTTGTCCGCCTCGTCGAGGAGGGCGCGCAGTTCGTCCCAGCCGCCGTCGGCCTGGGCGTCGATGGTGCGGTAGTGCAGCCGCGAGATGAAGCGGCCGAGCGACACCTCGTGGATGTCCTCCGGCTTGACGTGCTTGGTCAGCGCCGCGCGGGCGAATTCGCGGAAGGCCTCGTCGGACAGATCCGAACGCGAGGCGCCGATGATGCGCGACTCGCCGGGAATCTGGCCGTCATGGTCGCGGTGGTAGAGCGCCGGGAGCAGCTTGCGCTCGGCCAGGTCGCCATTGCCGCCGAAGACGACGTAGTCGAACGGTTCCACCGGAATAATCTGG
The DNA here is from genome assembly GCA_002700095.1 of Fulvimarina sp. Taxonomy (GTDB): domain Bacteria; phylum Pseudomonadota; class Alphaproteobacteria; order Rhizobiales; family Rhizobiaceae; genus Jiella. The sequence continues at coordinate 91,864 of PACL01000022.1, read as the reverse complement.
CTGGACATCGCTCACTCCTGATCGGTTTTCAGCGCCTTGCGGCCTCGTCGTCGGCGGGGCCGCACTCGCTCCGAGGCGACGCTCTAGTCTAATCGATTGAATTATTCCAGTGGGAATAAGAAATCTCCGGCAGCGCCGGCGCCCCGTCTCGGGCGCAGGGTCTGGGATCGCCCGACGCCCTCCTGGAACCTACCGCGCCCGGTGCCGGGTGCAAGCGTCTTCCGGAATGCCGCGCGCGGACCCGGCTCGCCGACCGTCAGACGGCCTTTCGGGCAAGGGCCCGTTCGAGCGCGGCGATCAGCTGGTCGGTGGCGTACGGCTTCTTGATCGCCTCGACCCCAGCGTCGACGGTGTCCGGCATTTCGAGCTTTTCGCCATAGCCCGTGACGAAGACGAAGGGCACGCCCCGTTCCTGCAGCGTCGGCACCAGCGCGAAGCTCGTCTCGCTGCCGAGATTGACGTCGAGCAGCGCGACGTCCACCGCCTCGCTCTCGACGATCCGCCGCGACTCGCTGACGCTCATGGCGGTAAGGACCCGTTCGGCGCCGTTATCGAGCAGCATCTGCTCGGCGTCGAGGGAGATGATCATGTTGTCCTCGACGACGAGGCAGCACTTGCCGCCGAGGCGGGAAAGGCTGGCAGTCTCGGCCGCTTCTAAGCTCACGGGGGCGCCTTCTCTGGAGTGGTTGTCGGCCTTCGCCTGGATTTCCTCGTCCAGCCAGAAGACCTGCGGCGGCAGAAGGAAGCGGGCGCGAACGCCGGTCAGATGATAGTCGACCGAGACCTCGCCGCCCAGATCGTGCGGGATCGACCGTTCGATGATGGTGCTGCCGAAGCCGCGCCGGGTCGGCGGCTGCACGGGCGGACCGTCGCTCTCGCGCCAGCCGATCTCGCAGCTTTCGTTCTGGTCGACCTGCCAGGTGACGGTGACCGTTCCACGGGAATCGGACAGGGCTCCGTACTTGGCGGAATTGGTCACCATCTCGTGGAAGACCAGCGCCAGCGTCGAAAAAGCCTTGGCATCGACGAGCACCGGCGGACCGTCGAGGCGCACGCGGCTCACCTTGTGGCCGATATAGGCCTCGATCTCCGTCTGGATGATCGCGCGCAGGCTCTGGGGCTGGTAGTTGTCGTTGGTGATCTGGTCGTGGGCACGCGCCAGCGCCTGGATCCGCCCGCCGATGATCGCCGAGAACTCGTCGATCGTCTTGGCACCGGCCCGGCTCTGGACGACCAGCGCCCGCATCAGGCTGAGGATGTTGCGGACCCGGTGGTTCAGCTCGGCGATCAGCAGTTCCTGATTCTGGGTGGCCCGCTGCTTCTGGCGCTCGCTCTCCTCGTTGAAGCGCAGGAGCACCTCGAGGATCGAGACCCGCAGCGCTTCGGCCGCCTTCATGTCCGACACCGACCACGCCTTCGACTTGCCGCGCACCGTCTCCTGCCAGGCCTCGAAGCTCTTGCGCGGGGTGAGGCGGGGGCCGTTCGGCCCGTATTCCATCGGCTTGTCGTCCGGCCTCCCGGCCCAGGTGACCGTCGCGACGATCTCCTTGCGGAAGAACATCAGATAGTCGCGGGGCGAGCGCGAGATCGGGATGGCGAGGAGACCGGCGGCCCGCTCGGGGAACTCGTGCGCCTTGGGATAGACGAGCGACAGCTCCTCCGTCGCATAGATCCGGCTCGCGGCAGCCCGGTTGAGGAAGCGCGCGAGCCCCGGCATCTCGTCGGGAAAGGGGCAGTGGCCGACGGTGCGCACGACATCCTTCGCCCAGACGGCAAAGCCGTCGCAGGGGATCAGCTCGCGGAATTCCTCGGCGAAGTCAATGAGCTCTTCCATCGTCGGCGAGGTCGAGACGAGGCGTCCGACGACGCGGTCGTGCAGGTCGCGGGCCTCTTCCTCGAGCCGCCGCATGTCCTTGGCCAGCCGGCCCTCTATGACCAGCGAGATCATCTGGCCGAACAGCTCCATCATGCTGCGCATCTCCATGGAGAGATGGCGGGACGCATAATGGTGGAGGGCGAACAGGCCCCAGAGCTTGTCGTCGATGACAATCGAGATCGAGAAGGAGGCGCTCACCCCCATGTTCTTCAGATATTCGATGTGGATCGGCGAGACGGCCCGGGTCACCGACAGCGACAGGTCCAGCGGGTCGCCATGGGGGTTGGTGGGCGGCACGATGTCGACGTCTTGCGCATCGACATCGGCGATGATGCGGATCCGGTTCTTCAGGTAGAGACGCCGGGCCTGTCGCGGAATGTCCGTCGCCGGGTAGTTGAGCCCGAGAAACGACTCCAGCCCGCGGTTCAGGGACTCGGCGATGACGTTGCCGGAGCCGCTCTCGGCGAAGCGGTAGAGCATGACCCGGTCGAAGCCGGTGACCGTCCGGATCTGGCGAACGCACTCCTTGTAGAGCAGCTCGTTCGTCTCGCAGCGCTGGATGCGCGCGATCATCGCCTTGATCATCGCGCCGGGATTGCCGTTGCCGACAGAGTGGCTGTCCGCAGCCTCGAACTCGATGACGATCGAATTGTCGGAAATGTGGACCGCGACGTCGAAGTGTCGGCCGTCCTCGAAGAGATCGGTCCCGAAGATGCGCTCCGAACCGTCGTTCGGCGACAGGAGCTGGAGCTTGCCGCGGATGGCGTGGAGGGCCGAGGGCGGAAGGATGTCGGCGAGTGGTGCGCCGAGCAGCTCGTCGGGCCCACGCCCGAAGATGCCGCCGGTATTGATCGAGACGTGCTGGATGATCCAGTCCATCGAGATGGCGACGAGACAGCCGAATTTCTGGATCCGGCCGAGCATGTGGATCGGCTCGCGGTCACAGTTCGCCAGGTCGAGATGGTCGGAGGTGGGACCGGGATAGTTCATCGTGCTGGCATCGTCCGTTCGTGCGCCCTTTCGGCGATATCGAGAGAGCGCTCGAACAAGCCGAACGTCGCGAGTGCCGCCTGCAGCGCCCGCTGCTTCGGAGCCTCGCCGTCGGCCAGCGGTTCGCCAGCGGCAGCGGCCAGCGGCTCGTCGCCGACGAAGGCCCCCGCCAGATATCGCTGAGCGGCGCCCTGGCCGTGCGCGAAGAGACCGGCCTTTTCGAGGCGGCGATGAATGAATCGCGCGCCGAGCTTCGAGCCGTCGAGCACATAGGCGAGGCCGACCGTCTCCGGCGGCCCGAAAGGGTCGAGCGCGAAGGCAGTCTCGCCCGCGCAGGCAAGATCCATCCCGGACGCGTCGCGCTCCAGCCGCGCGCGATTGCCCTCGATCGCGACCGACAGGGCCGCGCGGCCGCGCGCCGGCGCCTCGAAGAAGCTCGAGAGAGCGCGATAGGCGACGAGATTCATCAGGATGAAGCGGTGATAGTCGGCGAGACTAGGCCGCGATTCGATCGCCTCGAACCGCCGGTCGAGCCGGCCGTGACTTTCTGCGGTATGGGCGCGCAGATAGGTTCGCAGATCGTCAGGTATCCTGCCCTGTCGCTCTGGCGAAATGGTCTTGGTCGTGAAAGCCGCAGTTTCGTTCATCGAAATCCGAATTGTATGTCATTTTATGCACTTACAAGGGTCGCAGTGATCCGGAAAACGCGGCCGCCTGGTGCCGAAACGACATTACCCATTTGAAATCTCTGGCCGAACACGACGCGTGCCAAGGCGAAATTTTTCCTCGGCCTCCATGTCCGGCGCCCCCATCGGAGGCTCATGCCCCATCCCGTCTTCGGAATGGGTGCAGATGGCTTCGAAGTGCATGGCGATAAGCCGCGTGAGCCGATAAAAATACCGAACCGCCACAAAACTCTTTAGCTGACGAACTCACGACTTGAAGACACGGCGCCCATGATTACCACGACGGGCCGTTCCGGACGACCGCGACCAAGGGCGCGTGCTACAATCTGTCGCGCAGGGAGAACCATGTCATTGCCAGGAAAAGCAGCGGCGCCCTGAGGCGCTGGCCACCCGGGAAGGCGGGAATGTCGAGGGCCTCGAACTCGGCCAGCCGGTCGCGGTTGCCGGCCACCCGCTCGGCATAGAGACGGCCGGCGAAATTGGCCAGCATCACGCCGTGGCCCGAAAATCCGCCGATGGTGGTGACACCGGGAGCCAGGGTCTTCACGAAGGGCAGGCGCTGCATGGTGATGCCGACCGAGCCGCCCCAGGCGTGGGTGAGGCGGACGTCCTTGAGATGCGGATAGACCTCGGCGATCTGCTTGCGGATGTGGCGGGTGATGTCGCCTGCCTCCGAGGTGTAGGCCTCGCGGCCGCCGAACAGCAGGCGGTTGTCGACGCTCTTGCGGAAATAGCGCACGACGAAGCGGGAATCGTCGCAGGCTTCCCCGCCGGGCAGCACGCCGGCACTTTCCGGCAGCGGCTCGGTGGCGCCGATGAAGGAGCCGATCGGCATGACATGGGCGTCGATCGCCTTGTCGAGGCCGGCGCCATAGCCATTGACCGCGTAGAGGACGCGCTCGGCGGCGATCTCGCCCGCCTCGCTCACGGCGACGGTTCGTCCGCCCTCGCGGCGCGTCGACAGGATCTTCGTCTCCTCGAACAGGGTGGCGCCGCTCGTCGCCGCCACCCGCGCCAGGCCGACGAGAAGCTTCAAGGGATTGACGTGGCCGGTGCCGGTGTCGCGGATGCCGCCGAAATAGCGCCTCGACCCAAGCCGCTCGCCCGCCTCATCGCCGTCCATGAAGCTGACGCTATCATAGCCGTAGCGGGTCTTCAGGATCTCCACCTGCTCGCGGTATTCCGGCAGGTATTTGCGCTTGTGGGCGACCGACAGCTGGCCCATGCGCAGGTCAGCGTCGATGTCGTTGGCGGCGATGAACTCGAAGAGATGGGCCTTGGCCTCCTCGGCGAGATCGAACAGGGCCTTGGAACGCGCAAAGCCATACAGTGCCTCGACCTCGCCCGGCCAGATCCGCTGGCCGGTGCCCATCTGGCCGCCGTTCCTGCCCGAAGCGCCGTCGCCGAAACGGTGGGCCTCGACGAGGGTGACGTCGACGCCGGCCCGGGCCAGATGGATCGCGGCGGAGAGGCCCGTGAAGCCGCCGCCGACGACGAGGACGTCGGTCTTGCGGCTGCCTTCCATGCGCGGGTGGCGGGGGCGCTCGACCGTGTCCTGATAGTAGCTGCGGCCGGGAGCGATCGGCGAGAGATGCTGGTCCATGGAAATCAAACCTGCAGGAGCAGGAATTCGCGCTCCCAGGGGCTGATCACCTGCATGAAGGTCTCGTGCTCGCCGCGCTTGACGCCGGCATAGGTGGCGACGAATTCCCGGCTGAACACCTCCTTGAAGTGCTCTTCGGCCTCGAACACCGCGACAGCTTCCAGAAGGCCGCGGGGCAGCTCGATCTCGCCGTCCTCGTTGACGGTCTGATCGGTCGGATCGCCGGGTTTGATGGCGCCCACCATGCCGAGATAGCCGCAGGCGAGCGAGGCCGCGATGGCGAGATAGGGATTGGCGTCGGAGGAGGGCAGGCGGTTTTCGACCCGGCGCCCGGCGGGATCGGAATTCGGCACCCGGAAGGCCGTGGTGCGGTTGTCGTAGCCCCAGGCGGTGTTGGTCGGCGCGCCCATGCCATAGGTCAGGCGGCGATAGGAATTGACGTAGGGCGCCATCATCAGGAGCGCCTTCGGCACGTAACGCTGCATGCCGCCGAGGAAGTAGTGGAAGAGCTCGGAGGCCGTGCCGTCCTCGTTGGAGAAGATGTTCCGGCCGGTGGCGCTGTCGACCACCGACTGGTGGATGTGCATGGCCGAGCCCGGCTGGCCCTGGATGGGCTTGGCCATGAAGGTCGCGTAGATGTCCTGGCCGAGGGCAGCCTCGCGGATCGTCCGCTTGAACATGAAGACCTGGTCGGCGAGTTCCAGCGGATTGCCGTGGCGCAGGTTGATCTCGAGCTGGGCGGCGCCCTCCTCGTGGATCAGCGTGTCGATCTCGAGCCCCTGCGCGTCCGAGAAGTCGTAGATGTCGTCGATCAGCTCGTCGAACTCGTTGACCCCGCCGATCGAATAGGACTGGCCGGACTGGATCTGCCGGCCCGAGCGGCCGATCGGCGGCACCAGGGGATAATCGGGATCGACGTTCTTGGAGACGAGGTAGAACTCGATCTCCGGCGCGACGACGGGCTTCCAGCCCCGGTTTTCGTAGAGCGCCAGGACGCGCCTGAGGACATTGCGCGGCGTATAGCCGACGGCGCCGCCGGAATGGTCGACGAGATCGCAGATCACCTGCGCCGTCGGATCGTTCTCCCAGGGAACCAGCGACAGCGTCGACAGGTCCGGCACCAGCTTCAGGTCGCCGTCATTCGGCGAATAGCGGAAGTCGCCGCTTTCCTCGGGATATTCCCCCGAGATCGTGTGCATGAACAGGGCCGAGGGCAGCGCCAGCGAGGTGTTGCCGGTGAACTTCTTGGCCGGCATCATCTTGCCGCGGGCAACGCCCGCGAGATCCGGCGTGATGCATTCGAGATCGTCGATGCCGCGCAGCTGCAGCCATTCGCGGGCCTCCTCCATGGAGCGCACGCCACGCTTGGATTCCAGGAAGGCGCGGGTTTCCTCGGGCGACAGCTTGAGATGGGCGAGGTCGCGCTTGACCGGCATCGGCGTGCCCTTGATCGGGCTCGCCTCGTTGCCGCCGCTGCGGCGCCGCGAATCAATTCGCTCCGGCGTCTGCGGACGCGAGGAACCAGGTTTTTTCGGTGTGGACATGAATGCCTGTCTGGAGGGCCGGTGGGGCTCCCACGCAGGATAGCCGGTCGAAACGCCCGATGGAAGGGCGGCGCGGCCTGACGGGAGCCGGGCAGCGCGGCACTCCATCCGCCCGCACCGATCAACCTTTGTTTCGGCCGGGACTCTGCCTTCAGGATTCGTGCGCCGCCGGACGGTCGACGCCGGCGGCGCGGCGGGCATCCGCCATCAGGCCGGGATGCGAGGCGCCGCCGCCTTTCGGCGCGGCGTTCTGGGCGGCCTGCCAGCCGGCCATCCAGTTCGCCCGCAGGTCCGAGCCGACCGGATACCGACAGGACGACATCGGGTGATTGTTCACGAAGGCCAGACGGCCCTGCTGACGCGCATCGGTGGTCATGTCTCTTCTCCCTTGGTGTCTCGCCGGCTGTTCTTGCAAGGTGTTGCCGGACGGCGCGCCGCAACGACGAAAAGGGGGCGCAACCGGCTCGGCGGCCGGCTTTCGGCGAAGAACGGACGCCGTGGCGGGCTTTTGTCCCGCATGCGACGGCTGCGATGATCGCCAGTGGCGAATGTGGGGCCGCTCCCTGGGGCAGATCAACCGGTTCGGGCAAAACGTGATCTGACCGCAGGGCGATGCAGGCTGATGACACGGCATTTCTTGGTACTGAAATTCCGTATATGCTGAGCCGATGACCGAGCGCTTCGACCCTTCGAACGACGCAGCGACCCGCCGGCACGGCGTGCCCCTGGTGTTCGGGGAGTGGGTCTTCGAGGACAGCCATCACCTCGTGATCCCCTCGATCCGTCCGATCGACGGGGAGGAGCGTTTCACGGCCGTCGGTCTGGTCGACGGCAAGTTCTACACCGCCGTCTTTACCTGGCGGGGCGAGGTGAGACGGTTCATTTCCGTCCGAAGGAGCAACAGGAATGAAGAACGAGCCTATCGCTCTTGAGCGCGACCCGGAGGACCCCGACGATTTCGACGTCTCGGTGGAGGGGCTCGACCGCGCCCGTCGGTCCCGGCTGATCCGGACGGCGCGCACGACGCTCGGTCTCTCTCAGGCCGAGTTCGCCAGCCGTTTTCACGTGCCGCTCGGCACCCTGCGGGATTGGGAGCAGGCGAGGGTGACCGCTCCGGCCTACGCCGTCGCCTATGTCCGCGTGATCATCCGCGACCCGGATTTCGTCGCATCGATCGTCGCCTGACCCGGGCCGGCATGATCTGCGCTAGCGCAGGAACCCGGCGAACCGCTCGACGTCTTCTTCCTGCGTCGACCAGCTGGTGACGAGGCGGACCAGCGTCTCGCCATCGGCGACGAGGTCCGGCATCGAATGCGGCGGGTTCCATTCGTAGAAGATGGCGCCTGCGGCCCGCATCCGCGACGCCAGGTCGTTCGGCAGGATGGCGAAGACCTCGTTGCTATGGGTTGGCCATGCCTCGCGCGCAGTATTCGATGCGGAGAGCGCCGCGCGCAGGCGGTCGGCCATGCGGTTGGAATGGCCGGCCATGTCCAGCCACAGCCCGGCCTCGAAATAGGCCATGAACTGTGCCGCCACGAAGCGCGTTTTGGAGAAGAGCTGCGCGCCCCGCTTGCGGATATAGGGGAACTGCGAGGCCTTCTCCGGGTCGAAGACGACGATCGCCTCGGCGCACCAGCAGCCGTTCTTGGTGGCGCCGAAGGAGAGGATGTCGACGCCGCGCTTCCAGGTCATCTCGGCCGGCGAAAGCCCGGTGGCGACGAGGCCGTTGGCAAAGCGCGCGCCGTCCATGTGCAGCGTCAGGCCGCGCGCGTGGGCGATGTCCGCGATGGTCTCGATCTCGTCCGCCGAATAGAGCGTGCCGGCCTCGCCAGGCTGCGAGATCGAGACGGCCATCGGCTGGCCGGCATGGACGTGGCCCGGCTTGAAGCGGGCGATCTCGCGCTTCAGGTTGGACGGGTCGATCAGGCCGTTCGGACCGTCAACCGGTGCCATGCGGGCGCCATGGGTGAAGAATTCCGGCGCGCCGCACTCGTCCTCGACGATATGCGCCTCGCGGTGGCAGAGGACCACGCCGCCCGGGCGGTTGACCGAGGCCAGCGCAAGCGAATTGGCTGCCGTGCCGGTGCCGACGAAGAACACCGCCACCTCGCGCTCGAAGATCTCGTCGAAGCGCTTTTCGACGGCCTTGTCGAGGTCGCTGGAGCCATAGGCGCTCGCCATGCCCTCGCTGTGGCGGGCCAGGGCGGCGTTGACGGCGGGATGAGCGCCGGACCAGTTGTCGGATGCGAAGATCATGGTCGAGGCGTATATTGCGCCGCGAAAAAGCGCAAGATTACGGCCTGGCCACCATTGAACGAGTGCGGCCGGGAGGCTGCCGGACCTTCGAGGAACTTCGGCGGGCCTGCGGCCGGCTCAGGTCTGCCATCCGTGCGGTCGATCGCCTTGCCGTGTCGGCGCGCCACCTTGCCGCCGGAGATGACATCTGCCATATTGCCCCGGATAGGACAGGAGTGCTGCCATAAAAATCGGCAGCCGGAGCGCGAAAACCGCGCTTGGCGCCCAGGAGGCGCGCGGTGGTTCTATCCTGACAGAGCCGGGCGTGGCAAAAGGCCAGCTCGAGACGAAGAGATCCGGCAGTTCTTTTTTGCGGCGACGGCGCCGGGAAGAGGAATTGCGGCGGGTCCAGTTCGCGCGGCCGCAATCCGGCCCGCACCGATGGGGAGACGACGCGATGACGCATGCGAAGCTTCAGCTGACGCCATCTGACGCCAAAGCCGCGGGCACCGACGCCGCGCCTCACCGGATCGGCCTGCCGAAGAAGATCGGCCTCTACGATCCGCGCAACGAGCACGACGCCTGCGGCGTCGGCTTCATCGCGCACATGAAGAACGAGAAGTCCCACGCGATCGTCGAGAAGGGCATCGAGATCGTCGAGAACCTCACCCATCGCGGCGCCGTCGGCGCCGACCCGCTGATGGGCGACGGCGCGGGCATGCTCGTCCAGATCCCGCATCGCTTCTTTGCCGAGGAGATGGCGGCACAGGGCGTCAGCCTGCCGGAGCCGGGGCATTACGGCGTCGGCCACATCTTCATGCCCCGCGACGCCGAGCGCCGCGCCCATGTCGAGGCCGTGTTCGAGGAAGTCGTGCGCGAGGAAGGCCAGACCGTCCTCGGCTGGCGCGATGTGCCGGTGTCGAACGAGAGCCTCTCGAAGGCCCCGGAGATCGTCGCGACGGAGCCGGTGCACCGGCAGATCTTCATCGGCCGTTCGGCCTCGGCCGCCGGCGAGGACGAGTTCGAGCGCCGGCTCTACATCCTGCGCAAGGTCGTCTCGAACCGCATCCAGGCGGAGACGAGCGGCGAGGACATCGGCTTCTACGTCGTCTCCTTGTCGGCCCGGACCATCGTCTATAAGGGAATGTTCCTCTCCTACCAGCTCGGCGCCTATTACAAGGACCTCGCAGACGAGCGGTTCGAATCGGCGCTCGCCCTCGTCCACCAGCGCTTCTCCACCAACACCTTCCCGTCGTGGAAGCTCGCCCACCCGTATCGCATGGTCGCCCATAACGGCGAGATCAACACGCTGCGCGGCAACGTCAACTGGATGGCCGCCCGCCAGGCCTCGGTGGATTCGGAAGCCTTCGGCAACGACATCTCCAAGCTCTGGCCGATTTCCTACGAGGGCCAGTCCGACACAGCCTGCTTCGACAACGCGCTCGAATTCCTCGTCCAGGGCGGCTATTCGCTGACCCATGCGATGATGATGCTGATCCCCGAGGCCTGGTCGGGCAACAAGCAGATGGCCGCCGATACCAAGGCCTTCTACGAGTATCACGCCGCCCTGATGGAGCCGTGGGACGGCCCCGCCGCCGTCGCCTTCACCGACGGAAGGCAGATCGGCGCGACGCTCGACCGCAACGGTCTTCGCCCGGCGCGCTACGTCGTCACCGACGACGATCTGGTGATCATGGCGTCGGAGGCTGGCACGCTGGCCATCGACGAGAAGAAGATCGTCAAGAAGTGGCGGCTGCAGCCGGGCCGCATGCTTTTGATCGACCTCGAAAAGGGCCGCATCGTCGACGACGAGGAGATCAAGCACGAGATCGCCGGGGCGAACCCCTATCGCGACTGGCTGAAGAACACCCAGATCATCCTCGAAGACCTCAAGCCCGTGGCGCCGCGCGCCTCGCGCTCGGACGTTTCGCTGCTCGATCGCCAGCAGGCCTTCGGCTACACCATCGAGGACACCCGCACGCTGATGGCGCCGATGGCGACCACCGGCCAGGAGGCGATCGGCTCGATGGGCACCGACACGCCGATCTCGGCGATGTCGAAGCAGTCGAAGCTGCTCTACACCTATTTCAAGCAGAACTTCGCCCAGGTCACCAACCCGCCGATCGACCCGATCCGCGAGGAGCTGGTGATGAGCCTCGTCTCCTTCATCGGGCCGCGGCCGAACATCTTCGATCTGGAAGGCTCGTCGCGCAAGAAGCGGCTCGAGGTGCGCCAGCCGATCCTCACCAATGGCGATCTCGAAAAGATCCGCAACATCGGCCATACCGAGGACCGGTTCGACACCAAGACCATCGACATGACCTATCCGGCCGAGCAGGGCGCGGCGGGCATGTCCGGCGCGCTCGACCGGCTCTGCGAGCGGGCGGAGGCGGCCGTCGTCGGCGGCTACAACATCATCATCCTGTCCGACCGCCAGGTCGGCGGCGACCGTCTGCCGATCCCGGCGCTGCTCGCCTGCGCGGCCGTGCATCATCATCTGATCCGCAAGGGGCTTCGCACCGCCGCCGGCCTCGTCATCGAGAGCGGCGAGCCGCGCGAGGTGCATCACTTCGCCTGTCTCGCGGGCTACGGCGCCGAGGCGATCAACCCCTATCTCGCCTTCGACACGCTGCTCGAGATGCACCGCAAGGGCGAGTTTCCGCCGGAGGTCGATCCGACCGAGGTGGTGACCCGCTATATCAAGTCGATCGGCAAGGGCATCCTCAAGGTCATGTCCAAGATGGGCATCTCGACCTACCAGTCCTACTGCGGCGCCCAGATCTTCGACATCGTCGGGCTGAAGACCGAGTTCGTGAACCGCTTCTTCACCGGCACGGCGACCACCATCGAGGGCGTCGGGCTGGAGGAGGTCGCCCGGGAGAGCGCCGAGCGCCATCTCCTCGCCTTCTCCGAGGATCCGGTGCTGAAGCGCTCGCTCGCTGTCGGCGGCGAATATGTCTACCGCATGCGCGGCGAGAGCCACATGTGGTCGCCGGATGCCGTCGCGACCCTGCAGCATGCGGTGCGCACTGGCTCCTTCGAGAAGTACGAGGAATATGCCCGGCAGGTGAACGACGCTTCGGTCGAGACCTCGACCATCCGCGGCCTGTTCCGCATCAAGTCGGCCGAGGAGATCGGCCGCGCGCCGGTTCCCCTCGACGAGGTCGAGCCGGCCAAGGAGATCGTCAAGCGCTTCTGCACCGGCGCGATGAGCTTCGGCTCGATCTCCCGCGAGGCCCACACGACGCTCGCCCGGGCGATGAACCAGATCGGCGGCAAGTCGAACACCGGCGAGGGCGGCGAGGAGAGCGATCGCTTCCTGCCGCTGCGGGACGGCTCGCCGAACCCGGAGCGCTCGGCGATCAAGCAGATCGCGTCGGGCCGGTTCGGCGTGACGACGGAATATCTCGTCAATGCCGACATGCTGCAGATCAAGGTCGCCCAGGGCGCCAAGCCCGGCGAGGGCGGCCAGCTGCCCGGCCACAAGGTGGATGCCACCATCGCCAAGACCCGGCATTCGACGCCGGGTGTCGGCCTGATCTCGCCGCCGCCCCACCACGACATCTATTCGATCGAGGATCTGGCGCAGCTGATCTACGATCTGAAGAACGTGAACCCTGCAGCGGACATCTCGGTCAAGCTGGTCTCCGAGGTCGGCGTCGGCACGGTGGCGGCGGGCGTTGCCAAGGCGCGGGCCGACCACATCATCGTCGCCGGCTATGACGGCGGCACCGGCGCCTCGCCGCTGACCTCGATCAAGCATGCCGGATCCCCCTGGGAGATGGGCCTTGCCGAGACCCAGCAGACGCTGGTGCTCAACGGGCTGCGCTCGCGGGTCTGCCTGCAGGTCGACGGGGGCCTTCGGACCGGCCGCGACGTCGTCATCGGCGCGCTGCTCGGCGCCGACGAGTTCGGCTTCGCCACCGCGCCGCTGATCGCGGCCGGCTGCATCATGATGCGCAAGTGCCACCTGAACACCTGTCCGGTCGGCGTCGCTACCCAGGATCCGGTGCTGCGCAAGCGCTTCAAGGGCACGCCCGAGCATGTCGTCAACTACTTCTTCTACGTCGCGGAGGAAGTTCGCCAGATCATGGCCTCGCTCGGCGTCAGGACCCTCGCCGAGCTGATCGGCGAGACGCAGCTGCTCGACCGCAAGCATCTGATCGACCACTGGAAGGCGCAGGGGCTCGACTTCACCGGCGTGTTCTTCAAGCCGGAAGGCGCGCCCGAGAAGCTGCGCTGGACCGAACGCCAGAAGCATCCGATCGACGATGTCCTCGATCGCAAGCTGATCGCCGAGGCCGAGCCGGCCCTGACGGCTCGCCAGCCGGTGACGATCGAGACCAGGATCACCAATGTCGATCGCTCGGCCGGCGCCATGCTGTCCGGCGAGGTCGCCAAGCGCTTCGGGCTGAAGGGCCTGCGCGACGACACCATAACGGTGAAGCTGACCGGCACCGCCGGCCAGAGCTTCGGGGCGTTTCTCGCCAGAGGCGTCACCTTCGAGCTGACCGGCGAGGCCAACGACTATGTCGGCAAGGGCCTGTCCGGCGGCCGGCTGATCGTCAAGCCGATGCCGGAAAGCCGCATCGTGCCGGAGGAGTCGATCATCGTCGGCAACACGGTGCTATACGGGGCGATCTCCGGCGAGTGCTACTTCCGGGGCGTCGCCGGCGAGCGCTTCGCGGTGCGCAATTCCGGCGCCGTCGCGGTGGTCGAGGGCGCCGGGGACCACGGTTGCGAATACATGACCGGCGGTGTCGTCGTCATTCTCGGCAAGACCGGGCGCAACTTCGCCGCCGGCATGTCGGGCGGCGTCGCCTATGTCTATGACGAACTCGGCGACTTCGCCGAGCGCTGCAACATGGCGATGGTTGATCTGGAGCCGGTGCCCGAGGAGGACGATCTCCTCGAAAAGCTGCATCACCACGGCGGCGACCTGCAGCACAAGGGCCGGGTGGACGTGTCCTCCGACATGACCCGCCACGACGACGAGCGGCTGTTCCAGCTGATCTCCAACCATTTCCACTACACCGGCTCCGGCCGGGCCAAGGAGATGCTGGACCACTGGGAGAGCTACCGCCCGCGCTTCGTCAAGGTGATGCCGGTCGAGTATCGCCGGGCGCTGCAGGAGATGGAGCGCATGCGCATGGGCGTCGCGGCGGAGTAACGTCCGAAGGACGGCCGGAGCCCGTCATGTACCGCCCGATACGGTTCGATCATCCGAACCCTCTGTCGGGCGGACGCTTTGTGCACCGGCCTCGCCGGTAAGATCAGGCGCCCGGCGCTAGTCGCGCGGGCGCACGCCGTTGAGGACGATGGTCAGCACGGCATGGGATGTCTGTTCTTGAAAGCCCGGCTTGTCGACCTGGCCGCCGAGGACGGCGCGGACCTGCAGGTCGAAGTCGGCGTAATGTTGCGTCACCGCCCAGATCGTGAAGATCAGATGCACCGGATCGACGGGCGCGAGGCGCCCCTCCGACACCCAGCGGCGGATGACGCCGGCCTTGTCGTGGACGAGCTCGCGCAGCCGGGTCTTCAGGAAATCGCCGATCACCGGCGCCCCGGCGAGGATCTCGTTGGCAAAGAGCCGCGAGGCGGCCGGGCTATCGGCCGACATTTCGAGCTTCAGGGTGATGTAACGCCTGAGTTCCTCGATCGGATCGCCGGCGGGATCGATGGCGGCGAGGGGTGCCAGCCAGTCGCCGAGGGTGCGTTCGAGGACGGCCCGGTAGATGTCCTGCTTGCGGCGGAAATAGTAGAGAAGGTTCGGTTTCGACATGTCGGCCTTCGCGGCGATCTGATCGACCGTCGAGCCGCGGAAGCCGTGGACGGCAAAGACTTCCAGCGCCGCCGCCAGGATGATCTCGCGATTCGCCGCCTGGATCCGCGTCGGGTGCCGGTCTGCGGCTTCACGAGCTTCGTCATCCCCGACCCTCGCTTCCAAACCTGCCCCCTTTTCCATCGCCCGGCAGCCTTGCCCTTCCATTCGGCAAAGGCGCTTGACCGGCTTCAGGGGAGCTTCTAGCCTCCGATTTGACCAAATAGTCAAGAATTCGGCCAGTGAGCGCAAGCCCGGCCGGTGCGGTGAAAAGGCAAGGCGATGAACGAGCAGACCCGGATCGTGCCCAACAATCTCGACGCCTTCTGGATGCCGTTCTCGGCCAATCGCCAGTTCAAACAGGCGCCGCGCATGTTCGTCGCCGCCAAGGACATGCACTACACCACCTCCGACGGCCGGCAGGTGCTGGACGGGACGGCGGGCCTGTGGTGCGTCAATGCCGGCCACTGCCGCCCGAAGATCACCGAGGCGATCCAGCGCCAGGCCGCCGAGCTCGACTATGCGCCGGCCTTCCAGATGGGGCATCCCAAGGCTTTCGAACTGGCCTCGCGGCTTGCGACCATCGCGCCGGAAGGCCTCGACCACGTGTTCTTCACCAATTCCGGTTCGGAATCGGTGGAGACCGCGCTGAAGATCGCGCTCGCCTATCACCGGGCGAAGGGCGACGGGGCACGGTTCCGGCTGATCGGCCGCGAGCGCGGCTATCACGGCGTCAATTTCGGCGGCATCTCGGTCGGCGGCATCGTCGGCAACCGCAAGATGTTCGGAACGCTGCTCACCGGCGTCGACCACATGCGCCACACCCACGATCCGGAGCGCAATCCCTATTCCAAGGGCGAGACCGAGCATGGCGCCGATCTCGCCGAAGACCTGGTGCGGATCGCCACGCTGCACGATCCCTCGACGATCGCCGCGGTCATCGTCGAGCCGGTCGCCGGCTCCACCGGCGTGCTGCCGCCTCCCAAAGGCTATCTGAAGCGCCTGCGCGAGATCTGCGACCAGCACGGCATCCTGCTCATCTTCGACGAGGTGATCACCGGATACGGGCGCATGGGCACGGCCTTCGCCGCCGACTATTTCGGCGTGACGCCGGACATCATGATCACCGCCAAGGGCCTCACCAACGGCGTCATCCCGATGGGCGCGGTGTTCGCCTCGGGCAAGATCCACGACGCCTTCATGCACGGGCCGGAGCACCTGATCGAATTTGCCCACGGCTATCCCTATTCGGGCAACCCCATCGCTGCCGCCGCGGGCCTCGCGACGATGGAAACCTATCTCGAAGAGGGACTGTTCGAGCGGGCGAAGGCGCTGGAGCCGGTCTGGGCGGAAGCGCTGCATTCGCTGAAGGGCACCCGCCACGTCATCGACATCCGCACCATCGGCCTCATCGGCGCGATCGAGCTGGAGCCGATGAAGGGCGAGCCGACCAAGCGCGCCTTCTCGGCCTTCGTGAAGGCCTTCGAGGAGGGGCTCTTGATCCGCACCACCGGCGACATCATCGCTTTGTCGCCGCCGCTGATGGTGTCGGAGGACCAGATCGGGGAGATCGTGGAGACTCTGCGGGGGATTTTGCAAGGTCTGGAATGAGCCTTCTGGTGCGCCGTGACGCCCGGGCGAGGATGCCTGGTCCGGGACTCCGTGGAGCTTGACGAAGAGGGGGCTGCCTCAGAAACTTCGTCATGCTCGGGCCCCGTCCCGAGCATCCAGGGGCCGCCGCCGCAACCTGGCCGCTTCGGCCTTCTGCAACTGAAGCGAACGGGGCGCGACGATCTCTGGATTCTCGGGACGGGGCCCGAGAATGACGACGCGGAGAGCTCATGCGCCCGCTCTGGGCCGTCGCGGCAAGCGTTAAGCGGGATGCCGCGAATGACCGCCCCGTCTCCACCTCGTGTACCCCTTCCGAAAAGGACACACCCCATGAGCCAGCTCTCCAACCTCCAGATCAACGGCGACCGGCTCTGGGACGCGCTGATGGAGATGGCGAAGATCGGCCCGGGCGTCGCCGGCGGCAACAACCGCCAGACGCTCACCGACGAGGACGGGGAGGGGCGCAAGCTCTTCCAGTCCTGGGCCGAAGCCGCCGGCATGGTGATGGGCGTCGACACCATGGGCAACATGTTCTTCACCCGCGAGGGCAGCGATCCGGACGCCCTGCCGGTCTATGTCGGCTCGCATCTCGACACCCAGCCGACCGGCGGCAAGTATGACGGTGTCCTCGGCGTTCTCGGCGCGCTGGAGATCGTGCGCACGCTGAACGATCTGAACATAAAGACCAAGCACCCGATCGTCGTTGCCAACTGGACCAACGAGGAGGGGGCGCGCTTTGCGCCCGCCATGCTCGCCTCCGGCGTCTTTGCCGGCATCCACGAGGAGGAGTGGGCGAAGGGCCGCAAGGATGCCAAGGGCAAGCGCTTCGGCGACGAGTTGAAGCGCATCGGCTGGGAGGGCGAGGAGACGGTCGGGGCCCGCAAGATGCACGCCTTCTTCGAGCTTCACATCGAGCAGGGGCCGATCCTGGAAGACGAGGGCATCGACATCGGCGTCGTCACCCATGGCCAGGGGCTCTACTGGCTCGAGGTGACGCTCACCGGCAAGGAGAGCCACACCGGCTCGACCCCCATGTACAAGCGCCGCAACGCTGGCCTCGGCATGGCGCGGGTGATCGAACTCGTCCACGAGACGGCGATGGATTACCAGCCCAATGCCGTCGGCACGGTCGGCCACATGGACGTGCATCCCAATTCCCGCAACATCATCCCCGGCAAGTGCGTCTTCACCGTCGACATCCGCTCGCCATCCCTCGAAACGCTGGAGGAAATGCGCGAGCGGATCGAGGACGGCATCGACACGATCTGCGAGGCGCTGGACATCGACCATGAGATCGAAATCACCGGCCATTTCGACCCGGTCACCTTCGACACGGGATGCGTGAAAGCCGTCCGCGACGCCGCCGAGCGGCTCGGCCTCTCGCACACCGACATCGTCTCCGGCGCCGGCCACGACGCCTGCTGGATCAACCGCGTCGCCCCGACGGCGATGGTCATGTGCCCCTGCGTCGACGGGCTGTCGCACAACGAGGCCGAGGAGATCACCAAGGACTGGGCGCGGAACGGCGCAAATGTGCTGATGCATGCGGTGGTGGAGACGGCGGGGGTGGTGGAGTAGGATCGAGGCGATTGATCAGGAGACAGGAGGTTCGCCATGGATGATCCGCGCAATCAGAATTCGCGGTCCGACGATGTGGGGAATATCTCGACGGTGGCGGCCTGGCGCGCAGCCAAAGCCGATCCGAACTATCGGCAGGAAGCGGATCGCCAGGCTCGCAGCGCCGCGCATGCCGATGTCGAAGATCGCGTCATGGAATGGTGCGAGGGGGTCGCAGCCGAAGCATGGGACGACCTGTGAGCTTTCGGCGCGGCGACTTCGTGACCGCGACTTTTCCGGGCGACATCAAGAAGCCCCGGCCTGGTGTGATCCTGCAGGCAGATGAGTATATCGAAGGCCACCGCACGCTGCTCGTCTGCCCGCTGACCACCTATCGTTCTGAGGCTCGTCTGTTTCGCCCGGTCTTCTTCCCGTCGCCGCAAAATGGGCTCGAGCACCGGTCGGAAGCGATGATCGACAAGCTGAGCCCTGTTCGTAACGACGGCATTCGCCAGCGTATCGGGACCGCGACGCACGAAGAACTTCTGACGATCGAGCTTGCACTCATCACCATCACAGGGCTCGATCGCTTTCTTGTCTTTGACGAGCCGACCGAGAAGGAAATCCAGCCATGACCACAGTCATCAAGGGCGGCACCATCGTCACCGCCGATCTCACCTACAAGGCCGACATCCTGATCGACGGCGAGACCATTGCCGCCATCGGGCCGGACCTTTCCGGCGACGAGGTGATCGACGCCTCCGGCGCCTATGTCATGCCGGGGGGCATCGACCCGCACACCCATATGGAGATGCCCTTCATGGGCACCCATTCGGCCGACGATTTCGACACCGGCACGGCGGCGGCGCTGTCCGGCGGCACGACGATGACGGTGGATTTCTGCCTGCCGGCGCCGGACCAGGGGCCGATGGAAGCGCTGCAGGTGTGGTTCCAGAAGGCCGGGCCCGCCCGCACCGACTATTCCTTCCACATGGGCGTCACCTGGTGGGGCCAGAAGTTCTTCGACGAGATGCCGCAGGTGGTGGATGCCGGCATCAACACCTTCAAGCATTTCATGGCCTATAAGGGCGCCCTGATGGTGAACGACGACGAGATGTTCGCGTCCTTCACCCGCTGCGCCGAGATCGGCGCGATGCCGCTGGTGCATGCCGAGAACGGCGACGTCGTCGCCTTCCTGCAGCAGAAACTGATGACGGAAGGCAACAACGGTCCGGAGGCCCATGCCTTTTCGCGGCCGCCCGAGGTCGAGGGCGAGGCGGTGAACCGGGCAATCATGATCGCCGACCAGGCGGGCGTGCCACTCTATGTCGTCCACACGTCGTGTGAACAGGCGCACGAGGCGATCAGGCGTGCCAGGCAGAAGGGCATGCGGGTCTATGGCGAGCCGCTGATCCAGCATCTCGTCCTCGACGACGGCGAGTATCGCCATCCCGACTGGGACCATGCTGCGCGCCGGGTGATGTCGCCGCCGTTTCGCGACAGGAGTCATCAGGATTCGCTCTGGGCGGGCCTTGCCTCCGGCTCTCTGCAGGTGGTGGCGACGGACCACTGCGCCTTCACCACGGAACAGAAGCGCATGGGGCTCGGCGATTTCACCAAGATCCCGAACGGCACCGGCGGGCTGGAGGACCGGCTGTCGGTGCTCTGGACCAAGGGCGTCGTGACCGGCCGGCTGACGATGAACGAATTCGTCGCCGTCACCTCGACCAACATTGCGAAAATCCTCAACGTCTATCCGAAGAAGGGCGCGATCCTCGTCGGCGCCGATGCCGATCTCGTCGTCTTTGATCCCAAGGCGACCAAGACGATCTCGGCGAAGACGCAGAAATCGGCGATCGACTACAACGTCTTCGAGGGCGTCGAGGTCACCGGCCTTCCCGTCATGACCTTCTCGCGCGGCAAGCTGGCTTACAAGGAAGGCGACGTGCGCGCGGAGAAGGGCGACGGGCGTTTCGTGGAGCGACCGGCGAACGCGCCGGCGGCGAAGGCGCTGTCGACGTGGAAGGAACTGACGGCGCCGCGCAAGGTGGAGCGCACGGGGATACCGGCGAGCGGGGTTTGAGACGATGGACGGCAAGGTCGCGATCGTCACCGCCGGCGGCTCCGGCATGGGCGCCGGCGCTGCACGCAAGCTGGCCGAGAAAGGCTTCCGCGTCGCCATCCTATCCTCGTCCGGCAAGGGCGAGGCTTTGGCGAAGGAACTCGGCGGCATCGGCGTCACCGGTTCCAATCAGTCGAACGACGACGTCCGCCGGCTGGTCGAGACCGTCCACGAACGCTGGGGCCGGATCGACGTCCTCGTCAACAGCGCCGGTCATGGCCCGCGTGCCCCAATCCTCGACATTACCGACGAAGACTGGCATCGCGGGATGGAGGTGTATTTCCTCTCCGCCGTCCGGCCCGCCCGGCTCGTCGCGCCGATCATGGCGGAGAATGGCGGCGGCGCGATCATCAATATCTCGACCTTCGCCGCCTTCGAACCGAGCGAGGTGTTCCCCACCTCGGCCGTCTTCCGGGCCGGCCTCGCCTCTTTCACCAAACTGTTTTCCGATCAGTACGCGGCGAAGAACGTCAGGATGAACAACGTCCTGCCCGGCTTCATCGACAGTCTGCCGGAGAAGGAGGCCTTCCGCGAGAAGATCCCGATGGGCCGCTATGGCCATGTCGAGGAAATCGCCGAGACCATCGCCTTCCTCGCCTCCGACGGCGCGGCCTACATCATCGGGCAGAACATCCGGGTGGATGGCGGCATCACGCGGTCGGTCTGATCTGCCGGCACGATCCCCTTCACCCTCATGGTGAGCCTGTCGAATCACGAGGATGAAGGCGGTTGTGCCAAGCGCCCCTCGCCCTTCGACAGGCTCAGGATGAGGGGCTGCTGGACCGCCTGTGGTTCTGTGAAAACGGGGGCATGGCCATCTTCGCCAAAGCCGCTATAGCTTGGGCCGCAAAGTCTATCTCAAAGGATGCGGGGGATGAATTCGGCGGCGATCCTGTGGCTGGCCGGCGCGGTGCCGGTGTTTCTGGCTGCGGCGGCGGCGACGCGCTCCTATCTGAACAACGGGCTGCCCTGGGTGCTGGCGGGTTCGCTGCTGCTCTACTGCGTCGGCAATCTGATGATGGTCCGGCTGATGCGCGAGAGCGGCCTCGGGGTGGCGATCTCGGCCTCCTCGGTCGCCCAGCTGATCCTCATCAACGTCATCGCCTTCGCCGTCTTCCAGGAGCGGCCGCCGGTCACCCAGCTGATCGGCATGGGGCTCGGCCTGATCGGCTTCGTGCTGATGGTCTGGCCGCAGGGCCGGGGGTGAACCGGCGCCGGATCGAACACTCCGGCTGGTAGATCCAGGCCGGGGTGGCGTGCGGGGAGCGTTGAAACCCGACATCGCGATGGGACGCGCCAGATTTCCGAAGCTTTCTGCCCGGCGGCCGATCCCGGAGGTCGCCCTCGGCGTGTCTCAGCGCTCCTCGTCTCCGTCCTTCGACCGCTCCGGCCAGGCGTCGTCGTGGTCGCCGGGCCGCTGGTCGTCGGCTCGTTCCGCGGTCTCGTCGTCCCGGCGGCCCCAGCGCGAATGGCGGTAGTCGTCGCCGCTGTCGGCGGGCCAGCCGTCGTCGTTGATGCCGTCCTCGATGGCGTCGCCGGACCGCGCCTCGTGTCGGTGCTCGTCGTCCGGATGGGTCTCCTGCGCGTCCGCCTCGACCTCGTCCATCTCCTCCAAGGCGGCGCCGAGAACCTCGGGATCGGTCTCCTGCACCTCGGCGAGCGGCTCCATGAGCCCGGCCGCGGCGTGGGCCGGCTTCTTCGGCGGCACCAGCACGGTCGCCGGGCGGATCCGCAGTTTGGCGATGCGGTTCTTCTCGCGCTTCAGGACGGTGAAGCGCTTGTTGAAGAAGGTAAAGGCCTGGCGCTCCTCGGGGATCGTCTGGGTCTCGTGGATGACGAGGCCGGCGATCGTCACCGCCTCGTCGTCGGGCAGGTTCCAGTCGAGCGCCCGGTTGAGGTCGCGGATCGGCACCTGGCCGTCCACCACCACCGAGCCGTCCGCCTCGGTCTTGACGCCCTGCATGTCGATGTCGTGCTCGTCGGCGATGCTGCCGACGATCTCCTCCAGGATGTCCTCCAGCGTGATCAGCCCCTCGACCTCGCCATATTCGTCGACGACGATGGCGAAATGCGCCTTGCGCCGGAGAAAGGCGTTGAGCTGGTCCTGCAGGGTGGTGGTCTCCGGGACGAACCAGGGTTTGGTGCAGACCTTCGGGATGTTGATCCGGGATGGATCGTTGTCGACCTCGTGCAGGGCGCGCAAAATGTCCTTGGCGTGGATGACGCCGACGATGTTGTCGTAATGCGAGCGCCAGACCGGCATGCGGGTATAGGGGCTTTCGAGCACCTGGCGGACGACGTCGGCGGGGGCGTCGTCGGCGTTGATCTGCCGCATCGAGGTGCGGTGGACCATGACGTCGGAGACTTCCAGCTCGTGGAGATCGAGGAGGCCGCCGAGCCGGTTGCGGTCGGCGTTGACGAGGGATCCCTCGCGATGCAGCACCTCGACGGCGCCGCGCAGTTCCTCGTGGGCGGTGAGCAGCGAGGCGCCGGATTCCAGCCCGAAGCCGAACAGCGAGAGGATGCGGCGGACGATGAAGTTGATCGTTGCGGTGACCGGCGAGAATGCCGCCACAACGAAGGCGACCGGCCGCGAGACGGCCAGCGCGAAGCCGTCCGGCCGGGCGATCGCCGCCGATTTCGGCAGGACCTCGGCGAAGATGACGACGATGATGGTCATCGCGACGGTGGCATAGACGACGCCCGTGGGCCCGAAGATCTCCAGGAAGGCGGTGGTCGCCAGCGACGATGCGAGGATGTTGACGAGGTTGTTGCCGATGAGCAGCGCGCCGATCAGCCGGTCCTTCTTCTCGATCAGCCGCTGGACGATGCCGGCCCGCGCGTCGCCGTTCTTCTCGTAGCTCATCAGCCGGGCCCGCGAGACGGCGGTCAGCGCCGTCTCCGAGCCCGAGAAGAAGGCGGAGATGCAGACGAGGAGGATGACGATGCCGAGATAGATCCAGAGCGTCGTGGTCATCGGGTCAATTCTTCATCGAGGAAGCGTTCGACGTCGGCCGGCTCGACATCCCTGGAGACGAAGGCCTGGCCGATGCCGCGAGTGAGAATGAAGACGAGGCGGCCGCGCGCCACCTTCTTGTCCTGGGCGATCGCCTCCATCAGCGTGTCCCGGTCGAGGGCAGGGCCGGGAATGGCGGAGATTTCGGTCGGCAGGCCGGCGGCGGCCAGATGGGCGGCGACGCGGCCGGCATCCTGCCCGGTGGCAAGGCCGAGCCGCGCCGAAAAGCGGTGGGCGAGCGCCATGCCGATCGCGACGCCCTCGCCATGGACGAGGCGCCGGGGATCGTAGCCGACCGCCCGCTCCAGCGCATGGCCGAAGGTGTGGCCGAGATTGAGGAGGGCGCGGGCGCCGGTCTCGCGCTCGTCGGCGGCCACGACCGCCGCCTTCGCCTCGCAGGATAGCGCGATCGCCTGCGAACGCTGCGTCCCGCCTTCGAAGATCGCCGCCCGGTTCGTCTCCAGGAATTCGAAGAAGTCCGGACGGTCGATCAGCCCGTATTTGACCACTTCCGCATAGCCGGCGGCAAATTCCCGCGGCGAAAGCGTGTCGAGAAGGGCGGTATCCGCGAGAACCAGGGCAGGTTGATGGAAGGCGCCGACGAGGTTCTTGCCGCGGGGGGTGTTGATCCCGGTCTTGCCGCCGACGGAGGAATCCACCTGGGCGAGCAGCGTCGTCGGGATCTGCACGAAGTTCATGCCGCGCTTGACGATGGCGCCGGCAAAGCCGGCGAGATCGCCGATCACGCCGCCGCCGAGCGCGATCACCACGTCGCCGCGTTCGAGCCGCGCCGCAAGGATGGCGTCGACGGTGCGTTCGAGATGGGCGAAGGACTTGGTCGTCTCGCCCGCCGGCAGCGTCAGGGTGGAGGCGGCGATGCCGGCCCCAGCGAGCGCGATCTCGAGCCGTGGCAGATGCAGCCGCGCCACCGTCTCGTCGGTGACGACGACGGCCCTTGCGCCGGCGAGCCTTGCCGCGATCTCCTCGCCGGCCCGGTCGATCAGCCCCTCGCCGATCAGGATGTCGTAGGAGCGGGCCCCCAGCGCGACCGTGACCCGGCGCTCCTTGGCGACGCGGGCCGGGGCATGGGGCGCTCCGGTGGACGCGCTGGCGGACGGCGGTGTGGCGGACGAATTCATGACGTTTGACCCTTGCGAAGGTGCCGTTCCAGCGTCTCGACCAGTTCGGCGGCGATCACCTCGCGCTTGACCGCGCGGGAGGTCACCGTCAGATCGGCTTGTGCGTAGACCGGGTAGCGCCTGTCCATCAGTTCCCGCATCACCTTCCTCGGATCGGCCGCTTTCAGGAGGGGGCGATCGGCGCGCCGCGCCACCCGCTCCATCAGCGTGTCGAGATCGGCCTTCAGCCAGACGGTGACGGCCTTGCCGGCGAGCAGGCCCCGGGTCTCGGCGTTCATATAGGCGCCGCCGCCGGTGGCGATCACCCGCGGACCCTCAAGGACAAGCCTGGCGATGACCCGCGCCTCGAGCGCGCGGAACTCCGGCTCGCCATAGGTCTCGAAGAGTTCGGCGACGCTCATGGTCGAGACGCTCTCGATCTCGGCGTCGCTGTCGACGAAGGGTAGCGACAGGAGCGTCGCGACCTTGCGCCCGACCGTGGTCTTGCCGGCGCCCATGAGGCCGACGAGCACGATCGGTCGGCCGTCGAGCCGGTCGCGGATCGACATGTCCTTGTCTGCCGCAGTTTCGCCGTCCATCCGTCCGATCGTTCCTCCGTTCGGCAAGCCCGCCCGCCCAGCCCCTCGTGACGCGACACCGTCGCGACGCGCTCGCAAGAGGCCGGTCGCTTCCCTCGCGACTTGCGTCTTTCCCCGTTCCCACTAGAAGCGGGACGAGGGATGCGAGCCGGGTGGTCCGCTTCCGACATCGGGCCTGCGGCGGGAATGCTCCGGCCCGATGTCGAATGTGTTCCACTCGCTCGAAATCGAGTTCGCCAGACGCCGATGCCGACACTCTTCCGCCTGTTGACGATCCTCGCCCTCATTGCGGGCACCATCTACGGCATCATGGCCGCGCTCGTCTACTTCGTCGAACCGACGCGGACCGAGGTGAGCGTTCCCGTGACCCTGCCGGAGCCGGATGCGCCACGCCAGCCGGCGGCGCCGGACGAGGACCTGTCGGAGCTGCGGCGATGAGCGGCCGCAGCCGAAAGGGAGCCTCGGGCGCCGTGAAGGGCCAGCCGGCAGCGGGCCTCGAGGCGGAAGCCTTCCTGGAGATGATGGCGGTCGAGCGGGGCGCGGCGGAGAACACCCTCGACGCCTATCGCCGCGACCTCGAAGACGCCAGCAGCCATCTCGCCGCCCGGGGGACATCGCTGAAACAGGCAGATACCGAGGCGATCCGCGGCTATGTCGCGGCGCTGGCGGGCGAGGGGCTGGCCGAATCGAGCCGGGCCCGGCGGCTCTCGGCGCTCCGCCAGTTCTATCGGTTCCTCTATGTCGAAGGTCATCGCGGCGACGATCCGACCGGGCCGATCGAGGGCGCGCGGAAAAAGCGGCCGCTGCCCAAGGTGATGAGCGAGGAGGACGTCGACCGGCTCCTGGACCTCGCGGCGGCCGAGGCCGGCGATGAAACGCTGTCGCCCGCCGCGCGGCTCAGGGCGGTGCGGCTCGCCGCCCTCGTCGAACTCCTCTACGCGACCGGCCTGCGGGTGTCCGAGCTGGTCGCCCTGCCGCGCTCGGTGCTGCGGGCGACGGGCCAGGCGATCATCGTCAGGGGCAAGGGCGGCAAGGAACGCATGGTGCCGATCGGCGAGGCTGCGGGCGACGCCATGCGTCGTTTCGCCGAGGTGGCGCGGGGGCTGAAGCGCGAAGGCGACGATCGCTTCCTGTTTCCGGCGGCGTCCGAGGCCGGCCACCTGACCCGCCAGGCCTTTGCCCGGGATCTCAAGGCGCTGGCGGCGCGGGCGGGCATCCCGGCGGCGAAGATCTCGCCGCATGTCCTGCGCCATGCCTTCGCCAGCCATCTCCTGAAGCACGGGGCCGATCTGAGGGCCGTGCAGGAGCTGCTCGGCCACTCGGACATCTCCACCACGCAGATCTACACCCATGTCCTCGACGAGAGGCTGATTCGCCTCGTCACCGATCATCACCCGCTGTCGCCGGCGAGCCGGGACTGAGCGGCGCCGCCACCTCGCCATCCACCGGGCCATCCATCTGACGCTGCGTCCGCCGCGGCGGCTGGTGCCACGATCTTCCAAGGTCGGGCGGGTTCCTTGACATTCCCCCGCCCCGCAGCCAGTTTCCGCCGCGATGAATCCCCGCCGCAGGCGGGGCGGCGCGGGAGAGCGTGTCGCCACGCGCTCGCCCTGCCTGCCGGCGTTCGCCCGCTTCGATCCCTCAGGACGGCCGCAGCCGCAGGACGTATGCACAACTATCTGGATTTCGAAAAACCGGTCGCCGATCTGGAAGGCCAGATCATCGAATTGAAGAAGATCGAGACCGGCGAGGACGCGGTCGACGTGCGCGAAGAGGTCGAGCGTCTGGAGAAGCGCTCCCGCGACGCGCTCGAGGATCTCTACAAGAAGCTGACGCCCTGGCAGAAGACCCAGGTGGCGCGCCATCCCGACCGCCCGCACTGCCTCGACTATATCGGCCAGCTGATCACCGATTTCGTGCCGCTGGCGGGCGACCGCTACTTCGCCGAGGATCATGCGGTGATCGCCGGCTTCGGCCGGTTCGACGGCCAGTCCGTCGCCGTGATCGGCCAGGAGAAGGGCTCCGACACCCAGACCCGGCTGAAGCACAATTTCGGCATGGCCCGGCCGGAAGGCTATCGCAAGGCCGTGCGCATCATGGAGCTGGCCGAGCGCTTCGCCATTCCGGTGCTGACGCTGGTCGACACCGCCGGTGCCTATCCGGGCATCGGAGCGGAGGAGCGCGGGCAGGCGGAAGCGATCGCGCGCTCGATCGAGGCCTGCCTCAATCTGGAAGTGCCGCTCGTCTCGCTGGTCATTGGCGAGGGCGGCTCGGGCGGCGCCATGGCCCTGGCGGCGGCGAACCGCGTGTTGATGATGGAACACGCGATCTACAACGTCATCGCGCCGGAAGCCGGTGCCTCGATCCTCTACCGCGACGCAACCCGGGCCCGCGACGTTGCCCAGGCGATGAAGATGACGGCGCAGGACCTCATGGGCTTCGGCATCATCGACACGATCGTCCAGGAGCCGCTGGGAGGTGCTCATCGCGGCCCGCAGGTGGCGGTGAACGCCGCCGCCGAGCACATTCGCGCGGCGCTGTCGGATCTGGGCCGCCTCTCCGGCGACGAGCTGAAGCGCCAGCGCCGGGAAAAGTTCCTGGCGATCGGGCGGAATCTTTAGCCGTCCAAGCGCGGACGAGCCCGGCCTCGTCCGCATCGCTCCGACCGGAAGCGTTTGATTCTGCAAGCGCATCTGGCCTTGGGTGATGCAACCTGGCGGCCGTGGGGGTGCAGGGTCCATCGAATCCTGGCCATCAGTTGCACTGAAGCCACAGGACTCAACTTCCGTTCCCCACCGTCAGCTGCCAGAATGCTGCCATCGTCGCAGTGTTGAGTGCGGCGATGCGGCGCAGAAGGGGTGCGTCGCGGCGCTCCCGGGTCGGGTCTGCACCGGCCTGGCGGCGTATCGTGCATGAGCGATGAGGCGAGGCGCGGGGTTTCACTCCGATCTTCGGAGAAAAGGCGAGGCGCCTCTTCGCAGGGACGGACGATCCACGGTTTACGCCCGCTTAAGAAAATCGTGAGAAACTTCCGTCAAGCATGCGTCGCGACCGGTCCATGAGGGGCCGGTGCAGGGCGCGATGAGGGATGGCCGGATCCGGCTGTCGTTCGCGAGGGGCGGTGGGCCATACGGGGGTCGCCGCATCGATTGGGGACTTGAGGGGATGTACGTCCGACGTATCGTGACGGCCGCGGCCTTGGCTGCGACGCTGCTGACTGTTTCCGCCTGCAAGGTCGATGATCTGGTTCCGGAGAACGCGCCGCTGCCGCCGGATCTCGTTCGCGCCATCAGCGCCAACCACATGGGCGTCAACTCGCCGATCCTCGTCCGTCTCTACAAGGAAGAGTCGGATCTGGAGATCTGGAAGCAGCGGACCGACGGCACCTATGCGCTGCTGAAGACCTACGAGATCTGCGCCTGGTCCGGAAAGCTCGGCCCGAAGAAGAAGGAAGGCGACCGCCAGGCGCCCGAGGGCTTCTACTCGGTCTCGCCGGCCCAGCTCAATCCGAAGTCGAACTACCATCTCGCCATCAACATGGGCTATCCGAACGCCTACGACCGGGCGAACGGGCGGACCGGCCAGCACCTGATGATCCATGGCTCGTGCAACTCGTCCGGCTGCTACGCCATGGACGACGAGCAGGTGCAGGAGATCTACACGCTTGCGCGCTACTCCTTCGAAGGCGGCCAGCGCGACTTCCAGATCCAGGCCTATCCCTTCCGGATGACGCCGAAGAACATGGCGCGCCACAAGAATTCCGAGCACTACGCTTTCTGGCAGATGCTGAAGAAGGGCTCGGACTATTTCGAGATCACCCGCAAGCCGCCGAATGTCGGCGTCTGCGAGCGCGGCTACATCTTCGACCAGACGGCCGAGACCGTGGCCGGGCTGTCGCCAGCCGGCCCCTGCCCGGCGATCGAGATGGCGCCCCAGGTGGCCGCCAAGCATCACTCCGACGCGGCCGAAGCCGAGAAGATCGCGGCATCGCTCGCGCCGAGCGAGTTCGCCACCTCGACGACCTTCAGCTACCGCTCCGGCCAGCCGATCACCGCCGAGGCCTATGCCCAGGAGCAGCACCGCCGCGAAGGCTACGACCGCGACGGCAAACGCGTCGGCGGACCGAAGGGCGGATCGATCTTCAGCCTGTTCGAGTAGGGCCGGCGCCTGACTGATACGACCAAGGATGAACGAAGGGCCGGTCACGCGACCGGCCCTTTCGCTTTGGCGGGCGTGAGAGACCAGGAGGCATTGAAGTGACTCCTGGTTGCTGATCCGGATGTTGGTCGGGCCTTCAAGGCCGGGCTCCAAGAATCCGGCTGTGCTCAGCGAGCGGCCGCGTCAGCGTCTTCGCTCGGCTGCTATGACGCGTCAGCCGAACATCAGCGAGCGGTGGGCGCCGACGCCGGCCATCGCTCCGTCGCCGACGGCGAGGGATACGGAGCCCGCTGCCCGGGCGAGATCGCCGCAGGCGAAGACGCCGGGAACGGTGGTCTCCTTCATCGCGTCCGTCCGCAGGAACCGCCCGGTCGGGCCATCCTCCATGTCACAGCCGAGATCCTCGGCGAGGCCGCAGGAGGGATCGATGCGGCTGGCCGTGAAGATCCCGGCCAGGGAGAGGCTCCGGCCGTCCTCCAGGACGATGTCAGCCTCGCCGGTGATCCGTGCGACAGGGATCGCTTCAATGGCGACGCCGCGCGCTTCAAGCTGGGCGCGCTCCTCGGCGCTCGGCTCAAAGGCGCCGTTGAGGAAGAACGTTACTGTGCCCCAGTCGGGCAGCATCAGCGCATGATGCATCGACACCGGACCCGTGGCGATGACCCCGATCGCGCCGCGATCGAGCTCGTAGCCGTGGCAGTAGGGGCAGTGGAAGACGCTGCGGCCCCAGCGCTCGGCGAGGCCCGGGACGCCCGGCAGCTCATCGGCGACGCCGACGGCGAGGACGAGACGCCGCGCGCTGAGCGAGCGCTCCTTCTGCAGGCAGACCGCGAAACCCTCGCCGTGCCGGGCGAGCTGCGATGCCGTGCCGTCGATCCAGGTGAGGTTGGGATAGGCCTCGAGCTGGCGGCGGGCGTCGGCGACGATGGCTTCCGGCGCGCGGCCGTCCTGGCCGAGGAAGCCGTGGGATTGGGCGGCAAAGCGGTTGCGCCTGACGCCGGCGTCGATGACGACGACGTCGCGGCGGGCGCGGGCAAGCTGGAGAGCGGCGGCCATGCCGGCAAAGCTTCCGCCAATGACGATCGCATCATGCATGGGGTGTTCCTTTCAGGGGCTGGTGCCGCGCGAAGCGCTGGCGGAAATCGGCCGCGAGGGCGGCAAGGGTGACGGTCGCGAAACGCTGGAGGAGCAGGGCCTCGGCGGCGTCGAAGGCATCGTCGAGGGCTGCGTTGACCGCCTGCTCGACGAGGCAGGCCGGGTTCTCGCTGCGGTTTCCGACGGCGAACAACGCCGGCTCGCCGAGCGCTGCGTGGATGTCGAGAAGCGTTACCGCCGCAAGATCGCAGGC
The DNA here is from genome assembly GCA_002700095.1 of Fulvimarina sp. GTDB lineage: Bacteria > Pseudomonadota > Alphaproteobacteria > Rhizobiales > Rhizobiaceae > Jiella. The sequence continues at coordinate 61,580 of PACL01000022.1, read as the reverse complement.
GATCGTCCAGCCGCCACTCGGACCGCGCTCGGAGCGCACGAAGCCGGCGTCACGAAGCCCCGCCATCGTCCGACGGATGACCACGGGATGGGTGGACAGGCAGGCGGCGAGCTCGTCGGAGGTCATCGGCCTGCCAAAGGCGTCCATGTGGAGGAGCGCGTGGAGAACGGAGGAGAGGCGGCTGTCGCGTTTCATGTAACTTCAGTTATTACGATTCGCGGCGACGGGCAAGCCCCGGCGCGACAGTCGGGCAGCAGCAAGGCGGGCGGCTGCGGTCGTCGGTGGGAAGCTGCCCGTAGCCGGGTTCGTCCGGCGCAGGCGCATGGGCCGGGTCCCCGGGGCACGCCTGCCCAAAAGAAAAGGGCCGCCCGAGGTGGCGACCCTTGATCCGAATCTGCAGGATGAAACGCCGACGCGGGCGGTTCCGAGTGCGGCGCTCTCAGAACTTGACGGTGAGGGCGGCCTTCGCGGCATGGCTGACGTCGATCGTGTCGGAAAAGCCGACCGAATAGGACACCGAACCCGCGACCGTATCGGTGAACGAGGCTTCGGCGCCGGCCCCGAGGATGAAGCCGCGACCGTGGAGCTCGTCGAACTCGGCAAACGAGTCCGGCGACGGGCTGCCCGCGATGCGCGAGACGATGCCCGCGTCGTCGCTGGTCAGATTGTCCTCCCAGCCGATCCGCCCGGTGAGCCTCGCCGGGTTCCCGAAGGCCTCGGTCGCATAGGCGAGATCCAGATTGGCGCCGCCGAACAGCGCGTCGCGGTCGTAGCCGTCATACTGGATGCGGGCGGCAAGGCCGGATTCGGTGAAGCCGTCGACGTCGAAGCTCAGATAGGTCAGGGACAGGCTCGGCGTTGCGGTCAGGTCGCCGAAGGCCATCGGATAGGCGAGCTCGGCGCCGACGTCGTAGACGACGGCGTTGGTGTCGGCCCCGCCATTGACGACACCGGGAACCAGGGTGACACGGTCGATGTCGTTGAAGTCGACATGGGCGATGCCCGCCGTCGCTCCGAGCTGGAAGCCGCCCAGCATGGTCGCGGCGTAGAGATCGGCGGCGAAGGCCTGGGTGTCGTAGGTGATCGGCGCATCGTCGAGCGAGCCGTTGGAATAGCTGACCGCGCCGCCGACGAGCATGGCGTCGCCGAGATAGGCGTCGTAGCCGAGGCGGACCGTGCCGACGCCGTAATCGTAGCCGTCGATCCTGTTGCCGTCGCCCCGGTCGTACCAGTTGCCGCCGACGGAGGTGTAGAAGCCCGCGGCCTCGGCGCCGCCGGCCAGAACGCTGCGGCTGCGGCCGAAGGCGGCGGAGACGCCTTCATAGCGGTCGAGGATCGCCGTCTCCGACATAGCGCCGACATTCACCGCCTGCTCGCCGGCGGTCAGATAGTCGAGGACGAGCGAGGCGAGCAACTGGTGGCCCGCCGTGGTCGGATGGACGTTGTCGAAGAAGAGATACTGGTTCTGCGCGTCCTGGGAGGCCGCGAGGCAGCTCGGGACGAACCGGCACCCCTCTGTGGCGTTGGTGAAGCCAAATCGCTGCGGGTCGGTGATGATCGCCGAGAAGACCCGCTCGACGTCGACAAGGAAGGTGTCCGTGCCGGGATTGGCGGCGGCGGAGGCGAAGACCGCCTGGGACAGCGCGCCGTTGAACGTGTCGGAAGCGAGGGTTCCGACGAACTGCGTCGTCGGCGACCCGTTGAACTGCGGCGTCAGGCCGAGATCGGGCAGGTTGAGCACCACCAGCGTCGGCGCGCCGAGCTGCGACAGGGTGCCGGCGGCGGTTCCTATGTCGCCGGCGGCCAGCGCCGCCGCGGTGGCGATGTCTGCGGGCGTCGCCCCCGGCTGCTGGGCCGCCTCGAAGATGTTGTTGGCGCCGCCCAGAAGCGTCACGACGTCGTTCGCCGCGAAGACGCCGTCCTGGGTCTGGAAGAAGCCGATCTGGTCCGGAATGCCCGGCGGAAGCGCCGTCAGCGTATCCGTCCGGGCCCCGCCGAAGGCATAGTTCTGGTTGGCGGTGGGGTCGATCTGAATCCCGCCGAGGGTCGCCGCGCCCGCCGCCTGCATGGCGCCGTTCAGATATTCGGTGAAGACCTGGCCGTTCGAGTAGTGCCCCTGAAAATAGGGCGGCGAGAGCGGCGTCGTTCCGCCGGTGGCGGCATAGAGATTGCCGTTGTCCGACAGGCTGTCGCCGAACGACACGACGGCGTCGATATCGCGCGCCGCTGCCGCATCAAGACCGAGCGTCAGCAGCGAGGCCGTCAGCAGCGATCGCGCGAGGTGAGTTCTCAGCATCATGGTTCCCCCCATTATGATACTGAAAACAAAAAGCCCGGCGAGCACCAGTGACGCAAGCGTCAATGCTGTTTCGGGCCACCGCGAGCATCTTCTCGGGCGCGCCTGTCACATCAAAGCCGCAATTGCTGTCGGCCCGGAACCATTTTCTCCTCAGGCCGGAGAGCGGCATGGTTTGTGTCGGGACTGGCCGCTGGGACGGCCCGATCGCTCCGCCTCCCGGTTTCCCGAGGTGTCCTGGCGCAACGAAAAAGGCCGCCCCTGGGGACGGCCTTCGATGGCTTCGCGCCGATGGGACGCAGACGCCTGATCGCGGCCGATCAGGCGTTGTGCATGGCGACGGCGGTGTCGTTCAAGCGGTTGGAGAAGCCCCACTCGTTGTCGTACCAGGACATGACGCGCACCAGCGAGCCTTCCATGACCTTGGTCTGGTCCATGTGGAAGATCGAGGAATGCGGGTCGTGGTTGAAGTCCGACGAGACGTTCTTGTCGTCGGTGAAGCCGAGGATGCCCTTCAGCGGCGCCGAGGTGGCGGCGGCGCGGATGGCGTCCTGGATTTCCTTGACGGTGGTGTCGCGCTTCGGGACGAACTTGAAGTCCACGACCGAGACGTTCGGGGTCGGCACGCGGATCGCGACACCGTCGAGGCGGCCGTTCAGCTCGGGGAGGACAAGGCCGACGGCCTTGGCCGCGCCGGTCGAGGTCGGGATCATCGACAAAGCGGCGGCGCGACCCCGGTAGAGATCCTTGTGCATCGTGTCGAGCGTCGGCTGGTCGCCGGTGTAGGAATGGATCGTCGTCATGAAGCCCTTGTCGATGCCGATGGCATCGTTGAGGACCTTGGCGACCGGGGCGAGGCAGTTGGTGGTGCAGGAGGCGTTGGAGGCGATCCGGTCGTCGGCCGTCAGGGTCTGATGGTTGACGCCGAAGACGATGGTCTTTTCCGCGCCGGCCGTGCCCGACAGGGGGCCGGAGATCAGCACCTTCTTGGCGCCGGCTTCCAGATGGGCCGAAGCTTTCGCCGGATCGGTGAAGATGCCGGTGCATTCCATCGCAATGTCGATGCCCATCTCGCCCCAGGGCAGCGACTTCGGATCACGCTCGGCGGTCACCTTGATCTTGCCGCGGCCGACGTCGATCGTGTCGCCCTCGACCGTCACGGTGCCGGGAAAGCGGCCGTGGACGCTGTCGTAGCGGATCAGGTGGGCATTGGTCTCGACCGGGCCGAGATCGTTGATGGCGACGACCTCGATGTCGGTGCGGCCCGACTCGACGATGGCGCGCAGGACGTTTCGGCCGATGCGGCCGAAGCCGTTGATTGCAACGCGAACTGCCATGGTTGTCACTCTCCCTGAAGGATGCCCGCTGCCGGCAGAAGGATGCCGGGTTACGGTTGTCTGGTGGGCTGTAGCCCCCGCGAACGGTCGAATCAAGTTGGCCGACCGGTCAGCTTTTCTCAAGGGCGGGATGAATTTTTCGAAGGCGTCGCATATCGCCGCCTACGCTTCCTCTGCCGGCGCGTCGCTCGCCGCGAGGCGGGCGGTGACGCTCGCGACGACCGCCTCGGCCGTGATGCCGAAATGTTCGTAAAGCTGCGGCGCGGGGCCGGAGGCGCCGAAGCCGGGCATCCCGACGAACAGGCCGTCGCGGCCGATCAGCTCGTCCCAGCCCTGGCGCACGCCCGCCTCGACGGCGACCTTGATGCTGGCATCGTCGATCAGCGCCCGCCGGTACTCGGCGGTCTGGCGGCGGAACAGCTCGAAGGATGGGACGGAGACGACCCTGGTGGGGATCCCTGCCCCCTCCAGCCGGCGGCGGGCCTCGACGGCGATCTCCACCTCGGAGCCGGTGGCGTAGATCGACACCTTCGCCTCGCCGGAGGCCGGGTCGATCTCGTAGGCGCCGCGAGCGCTGCGGTTCTCGTCGTGCTCGTCGAGGCGGAGCGTCGGCAGGTCCTGGCGTGACAAGGCGAGGATGGACGGGGCGACGCGGTGCTGCAGCGCCAGCTGCCAGCACTCGGCCGTCTCGACCGCATCGGCCGGGCGGAACACCAGCATGTTGGGGATGGCCCGCAGCGCCGCCAGATGCTCGACCGGCTGGTGGGTCGGCCCGTCCTCGCCGAGGCCGATCGAATCGTGGGTCATCACATGGACGACCCGGATGCCCATCAGGGCGGCAAGTCGCAGCGCGCCACGGCAATAGTCGGAGAAGACGAGGAACGTCCCGGAATAGGGGATCATCCCGCCATGCAGCGCCATGCCGTTCATCGCAGCGGCCATGCCGTGTTCGCGGATGCCGTAGTGGACGTAGCGGCCGGAATAGTCGCCGGCGGTGATCGCCTGCATCTGGCTGGTGCGGGTGTTGTTCGAGCCGGAGAGGTCCGCCGATCCGCCGACGGTCTCCACGACGACGGCGTTGATCTCCTCGAGCGCCATCTCGGACGCCTTGCGCGTCGCGATCTTCGGCCGCTCCTCGTTCATCCGGCGCTTGAAGCGGTGCATCGCCTGGGTGAATCCGCTCGGCAGGTCGCCGCGCATGCGCCGGTCGAATTCGCCGCGGGTCTCGGCATCGACGGCGGCGAAGCGGGTTTCCCACTCCTTGCGCCGGCTGCCGGAGCGCAGCCCGGCGATGCGCCACTGGTCGAGGACGTCGGAGGGGATCTCGAAGGGCGGATGCGGCCATTCGAGAGCCTCCCTTGCGGCGGCGATCTCGTCAGCGCCGAGCGGCGAGCCGTGGGCCTTGGCGGTACCGGCCTTGTTCGGGGCGCCGAAGCCGATGGTGGTCTTCGCCGCGATCAGCGTCGGCCGGTCGCTCTGCCTGGCCGCGGCGATGGCGGCGGCGATGGCGTCGTGGTCGTGGCCGTCGCAGGCCAGCGCCTGCCAGCCCGACGCCTCGAAGCGGGCGAGCTGGTCGGTCGAGTCGGCGAGCGACACCTTGCCGTCGATGGTGATGCCGTTGTCGTCCCAGAGAAAGATCAGCTTGGAAAGCTTGAGATGGCCGGCGAGCGAGATCGCCTCCTGGCTGATCCCCTCCATCAGGCAACCGTCGCCGACGAGGGCATAGGTGGTGTGGTCGACGACGTCGTCGCCGAATCTGGCGTTGAGAATGCGTTCGGCGAGCGCCATGCCGACGGCGTTGCCGGTGCCCTGGCCGAGCGGCCCGGTGGTCGCCTCGATGCCCGCCGCATGGCCGTATTCGGGATGGCCTGCGGTTCTCGACCCGAGCTGCCGGAACCGCTTGATCTCCTCGATGCCGATGTCGGGATAGCCCAGCAGGTAGAGCAGGCTGTAGAGCAGCATCGAGCCGTGCCCGGCCGAGAACACGAAGCGGTCGCGATCCGGCCAGTCGGGCTGCTTCGGGTCGAAGGTCAGGAACTTCGTGAACAGCACCGTCGCAATGTCGGCTGCACCCATGGGCAGACCCGGATGGCCGGAACCCGCGGCCTCCACGGCATCGGCAGCGAGGAAACGGATGGCGTTCGCCATCCGGCGGCGCATTTCGATCGTCATCGCAAGGTTTCCCCGAATGGCTGCTGGTCAGGATGTGGCCGCCGAGACGGGCCGTCGAGACGCGCGGCATCCATCATAGGGCCCCGCCGCTGTCAACAAAACCCTGGGGCCGGCGCAACCGCGCGGCCCGCCTCGCGCTTTTCTTGAGGCCCGCGAGCCGCTAAGACCGTCGTGGGCACCTGCCCCATGAAAATCTGCTGGACCGGTTGTCGCCGACGATCCGGCGACCGCCGTTGGAGACACCGCCGATGCCGCATGACGATCCGTTCGACGCTGCCAGGACGCGACTTCGAACGGCGCTCAAGCGGCTGGAGAGCGCCGTCGATGCCCGGCTCGAACGCGAGGGCGCGCTGCGCAGCGTCGACGCCGAAGTGCAGCGCCAGACCGCCGACCGCGGCCGGCTCGCCCGCGAGCTCGATGCCGCGCTGGCCCGGGGCGAGCGGCTGGAGCAGGCCAATCGCGAGGTGTCCAAGCGCCTGGTCGACGCGATGGAAAAGGTGCGCAAGGTGCTCGACCAGCACAAATAAGCGGCCGCAGGTGGCTGCCACGTTGCCCGTCTCGGCGGGTTGTTTTTCGGTCGCGGGCATGAATGGCTTGCGCCGGGGCTGTCGCGCGCTTCATAGCCGCCGAGAGCATGTGGGATCGCAACGGGACGTATTCATGCCGCAGATCGTCGTCACCATCGACCAGAAGACCTACCGCATGGCCTGCGCCGAGGGCGAGGAGGCCCATCTCGAGACGCTGGCCGCCGATGTCGACGGCAAGATCGCCGAGCTGCGCGAATCCTTCGGCCAGATTGGCGACCTCAGGCTGACGGTGATGGCGGCCATCATGGCGACCGATCAGCTGCACGAGGCGAGGCGGCGGCTGCAGGACATGGAGGCGCGGCTCGGCGCCGACGCGGCCGGACGCGAGGCGAGCGAGGCGGGCAGCGAGACGAGCCGCAGGCTGTTCGCCGAAAGCCTCGACGAGACCGCCGCCGTGCTCGAGCGGATCACTGCCAAGCTGTCGGGCGTCCAGTGAGCCTGCGCCTGAATTGGTCCGAGCGTCACAATGCAGCCGAGTCCGGGACCAGACCGGGACTGTCGAGGCGGCTCACACTCTTCCTCGTCTGCGGCTTCATGGGGCTGGTCCTGTCCGGCTGCGCCGCAGCACTCAACGCCATCACGCCGTCCGGCGACTACCGCCTCGTCGCCGACCTCTCCTACGGGCCGGACGAGCGGCGCGTCCTCGATCTCTATCTGCCGACGACCATGACGCCGGCGACGCCGGTGGTGGTGTTCATCCATGGCGGCAGCTGGGATACCGGCTCCAAGGATATCTATCCCTTCGTCGGCCAGTCGCTGGCGAGCGCCGGCTTCATCGTCGCCATCCCGAACTACCGGCTCTATCCGCAGACGCGGTTTCCCGGCTTCGTCGAGGATGGCGCGAGGGCGGTCGCCGCCGTGGACCGTCTGGCGAGGACGGGACGGGCGGGCATTCCCACGGGGCGTCACCCGCTGTTCCTGATGGGCCATTCCGCCGGCGCCGAGATCGCCGGGCTGATCGCCACCGACCGGCGCTATCTGGCCGGCGCCGGCTCGTCGGTCGGGCGGCTGTCGGGCTTCGTCGGGCTGTCCGGGCCCTACGACTTCCTGCCTTTGACCGACGCGCGCTACAAGCGCATCTTTCCTGAGGCGACCAGAGAGGCGAGCCAGCCGGTGAACTTTGTCTCCGGCGACGAGCCGCCGGCGCTGCTGATCACCGGGGCGGACGATACGACGGTCGACCCGAAGAACACGCGCTCGCTGGCCGCCAAATTGAAGGCTGCCGGCGTTCCGGTGGAGACGACCGTCTATCCGGGCCTCGGCCACATCGACACGATCTCGTCCTTCTCGACGGTGCTGCCGCTGGGCGACCGCCGTATCCGGGAAGAGGTGATCCGTTTCATCCGCGAACGGGCGGGATAGGAGACATGCGGCTGCGCCGGGAAGCGCGCTGAGCTGCGCGACCGATCGAAGCGCCCGGACCTCAGGGCCGGATCAGCACCTTGCCCCGGTTGAGGCCCGACAGCGCCTCGGCCAGCCCTTCCTCGGCCTCCTCCAGCGACAGTGTCGCCGCGACGTCGGTCTTCCAGGCGCCGGAGATGAAGCGGTCCTGGACGGCCGCAAAGGCCTCCTGGCGCGTCGCGGGGGTGGCCCGCGCCATCCACTCGGTCAGCCAGAAGCCCTCGATCTGCTTCTTCATGAAGACCATCTGGCCGAGGCTCGGCAGCTTCGGTGCCTCGGCGGAGAGCTTGCCATAGATCACCCAGCGCGCCCCGGCCGGCATGGCGGCGAAGATCTCGGCGGAATAGCGGTCGGCGACGGCATCGAGCAGCACCGTCGGCTGCACCTGGCGCATCGCCATCACCAGCATGTCCTCGAAGTCCTCGCGGCCGGTGTTGACCACGGTGCCGACGCCGAGGCCCTCGAGAAGCGAGCGATGCTCTTCCCGGCGCACCGTCGCGACCGAGGCGAGGCCCATCTGCGGGGCGAGCGTCGCCATCAGCTTGCCGAGCTGGCTGGCGCCTGCCGTCATCACGAAGGCCTTCGCGCCGGCGTCCTTCACCAGATGCAGCATTGCATGGGCCGTCATCGGATTGACGATCAGCGCGGCGGCGTCCGCGTCGGAGAGCTTGGGATCGAGCGGCACGACGGCCCTTGCGTCGGTCAAAGCGTATTGCGCCCAGACGCCGCTGCCGCCCCGCGCCACCGAGACGGCGACCCGCTGTCCGACCAGCGCCCGTGCCGCCTCGTCGTCGCCGGCGGCGACGACCTCGCCCATGCCCTCGAAGCCGGCTGCGACGCCTTTGCGGCGGGGCTGGCCGTACTCGCCCTTGATGTAGTGGAGGTCCGACGGATTGACGTTGGCAAGCCCCACCTTGACCAGCACCTCGCGGCCCTTCGGCTGCGGCACGGGCACTTCCAGGAGGGCGCACCAGTCCGACAGGCTGGCGATCGACGGCCCCTCGGCGATGCCGGAATAGCCGTCATGGCGAAGGACGAGGGCTTTCATGTGGGCGGGAATGGGGGACATCGTCGAGCCTCCTTCATGGGCGTTGCGCGGACCGCGCGGCGGGACAAGCGCGCCGCCGTCTGCGGGCCAAACACCGACACGCCGATCCGGTTGCCTGCGGCCCAGCGCGACGCGATTGCCGGCAGGCGGCATGGGGCCGGCTCTTCGCAGCAGTTCCGGGTTCTGTCGATGGTTCGCGAGCGGCAAGGCGCGCTCACATCCCGGGTTCGTTGTGTCCCGACGCCGCGCAGGGCATGATTGCAGTCGCGAGAGCAGAAGCAGCACGCACGCGCCCAACTCGTGCCATCGCGGAGGATGAGCCACCGCGGCCGAGGCAACGGCTTTGCTCTCCTGAAGGAGAACGGTGATGTGGATGATTCCGCTAACCGTCGTGCTGAAAGTGAAAAGGACCCGGACCAGTTGGGTGATTGAGGTCCGGATCCAGCTCATCGCCTGATGCACGAAAGGAGGGTCGGAGTTAGCGCTCCGGCCCTCACTCCTCCAATGTAGTCGAGTTTTTCTCTGACGCCAAGAATCTGCCGCTTGGCCGGATCTCCGCGGGACTTTTCCAGCGGCGTTCGCCGTGAAGGCGAACCATCATCCCGGTCCTACGGCACCAGGACGATCTTGCCGAGGGTCTTTCGCGCATGCATGCGGGTGAGGACGTCGGCGGCGTCCTGAAGCCTTGCCCGCTCGCTGATCTCGGGGGTAACGTGCCCCGTCACCGCCCAGCCCATCAGCTCGGTCATGTTCCCAGCGAAGACGTCCGGCTCCTTCTGGGTGAAGGCGCCCCAGAACACGCCGACGCAGGCAAAGCCCTTCACCAGCGCCAGATTGACGGCGAGCTTCGGGATCGTGCCCGAGGCGAAGCCGACGACCAGCAACCGGCCGTTCCACGCCATCGAGCGCGCCACCGCCTCGAAGGCCTCACCGCCGACGGGATCGAAGGCGACGTCGACGCCCTTGCCTTCGGTGAGCCGCTTGATGTCGTCCCGCAGATCGTCGTAGCCGATCGCCGCTTCGGCGCCCTTCGCCAGGGCGAGACTGCGCTTTTCCTCGCTCGATGCGACGGCGATCACGCGGGCGCCCATGATCCTGCCGATCTCGATGGCGGCGATGCCGGTCGCGCCCGCGGCGCCGAGGACGAGGAGCGTCTCGCCGGGCTGAAGCGCTGCCCGCTGCTTCAGCGCATGGTGGCTGGTGCCGTAGCCGCAGACGAGGGCGCAGGCGGTCTCGAAGGAGACCGCGTCGGGAAGCGCCATCGTGGCGGCTTCCGTCGCGAGGACCTTTTCGGCATAGGCGCCGTGGGGCAGCTGGACGACCACGCGGTCGCCCGGCCTGAACCGGCTCACCTTGGAGCCGACCGCCTCGATGCGGCCCGCCGCCTCCATGCCCGGCACGAAGGGGAGCTGCGGCCGCGCCTGGTAGAGGCCCTGGACGAGGAGTCCGTCCGGGTAGTTCACACCGATCGCTTCGGCCGCAACGACGACCTCGTGCTTCACCGGAAAGGGGTCGGGCACTTCGCGCCAGGTCAGGCCGGCGATCGGCCCGTATGTGTCGCACACGATGGCCTTCAAAGATCAACTCCAGTTATATTTACAATTGTCTTCACGTGTCGGTCGGTTGTTCCTGTGAGTGAACCATTTTTAAGCTGCGACGTTAAGGCGCAGGTGGAAGCTTTTATGGAAGATGATCCGATGAATAATCTTTCTATTTCCGCGACGTCGAAGCAGGAACAGATTCCCGAGCATAGGTGGTTGACGAAGGGAGAGGTATGGCTCCGCGCGTTAGGCGTTGGAGAGGAGCTTGCCTCGGCCGAATGGTCACTCGCCAAAATGGCCTCCCAGGTCGTTGCGCCCAGCGTCGGCCTGGTCTGCCTCTACGGTCTGGGCGGGGTTTTGGTGCAGGGCAGGGCCGACATCTTCCTGGACTGGGGAGGCTCCCGATACGTCACCCCGGATGAACCGATTCTCTATCTCCTCGCAATCGTCGTCATGGGGATCATGCTCATCGTCGCGATGTTCCTGTTTCTGCAGGACGAGGGCTAAGCATCGCGTTGCCACCGCTGCCTCGCCTCAATGCGGCCTTGCCTCTTTGACCTGACGGTGTCGGCGATCCCCGGATGGCTCGACCACCCGCAGCCGGCACAGGTGCCGGGGCACGGCTACTGGCCAATCGTTTCACCCAGCCTCTCCGATGCCCTCAGGGCCGATGCTTGGCCAGCTCCCACCGGGCGACCTGGCGGCGGTGCACCGCATCGGGTCCGTCGGCGAGGCGGAGCGTGCGCACATGGGTCCACATGCGGGCAAGCGGCGTATCCTGGGAGATGCCCTGGCCGCCATGCATCTGGACCGCCTGATCGATGACGTCGAGCGCGACGTTGGGGGCGACGACCTTGATCGCCGAGATCCACGGCGCTGCGGCCTTCAGGTCGCCCTGGTCCATCATCCAGGCAGCCTTCAGGCAGAGGAGCCGGGCCATCTCGATGTCCATGCGGGCCTTCGCGATGATGTCGTAGTTCTCGCCGAGCTCGGCGAGCGGCTTGCCGAAGGCCTCGCGGGCAAGCGAGCGCTCGCACAGAAGCTCCAGGGCGCGCTCGGCATGGCCGATGGCGCGCATGCAGTGGTGGATGCGCCCCGGCCCGAGCCGCCCTTGCGCAATCTCGAAGCCGCGCCCCTCGCCGAGGATCATCGCCGATTTCGGCACGCGGACGCCGGAAAAACGGATATGCATGTGGCCGTGGGGGGCGTCGTCGTCGCCATAGACCTGCATCGCCCGCAGAACCTCGATGCCGGGCGTGTCGGCCGGGATCAGAAGCATGGAGTGGCGCTTGTGCTTCGGCGCGTCGTCGCCGCCCGTGCGCACCATGACGATGTAGATGGCGCAGCGCGGATCGCCTGCGCCCGACGCCCACCACTTCTCGCCATCAAGGACATAGTCGTCGCCGTCCGGAACGCAGCGCATCGCGATGTTGGTGGCATCCGAGGAGGCGATCTCCGGCTCGGTCATCAGATAGGCCGAGCGGATCTCGCCGTTCAGGAGGCGCGGCAGCCACGGCCCCTTCTGCACCTCGGTGCAGAAGCGCTCCAGCACCTCCATGTTGCCGGTATCGGGGGCCGAGCAGTTGAAGGTCTCGGCGCCGAGATGGGCCTTGCCCATTTCCTCGGCGAGATAGGCGTATTCGACCGTCGTCAGCCCGAAGCCGCGCTCGGATCCGGTCAGCCAGAAGTTCCAAAGGTTGCGGCTCCTCGCCGTCGCCTTCAGCCCCTCCAGGATTTCGCTCTGGCGCGCCGTATAGACGAAGCGGCCGTCCTTCGGCACCTCGGCGAGGAACTCCTCGCTCGCAGGCTCGATCTCGTTGCGGACCATGTCGCGGACGGCCGCATGAATCGGCCGCAGGCGCTCGGACAGGCCGAGATCCATCGTCGCCGTCATCGTGAAAACTCCTCCATCAGCGTCGTGTCCGACGCTCCTGCTCCCCGGATGGCAAAATAGGCCAGCTGGCGCGCGATCAAATCGCTTTTTCCGGCAAGCTCGGCGATGGTCGCCGGCGGCCATGTCAGCGGCGCGTCCAGCGTCGCGACGAAGATGCGGCCGAGCATCGCGGTGTCGCGGCCCGACGGCAGGTCGCGTTCGGCGGCCGCGGCCTCGATCAGCCGGGTGAAGATCGCGTCATAGGCCTGGCGTTTCTCCGCAATGCCTGTGAGCGCCGCGACTTCGCCTCCGGCAAGGCTCGCGGCGGCCGTGCCGCAGGTCGCACCGGCGAGGGTGCGGTGCAGGTCGAGCCGCTCGACGACGTCGCCGGCATGCAGCGTCGCGGTCGCGGTCAGGCGGGTGATCGCCCGTTCCCGCCGCTCGGCGATGGAGGCAAGGCGCGCCGACATCGCCGCAAGCCCGTCCTCGCAGACGTCGAGGAGCAGCTCGCCCTTGGAGCGGTAGCGGTGATAGACGAGGCCTTTGGTGGCGCCGAGGCGTTTTGCCACCTCGTCGATGGAGGCGGCGGCAAAGCCGCGGGTCGAGAAGATCTCGGCCGCCGCCGCCAGGATCCGCCGGCGAAACTCCCCGTCCTCGACCTCGCGGATGGCGGCGAAGTTCCGCTCGCGGCGCGGCGGCCGGCCTTTCGGCTTGTCTGCGTCTCGCCGCGTCGCACGTGCCATCGGGAAGGGTCCTCCGCGCCGCCGGGGCCGTCGCGATCCGGCCGGCGCCGTCGATGGGACATACAATCTCGTATGGTGTCAATTCGAGAATGCGGCTTAGATGTCGCCTCGATCCTCGGGAGGAAGGGACGACGACATGACGAAGGCGATTTTCGAACGGCTGTTTTCGCTGGACGGCAAGACCGCGCTGGTCACCGGTGGGGCGACCGGCATCGGCCGGATGATCGCGGCGGCGCTGGCGGGCGCGGGGGCGCAGGTCTTCATCGCCTCGCGCAAGCTGGAGGCCTGCGAGGCGACTGCGGCCGAAATCAACGCCGAAGGATTGCCCGGGACCGTCATCGCGCTCGCCGGCGACGTCTCCGGCGAGGAGGGGGTCCTGGCGCTGGCAAAGGCGATCGGCGAGCGGACGGAACGGCTCGACATTCTCGTCAACAATGCCGGCGTCTCCTGGGGCGCGCCGCTGGGCGACTTCCCCCATGGCGCCTGGAACAAGGTCTTCTCGGTCAACGTCGCCGGACTGTTCTCGCTCACCCAGGCGCTCCTGCCGCTGCTCGAAGCTTCTGCCAGCGACGACGAGCCGGCCCGCATCCTCAATCTCGGCTCGGTGATGGGCGCCCAGCCGCTGGCCGAGAACGTCTATTCCTACGCCGCCTCCAAGGCTGCCGTGCATCATCTGACCCGGTCGCTGGCCAAGGAACTGGCGGTGCGCCGGATCACCGTCAACGCCTTTGCGCCCGGGCCCTTCCAGTCGAAGATGACGGCCTTTGCGACCGGCACGGACGACCAGGCGGCGCGGATCGGCAAGGGCGTTCCGCTCGGCCGGATCGGCCGGCCCGACGACATCGCCGGCGCCACCCTGTTTCTTTGCGGGCGCGCCGGCGCATATATCACCGGCGCGATCCTGCCCATCGATGGCGGCATCGCCACGATGACGGGACCAGAACTCTTCGGGGAAGCATGATGGCGCTGAATTCGGTGGCCGAGACGGAAGCGCTCATCGCCGGGCGGATGGTGCCGCTCGCGCAGTATCGGACGCTGCTCGACGGCGAGCCCGTGTTCTCGGAGTGGCTGACCGTCGACCAGACGATGATCGACCGCTTCGCCGTCGCCACCCACGACCACCAGTTCATCCATGTCGACCCGGAGCGGGCGAAGGCCGAGACGCCCTTCGGCGGCACGATCGCCCATGGTTTCCTGACGCTGTCGCTGCTCTCGACCCTCGCCTATGAGGCGATCCCGGGCGTCGTCGGCACCCGGATGGGGATGAACTACGGCTTCGACAAGATCCGCTTCCTCAATCCGGTCAAGGCGGGGACGAGGGTGCGCGGCCGGTTCAGGATGATCGCCCTGACCGAGCGGGCGGTGAGCGTGCAAACCGGCTGGGACGTGGCGGTGGAGATCGAGGGCGCGCTGAAGCCGGCGCTCTCGGCCCACTGGATCACCCTGACGGTGATGGCCGCGCCGGAGGAATGAGCCGCGGACGTGGCTAAGGTCATGGCGCGGCAGTGGCGGAGGAGGGAAATCCGATGGCCGATGGTGACGACGCGACGCTCGATCGGGAGGCGCTGTCCGCCTATCTGGAAGCGGAAGTCGAGGGGTTCTCCGGCCTCAACCGGATCGTCAAGTTCCAGTCCGGCCAGTCGAACCCGACCTATCGCCTCGATGTGGAGAGCGGCACTTACGTCCTGCGGGCCAAGCCGCCGGGCAAGCTGCTCAAGTCGGCCCATCAGGTCGACCGCGAATACCGGGTGATGAAGGCGCTGGCGGGAACCGGCGTGCCGGTCCCGGCCATGCTGCATCTCGCCACCGACGACGCCTCGCCCATCGGCCGGGCGTTCTTCGTGATGGAACATGTCGCGGGTCGGACCTTTTGGGATCCGGCCCTGCCGGAGCTGGATGAACCGCAGGAACGCGGGGCGATCTTCGACGCGATGAACGAGACCCTCGCCGCGATTCATTCCGTCGACGTCGAGGCGGCGGGGCTTTCCGATTTCGGGCGTCCGGGCAACTATTTCGCCCGCCAGCTGTCGCGCTGGTCCGACCAGTGGCGCCAGTCGAAGATCGACGACATTCCCGACATGGACCGGCTGATCGCCTGGCTGGAAGCCAACCTTCCCGCCGACGACGGCGTGGCGACGCTCGTTCATGGCGACTTCCGGCTCGACAACCTGATCTTCGCGCCGGACCGCCCGAAGGTCGCGGCGGTGATCGACTGGGAGCTGTCGACCCTTGGCCATCCGCTGGCCGACCTCGCCTATCAATGCATGCAGTGGCGCCTGCCCAATCTCGGCAGCTTCAAGGGGCTCGGCGGCATTGACCGGGCCGAGCGCGGCATTCCGACCGAGGCGCAGTATGTCGCGCGCTACTGCGAGCGGCGGGGGTTGGGCGGCATCGACGACTGGACCTTCCACCTCGCCTTCTCGTTCTTCCGCCTCGCCGCGATCCTCCAGGGGGTGTTCAAGCGCTATGCCGACGGCAATGCGTCGAACCCCGAGAAGGCGCAGATCTATGGCCGCAACGTTCCGGTCCTGGCGAAGCTGGCGCTCGAGGCGATCGACGAAGGGTGACCCGTCAGGAGGGCGCCGATCTGGAGAAACCACCGCGCCCCAAGGTTTGCACAATATATGCGCATCCGGGTGAAAAGTGACCAGGATTTGAGCGCGCTGCCCGCCCGCGAGGCGACCGGTAGGGTTCTACTCCGCGCTCTCCAAAAAGGGAGATTTTATGGCGGGTGCCCGTGGAACCCGGCCTCTGCGGCACCCGCGGCCGTCTGACCTTCCGTCAAGTCAGGTCTGGCACGGGCTTTGCTCTCCCTTCTGTTCGAGGCCGGCCACGGGGCCGGGCACGACTGGAGGTCACAGATGAAATCAGCCATCACCTGGATGCAGAAGACGGCCGCGGCGGCCGCCATCGCCGCCTTCGGCATCTCCGGGGCCAACGCCCAGGACAAGATGCCCAGCGGCGAGCCGATCAAGGTCGGGATTCTCCATTCGCTGTCCGGCACGATGGCGATTTCCGAGACGACCCTCAAGGACGCCATGCTGATGCTCATCGACGAGCAGAACAAGAAGGGCGGCGTCCTTGGCCGGCCGCTGGAAGCCGTCGTCGTCGATCCCGCCTCCGACTGGCCGCTGTTCGCCGAGAAGGCCCGCGAGCTGATCAGCCAGGAGAAGGTCTCGGTGGTCTTCGGCTGCTGGACCTCGGTGTCGCGCAAGTCGGTGCTGCCGGTGTTCAAGGAGCTCGACTCGATCCTGTTCTACCCGGTCCAGTACGAGGGCGAGGAGTCCGAGCGCAACGTCTTCTACACCGGCGCCGCGCCGAACCAGCAGGCGATCCCGGCCGTCGACTATCTGATGAACGAAGGCGTCGAGCGCTGGGTGCTGGAAGGCACCGACTACGTCTATCCGCGCACCACCAACAAGATCCTCGAGGCCTATCTGAAGGCCAAGGGCGTCGCCGCCGAGGACATCAAGGTCAACTACACGCCGTTCGGCTTCTCCGACTGGCAGACCGAGGTCTCGGCGATCAAGGAGTTCGGCTCGACCGGCAAGAAGACCGCCGTGGTCTCCACCGTCAACGGCGATGCCAACGTGCCGTTCTACAAGGAACTCGGCAACCAGGGCATCAAGGCCACCGACATCCCGGTCGTCGCCTTCTCGGTCGGCGAGGAAGAGCTGGCCGGCATCGACACCGCGCCGCTGGTCGGCCATCTCGCCGCCTGGAACTACTTCCAGTCCGTCGATACGCCGGAAAACGAGGCGTTCATCACGGCCTGGCACAAGTTCATCGGCAACGAAGAGCGCGTGACCAACGACCCGATGGAGGCCCACTACATCGGCTTCAACATGTGGGTGAAGGCGGTCGAGAAGGCCGGTACCGTCGAGCCCGACAAGGTGATCGACGCGCTGCCCGGCACCGAGCAGGCCAACCTCACCGGCGGCATGTCGAAGATGCTCCCGAACCACCACATCACCAAGCCCGTGCTGATCGGCGAGATCAACGCCGAGGGCCAGTTCGATGTCGTCTCCGAGACCGAAGAGCTGGTTCCGGGCGACGCCTGGTCGGACTTCCTGCCGGAATCGAAGAAGCTCGAGGCCGACTGGGTCGAGCTCAAGTGCGGCAACTACGACACCGAGGCGAAGAAGTGCCTCGGCGACACGATGGCCAACTGATCGCGCGCCGGGGAGACCCGTCCTCAAGGCCCGGGCACCGGCCTTGCGGACATCCTGCCTCCCCGGGGCGAAACGGGTCCGGGCTGCGCCGCCTCCCAGGTGCAGCCCGCTCCCGAATGACGCTCCCGGCCGGGACGTCTGCGAAAGCGCCACGGCCCTTGGTCTTCGATGCCTGCCTCCCAAGCAGCGTCGGCGGGGCGGCTCCCCGAAGGGCCGCTCCGCCTCCTCTCTTCAAGGTGGCCCGCACGACGCGTGCCGCGCTGGATCATTGAGACGCCATGACCCGATCGATCCGCTGGCTCCTCGTCGGCCTCGCCGTCCTCCTGTTCGGTGCCGCTTCCGCGTCGGCGCAGGAGAGCCCGGCCGAGCCGGGGACGGCGGCCGCTGCGCAGGCGGCCGGCAGCGCTGCGACAAGCGCGGCGGGCCCGGCCGCGATCGTCCAGAAGTTCGGCGGCAAGCAGAGCTACGACGAGACCGAGGCGGTGATCATCGAACTTGCGGCGAGCGGCGATGAAGCCGTCGCCCGGGCGCTGCGGGCGCTGCGCGACGGCGACCTCTACTGGCGCAAGGGCGACGAGGCGGTCTTCATCGGCAAGCGCCAGGGTGACGATATCGCGATCTTCGATCCGATGACCGGCGAGCCGGCGGGCGCCGTGCCGCGGGGCGAGATGGAGAAGGTCAGGATCAAGAATTCGATCCGCAACGCCGTCACCACGGCGCTCGGGTCGCTGACGCTGCGGGCCGACAACCCCGCCCAGCGCATGCGCGCGGCCGACACGTTGTTCTCCGAAGCCGACCCGGAGATGATCGCCTCGCTCGGCGAGGCGATCGCGGCGGAAGAGGATACGGCGGTCCGGGCGCGGATGCAGGAGGCGCTGGCTTCCGCGACCCTCGTCTCCGATCTTCCGGCGAGCGAGAAGGCCGAGGCCGCGAAAATCCTTGCCGCCCGCGGCGACCGGGAATCGCTCTCGATGCTGACCCGTTTTGCCGGCTCGACCGACGATCCGGTGGCGAAGAAGGCGGCCGAGACGGCGATCGTCGCCATCCAGAGCAACATCGCCTTCTGGAACCAGATGCAGAACGTCTGGTACGGCCTGTCGCTCGGCTCGGTGCTGCTGCTGGCGGCGATCGGGCTCGCCATCACCTTCGGCGTCATGGGGGTGATCAACATGGCCCATGGCGAGATGGTGATGATCGGCGCCTACACGACCTATGTCGTGCAGGAGTTCATCCGCACCAGCGCTCCCGGCCTCTTCGAATTCTCGCTGCTGATCGCGCTGCCGCTGGCGTTTCTGGCTTCCGGCACCGTCGGCCTGGTGATGGAGCGCTTCCTGATCCGCTTCCTCTATGGCCGGCCGCTGGAGACGCTGCTCGCGACCTTCGGCGTGTCGCTGATCCTGCAGCAGGCGGTGCGCACGATCTTCGGGCCGTCGAACCGCGAGGTCGGCAATCCCGACTTCATGTCCGGCGCCTTCGACCTCCGCCTGATGTCGGTCAACTGGAACCGGCTGTGGATCATCGTCTTCGCGATGGTGGTGTTCCTGGCACTGCTCGCCGTCCTCAACAAGACGCCGCTCGGCCTGCAGATGCGGGCAGTCACCCAGAACCGCAAGATGGCGGCGGCGATGGGCATCCGCACGCCCTGGGTCGACGCCATGACCTTCGCCCTCGGATCGGGCATCGCCGGCATCGCCGGGGTGGCGCTGTCGCAGATCGACAACGTCTCGCCCAATCTCGGCCAGGGCTACATCATCGACTCCTTCATGGTCGTCGTCTTCGGCGGCGTCGGCAATCTCTGGGGCACGCTGGTCGGCGCGATGAGTCTGGGCATCGTCAACAAGTTCCTCGAACCCTATGCCGGGGCTGTGCTTGGCAAGATCGTCGTGCTCGTCCTGATCATCCTGTTCATCCAGAAGCGCCCGCGCGGTTTGTTTGCGCAAAAGGGAAGGTTCGTCGACGCATGAGGTGGCAGGGTTTGGAACCTCCTTCGATGTCCCGATACGCCCGAGACTGGCTGATCTCCCATGCCCATTTGCCTGGGCGGACGGAGGCGGCGCTATGATCCTCGCCCGCTTCCTCGGTCCCCGCGTCTGGATCCTCGTCGCGGTCATTCTGGCCGCCGCGATCCTCGTGCCGCTCGCCAATCTGTGGCTGCCGGCGGACCATCCGCTGCATGTGCCGTCCTATCTGGTGCCACTGTTCGGCAAATATGTCTGCTATGCCCTGCTCGCCCTCGCGCTCGATCTCGTCTGGGGCTATTGCGGCATCCTGTCGCTCGGCCACGGCGCCTTCTTCGCCCTCGGCGGCTATGCCATGGGCATGTATCTGATGCGCCAGATCGGCTCGCGCGGGGTCTATGGCAATCCGGAGCTACCCGACTTCATGGTGTTCCTGAATTGGCAGGAATTGCCGTGGTACTGGACCGGCTTCGACCAGTTCTGGTTCGCCGCGCTCATGGTGATGCTGGTGCCGGGGCTGCTCGCCTTCGTCTTCGGCTATTTCGCCTTCCGCTCGCGGGTGACGGGCGTCTATCTCTCCATCATTACCCAGGCGATGACCTATGCGCTGCTCCTCGCCTTCTTCCGAAACGACATGGGCTTTGGCGGCAACAACGGCCTGACCGACTTCAAGGACATCCTCGGCTTCTCGATCCAGGCGGATGCGACGCGGGCGAGCCTGTTTGCGGCGAGCTGCATCGCGCTGGCGCTGTCGGTGCTCCTCGTCGGCTGGATCACCCGCTCCAAGCTCGGCAAGCTGATGGTCGCCGTCAGGGACGCAGAAAGCCGCACGCGTTTCATCGGCTGGCGGCCGGAACATGTGAAGCTCTTCGCCTTCACCGTCTCGGCGGTGATGGCCGGGATCGCCGGCGCCCTCTACGTGCCGCAGGTCGGGATCATCAATCCGGGCGAGTTCGCCCCGGTCAACTCGATCGAGGTGGTGGTCTGGGCGGCGGTCGGCGGCCGCGGCACACTGGTCGGCCCGGTGATCGGCGCGCTGCTGGTCAATTACGGCAAGACCGTCTTCACCGGCGTCTGGCCGGAGGGCTGGCTGTTCATCCTCGGCGGCCTCTTCGTCTTCGTCACGCTCATCCTGCCGCGCGGTATCGTCGGCACGATCGACCACGGCTGGGACGCGATTCGCGCCACCCGCAGGGCGCGGAACGCCGAAAAGGGCGAAGCCTCCGACAGCGAGGCGGCGGGCGATCCCCGCGCCGTCGCCAATCCGGCGGAGTGACGGACATGGGCGAAACGTCAGTGGTGCAGAAGGTGGCCGACGAGATCCGGGTCCTGAGCGAGCCGCAGGGCGCCGCGCCGCCGCCTGCCGTTTCCGTTGCGGGCGGCCCGGCCGACACGGCCGAGCAGCCGGATGGCGGCTTGCCGGCTCAAGCCGGGGCATCGAGCGGCCCATCGCGGCCTGCCGGTGCTGCGATGGATCCAGGGACGAACCCAGCCACGAGCAGCGCGCCGAACACCATGACGAGCACCGCGACGAAAGCAGCCGAGCCCGCCGTTTCGCCGCACCCCTATGCCTCGATGCTGCGCGAGAAGCGCCTCGCCAGCGAGGCGAACGGCCGCGCCCGGCGCGAGACGCTGCTCTATCTCGACGGCGTCACCAAGAGCTTCGACGGCTTCAAGGCGATCAACAATCTCTCGCTGGTGATCGAGAAGGGAGAGATGCGGGCGATCATCGGCCCGAACGGCGCCGGCAAGACGACGATGATGGACATCATCACCGGCAAGACCCGGCCGGACAAGGGCGAGGTGTTCTTCAACGGCGACGTCGACCTCACCCATCACGACGAGGCGGCCATCGCCTCCATGGGGATCGGCCGGAAGTTCCAGAAGCCCACCGTCTTCGAGAGCCACACGGTGGAGGACAACATCCGCCTGTCGCTGGCGGGGCCCCGCTCGGTGCTGGAAGCCCTCGTACACCGCAAGGATGCGGCCGAGCGGGACCGGATCGAGGCGATCCTCGAGACGACCCGGCTGACGGCCCGGCGCGCCACCATCGCCGGCGGCCTCAGCCACGGCCAGAAGCAATGGCTGGAGATCGGCATGCTGCTCGCGCAGGATCCCGAGCTGCTCCTCGTCGACGAGCCGGTGGCCGGCATGACCGACGCCGAGACCGAGGAGACCGCGCGGCTGCTCCGCGAGATCGCCCGGACCCGCTCCGTCGTCGTCGTCGAGCACGACATGCATTTCGTCCGCGAACTCGGCGTCAAGGTCACCTGCCTGCACGAAGGCTCGGTCTTGTCGGAGGGCACCCTCGACAAGGTCTCGGCCGATCCGAAGGTGATCGAGGTCTATCTCGGGCGATGATGACGGCAGTGACTCCTGCGTTCCACGCGACGGGACGCTTTCACCTCCGCGGCGTCATTCTCGGGGCCCGTCCCGAGAATCCAGAGATCGTCGGGCGCGATTGGTTTCAGCTGCAGAAGGCGGAAGCGGGCGATGGTGCGGCGGGTGGCCCTGGATTCTCGGGACGGGGCCCGAGAATGACGAGGCCTCGAGTTTCGCGGCCGTTCGTCCGCGTCGACGCGCCACGGACTTCACGCCTCCTGACAGAAACATCCGGCTGCCGCGCGGAGACATCACCCCCATGCTGACGGTTTCCAACGTCGATCTCTACTACGGCGCCGCCCAGGCGCTCCGAAACGTCTCGATCGGCGCGAAGAAGGGTGAGATCACCTGCGTCCTCGGGCGCAACGGGGTCGGCAAGACCTCGCTGCTGCGCGCCGTCGTCGGCCAGCAGCCGATCCGGCGCGGCGAGATCGCCTTCGATGGCGAGGTGATGGGCCGCGAGGCGCCCTACAATCGCGCTAGGCGGGGCATCGGCTTCGTGCCCCAGGGACGCGAGATTTTCCCGCTGCTCACCGTGAAGGAAAACCTCCAGACCGGCTATGCGCCGCTGAAGTCGGCGGACCGGTCGATCCCGGACCATGTCTACGAGCTGTTCCCGGTGCTGAAGGACATGCTGGGGAGGCGCGGCGGCGACCTTTCGGGCGGCCAGCAGCAGCAGCTGGCGATCGGCCGGGCGCTGGTGACGCGGCCGCAGCTCCTGGTGCTGGACGAGCCGACGGAGGGGATCCAGCCGTCGATCATCAAGGACATCGGCCGCGCGATCCGCTTCCTGAAGGAGAATTCCGGCATGGCGATCCTCTTGGTCGAGCAGTATCTCGACTTCTGCCGGGAGCTCGCCGACAAGGTCTATGTCATGGATCGCGGCGTCATCGTCTTCAAGGGCCCGGCCGAGGGGCTGGACGATCCGGCCGTGAGGAAGCACCTGACGGTGTGATCCGCCGCCGGATCCTTCCGACCGGAGAGGCATGGATTCGCGCCGATCGCGCCTCTGGCCATCAGTCCGTCGTCAGCGCTCGCAGCGCCAGCCGTGCCGTTCCCACGGCTGCTTCGGTCGACAGCGCCGGCAGGAACGGCACGCCGAGCGCTCGTTCCCTGATCTGGGTGAAGGCCGGGTTCTTCGCCCCGCCGCCGACCGAGCGGACGCTGGCGAGGGCCGGCGCGCCGATCTCCGACAGGCGGCGATAGCCGAGCGCCTCGACGCTGGCGATGCCTTCCAGCAGGCCCTGCAGGAACGTCGCGTCGTCGGCGGGGCGCGGCGACAGGCGCGGGGCCAGCGCCGGGTCGTTGACCGGAAACCGCTCGCCGGGCCGGGTCAGCGGGTAATAGTCGAGCCCGGTCGGAGTGGCCGGATCGAGCGAAGGCGTCAGCGCCTCGATCCTCGCCGCGTCGAAATGCGCCGCAAGCACCGCGCCGCCGGTGTTGGAGGCGCCGCCGGCGAGCCACATGTCGCCGATGCGGTGGCTGTAGATGCCATAGCGGGGGGCGTTGACCGGCCGGTCGGAGAGCAGCTTCAGTACCAGCGTCGAGCCGAGCGCCGTCACCGCGTCGCCGGGTCTGTCGGCGCCGGTGGCAAGGAACGAGGCGCAGCCGTCCGTGGTGCCGCCGGCAAGGAGGGCGTCGGCGGGAAGGCCGAAACGGGCGGCCGCCAGCCCTCCGAGCGGGCCGATGGGGCGACCGGGCAGGACTACCCCGGGCAGCTTCGCGGGGTCCATGCCGGCATCGGCGATCCAGCCGGGCCAGGCTTGGGCGAGCGGGTCGTAGCCGGTCTTCAGGGCGTTGTTGGCATCGGAGACGGGCGCGCCTCCGGTGATCTGCGCGGCGATCCAGTCGGCCTGATGGACGACGTGGGTCACGCCCGGTTGGCGCGAAAGGTGGATCGCCCGCGCGAGCGCCGAATTCGCCCCGCGCGCCGGGCTGTCGCCTGGCGCCGCCGCATCGACGGCCGCAACGATCGCGTCGTCCGGGCAGGGCTCGTCATACATCAGCGGCCGGGCCGCGGGAGCGCAGTCGGCGCGAAGACCGAGCATCGTCCCCGAGGTGCCGTCGACGGCCAGCGCCGCGACGGCGGCAAGGGAGGTCGCGGCGGCGAGCTGGTCGAGGCAGGCGGAGACGGCGTGCCACCAGGTGGCCGGATCCGCCCTGTCGCTGGCGTCGCCGTAACGCTGAGCGGCGGTGGCAACGAGCGAACCATCGGCGGCGATGGCCGCAACCCGGGCGCCGGAAGTGCCGACGTCGATACCGACGGCGACGGCGGGGGGGGGGGCGGCCGTGCTCATGGCGTCGCCCCAGGCGCGCCGGAACCGACGGCGGGTGGCCGGTCGAGGGACTGGCGGTAGCTTTCCGCCTCCCAGTGGGTGAGGGCGTGGAGCTCCGCCGCGGTGAACGGCTTCAGCGGCGCATCCTCGGGAATGCGGGCTGCGACGTCGGCGAGGCATCCGACCAGCGCCTCGCCGCTGGCCGTGACGGTGTCGCGGACGAGAACCCCGAGACCATCCACCAGCAAAAGGGGCGGCGCGCTGGCGCCGGCCTCGGCCAGGAATGCGCCGAGCGCCGCGCGGCTGGCTTCGACATGGCCGACCGCCTCGCCGAGGAAGATGACGTGGTCGGGATAGAGCGGGCCGGCAAGGGCGACGCGCCTTGCGGCCGGGGCGCGAGCGATGCGGTGGGCGGTGGCGTCGGCCGGCAGGCGGTAGGGCGTTCCCTCCGCCAGCGTCGACAGCTCTGCCAGACCGGGCTCCGCCCCAGAACCTCGCTGTGCATCCTCCGGGGCATCTCGCGGCGGCGTCGCCAGCGCCGCGACCACGGCCTCCAGCCTTTCCGCCGCCTCGGCGACGCTCTCACCAGCGACGACGAGGCCGTGGTTTTCGAGGACGATGACGTCTATCATCGGACCGGCCACCCTGGCGATCTCCCGCGACAGGGGCACGCCCGGCCGGCAATAGGGCACATGGGCGAACCGCTCCGTCAGCCCGGCCGCCTGCAGCCTCTCGCGAATGCGGGCCTCGCCGTCCGTCCGCACGGCGAGCGCGATGGTCTCGACGCAGTGGATATGGAGGACGACGGCCTGCGGGATCGCCGCGTGGACGCTGGTCTCGATGGAGGGGCGCAGGGTGGTGCCGGAGAGTTCGGCGGCGACGAAGTCCGTGGCCTTTTCGGCGCGCGGATCGCCGCTGCGCAGCGCCTCCAACAGCGGAGCGATCCTGACGGGCACGAAGATGTCCTTGTCCTCGGCCTCGGACAGCCAGGTGCCGGAGGCCTTCACCCACAGGATGCCGTTATGCTTCAGCGAGGTGTTGCCGCCCGCGGCCTGGGTGCGCCGCCGGTCGCGTCCGAGGGCGGCGGAGAGCCGCTTCAGCGCGCCGAACTCGCTGGCAAGGTCGAAACCGTCGGACGGTGGCATGGTCGTCTCTCCGAACATTGCGGCAGGTTTTCAGGACGCGAGGAGCATGGCCGTGGCGGTCATTGGGCGGCGAGCGACTGGCGCTGGTCGAGATAGTCGCCGACGGCGCGTCTTTCCGCGTCGGTGAGGGCGAGGCCGTGCTTGGTGCGGCGCTCGAGAATGTCCTCGGCGGTCTCGGCCCATTCTGTCGCAACGAGGTAGTCGATCTCCCGGGCATAGAGGAGGCCGCCGAAATGCCGGCCGAGATCGACGAGGCTCGACGCACCGCCGATCAGCACCTCGGCGCGGGTGCCGTAGAGCCGGGCATAGTGGCGGGCGAGCGCGCGGGGCAGGAACGGATGGCGGGCCCGGAACGACGCCTCGAAGCTCTCGAAGTCGGCATTCGCCATGTCGCCGCCGGGCAGCGGCATGTCGGCTGTCCAGTCGCCCGACATCTGCGGAAAGAACGGCGCGATCTGCGCCAGACCACGCTCGGCGAGTTCGCGATAGGTGGTGATCTTGCCGCCGAAGACTGACAGAAGCGGCAGCTGCCCGTCCTCGGCGTCGACGTCGAAGACGTAGTCCCGGGTCACGGCGGAGGGGTTCTCGGCGTCGTCCTCGAGCAGCGGCCGGACGCCGGAGAAGGCATGCAGGACGTCGGCCCGCGTCAGCTCCGCCTTGACGTAGCGGTTCACCGCGGCGAGCAGATAGTCGATCTCGCTCTCGTCGACGGACACGTCTTTCGCGTCACCCTGATAGGCGATGTCTGTGGTGCCGATCAGCGTCTTGTCGCCCTGATAGGGGTTCATGAAGATCACCCGCTTGTCGGTGTTCTGGAAGAGATAGGCCTGGTTGCCCTCCCAGAATTTCGGCGTGACGATGTGGCTGCCCTTCACCAGCCGCACCTTGCGGGCGGAATTGGCCCGGGTGACGTTGGCGATCACCTGGTCGACCCAGGGGCCGGCGGCATTGACGATTCCCCTTGCCGAGACCGTGACCGTCTCGCCGCCCTCGCGTCTCAGCTCCGCCCGCCAGAGGCCGGCCTCGCGCCGCGCCGAGACGGCTTTCGTTCGGGTGAGGATGGTCGCGCCGCGCTCCCTGGCGTCGAGGGCGTTGAGGACGACGAGCCGGGCGTCGTCGACCCAGCAGTCGGAATATTCGAAACCCTTGGTGAAGCGATCCTTGATCGGCGCGCCCTCCGGCGCGGTGCGCAGGTCGAGGGACCTCGTGCCGGGCAGGCGCTTTCTCCCGCCGAGATGATCGTAGAGGAAGAGGCCGAGCCGGACGAGCCAGGCCGGGCGCTGCTCGGGCGAATGGGGCAGGACGAAGCGCATCGGCCAGATGATGTGCGGCGCGGCTTTCAGCAGCACCTCGCGCTCCGACAGCGCCTCGCGCACCAGCCGGAACTCGTAATATTCCAGATAGCGCAGGCCGCCATGGACGAGCTTGCCGGAGCGCGACGAGGTGCCTTCGGCAAGATCGTCCTTTTCCGTGAGCACGACCGACAGCCCGCGCCCGGCCGCATCCCGCGCGATGCCGGCGCCGTTGACGCCGCCGCCGATCACCAGGAGGTCGACCGTACCCAGATCTGCCATGGCTTCGCTTCCATCATGCTCGGCCGGGATTGCGCGGCCAGTCCGACAGGCGGGATCGTCCGCGCCTCAACAGGGGTTCACGGGCGGTTCGCCGGCGAGATAGCGGCGCACTTCCTCGGCGGCCTGCTCGGCGGCGAAGGACACCGTCTTCACCGAGGCGCCGGCGATGTGCGGCGTCAGCGTCACGTTGGGCAGGGCCAGCAGCGGCCAGTCCGGCGGCACCGGCTCGACGGCGAAGGGCTCCAGCATCGCGCCGCGCAGGTGGCCCGCCTGCATCGCCTCGGTCAAGGCGTCATAGTCGACCAGCGGGCCGCGGGCGGTGTTGACGAAGGTGGCGTCCGGCTTCATCCGGGCGAGGGTCTCGGCATTGATGATCTTCGTCGTCTCTTCCGTCACCCGGCAGTGCAGGGTGACGACGTCGGAGCGGGCCAGAAGTTCCTCGAGGCCGACATGCTCGACGCCGGTCTCGCTGTCGTCGCGCGCCAGCTGCACATAGGGATCGGCGACCAGCACCTTGCAGCCGAAGGCCCGCAGGAGCCGCACCACCTTGGTGCCGATGGCGCCGTAGCCGACGACGCCGACGGTCATCTCGGAGAGCTCGCGACCGGTCCGGTCGGCACGGTAGAGATCGCCGCGCCAGGTCTGGCCGCGCAGCGCGTCATGGCCGCGGGTGATGTTGCGGGTCTCGGCGAGGATCGCGCCGAGGGTGAATTCGGCGACGGCGGAGGCATTGCGTCCCGGCGTGTTGACGACACGCACGCCGGCCTCGCGCGCCGCCGCCATATCGATATTGACCGGCCCGCCGCGCGAGACCGCGACGAAGCGCAGCCGCGGCAGGCTCTCGAACATTGTCCGCGACAGCGGGGCCAGATGCGTCACCAGCATCTCGGCCTCGCCGATCCTTGCGATCGTCGCCTCGGCGGAGCCCTGGTATTCCTTCAGGCCGTCCATGCCGGCGACTTCGTAGCCGTGCTCCATCGGCTCGTCCGGCCAGGGGAGGGTGTGGAGCGCCATCTCGGGCGGGGTGTCGCAGGCCGCCTCGATCGCCGAGCGGAACATCTCCGGCAGCATGAAGTGGTCGCCGATGATCGAGAGTGTGCTCATGTCCGCATTCCGCGCTTGATGGCCGCGAGCCGTTGCCAGGCGGGCCGAAGCATGCCCGACAGGTCGCGGTAGAGGTCGAAGGCCGCGTCGTAGGGGGGGACGAGCGCGGTGTCGGGAAGGGTCGGTTCGGACAGACGCGGCGTCACCCAGGCATCGGCCGCCGCCTCGATGTCGGCGAAGTGGCCCTGCTGGACAAGTGCGATCATCACCGCCCCGGCGGCGCCCGCCTCGGCGATCCCGCCGGTGCGCACCGGCACACCGAGCACGTCGGCGAGGATCTGGCGCATCGCCTTCGAGCGCGCCGCCCCGCCGGTGAGCCGCACCTCGGCGGGAACCTTGCCGGTCGCCTCGTAGCAATGCCGGGCGGCAAAGCCGAGGCCTTCGAGGACGCTGCGCATCATGTCGTCGAAGCCGGCGCCGGCGGAAAGCCCGGTGAAGCCGGCGCGGGCGAACGGGTCCATGAACGGGCCGCGTTCGCCGGCCTCGGAAATGTGAGGGTGGTAGATCGCGGCAAGCGGCCTTGCCGCCAGCACCCGCTCGTCGAGGCCGGCGACGAGATCGCGGCGCTCGCGCGCGACACCCCCGTCGCGCAGGATGCCGCAGGCGAGGTCCAGCATCCAGTCGATGTTCAGTGTCGCCGCCATGTTGGACTGGATCTGGGCATATGAGTTTTCGCCCGGCAGGAGCATGACGTAGCCGCTGCCGTCGTCGTTGAGATGGACGTCGTCGGCGCCGCCGACATGGCGCATGTGCATGCCGGTCGAGCCGAGGACCGAACAGCCGGCCTCGCCGTCCCGAGCGATGAGGCCACCGCCGACGGCGGTGCAGACGACGTCGACATAGCCGAGAATGACGGGCGTTCCGGCGAGAAGGCCGGTGGCGGCGGCAGCGTCCGGGCTCAGGCGATGGCTCCGCCGGCGGCCGTCGACGATCGGCGGCAGCAGCTGGCGGCAATGCTCGAGGCCGAGCCCCGCGATCACCTCGTCGCTGTAGGTGCGGGTGCGAAAATCGCCGAAGGTGAAGGTCGCCTCGCTCGGATCGACGGCTCGCTCCCCCGTCAGCTTGAAATAGAGCCAGTCCTTGCAGTGGAAGGCGGTTGTCGCCCGCTCCAGCCATTCGGGCGTGTGCCGGCTCATGTGCAGGAGATGGACGCTCTGCTGGCAGGCATTGATGCCGGTGCCGGTGGTCTCGTATTGCCGGCGATAGGACGCGCGTCGGGTCAGCTCCGTCGCGATGTCGCCGGCGCGGGCGTCGAGCCAGAGCCAGGCGGGCGCCACCGGCTCGCCGTCCCGGTCCGCCAGCCAGGTGCCGTCCCCCTGGCCGGTGACCGCGACCGCAAGGACGCTCGCCGCCCCGCCGGGAAGCTTCTCCACGAGGGCGCGCAGCGTCTCAGCCGTGTCGGCGAAGGTCCGGGCCATGTCCTGCACCACGCCGCCGTTCGGCAGCGCTTCGTAGACGTTGGGCCGCGACGCTTCGGCGAGCTGCCGGCCATCGAGGTCGAAGGCGACGGACTTGATCACCGAGGTGCCGGCATCGATGCCGATCAGGACGCTGCCATCGGCCATCAGGGCTCTCCGGCCAGATGGCGGCCATGGGCGAGGGCCGGCCCGTCCTCGGCGAAGATGTGCAGCTTCTCCGGCGGCACGCTCACCGACAGCGTCTCGCCGCTGGATCCCGCGAAGCGTCCGTCCAGAGTCGCGACGATGACGCCGTCGCCGAAGGCCGATTCCAGGTGGCTCTGGTCGCCGATCCACTGGTTGGAGACGATCTTCGCCGTTGCGCCGCCGCGACCGTTCGCCGGAGATACCGCGACGTCGGCCGGCCGCACGCCGACGACGACGGAGGACTGCCGGGCGAGGAGGCCGACGACGGCGTCCTGCATGCGGGCCGCGTCGTAGCCGAAGAGTTCCGTCTCGCCGGCCCGCAGCGACACCCGGCCGTCGGCGATCTGCGGCTCGACCCGGTAGACGTTCATGGGCGGCTCGCCGATGAAGGTGCCGACGTAAAGATTAGCCGGCTTTTCCTTCAGTTCGGCGGGGGAGGCGAACTGCTGCAGCACGCCGCCTTCCATCACCGCGATCCGGTCTGCCAGCGCATTCGCCTCGGTCTGATCGTGGGTGACGAGGATGGCGGTGAGCCCGTGTTCGCGCAAATAGCGTTTCAGCCGCCCGCGCAGGATGGCGCGCAGCTGCGGCTCCAGCTGGCCCATCGGCTCGTCGAGGAGATAGAGGTCGGCCTTCCTCACCAGCGCCCGGCCGAGGCTGGCGCGCTGCTGCTGGCCGGCCGAGACGGTGGCGGGATAGCGATCGAGATGCTTCGTCAGTTCGAGGAGTTTTGCCACCTCTTCGACGCGCCGGTCGGTCTCCGCGCTCCCCAGCCGTTCCGATTTCAGCGCGAAGGCGATGTTCTGGCGCAGCGTCAGCGGCGGATAGAGCGAATAGCCCTCGAAAGCCATGGCAACGCCGCGCCTGGCTGGCGGGAGCATGTGGATCTCGCGCCCGCCGATGGCGATCGAGCCTTTGGTGACCTCCTCGAAGCCGGCGATCATCCGCAGCGTCGAGGTCTTGCCGCAGCCGGACGAGCCGAGCAGCGCGACGATCTCGCCGGGCGCGATCTCGATGGAGAAGTCGCGCACCGCATAGATCGGGTTCTTCGCCTTGGCGGCGTAGATCTTGTTGACGGTCTTGAGGACGACGGAGGCGGTCATCGGCTGGGCCTTCTGGGTGTGGATGGCGGTCGATTGTCTGTGGTCTGCGCGGGGCGCGAAGGCCGCAACAGCTGAAGGATGTTCGATGCCACCGTCATGCTGATACGCGTCCTGCCCGGTGCTCTCGCCCGACCGGCGCTGCGGGGATGACAGCGGCCTCACCCTCCGGCGCGATCCGCCGGCGGCTGGCCTTGTCGAAGAGGATGACGTCCTGCGAAGCCGCGGTGACGTTGACGCGCGCGCCTTCGCCGGCGGTCTCGCCGCCGAAGTCGCGGGAGGTGTAGAATTCGGCGCCCTCGTCGGTCACCAGCAGCCGCACCAGCCGGTCGTTGAGCGGCAGCAGCGCTGCGACGCGGGCGGCGATCGCGCCGGCCGTCCCGGCCCCTGCCGGGGCGACGTTCTCCGGCCGGATGCCGAGGGTGACGGTAGTGCCGTAAAGGTTCGCGTAGCCCGGCGACAGCGCCAGCCGCGCCGAGCCGACGACGGCGACGCTGCCGCCGCCCGACGGTTCGACCCGCGCGTCGAAGAGATTGATCACCGGATCGCCGAAGAGTTCGGCGACGGCGACGGTTGCGGGCGTCAGGTAGATCTCCTCGGGCGTGCCCACCTGAATGAAGCGCCCGTCCATCAGGACGGCGATGCGGTCGCCCAGAGCCATCGCCTCGCGGTAGTCCTGCGTCACGTAGAGCACCGTCGAGCCGAAGCCTTCGAGCAGCCGAGGCAGTTCCAGTCGCATCTCGAAGCGCAGCTTGGCGTCGACGTTCCTGAGCGGATCGTCGAGGAGGAGGATCTTCGGCGCGCCGACGAGGGCGCGGGCCAAGGCGGTGCGCTGCTTCTGGCCGTTGGAGAGCGCCCGGGGCGCGTGGCCGAGCACATGGTCGATCTTCAGGAGCCTGGCGATCGCGTGAACGCCGTCGGCGATCGCCTCGCGCTTTGCTCGCCGCGCATCGAGCGGCGCGGCGATGTTGTCGAAGGCCGACATGTGGGGGAACAGCGCAAAATTCTGGAACGCCATGCCGACGGAGCGGTCTTCCGGCGCGACGTCGATCAGGTCCTCGCCGTCCATCAGGATCTCGCCCTCCTCCGGCTCGGCCATGCCGGCGATCAGCCTGAGGAGCACCGTCTTGCCGGCGCCGGAGGGGCCGAAGATCGCCACCGTCTCGCCGTCGGCGACGGCAAGGTCGAGGCCGTGGAGAACGGTCTCCTTGCCGTAGCGCTTGGTGACGTTCTGGAGTTCGAGGGTCGTCATCGGCTCACCCTTTCACGGCGCCGAGGGAGAGGCCCTCGACGAGATAGCGCTGGGCGAACAGAGCGAGGGCGAGCGTCGGCGCGATGGAGATCACGACGGCGGCGGCGATCTGGCCGTACTGGATGCCCGACGCCGTGACGAAGGCGAGGGCGCCGACGGTCACCGGCTGCTTGTCGGCGGAGGCCAGCACCAGCGCGAAGACGAAATTGTTCCAGGCGAAGATGAAGGAGAGGAGGGCGGCCGCCGCAATGCCGGGGCGGGCCAGCGGGATCGAGATCCTGAAGAACATCTTCGCCCAGGAGTGGCCTGCGATCCGGTAGGCGTGCTCGATGTCCGGGCTGATGTCTTCGAAATAGCCGCGCACGATCCACAGGATCAGCGGCAGGGTGATCAGCTGGTAGACCCAGATCAGGCCGATATAGGTGTTGGCGAGGCCGATCTGCTGGAAGTAGATCGTCAGCGGCAGAAGCACGAGCAGCGGCGGGGCGAACTTGAAGGACAGGAGCGTGAAGGCGATGTCCTCGGAAAAGCGGAACTTGTAGCGGGCAAACGCATAGGCTGCCGGCACCGCGAGGACGAGGGAGAGGGCGACCGAGGCCGTCGACAGGATGAAGGAGTTGAAGAGGTTCTGCATGAAGGCGAGCTTCAGGACGCCGCTGGCGGTCTTCAGCTCGCCGGTGATCAGCGCGACATAGTTGTCGAGGGTCGGGGTGAAGAAGAGGCTCGGCGGGATCCTGAGGATGTCCGCATTGGTCTGGAAGCTCATCAGCAGGATCCAGAAGATCGGGAACAGGAAGAAGATCAGCGCCAGCGTGATCAGGACGCCGCGCAGAAGCCGCTCGCCGGTGGACATGTGCTGCATGGTCTCGTCCTCCCCTATTCGGCCGCAACGCCCTGCGCCCGCTCGCGCAGCCGCAGCCAGTTCTTCACGAAGACGTTGGACAGGAAGTAGGTGATCGCCCAGAGCACCATGAGGAGGGCGGCCGAGCGCCCGACATTGGTGAACTGGAAAAACTGCAGGTAGCTCTCGACCTGGAAGACGGTCAGCGTGTTGCCGGGGCCGCCCTGGGTCATCGCATAGACGATGTCGAACTGCTGGATCGATTCCAGCATGCGGAACAGCGAGGCCGTCAGGATGTAGGGCATCAGCATCGGCAGGGTGATGCGGAAGAACACGAAGGTCTTCGGCACGCCGTCGAGCGCCGCCGCCTCGAAGGGCTGCTTGGGCAGCGAGCGCAGCCCGGCGAGCAGCAGCACCATGATGAAGGGCGTGTAGACCCAGACGTCGACCAGGATCACCGTGAACAGCGCCGTCGACGGGTCCGACGCCCAGCGGAAATCGGTGAGGCCGGCGAGCCCGACGAGATAGCTGAGGACGCCGAAATTCGGATTGGTCATCAGTTTCCACATCAGCGCGGCGAGCGCCGGCGCGACCATAAGCGGCAGCAGCAGCAGCATGGCGGCGAGATTGTTGAAGCGGGTGGAGCGCTGCAGCAGGATGGCGATGCCGAGGCCGAGCACCAGCTCGATGACGACGGTGAGCACCGTGTAGAGCAGCGACACCTGCACCGTGTACCAGAAGCGGCCATCGGTCAGGAAATTCAGGTAGTTGTCGAGCCCGACGAAGCCCTTGAGCTGCGGCAGCGACAGCCGGTAGCGCAGCATCGAATAGTAGATCGCCGTAAAGAACGGGATGACGATCCACACCGTCACCAGGAGCGCCGGCAGGGATAGGAGATAGGGCAGCCAGCGCTGGCGCCGGCGGCGGCGCCTCGCGGGCGTTGCGGCCTTCGTCGCGGTCGCGGCTGCTGAATGGTCGAGGGCGGACATTGCGGGCCTGTCATTCGCCTTGATCGGATGTCGCGGGGCGGCGTGTCGATGTGTCGGTTGCAGTGGCGGTATCGCCGCGCCGGTCTCCGCGGGCGCTCGGTGAAGCGCCCGCGGAGGTCTCGGGAGGTCGCCTTGCAGCGTCGGCCGGGGGTGATGCCCGCCGCGGCGCTGCAAGCCTTTTGCCGGGCGCACCGCGATGGCGAGGACCGGAGCTGGTCCCCGCGGCGATGCGTCCGGAATTACTGCAGGCCGGCCTGGCTCATCTGGTCGTCGATCGAGGCGACCAGCTGGTCGAGGCCCTCGTCGACCGGCACCTCCCCGGCGACCATGCGCTGGAGCATCGCCGCCCAGGCGGTGGTCACGTCGAAGAACAAAGGCTGCGGCGTGAAGTAGATCTTGGCGCCGGGAGCCGAGGCCTCGAACTGCTTCAGGTAGCCCTCGTTCTGCTCCATCCGCTTCTTGAAGTCCTCGTCGTCCCAGATCGACTGGCGGACCGGGTTGACCATGTCCATCTCGACCGCGCCGAAGCGGTCGTGCTCCTTGGAGGTCGCCCACTGGAGGAAGTACCAGGTGGCGTCCTTCTTGCCGGAGAAGTTCGACATGGCGAGGGACCAGATCCAGACGTTCGGCGTCGGCTGTTTGGCGTCGGGATTGGCGGCAAAGGCATGGAAGCCGATGTTGCCCTTTTCCTTGGTGTCGCCGTTGTTCTGGAAGTAGCCGAGGATGTCGGCGTCGAAGATCATGCCCGAGGCGCCGGCGCCGAGATCGTTGCCGACCTGGTACCAGGTGTAGGTCGACCAGTTCTTCGGACCGGAATCCTGGATCATCTTCACCCAGTCGGTGGTGAAGGTCTTGGCTTCGGGGGAGTTCATCGCCGCCTTCAGCATGCCGCCGTCGACGTTGAAGTCCTTGGCGCCGAAGTTGGCGTAGCCCGACAGGAAGCCCGGATGGATTGTCGCCCAGGAGCGCGAGCCGCGCACGCCGACGCCGTAGAGGCCGTCGCCGTCCTTGGAGATCTTCGCGGCCGTCTCCATCAGCTCGGCGAGATCCTTGGGCGGGGTCAGCTTCATCTCGTCGAAGATGCGGCGGTTGTAGCTGATCGAGTTCAGCTCGAAGGCCCAGGGCAGGGCCCACTGCTTGGCGCCCTCGCCGCCGAGCGCCTCGCCCGGAACGCCGGACCAGGAGGTCGAGGCGCGAAGGTTGGGCAGCACGTCGTCCCAGTCCCAGGTGCCGGCGGTCTTGGCCTCGTCCTGGATGTATTCGTTGAGATCGACCAGCCAGCCGGCGGGCCCGTAGGTCCAGGTCTGGTAGGCGCCGGTCATCAGCGCGTCGTATTCACTCGAGCCGGAGGACAGCGCCGCCGTCACCTTGTCGAAATAGACGTCCTCCGGGAAGACGTCATAGGTGACGTCCATGCCGGTCAGCTCCTTGAACGCCTCGATGTCGGCGATCATCGCGTCGGCATAGGGGTGCTTGTTGAGGAGGAGCTTCAGGGTCGTGCCCTGATGCGCCTTCCAGTCGAAGCCGGAATCCTGGGCGAGGGAGCGGTTCATGGCCTGGCCCATCAGCCCGGTCATCGCCGCCGCGCCGAGGCCCAGCTGCCCGGCCCGGCGCATGAATTCGCGCCGGCCGATCTGTCGGCGCGCAAGCGCGTCGATCAGGTCTCGTTCCTTGTCGTACATGCCTGTTTCCTCCCAGTTTTGGCCGGATAGTCTCCTCCACACCGGCCGGTTGACACCTATCCCTCGGGCGCCTCCCCAAGCACCTTGCGGGCCGTCGCCTCGTCGATGACGAGACCGTTCAGAACGCCGCTGCGCAGCAGCGACAGCGTCGGACGGATCTTTTCCGCGCCGCCGGCGAGCGCCACCACGCTGGCCCGGCGCAGATGCTCGAGGCCGGGCGACAGCGCCCTTGCGCTGAAGGCCTCGGCCGTCGGCTCGCCGGAGAGCCGGAAATAGTGGCCGAGAAGCTCGCCCTCGGCGCCGCTTTCGCGCAGGAGGCTCATCTCCTCCTCGCCGATCATGTGGTTGGCGAGGAGCGAGGCATCCGCCGAGACGCTGCCGATGCCGGCAAAGACCAGCGTGGCGGAACAGGCGAGGTCGAACACCTCGCCGATGCCCGACTGGGCGATCAGCACCGCCTTGTCCTCGACCGAGTTGGCGAACAGCGGCAGTGGGATCTGGTAGGCCTCGGCGCGGGTCTTCTCGGCGAGCCGGTGGATCACGTCGAACGGATTGGTCGCAAAGCGCCGGTTGAAACCGCCGAGCACCGAGACGAACTGCGTCTCGCCGGCCTCCAGCTGGGGCATCCGGCCGACGGCGGCGGCCAGCGTGCGGCCATGGCCGATGCCGATCAGCCGGTGCTCGCCGCGTTCGATCTCGTTCTTCAGGAAGGTCGCGCCGGCAAGGCCGAGGGCAATCAGCGGCATGCCCGGCTCGTCGAGATCTGGCGCGACGCGGCAGAAATCGAGGCCGAAGCGCTCGGCCAGATCGTCCTCGAGCCGGACGCATTCGGCAACCTCGCCCTCGACGAAGACGCGGATCAGCCCGTCGCGCGTCGCCCGGGCGATCAGCCGGTGGGCCTTGGTGTTGGCGACGCCCAGCCGCTTGGCGATCTGCCCTTGCGTCATGCCACCGGAGAAGTACAGCCACGCCGCCCTCGCCGAGAGGCTCGCCTCGTCGGTGTCGTTGCGGACTTCGGCAGCCTCTGCCTTCACCCCGGCCTCCCCATGGCGCGCATTGCTGCGCTGCGAATTATTTTTCTGTTGGTGCAAAAAATTCCACTCCTCGGTCAGGCTGTCAAGTCTCTTCGTCGTTGGTGGCGGGGTTTCATCGTGACGGCGGATTGCCCAACCGCGCAGGGACCATGGTCGCGGGTCTGTCGGCAACGGCGTGCTGAAACCTTGAGGCCAGCTTGGAAACGGCCTGGCAGGTCGTTCTCCGTCATGACTTTCTCGTGACAACTTGCCTTTCCGCATCCCGCAGCTAGCCTTTCCTTTAGACGGGTCGGGCCGCGCGGCAACGTGCGGGCAGGTGAGGAGGCCCCTGTGCCCGACCGTTCAAGACGCGCGTCCGTGCCGCGTCGACGACGAACAAGGGAGGAAGGTGGATGACACTCCGCAAGATGACCGTCGCCCTGGCGGCAGGCGTGCTGCTCTGTGCCGGTGGCGCGAGGGCCGAGGAACTGGCGCTGGTCGCGGGCTCGATCGGCAAGGACATCTCCGAACTGCGCATGCAGCTCGACGCGTTCGAGAAGGAGAGCGGCCACACCGTCAAGATCGTCGAGATGCCGGCGTCGACGACCGACCAGTTCGGCCAGTACCGGCTGTGGCTGTCGGCCGGCAACGAGGACGTCGACGTCTATCGCACCGACGTGATCTGGGCGCCGCAGCTCGCCGCCAGCTTCGTCGACCTCTCCGAGGCGATGAAGGACGAGATCCCCAAGCACAATCCGTCGGTCATCCAGTCCCAAACGGTTGACGGAAAGCTCGTCGCCTTCCCGATGTATACCGACGCGCCGGCGCTCTACTATCGCAGCGACCTTCTGGAGAAATACGGCAAGGAGCCGCCGAAGACCTGGGCCGAGCTGACCGAGACGGCCAAGGAAATCCAGGACAAGGAGCGCGAGGCCGGCAATACGCAGATGAACGGCTTCGTCTTCCAGGGTGCGCCCTATGAGGGCCTGACCTGCGACGCTCTCGAATGGGTGGCCTCGAATGGCGGCGGCCAGATCGTCTCGCCGGACGGCGAGATCACCATCAACAACGAGAAGGCCGCCGCAGCCATCGAGATGGCCAAGGGCTGGGTCGGCACGATCGCGCCGCAGGGCGTCCTGTCCTACAAGGAAGAGGAGGCCCGCGGCGTCTGGCAGACCGGCAACGCCGTCTTCATGCGCAACTGGCCCTATGCCTACGCCCTGTCGGCCGGCGAGGATTCGGCGGTGAAGGGCAAGTTCGACGTGGTGCCGCTGCCGGCCGGCGAGAGCGGCAAGTCGGCCGCCTGTCTCGGTGGCTGGAATCTCGCCGTGTCGAAATACTCCCAGCATCAGGACGCGGCCATCGCTCTCGTCAAGTTCCTCGGCTCCGAGGCGGCCCAGAAGGAACGGGCGATGAATACGGCCCGCCTGCCGACCGTTCCCTCGCTCTACGACGATCCGGAGATCGCCAAGGCGCAGCCGATCGTCGCCGAATGGGGCGAGGTGGTCGAGAACGCCGTCCCGCGGCCGTCGGCGCCGACGAAGCGGCAGTACAACGAGGTTTCCAAGGAGTTCTGGACCGCGGTCAACGAGACCCTGTCCGGGCGCGGAACGGCCGCAGACAACCTCGATCAGCTGGAAAAGCGCCTGCGCCGCCTGAAGCGCAGCGGCTGGGAGTGATCCCCGCCTGAAGCGAACCGGACGCCGCGGCGGCGTCCGCGAGCATCGCCGTCGCGGCGCGTCCGCGATGGCAGCCGCGTCGGCGACGTCAGGGCGCCGGGCCGACGCCGGAACGACGGGACCTGCAAGGGAGGAGACCGGCCGACCGGCCGGGCCTTGCGGACCGCCCGGTTTCTCGTGGCCCGGTGCCTGGTGGCTCGGTGCGAGGTGGGAGGAGACGATGGCAAACGTTCAGGCTGGCGTTCCGCCGACCGACAAGGCGCTCGATGTCGAGCGGAAGGGCGCGCTGGCGCGCTCGGACCTCTCGCGCCAGCGCCTCCGATCGGCCTGGCTGTTCCTGACGCCGATGCTCCTGGTGCTCGCCCTCGTCGCCGGCTGGCCGCTCCTGAAAACCATCTGGTTCTCGCTGACCAATGCCAGCCTCGCCGATCTCGAGGGGGCCGAATTCGTCGGCCTGCGCAACTACTGGGAATATGTCGACTACGGCGACGGGGAGGGCGAATATTTCGGCCTGCTGTTCGATCCGCAGTGGTGGAACGCGGTCTACAACACCGTCTACTATTCGGTGATCTCGGTCGCGATCGAGACCGTGCTCGGCCTCGTCTTCGCCCTGGTCCTCAATGCCGAGTTCAAGGGCCGCGGCTTTGTGCGGGCCGCCGTGCTGATCCCCTGGGCGATTCCGACCATCGTCTCGGCCAAGATGTGGGCCTGGATGATGAACGACCAGTTCGGCATCCTCAACGACATGCTGATGACGGTCGGCATCCTGTCCGCGCCAATCGCCTGGACCGCCAATCCCGACACCGCCATGTGGGCGGTGATCATCGTCGACGTGTGGAAGACGACGCCGTTCATGGCGCTCCTGATCCTTGCGGGCCTGCAGATGGTGCCCGGCGACGTCTACGAGGCAGCGAAGATCGACGGCATCCATCCGGTCAAGGTGTTCTGGAAGGTGACGCTGCCGCTGATCCGGCCGGCGATCCTCGTCGCGGTGATCTTCCGGGCCCTCGACGCGCTGCGGGTTTTCGATCTCATCTACGTGCTCACGCCGAACAACACCCAGACCAAATCGATGTCGGTCTTCGCCCAGGAAAACCTCTTCCAGTTCGACAAGTTCGCCTACGGCTCGGCGGCCTCGACGCTGCTCTTCCTGGTGATCGCCTTCATCACCCTGTTCTACATCAAGGTCGCCCGGCTCGATCTCGGCGGCAGGGGGAAGTGAGATGCCATACGTCGTCAAGCGCACCGGCTTCTACGCCCTCGTCGTCTTCATCGTCCTGTTCTCGATCTTCCCGTTCTACTACGCGATCCTCACCAGTCTGAAGTCCGGTACGGCGCTGTTCCAGGTGAACTACCTGCCCGTCGACTTTTCGCTGTCGAACTACGAGGGCGTCCTTTCCAACGGCGTCTTCCCCACCAACATCCTCAATTCGGTGATCGTCGCCGTGGTGGTGGTGGCGATCTCGCTGTTCCTGGCGGTGACGGCGGCCTATGCCCTGTCGCGCATCAACTTCGCCGGGCGGGGGCTCTTGCTCCTCACCATCCTTGCCGTGTCGATGTTTCCGCAGATCGCGGTCCTCGCCGGCCTGTTCGAGATGGTCCGCTGGGCCGGCGTCTACAACACGCTGTTCTCGCTGATCTTCGCCTATATGATCTTCACCCTGCCCTTCACGGTCTGGGTGCTGACCACCTTCATGCGCGACCTGCCGATCGAGATCGAGGAGGCGGCCATCGTCGACGGCGCCTCGCCCTTCACCATCGTCATGCGGGTGTTCCTGCCCTTGATGTGGCCGGCGCTGGTGACGACCGGGCTCCTCGCCTTCATCGCCGCCTGGAACGAATTCCTCTTCGCGCTGACCTTCGTCTCCAACAATTCGACCCGCACCGTCCCCGTCGCCATCGCGCTGCTCTCTGGGGCATCGGAACAGGAAATCCCCTGGGGCACCATCATGGCGGCCTCGGTGATCGTCACCGTTCCCCTGATCGTCCTCGTCCTCATTTTCCAGCGCAAGATCATTTCCGGCCTGACCGCCGGCGGCGTGAAGGGCTGAGAATGGCGATGTCGACGATCATCCGACCGGAAGCGCCGGCCGATATCGAGGCGATCCGCGCACTAACCGACGCGGCGTTCCGCAACGTCGAACACGGCGATCAGAGCGAGGCGGCGATCGTCGACGGGCTGCGGGAGGCGGGGGCAATGACGCTCTCGCTCGTCGCCGTCGGTGCCGGGGATGCGATCCTCGGCCATGTCGCCTTCTCGCCAGTGTCGATCGAAAGCGGCGAGACGGGCTGGTACGGGCTCGGGCCAGTCTCGGTCTGGCCGCATTGCCAGCGCCGGGGCGTCGGCACGGCCCTTGTCGCCGGGGGCTTGCGGCGGCTGGAGGAGCGCGGTGCAAGCGGCTGCGTCCTCCTCGGCGACCCGGCCTTCTACGCCCGCTTCGGCTTTGGCAGCGATCCGGCGCTCACCTATCGCGGCCTGCCGGCGCAATATGTCCAGCGGCTGGTCATGGTGCCGCCCGCGCCGAGGGGGGAAATCACCTATCACCCAGCCTTCGAGGCTGCAGCCTGATGGAGAGAGGCTTGGACGACACAGCCGCGATCGCCGCTGACACTCAAACTGCCATGGCGCCGGAAACCGACTGGTGGCGCGGCTGCGTCCTCTACCAGATATATCCGCGGTCGTTCCAAGACACTAACGGCGACGGCATCGGCGATCTCGCCGGCATCACCCGCCGTCTCGTCCATGTCGCCTCGCTCGGCGTCGACGCGATCTGGATCTCGCCCTTCATGACGTCGCCGATGAAGGATTTCGGCTACGACATCTCCGACTACCGGGACGTCGATCCGATCTTCGGGACGCTGTCCGATTTCGACGCCCTCGTCGCCGAGGCCCACCGGCTGGGGCTGAAGGTCGTCATCGACCAGGTGCTCTCCCACAGCTCCAACCTCCACCCCTGGTTCGTCGAGAGCCGCTCGAGTCGCGACAATGACAAGGCCGACTGGTATGTCTGGGCCGATCCCAAGCCCGACGGCACGCCGCCGAACAACTGGCTCTCGGTCTTCGGCGGCACCTCCTGGGAATGGGATTCCCGGCGACGGCAGTACTACCTCCACAATTTCCTCACCTCGCAGCCGGACCTGAACTTCCACAACGAGGCTGTGCGCAGGGCGCTGCTCGATGACGTCCGCTTCTGGCTCGATCGCGGCGTCGACGGCTTCCGGCTCGACACGGCGAATTTCTACTTCCACGACGCGGCGCTGGCCGACAATCCACCGCTCGATGCGGGGCTTCAGTCCGAGGTGATGGCCTCGCGCAACCAGCCCTATAATTTCCAGGACCATGTCCACGACAAGAACCGGCCGGAGGTGCTGGTCTTCTTCGCCGAGCTGCGCGCGTTCCTCGACGAATACGGCGCCATGGCCGTCGGCGAGGTCGGCGAGCGGATCCGCGGCGTCGAGCTGATGGCCGAATACACCACAGGCCGGGACCGGCTGCAGATGTGCTACGCCTTCGACTTTCTCTCCGGCAACATGCCGGAGCCGCAGGCGATCCGGGCGGTCGTCGAGCGCTTCGAGGCGGCGGGGCCCGAAGGCTGGGCCTGCTGGGCGTTCTCCAACCACGACGTCGAGCGCCACGCCACAAGATGGACCGCCGGCGGCCGCGACGCCGAGCGGGCCCTGCGGCTGGCAGCGGGAATTCTCCTGACCTTGCGCGGCTCTGTCTGCCTCTACCAGGGCGAGGAACTCGGCCTGACCGAGGCCGACGTCGCCTATGAGGATCTGGTCGATCCCTATGGCATCAACTTCTGGCCGGAGGTGAAGGGCCGCGACGGCTGCCGCACGCCGATGGCCTGGGAGGCGGCAAGCCCCAGCGCCGGCTTCACCTCTGGCCGGCCCTGGCTACCGGTGCCGCCGGAACATGCCGCGCGCGCGGTTGACGCGTTGGAGGCCGATCCCGGGTCGCTCCTCCATTTCTATCGCAGGCTGATCAACTTCCGGCGCGAGCATCCGGTGCTGGCTACTGGAGCGATCGCCTTTCTCGATGCGCCGGACGGCGTCCTCGCCTTCACGCGGGAGGGCGGGGGCGAGACGCTTCTCTGCGTCTTCAATCTCACGGGCCGGCCGGCGGCTTACCGGTTGCCGGACGGCTTCGATCCGCGCGGCCTGGGCGGCCATGGCTTTGCCGGCCACGTCGCGGGCGGCACGGTGCATCTCGGCGACCACGACGGTTTCATCGGCGCGCTCTGAGCGGGCGCTCACGGATTTGGGAGGATCGGATGGCCAATCTCAAGCTTGCCAAGGTGAAAAAGGCCTATGGTTCGGTCGAAGTGCTGCATGGCATCGACCTCGACATTCGCGCCGGGGAGTTCGTCGTTTTCGTCGGCCCCTCCGGCTGCGGCAAGTCCACGCTGCTCCGGGTCATCGCCGGGCTCGAGGACATCACCGGCGGCACGCTGGAGATCGGCGGCCGGGTGGTGAATTCGCTCACCCCCAAGCAGCGCGGCATCGCCATGGTGTTCCAGTCCTATGCGCTCTACCCGCACATGACGGTCTACGACAACATGGCCTTCGGCCTGACACTGGAGAAGGGAAAGCCCAAGTCGGAGATCGACGCGAAGGTCCGGGAAGCCGCGCGGATCCTGCAGATCGAGCCCTATCTCGACCGGCTGCCCAAGGCGCTCTCCGGCGGCCAGCGCCAGCGCGTCGCCATCGGCCGGGCGATCACCCGCGACCCGCAGGTGTTCCTGTTCGACGAGCCCTTGTCCAATCTCGACGCGGCGCTCCGCGTCCAGACCCGCATCGAGATCGCCCGGCTGCACGAGAAGATGGCGGGGACGACGATGATCTACGTCACCCACGACCAGGTGGAGGCGATGACGCTGGCCGACCGGATCGTCGTCCTCAACAAGGGCCATGTCGAGCAGGTCGGCGGGCCCATGGAGCTCTACAATTCGCCGGACAATCTCTTCGTCGCGAAATTCCTCGGCTCGCCCTCGATGAACATCCTGCCGGCGAGGATCGAGAGCGTCGGGGCAGCGACCCGCGTGGTGCCGGAGGGCGGCTCGCCGGTCGACCTGCCCATCGCGGCAGTTGGAACGGTCGCAGGCGGCGCCGGCCATCTCGGCATCCGGCCCGAGGACCTGTCGCTCACCGACGAAGCGAACCCGCCTTTCCGGGGGACGGTCGTCCTGACGGAATCCCTCGGCGAGGTGACCCTCGTCTATGTCGATATCGGCCGGGCTGACGAGCCCTTCGTCGCCAAGCTTCCCGGCGAGGTGTCGATCCCGCGCGGCTCGCAGATCGGCCTCACGGCGAGGCCGCAATCCATGCGCCTCTTCGACGAGGCCGGCCAGGCAGTGCGGCCGCAGGTGCGCCGCGCGGCCTGAGCGAGCCCGGCCCGGGGGCCCGGGCCGTAAGCAGAGGGGCTGGGCTTGGCTTGTGAGGACGGGCGCGACTTCGGGGCGGGGAGAGGCGCGGGCGGTGTTGACGCAAGCGTGTTCGCCGGGCGAGGTCTTCGGCCAGTAACATTGCCATGCGATCCGGCGAAGACGGTTCGGTAGGCGCCGCCATCGCCCGCGGGCCGATCGCGGCGGATGGCCCGCCTTCATTCTTCGGGCCGCAGCGTCGGCGGTTCGACAGCCGGAGACTTGACCGACCATGCCGAGCGCGAGGCCGAAACCGGACGATCCGGCAGGGGGGATGATGGCGCAGGACGGTGGCAGGGCCGCAACGCCGGAGGTTGTGGAGGACGCGGCGAAGGACGGTCGCTCAGCCTCGCAGAAACGGTTGGTGCATTATCTGCCGATCGTGGTTCTGGTCGCGGCGCTGGCGCTCGCTTATGCCTTCGGCCTGCATCGCTACGTGTCGCTGGAAGCGTTCGTGGAGAGCCGCGACGACCTGAAGGACTGGGTGAACGCCAATCTCGTCCTGGCCGGTCTCGGCTTCGTCCTCATCTATGCCGGCCTCGTCGCGGTGTCGTTTCCCGCCGCCTCCATCGTCACGGTGGCGTCCGGCTTCCTGTTCGGCTGGCTGCTCGGCGGAACGCTGACGGTGATCGGCGCGACGATCGGGGCGACGATCCTGTTCCTCGCCGCGCGCACGGCCTTCGGCGATGTCCTCAGGCGCAAGTCGGGCAGCGCCATCGCCCGGTTCGCGGAGGGCTTTCGCGACGACGCCTTCGCCTATCTGCTGCTGCTGCGGCTGACGCCGGTCCTGCCCTTCTTCGTCGTCAACGTCGCCCCGGCCTTCTTTGAGGTTTCGCTTCGCACCTATGTCGTCACCACCTTCCTCGGCATCATCCCGGGCTCGATGGTCTATGCCTTTCTTGGCTCCGGGCTCGACCAGGCGCTGGTCAATGCCGGCGAGGGAGAGGTCTCGGTTGGCGATCTCGTCACGCCGCAGATGACGATCGCCCTTGTCGGCCTCGCCGCGCTCGCCGTTCTCGGGGTCGTCCTGAAGAAGACGGTGCTGCGCAAGCGGACGGACTGACGCTTTCTTCCAATGCAGACAGTTTTTGAGGAGCAGCGGCGATGGCGCCCATTCTGAAGCCGGATCTCTGCGTGATCGGTGGCGGGTCCGGCGGCCTGACGACGGCCGCCGCCGCGGCGGCCTTCGGCGTGAAGGTCGTGCTGATCGAGCGCGGCAAGATGGGCGGCGACTGCCTGAACTATGGCTGCGTGCCCTCCAAGGCCCTGATCGCCGCTGCCAAGCACGCTCATGCCATCGAGGAGGCGAAGCGCTTCGGCGTCTTCGCCGAGGCGCCGCGGATCGACTTTTCCGCGGTGAAGGATCATGTCGCCGGCGTCATCGCGGCGATCGCGCCGAACGATTCCGTCGAGCGCTTCGAAAGCCTCGGCGTGACGGTGATCGAGGCCGATGCCGCCTTCGTCGACGAGAAGACCGTCTCGGCCGGCGGTCGGATCATCCAGGCGCGGCGCTACGTGGTGGCAACCGGCTCGTCGCCCTTCGTGCCGCCGATCGAGGGGCTGGCGGATATTGCCTATTTCACCAACGAGACGATCTTCGACCTGCGCGAGCGGCCGGGCCATCTC
Source organism: Fulvimarina sp. (assembly GCA_002700095.1). Taxonomy (GTDB): domain Bacteria; phylum Pseudomonadota; class Alphaproteobacteria; order Rhizobiales; family Rhizobiaceae; genus Jiella. The sequence goes on along the minus strand of PACL01000022.1, from coordinate 16,759 downwards.
GTCATCATCGGCGGCGGCCCGATCGGCATGGAGATGGCGCAGGCCCACCAGAGGCTGGGCTCGAAGGTTACGGTGCTCGAAGCGGGAGCGCTGCTCGGCCGGGACGATCCCGAGCTTGCCGCCGTCGTCATCGAGCGGCTGCGGGCGGAGGGCGTCGTCCTGCGCGACCATGCGAAGGTCGTCGGCGTGGCGGCGGGCGAGGCCGGTCCCTCGATCACCATCGAGACCGACGAGGGCCGTGAGACGATCGCCGCCAGCCATCTTCTCGTCGCCGTTGGCCGGGCGCCGAACGTTCACGGCCTCGGCCTCGAGGCGGCAGGGGTCGAGTACGGCCCCAAGGGCATCAAGGTCGGCGCTGATCTCAGGTCCACCAACCGGCGGATCTATGCCGTCGGCGACATCGCCGGCGGGCCGCAATTCACCCATGTCGCCAACTACCAGGCCGGGCTGGTGCTGCGCCCGATCCTGTTCCGGCTGCCGGTCCGCGAGCGTCGCGACCATTTGCCGCATGTCACCTTCACCGACCCCGAGCTCGGCCAGGTCGGCCCCACCGAGGCCGAGGCGAAGGCCGCCGGCCTCCTGACGCAGGTGCTGCGCTGGCCCTATGACGAGAACGACCGGGCCCAGGCGGAACGGCGCACCGGCGGGCTGATGAAGCTGGTCCTCGGCCGCAACGGCCGCATCGTCGGCGCCGGGGTGGCCGGCATGGCGGCGGGCGAGATCACCAACATGCTGTCGCTCGCCGTCGGCAAGAAGCTGACCGTCGCCGACCTGCGCGATTTCGTCTCGCCCTATCCGACGCTTTCCGAAATTGGAAAACGCGCCGCAACGGTCTACTATCGCCCCTATACGCAGAAGCCCTGGGTGCGCCGCCTCGTCGGCATGCTGGCCAGGTTCGGCTGAGGGCCGATCGCGTCGACAAGGTGAAGAGGGGTTTCGGCGGGGGGCCGGAGCCCGGAGCGCTCGTCCACCGTCAAAGATGCGGTGCGGCCTGCAGCTCGGATACCGCCCTAGGGCGGCTGATGGAGAGCGGGGACATTCTTGGGCGATCCCGGGAGATCGGTTGAAGGCGGGCCGGACGAGCATCCGGTGCCGAAGCGGCGGCGGCGGCTGTCGACGCGGATCCTGGTGATCACGGCTGTCGCGGTCATGATCGCCGAGGTGCTGATCTTCGTGCCGTCGGTGTCGAAGTTCCGGTACGACTGGCTGACCGCGAAGATCGAGACCGTCGCGGTCGCCGGCCTCGCCTCGGAGGAGATCGACGCCGGGCCGGAATCGGTGTTGGGTCCGAACCAGGAATCGGCCCTGCTGCAGGCCCTCGACGCCCAGCTCATCGCCATCAACGACGACGACGCCTCGCGGCTTCTCGCCCGGGCCGAAACGGTCGGCGTCCCGGACCTGCAGATCAACCTGTCCGAACAGACGATGGTGGCGATGATCCTCGGCGCCTTCGACACGCTGATCTTTGGTGGCAACCGGGTCATGCGGGTGCAGGGCGAGGTCGGTGCCGCGCCGGTGCGGGCCGAAGTGGTGATGGCGGAACGGCCGCTGCACCGGGCAATGCTGGTCTATTCGCGCAACGTCTTCCTGTTGTCGCTGTCGATCGCGCTGTTTGCGGCGGTTCTCGTTTACACGGCGATCAGCCGCTATCTGGTGCGCCCGATCCTCGACATGACCCATGCGATGATCCGCTTCGGCGCCAACCCGACCGATCCGGAACGGATCATCGTGCCGGGCCGGCGCGACGACGAGATCGGCGTCGCCGAGGTCGAGCTCGCCGCCATGCAGCGGCGGCTGACCGAGACCCTGCGCGAGCAGCGCCATCTCGCCGATCTCGGCCTCGCCGTCTCGAAGATCAACCACGATTTGCGCAACATCCTGGCTTCCAGCCAGATGATCTCCGACCGCCTCGCCGCGGTCGAGGATCCGACGGTGCAGCGCTTCGCGCCGCTCCTGCTGCGCAGCCTCGACCGGGCGCTGCACTACACCCAGTCGGTGCTGGCCTATGGCCGGGCGGTCGAGCGGGAGCCGGTGCGCCGCGAGGTGCGGCTGCGGCTGCTGGTCGACGACGTCTATGAGAGCCTCATCGTCGATCCGGACTGGCGGATCGAACTCGTCAACGCCGTGCCGGGCGATCTCCTCGCCATGGTCGATCCGGACCAGTTCCACCGGGTGATCCTCAATCTCTGCCGCAATGCGGTCGAGGCGCTGGCGGGGATCGCCGACGATCCGTCCGTGGTGGTGCGCCAGCTGCGCGTCGGCGGCGACCTGATGGAGCCGGGGCCGGGAGGCTGGGGCGGCCTCCTGATCTTCGTCGAGGACACCGGGCCGGGCATGCCCGAGGTCGCGCGGGAGAACCTCTTCAAGGCGTTTCGCGGCTCGGCCCGCTCCGGCGGCACCGGCCTCGGCCTGCCGATCGCCGCGGAGATCGTCGAGGCCCATGGCGGCGCCATCAGGCTGTCCACCCGGGACCAGCCCGGCACCCGCTTCGAGATCAGCCTGCCGGGACGCGCGGCGCGGCGCGAACCCGTCGCGGCGCGGGCGTGACACCTTGTCTGATGCGTCCATCGGGACGTCGGAGGGCGCGTTCGCTCGCGCGCCGCGCCGGGTTACGGCCCCACCCCACCGGATCGACCCAGCGACGCGTGCCCTGCCGGGCGAGCGCCAGGATGGCCCGGACCGTGCAGCAGTTACCATGGCAGACTGACGAAACTCCGTGCATGTCGCCGGTGCCATGCGCTAGACCATGATCCCGAAGAATGGGAAACGGTATCGGGAAGCGACCATGAACAGACGAAGCGAGCCGGCAGAAGACCGGGCCGGCAAGGCGTCGAACCGCTCCAGACGCCAGGGATGACCATCCTCGACGGCGTCAGCCTGGTTCCCCTCGTCCTCACCCTCATCGCAGCTGCGGCCGCGGCCGGCTTCCTCGCCGGGCTGTTCGGCATCGGCGGCGGCGCGATCTTCGTACCTGTCCTCTACCAGACATTCGAGACGCTGGGCGTCAGCCACGCGGTCTCGATGCATCTGGCGGTCGGCTCGTCGATCGCCATCATCGTGCCGACCTCGCTCCGCTCCCTGCGCTCGCATCTGCAGCGCGGCGCCGTTGACACGACGCTGCTGCGGCAGTGGGTCATCGCCATTCCTCTCGGCGCCGTGGCCGGCGCCTTCCTCGCCTCGCTGGCGAGTTCGCAGGAGCTGCGGGCGATCTTCGCGGTCCTCGCCTTCCTCTTCGGCGCCAAGATGCTGGCCGGGCGATTCGAGTTCCGGCTCGGGCAGGATCTGCCGGGCCGCTTCGGACGATCCGTCGCCGGCTTCGTCATCGGCCTGTTGTCGGCGCTGATGGGGATCGGCGGCGGTGTCCTCAACAACACCTTCATGACCCTTTACGGCCGGCCGATCCATCAGGCGGTGGCGACCAGCGCGGGCGTCGGCGCCCTCATCGCCGTTCCCGGCCTTTTCGCCTATGTCGTCGGGGGATGGGGCGAGGCGGAGCTGCCGGCCTTCAGCCTCGGCTTCGTCAATCTCTTCGCCGTCGCCGTCGTCGCGCCGGCCTCGATCCTCGCCGTGCCGCTGGGTGCCGCGCTCGCTCACCGGCTGTCGCGGCGCCCAGCTGGAGCTCGGCTTCGGCAGCTTCCTCCTGATCGTCGCCGCCCGCTTCGCCTGGAGCCTTATCTGACCTCGCAAGGCGGGGTAGGGCTCAGTCGGTCATCACCAGGCGGTCGCCGCGAAAGTCGTAGGAGGTGAGCGTCCCGAGAAAGCTCATGCCGAGGAGGACGGCGCCGAGCCCCGAGCCTTCGGTGACGGCCGCCGCCACGTTGCGGCGGGTGATGCCGCCGATGGTGACGGTGTCGAGGCGGATCGGTGCGGCCTTGGCGATGCCGTTGGCGGTCATGACCTGGTTGGTGAAGCTCAGCCGCGACATGTCGACGCCGAGCGAGCGGGCCATGGCGGCGTCCATCGCCACCACCGAGGCGCCGGTGTCGACGATGAAGTTGGCGGCCTCGCCGTCGATCTCGCCGTCGAGATAGAAATGCCCGTCGGTGGCCCGGGTCGCCATGAAGCGACGCTGGCCTTCGCTCTCGCCAAGGGGCACGACGCTGCCGGGCATCAGAACGGCGAACACCCGGTTCTTCAGCGCGGAGAATTCCGGCTGAAAGGCATAGAGGCCGACGAGGACGCCGAAGCCGGCGGTCCAGATCAGGATGTTGCGCAGCATCTCTCTCATCCGGAATCGCCTCGACATGAGGATCAGGGCGCCGACGCCGACGCCGAGGATGGTCAACCGGGACAGGCGGGCGAAGGCTTCCTCGCTGAGCCCGAAGATGGGACCGCCATCGTGGGTGAGGAGCACGAGGAGCAGCAGTGCGATCGCGCCGAGAATGGCGGTGAGGACGTAGTCACGACGCATCGGCGAATGGGGCGGTCCCCGGCCGCTGCTTTTGACGGTTCGCTTTTTCATCCGGGCGCCGTGCCGCCGGCGCCAACGCCTGGCGTCGCCCTGCGAGCTCCGCCATGATAGTCCGCCGGCCCTCGGCGGTGAACGACGCCCAGCCCACGATCTCCTCTATGCTGCGCGCGCAGCCGAGACAGAGGCCGGTGGCGGCGTCGATGGTGCAGATCTGCGTGCAGGGGCTTTCGATCGCCATGAAGGCTCCGGTCCGGGCTTGTCGAGGCCCCGGATATGGCCTCGCAGCGCCGCCGTCGCAAGTTTCGGCGGATGACCCGGCTTGTGGCCGTTTCATGTCGTCGGCCCCGGTCTCGACCGGCGCCGAAGAAGCGCTCAGGTGCCGCGCGGGCTCGATACCGGCGGTCTGGGTGTCGAATGCCCGGGCTGTCGGTATCACTCGGCGGGCCAGTCTGGATCGTCGATGGCCGGCATCACCTCGAGGACCCGCGATTGCGGGAACACGGCGATCGCCTCGGTGCCCTCGCGCAGCCGGGACACGAGCTGAAACTCGCCATTGTGCAGCTTCACCAGGGCCTGGACGATCGGCAGGCCGAGGCCGGTGCCCTGCTCGGCGCTCTTCATCGCCACTGAACCCTGGCCGAAGGAGGACAGGACGATCGGGATCTCCGCCTCGGGAATGCCGGGTCCGTTGTCCCTGACGCAGACATATTGACCGGCACCGGCGGTCCAGCCGACGGAAACGACGATCTCGCCGCCGCGCGGGGTGAACTTCACCGCGTTGGACAGAAGGTTCAGGACGATCTGGCGGGCGGCCCGCTCGTCGGCCCACAGCGCCGGCAGATCCGGCTCGAACTCGGCCCGCACGGTGAGGCCCTTCGCCTCGGCGCGGATGCGGACGGTCCCGAGGCATTCCCTCGCGACGGCGACGAGTTCGATCGCCTCCTCGTTGAGGGTGAAGCGGCCGGCCTCGATGCGCGACAGGTCGAGGATCTCGTTGATCAGCCCGAGCAGATGCTGGCCGGAGGTATGAATTTCGCGGACATAGTCCTTGTAGGTGGCGTTGCCGAGCGGGCCGAGCATCTCGCCGCCCATCACCTCCGAAAAGCCGAGAATGGCGTTGAGCGGGGTCCGCAGCTCGTGGCTCATGGTGGCGAGGAAGCGCGACTTGGCGAGATTGGCCTCTTCCGCGCGGCGCCGCGCCTCGTCCGACATCACCCGCGCGGTTTCCAGTTCGGCGATCAGCTCGTCCTTCTCGGCCTGGTGGACGAAGGCGCGCAGCGCCGAGCGGCGAAGGATCTCGCTGACCAGCGAGAAGAAGGCGATCGCCGCGATCAGCACCGCCGTCAGCGCGATGTGGGCGGGATCCGGCGCGGCGGCCGCGTTGATCCCCAGGAACACGACGGCGAGGGCGAAGGTGAGGGGGACGACCAGCTGCAGCGTGAAGGAGATCATCGCGGTGGAGGCGACGACGACGAACAGGACGGTGAACTGGAAGATGCCGAATTGCGAGCCGTCGACCCGGGCCGGATCGAGGGCCGCCAGATAGGCCCAGCACAGCCCGGTCATGGCATGGCCGGTGAGGAACAGTCCGCGCCAGCGCTCCAGCGCCTCGGCGGCGACCGGCTCGGTGCCGAACTTGCGGGCCGTGGCGACCAAAGCGAGGTAGCAGCCGAGGGTGACGAGGGTCCACAGCGCGGCATGGACCGGGCCGAGATGGATCGACAGGCCGAAGCCCGTCACCATCACCGGCAGCGGCAGGACGAAGGACGCCGCCCTCAGCGCCGCGGCGTGCTGGGCGAGCAACTCGCGGCCGAATCGCGGTGGCGCCGTACCGCGCGTCGACAGCCGTTCGCGAGCCGCCCGCAGGGTACGGGCGAGATCGCCGTTGCGCGAGCGGCTGGCAATGCGGTGATCGACGGTGGGCGGTGCGGCAAGGGACATGAAGACTGGGTCGGGTGGCCTTGGCTGGAGTTTCGGTCCGGCCCCATTCTCTTTCGCCAACCTTAAAAAAATCGCTTAAGGAACCGGAAATTCGCATCGAATGCTGCGAAGCGGCGGCCATGGGCGGGGAACCTCGCCAGGTGCGGCGGATTTGCATCGACGTAGAACCTGGGAGGATAGATCATGCGCCTTTTCGACGGCGGCCGGGCACCCAATCCCCGGCGCACTCGGATCTTCATCGCCGAAAAGGCGATCGAGGTGCCGCTCGAGCCGGTCGATATGGGCAGGCTCGAACACCGCTCCGAGACGATCGCCAGCCGTAACCCCTTGCAGCGCCTGCCGGTGCTCGAGCTCGACGACGGCACGGTCATCACCGAATCGATCGCCATCTGCCGCTACTTCGAGGCTCTGCATCCGGAACCGCCGCTGTTCGGGACGACGCCGATCGAGATCGCCACGATCGAGATGTGGAACCGGCGCATCGAGCTAGGCCTCTACGCCTCCGTCGCCGCGGCCTTCCGTCACACCCATCCCGCCATGGCCGAATGGGAGGTGCCGCAGGTGCCCGTCTGGGGCGAGGCGAACCGGGACAAGGCTGTCGATTTCCTGCGCGTTTTCGACGCCCACCTTGCCGGCCACCGATTCGCCGCGGGCGATGCCTTCTCGGTCGCCGACATCACCGGCGTCGTTGCCGTCGACTTCATGAAGCCGGCGAAGATCGCGCTTCCGGCCGACCTTGCGAATGTCGCGCGCTGGTATGGCGAGGTTTCCGCCCGGCCGAGCATGACCGCCTGAGCCTATCTGTGACGGCTGCGACCAAGGCGGCGGGTGGCGAGGACCCGCAGGCGCTCTACCGGACGATCCGGGCCTGCCGGATCTGCCGGGACGCGCCGCTCGGCCGGCCGTTGCCGATCGAGCCCAATCCGGTGCTGGCGCTGTCGTCAACGGCGCGGATCGTCGTCGCCGGCCAGGCGCCGGGCAATCTCGCCGACAAGACGACGAAGCCTTTCAACGACCCGTCCGGGATCCGGTTGCGCGACTGGATGGGGATCGATGCGGCGGGGTTCTACGATCCGGCCCGCATCGCCATCGTGCCGATGGGCTTCTGCTTTCCCGGCTATGACGGCAAGGGCGGCGACCTGCCGCCGCGCCGGGAGTGCCGCGCCACCTGGCACGCCCGGGTGATGGCGGCGATGCCGCAGGTCGAGCTGGTGCTGGCGATCGGCCTTCATGCCCAGCGCTTCCACATCGACGGCGGCGGCGCCCGCTCGCTGACCGAGACGGTGGAGGACTGGCGCGAGGTTCTGGCGGGCGGCGGGCGCTTTGCGAAGGTCCTGCCGCTGCCGCATCCCTCCTGGCGCAACAATGCCTGGCTGAAGCGCCATCCGTTCTTCGAGACCGAGCTTTTGCCGGAACTGAAGCGCCGGGTGGCCGCGCTGGTATGAACATCGCGGCCGAGGCGGTAGAGAGGCCGGGGCGCCCTTGACGGGCAGCCGGCCAGCCTCGACCATCACGGCGAAGTTGACGGAACGGACCGCCTCCGGCGGCAGGAGCAATCGATGAAGACGATCTTCGTGCAGTTCAAGTGCCGGCCGGGCATGGCCTACAGGGTGGCCGATGCGCTGGTGCTCGAAGTCGAGGAGATCTCGGAGGTCTATTCCACCTCGGGCCATTACGACCTGATCGCCAAGTTCTACCTCACCGAGGACCACGACATCGGCCATTTCGTCACCGAGCGACTGCAGGTGATCGAGGGGGTGTCGGACACCTTCACCCTCGTCGCCTTCAAGGCCTTCGGCTAGAGCGTCTTCGGGAAGAGCGCGAGCCGGCCTCTCGATGCGGGCCGGATTGAGGATCGTGCCGGATCGAACGGATAACTCATACTGTTAGCCCCGTTCTTCGCCCGGCGCCAAGGGGGTAAGCTCAAGCGACGCGCGGCCTCGCTGGTATCACACCGCCAGAGGCAGGCCCGCCGAAGCGGCCGGTGCTGCGGAGGCGAGCTGGGCCGTCGGCGGCCAGACGCGATTGCGTCCGGCCTGCTTGGCGGCATAGAGCGCTGCGTCGGCGCCGCTGATCAGGGCGTTCTGCACACCTTGGCAGATCGCTCCCGCCGTCACGCCGATGCTGACGGTCACATGCGTCGTTCCGTCGGCATGGACGATGCCGAGGGCCTCGATCTCGGTCCGGATGCGCTCGGCGAGCCGCACCGCATGCGGCTGCTCGATCCCGGTCAGCAGCACGAGGAATTCCTCCCCGCCGAATCGGACGACGAGATCGTCGTTCCCCTCGAAGATCTGCGTCAGCACCTCCGCGATGCGCCTCAGGCAGACGTCTCCGGCCAGATGGCCGTTCTCGTCGTTGAAGCGCTTGAACTGGTCGACGTCGATCATCAACAAGGCGACCGTGCGACTGGTCGAGCCGTCGACGAGCTGGTCGAAGGCGCGGGCGAGGCGGCGGCGATTGTACAGCCCGGTCAGGACGTCCCGTTCGGCCGCCGTCTGGGCCGCCTCGATGCGCAGCCGGTCCTGCATCCGGCGCAGATAGCCATGCCGGCTGTCGCGCTGCATCTGGCGGTTGCCGGAAAGCGACAGATAGCAGGCGGCCCCCGACGCCATGGTGCCGATGACCAGCACCGGCAGCGGAGCGTGGCAGACGAAGAGCGTTCCGACATAGAGCGTCGCGGCGAAGGCGCTGGCGGCCACCGCCTGGTCGTATTCCAGCCGAAACAGCAGGTTCATGTAGATCAGCACGAAGATGGCCAGATACTGGTAGTGCTGGGCCGCCTCGCTCGCATTGAGGGCGTAGATCGCCATGATCTGGACGATCATCGCCAGCGGACCGAGCGCCACGCAATAGTCTCGCTTGCGTTCGTCCCATCCCTCGCGAAGCCCCATCGAGGACAGGACGATGATCGGCGAGACGAGCAGGAGGTGCAGCGCCGCGCTTAGCCAGAAGGTCTCCGGCAAGAGAAGATAATCGACGATCAGAAAGACGTTGTAGCAGACGAGGGTGGGGATCAGCAGCGCCTGGTTCAGACGCTTGCGGAAATGGAGCCGATAGGCGTGATAAGCGGTCTCGATCTCTTCGGGAAACGAGAATCTGTAGCCGCGATCGGAAATCAGGCGGTCGATTTGATCGAGCTGCATGGTTCGCGGAGCCTCTCTTCGCAAACATGATACGCTTTTATAACTTAAGGCAGACTTGAAGATATCGATCAAAACGTCCGGTTGACGCAAGGCATACCGGCATTGTGCCGGCCGCGGCTGGTCGCCGCATAGCCCGGCCGATGCGCCTGTCGACCCGCCCGACATGCGCCCGTACCGGCGGCCGGAGCCATGCCTGTTGGGGCTGCAGCTCCTGTCACAAAACCGTCAGCGACGGGTGCACCGGCTGCCATCGCGGCTTCGCCGCCCCGGGCGAAGGCTCGAGGCGGCGGACAGGGACGGGTTCGCAGCCGTCCCCGCATCGTCTGCGGCATGTCTGCGGCGGCGGGAGGGCCACGAGCGCCCCGGCCCCATGCCGATCATTCTACCAGAGCGAGTAGCGCACGCCCGCCTGGATCGTGTGGCGCTGGAAGCCGTCGTCGTCGGCACTGGCACTGAGCGTATCGCCGGTCAGGGCGTCGATGCCGGACACCGAGCCGACACTGCCGCCATCGACGTCCGTGAAGCGGTAGCCGACGTCGAACTTAAGGTTCTGGGACACGTCGTAGGACATGCCGGCCATCAGCGAATAGGCGAAGCGCCAGCCCGACCCCTTCTGGATGTCGAGGCCATCGAACGTGTCCTCGCAGTCGAAGCCGGCATAGTGGCAGCTCATGTCGTAGGACACGTGGACGCCGCCGGCGCCGGCGCCGAGATAGGGCGTGAAGCCGGCATAGGTGCCGAGATCGACATAGGCGTTGGCCATCAGCTCGAAGGCCTGCACGTCGGTGTCGAAAGACACGCCGCCGCCGGAGAAATCGGCGCCCTCGACGTCGCTCTTCCAGTAGCCGATGGTCGTGTCGGCGCGCAGGAATTCGTTGAACTTGTAGCCCATGCCGCCGCTGACGCTGGCTGCGGCGGGCAGTTCCAGCCCGTCATAGCCGCCGCTGACGGATCCGAGCGGCGAGGCGATCGCGAGGTCCGTCCTCAGGTCGCTCTTGAACTGGTAGCCGACGTCGCCCCGCAGATACCAGCCGGTGCCGATCTCGACCGGCTGCATCTCGGGCACGTCCTGGATGAACGGCTCGTCGTAGAGCGGCGACAGGTCCGCCGCCAAGGCTCCACCGCATCCCGCCATGACCACGACAGACGCCGCGGCGCCGACCCAATTGATCACCTTCATCGATCTCACTTCCCCTGCCCATCGCGGCTTGACGCGGGCGCAGATTGCCGCCGCCACCTTGAGCGGGACTGTCGCAGGGAAGGGTTAACGGCTGATTAACCTTGTTTCTTAACCATGCCGGCAAGGGAAGTCGTCATCACCTCGTGCCGGCGAGGTCCGCCTCTACGGCTTCTTGCGCGGCCCGCTCGCGAAAGACACGGCGGACGATCTTGCCGCTCGTCGTCAGCGGCATGGCGTCGACGAAGGCGATCTCGCGCGGATATTCATGTGCCGACAGCCGTGTGCGCACGAAGCCCTGGATCTCGGCGGCAAGCGCCTCCGACGCCGTGCTACCCTCCATCGGCACGACATAGGCCTTGACGATCTCGGTGCGCAGCCGGTCCGGCTTGCCGACGACGGCGGCGAGCTTCACCGCCGGATGGGACAATAGGCAGCTCTCGACCTCGCCGGGGCCGATGCGGTAGCCGGCCGAGGTGATGATGTCGTCGTCGCGGCCGAGAAAGGCGACGTAGCCGTCCGCGTCCATCACCGCCTGATCGCCGGTCAGGAGCCACTCGCCGCAGAACTTTCCGGCGGTCGCGGCCGGGTCCTGCCAATAGCCGAGGAACATCACCGGGTCCGGCGCCCGGATGGCGATCGTCCCCGGCATTCCCGCCGGCACCGGCTCGCCGTCCTCGCCCAGAATGGCCACCGCGTGGCCCGGCACCGCCTTGCCGATCGCGCCGGCCCGCGAAACGCCATGAGCCGCCGAGGAACCTAGCACCATGTTGCACTCGGTCTGGCCGTAGAATTCGTTGACGGTCAGGCCGAGCGCCTGCCGGGCCCAGTGGAACGTCGCCGCCGGCAGGCTTTCGCCAGCCGAGGCGACGGTGCGAAGCGTCAGGTCGGCCAGTGCTTCCTCGCTGGCCGCCGCCGCCAGCATCCGCAGCGCCGTCGCGGGCAGGAAGGCATTGCGCACCCCCTGACGCGCCATCAGCGCATACGCCTCCTCCGGCCGGAAGCGTTCGTCGGAGAATACCACCGGGACGCCGAGCTGCAGCGAAGGCAAGAGCACATTGAGGAGTCCGCCGGCCCAGGCCCAGTCGGACGGCGTCCAGATCCTGTCGCCGGGCCGGGGATAATCCTCATGATGAAAGCGGATGCCGGGGATGTGGCCGAGGACGACCCGGTGACCGTGCAGTGCGCCCTTGGGAGGGCCGGTCGTCCCCGAGGTGAAGATGATCAGCGCCGGGTCGTGTGGCCCGGTGGGGATGTCCGCGATGGAAGCGGAGGCCTCGGCGATCAAGCGGTCGAAGTCGAGGTGGCCGTGGCCCCGATCGAGTTCGGCGCCGACGACGACGATCGTCTCGAGATCCGGCAGGCCGGATCGAACGGCATCGAAGGTGGCGAGGCCGTCGCGATGCAGCACCGCCATCTTCACTCCGGCGGCCTTGAGCCGGAAGGCCAGCGCTTCCGGGCCGAAGCGCATCGCCAGCGGCACGGCGATCGCGCCGAGCCGATAGGCGGCGAGATGGGCGACGACGGTGGCAAAGCTCTGCGGCAGCACGATCGCCACCCGGTCGCCGCGCGCAATGCCGCCGGCTGCCATGGCGGATGCGAGGCGGCGCGAAAGTGCCGTCAGCTCGCCGTAGCTCATGGTCTTCGCTTCGAAAGGCCCGCGATCCTCGATCAGGCAGATCCGGTCCGGTTCCCTCGTCGCCCAGACGTCGGCGCAGGCCGCCGCGATGTTGTAGCGGTCGGGCAGGTTCCAGGCGAATCGGGACCGCAGGCTCTCGTAGCTTTCCATCAGGGGGCCGCCCGTCACTGCTGCACCGGGGCATCGAGGGGCCCCTCCCTGTGTATCGTCATCGAGACATCCTGTCGCATCGCGCAGCCTGCCCCGGATACCGAGGCGGACCTGCCTGGTGTTCGGCAGGCGCGTGGGCGGGCCCCGCCATGCCCCGTTCGCTTCGCGATCCTATAGCAGCGCTGCAGAGGCCGGGTCGAGATCGGAGAGGCCTCGCCGTTCTGACCGCGCGCGGCCGCCATCGGCCGAGCGGGGCCATCCGACCAAACAGCCACCCTCAAGCCGCTGTTCCGCAATGCGCCGGCTGCACGGGGCGCCCGGCTGACCGAACCCGAGATTGCCTGCCCGGCTACCCGATCAATCGATGGGCCTGCAACCTTGACGCGCCATGACGCCAAATTCGGCGCGTAGCCGCCGCGTCGCCTCGGCGAGCCGAGTCGTCTGCAATGTCGGCAATCCAGCCGGTGCAACTTCCCGATGATGAGGCGCGTCTCGCGGCGCTTCGACTGCATGCATTCAGTCGCGACACGCAGGGCGGGTATTTCTTATTTACCATTCGGACTCGCCTGACGCGTATCCGTTTCGCTAAAGGGTTGACATTACGTTAAGTCGATCTGTACAAAATCATCGCAGGGAGTGAGATGGCGGTGCAAATGGAGAATGTGCGAAGAGAAAATCGCATAGTTTCATTTGAAACATGCCAAAAGGGGAGTCGTCGGCCGATTCTGACGGTCGTAGCGCGCGAATTATATCAATCCGAAGAAGAGCGTGCGTCGATACATTTCAGTTGATCTCAAATCATTCGAATAAAAAGAGGGATGTCGTGAAAAAACGCGCTTCCGACCGTGTTTCCGCGCGCCTATTCGGAGTCGACGACACCATGAAGCAAGAGTAGGTCGATCCTGCTCCGCCGAGAAATCCCAGTTCAGAAGTATTCGTTGGATTTGGCGACGCGATCGTGTTTCGTGCTGCGCCGCAAACGGTATGTGTGTGTGAGAATTCGCCAAGGCGAAAGAAGTCAATCGATCCTGTGAAATTGGGGTGCGGCTGAAGTCCTGCTGTCAGCAACCAGTCGCCCCAAGCAAAGACGGAACCGAAGCGATGGCCTACAACGTCGATCTGGACACCAACGGCGCCAACAACGGCAATGCAACCGGCAGCTATCAGGAGGGTTCGTTCCGCCCCCTTGCCGATGCGCTTGTCGCGACGCCGAACGACAGCTTCTACAACCAGCTGATCGAGATCCAGGTCGACGACCCGCGGGATGGCGACGACCTCGGCTTCCTCGCCTCCCGGACCGTCCTGCTGTCGAACGGAACGAGCGCGCTCGTCACATTCAACAGCGACAGCAGCCTCATTTCGGTGCAGCTTTCCACCGACACCCAGCCGGGCGCCGTCGCGGTCGTCTCGGACGTTGGTTCGCAGCTTCTGATCGGCTTCAGCTACCCCGCGGCGAGTTCCGACCTCCGGGTCGAGGCGATCATGCGGGCGATCACCTTCACCACCGGTGACGATCCGACCGGCAATCTCGCCGGCGCGAGCGATACGGGCCGCACGATCAGCTATTACGGGCCGGGCACCAGCAGCGAGGACGACGCGCCGACCGCGACGCTGCCTCTGACGGTCGCTCCGCTGAACGACGCGATCGAATTCGGCGGCGTGACCTTCACCATCGGGGGCGGCACGACGGACGCCGACGCGACCTCGCCGAACGTCGACACCGTGACCTTCGACGGCGTGACGAGCTCGGGCACCGCAACCGATCCCTTCCAGGAAAACGCGTCCAGCAATTCTGCCACGCTGATCGTCAATCAGTCGGGCACGCTGAGCTTCTCCGACCCGGACTTCTACCGGGCGAACAACGCGGCCAGCGACATCGATCCCGCCGGCGACTTCGCCAAGGCGATCACCGCGACGAACGGATCGGGCACCCCGATCGCGCTCGCCGACCAGCAGGCCTTCCTCGACGCCCTCGTCCTGTCGAACGCGACGATCGGCGCCAACGGCAACGGCCAGGTGACCTATGCGGTCAACCTGCCGCAGTCGGCGGTCGATTTCGTGCCGGCCGGCGAGACCTACAGCTTCACCTATACGATCACTCTGACCGACCGGGTCGACCCCGCCAGCGGCAACGCCACAACCTCCGACACGGTGACGCTGACCTTCACCGTGACGGGCGCGAACGACGCTCCCGTGGCGGTGGACGACGCCGTCGGCTCGGCGCTCGAGCCGGCGACTGATGAGGATACCAGCTTCAGCTTCGACGCCAGCGATCTTCTCGCCAACGACACCGACATCGACGTCGGTGACACGGTTAATCTGACAGTGATCGGCCTGGCCGCGAATGACGGCGTCGATCCGCTGACAGGGACGGTTCTCACCGTCACCTCGGCCGAGGGCGCGACGGTGACCTTCGACACGGAAACCGGCGAGATCACCTATGCGCCGGGTCCCGGCTTCCAGGATCTGGCGGTGGGCGAGAGCCGCGCCGACAGCTTCGCCTATGTCATCGAGGACGCGAGCGGCGCCCGCTCGATCGCCACCGTCACCCTGACCGTCGGCGGCGCCAACGATGCCCCGACGATCACCTCCACGGTGCTCAGCGACGGCATCGTCACCACCGATCTCGGCGGCACGAACGACGTCGGCTTCGACGTGGCAATGCGGACGGAGGACCGCTTCGTCATTGCCGGCGTGACGGGCGATACCGGCGGCGCTTATGAGGTTGCGCTGGTGGGCTATCTGGCCGACGGGCAGATCGACACGAGCTTCGGCGAGAACGGCATCGCGACGGTGGATCTCGACGCCTCGCTCGGCGCGTCGCGGCCGGCCGGCGCACCCGTCCGCGTTTCCGTCACCGCGGATGGCGCTGGCGGCTTCGTCGTCGCGGCGGATTTCTTCAACGGGACGAACCACGACTTCGCCCTCGTGCGCTTCGACGCCGGCGGGGAGCTGGACACCGATTTCGGCACCGGCGGCATCGTCACGACGCCGATTCTGGCGGCGAACGACTATGCCCATGACGTCACGATCGACGGTAGCGGCAACATCCTCGTCGTCGGCAGCACGTTCAACGGCTCGAACTACGACGCCGCCATCGTCCGCTACACCGCGTCCGGGCAGCTCGACACGACGTTCAGCGGCGACGGCATCGCGGTTCTGAACATCGGCGGCGGCAACGGCGGCGTCGACTTCGGTCATGACGTTGTCGCAACTGCCAGCGGCATTCTCGTTTCCGGCACGACCGGCGGCAATTTCTTCGTCGCTCGCTACACCTCCGCGGGTGTCCTCGACCTGACCTTTGGCGGCGGCGACGGCATCGCCACGACCAGTTTCAATGGCGCAGGCTCGGCTTATGGCATGACGGTAACGTCGACCGGCGAGATCCTCGTCTCCGGTTTTGCCGCCGCAGGTGGCGGCGGCAACGACTTCGTCCTCGTCCGGTATACGACCAATGGAGTGATCGATACGTCGTTTGGTGGAGGCGACGGCATCGTCACGACGCCGCTCTCCGGGACGAGCGAATTCGGCTTCAGCGTCACGACGCTTTCGGACGGTGACATCGTCGTCGCTGGGGCGCAGGGCACTAACTTCGCGCTGGTCCGCTACAATTCGGACGGCTCGCTCGACACGAGCTTCGGCAATGGCGGCATCGTCGTCACCGATCTCGGTGCCTCGGACACCGCCTATAGCGTCACCGTGACCTCCAACGGCCAGCTGCTCGTCGCGGGCGGCAGCGGCGGCGACTTCGCCGTGGTGCGCTACAATGCCGACGGCAGCCTCGACAACACCTTCGACAGCGACGGATTCCGCGTTTCAAACCAGGCCGACCTCACCGAAGCCGACGCGCCGCTGACGGCGAGCGGCTCCTTCGCGGTGGCCGACGTCGATACCTCGGACGAGGTCACGGGCTCGGTGACGGGCGTTTCGGCGACCAGCGAGACGGTTGCAATCGTGACCGACGGCAATGGGCTTGTCAGCGTCAACGGGATCAGCGCGGCCGAACTCCAGGCAATGCTAACGGTCTCGCAAGGGATCGTCGTCGACGGGTCGAGCAATTCCGGCACGCTCGCCTGGGCCTTCGACAGCGCCAACGCCACAGGTGCGTCCGCCAGCGAGCGAGCCTTCGACTTCCTCTCGGCCGGCGACGAGCTGACGCTCACCTATGACGTGACCGTCGACGACGGGAACGACGGCACCGCCACCGAGACGGTGACGATCACCATCACCGGCACCAATGACGGGCCGGTCGCGACGGCGGACGCGAATGCCGGCGACGCGGTGGTGGAAGCGGG
>PACL01000021.1 GCA_002700095.1 Fulvimarina sp. | reverse complement strand
CCCCCCCCCCCCCGGCGCTCGGGATGCAGGCAACGTCCAATCGACCGCCGCCGATCCCGATCGGCGGCAGCACGCGGTTTCCGAAGGAGTGACCCGGGCAAGGTTGCCCGAGCCAGCGCAAATCGCCCGCGACCCTGGCGCCATCCCCGACATCAGCGCGATCGAAATCGCTGCTACCGATCCAGTCGTATACGAATTGGTGATGGACGTGGCAGCAGGTGGATATGGCGGGGCCCTCGTCGTCGACGGGTCGACCGTAAAGTCGAGAGAGACCGGATGATCGAAACCTACAGCTTCGACGGCCTCAAGGTCGTCCACCGGACCGCCAGCCCGGCGGATCTTCCCGAAACGGCCCTCTGGATCGATCTCGATTCTCCCACGACCGAGGAAGTCGCCGCGGTGGAGGCGCTCTGCGCCATCGAGATCCCTACGCGCGAGGAAATGAGCGAGATCGAAGTCTCGAGCCGGCTCTATTCGGAGGAAGGCGCCGACGTGATGACGGCGAGCGTCGTCCATGGCGTCCAGAACGGTTCGCCGGCCTTCGCGCCGGTCACCTTCATCCTGACGAGAGGGCGCCTCGTCACCGTGCGCTACAGCGAGCCGAAGAGCTTCAAGATCTTCGTCGCCAAGCTCTGCCGCGACCCGAGCACGCTGCCGGCGCACCAGCAGACGTTCCAGGAAACGAGCGAGGCGGGCGAAGTGCCTCGCGCCGCCGGCAAGCCGCCCGCGGCCGAACAACTGCTCGTTGGGCTCCTGGAGACCGTCATCGACCGGATGGCCGACCTTCTCGAGCTGGTCTCGGCCGATCTCGACCGGATCGGCGAGGATATCTTCTCCTCCTCGGCGAAGAAGAAGCCGACGGGCACCGCCGATTTCAAGAGGCTGCTGCAGCGCATCGGCGCGGCGGGCGACCTGACCTCGCGGGGGCGTGAGAGCCTCGCGACCCTCGACCGGCTGCTGCCCTTCCTGCAGCTCTCGCTCGACCGCAAGAAGGGCAACGGCATGAAGGACGGCAAGGCGCGGGTAAAGGTGATGGCCCGCGACATCCATTCCCTCAACGACTTCGTCTCGTTCCTGTCGAACAAGACGACCTTCCTTCTCGACACCACCGTCGGAATGATCTCGATCGAGCAGAACGCCATCATCAAGATCTTTTCGGTGGCGGCTGTCGCCTTCCTGCCGCCGACCCTCGTCGCCTCGATCTACGGCATGAATTTCCAGCACATGCCCGAGCTCGGCTGGGACTACGGCTATCCCTACGCGCTCGGGCTGATGGCCATCTCGGCCCTCCTGCCGATGGTGTATTTCCGCTACAAGAACTGGCTATGATTTCTCGTCGGCGAGCACGGCGCGCGCTTGGCGGAGGCGATCCTTGCGAGAAGTGAACGCTGCGGTCAGCCTTGGCGACAGGTCTTCCCGTCGGCGGGGCGAAGGGCCATCTGATCAGCTAGACGTATCGTCTTCATCCGCTTCCGGAGCCATGCAATGCCCGCCTTTTCCGTCCTCGATCTCTCGCCCGTCCCGGAAGGCTTTTCGGCGGAAGACGCCCTGAAGAATTCCGCGTCCCTCGCAAGGCACGCCGAGGACCTCGGTTATCGGCGCTACTGGATGGCCGAGCACCACAACATGCCGGGCATCGCCAGCGCCGCGACCGCCGTCGCCCTGGCCTATATCGGCAGCCAGACGCGGACGATCCGCATCGGCGCGGGCGGCGTGATGCTGCCGAACCACGCGCCGCTGGTGATCGCCGAGCAGTTCGGCACGCTGGCGACGCTCTATCCGAACCGGGTCGATCTCGGCCTCGGCCGCGCCCCTGGCACCGACATGATGACGACGCGGGCGCTGCGGCGCAGCCTCGAGGCCAGCGACAGCTTTCCCCAGGACGTTCTGGAGCTGATGCTCTATTTCGAGCCGGCGTCGGCGGGCCAGAAGCTCAGGGCGATCCCGGGCGAGGGCACGCAGGTTCCGGTCTACATCCTCGGCTCGAGCCTCTACGGCGCGCAACTCGCCGCGCAGCTCGGCCTGCCTTATGCCTTCGCCTCGCATTTTGCGCCGGGCGCCCTCGACCAGGCGGTGGAGATCTACCGCGCGACCTATCGCCCTTCGGAGCGCCACCCCCATCCCTATTTCATCCTGGCCGCCAACGTCTTCGCCGCGGAAAGCGACGCCGAGGGCGCCCTCCTGAAGAGCTCGATGGAGCAGGCCTTCGTGAACCTGCGCACCGGCAATCCCGGCAAGCTGTCGCGGCCGATGGAGGGCTACTATGACCGCCTCGACCCGGCGGCGCGCTCGATGCTCGACCAGGCGCTGGCCATCTCGGCGGTCGGATCGGCCGAGACGGTGCACCGTCAGCTGTCGGCCTTCGTCGATCGCTGGCAGCCGGACGAGGTGATTCTCACCGGGCAGATCCACGATCACCGGGCGCGGCTGCGATCCTTCGAGATCGCCGCGGACGCGATGCGCCGGATCGACGGCAAGCGGCAGGCCGCCTGAGGCGCCCGGGCCGGATCGGGAGCCGGAGCTTCAGGATTTCGCCGCGAAGCCTAACGCGAGGACGCGGAACGGCTTTTTCTCCGGCGCCGACTGCGCTACAGCCTCCTCCCCAGGAGTTGATCGCGGGCTTTTTCCGTGAAATCGAGGGAGGAAGCATGATCAAACGCCGGCTCGTCTGCCTCTTTCCCGGTTTCGAGCCGATGCGGGCCGGTGCCCACGTGAAACGCTTCCGCCGCGGGGCGGAGGGCGCGGCAGCGCTTTGGGACCTCGCCATCGGGATCGAGGATCCAATCGGGGCGACTGACCCCGACGACCTGTTTCCCCGCCTCGACGTGCGGCTCGGCGGGGCAGCCAGCGGCAATGCTCCTTGGCGCACGGACACCGAGATCATCTTCTTCGATTGGGGCGATCTCATCCTCGCCTATGCCGCGCGCCCCTTCTGGCGGCGCTTCATCACCGGCTACGTGGCGCTCGCAGACTTCCTCGTCTCGGGAACCGTCCTGCGCTACTTCCGGACGAGCTGGCGCTACGGCCTGTTCTATCTGTTCCCGCTCGTCCTCCTCCTCGTAACGCTGATCTCCGGCATCCTCCTCGGCTGGCTCGTCGCCAGCCTGGCGTCCGGTCTCGGCACCGCTTTGGCAACGCTGCTCGGCGCAATTGCAGGTCTGGCGCTCGTCGCCGGCGGACTGTTTCTGGCCAACCGCCGGCTGCATCTCCTGACCGCCCTAGACGACTGGGCGATGGCGCGGGACATCTGCCGCGACCGCAACCCCGCGATCCGCGAACGCCTCCGTCTGCAGGCGGGCGAACTGGAGCGCCGGCTCGCCGAGGGCGCCGGCACACCCGGCACCGAACTCGTCGTCGCAGCCCACAGCCTCGGGGCGGTGATGGCGGTCATGGCCCTCGACGATGCGCTGGCAAGGCCGACGCTCGCCGGCGTGCAGCCGCATCTCCTCACCGTCGGATCCAGCCTGATGAAGACGGCGCTGCATCCGGCGGCGAGCGACGAGCGGATGGCGGTGAAGCGGCTCGTCGCCGAGCGGCTGATCCCCTGGACCGACTGCCAGGGGCTTTCCGACCCGATCAACTTCTACAAGTCCAATCCGGCAACCTCTCTCGGCATCGACGAAGGGCGCACGCCGCGCGTCGTCCGGGTGCATTTCAGGAAGCTCGTGAAGCCCGAGACCTACAGGCGCATCAAGCGCGACTTCTTTCGCCTGCATCGCCAGTTCGTGCTGCCGGTCGAGCGGCGCGCGCCCTATTCGTTCCACCTGCTGCTCACCGGACCGCATCCCCTCGGCGACTTCGCCTATGAGACAAGCCTCGACCGGCCGCCGCTGATGCCCCTTCCCGAGCCGCCGAAGGACGTATCGTTGAAGGCATCAAAGGCATCCCCTGCAGGAGCTTCGGCATGAGCGTGATGTCGATCGGCAAGATCTGCTGGGTGCTGATGGTCGTCGGCTGGTACGTCATCCGCTATCCCTTCGAGCGCCGCGCCAAGCGCCGCCGCGTCGAGAGGACCGCCCGCGGCCGGCCTGAGACCATCCGCATGCTGATCTCGCTGTCGGGGCTCGGGATCCTGCCGGGCATCTTCGTCGCAACGGGCTTTCCACGCTTTGCGAGCTACGCGCCCTCGCCCGTCCAGACGGCGCTGGGGATCGCGGCGATGGTCGCCGCCCTCGTCCTCTTCCGGCTCACCCACAAGGCGCTTGGGCGGATGTGGTCGGTCTCCCTCGACATCCGCGAGAAGCACGAGCTCGTCACCAGCGGCATCTACCGCCATGTGCGCCACCCGATGTACACGGCCTTCTGGACCATGGCCCTCGCTCAGGCGCTGCTGCTGCCGAACCTCGTCGCCGGCCTCGCCGGCCTCGTCGGCTTCGGCACGCTGTATTTCCTGCGGGTCGGCCCGGAGGAGGCGATGATGGAATCGACCTTCGGCGATGCCTGGCGCGACTATCGTGCCCGCACCGCCCGGCTGATCCCCGGGATCTACTGATCCCGCGGGGACAGGGTGCCGCACGAACGGCAGCATGGCGCCGTCGGCGCACGCTCCGGCGCGCCGCGCCGAGGCCGAGGCCGCGTCAGGGCGCTCTCAGTCCTGCGGGCGCCTCGGCTTGCGCGGCTTGTCGCGCGGTGCCCCCGACGGTGCGGAGGCCGCGGCGCCGTCCGGCCTGCCGCCCTTGCGCTGGAACGGCTTCTTGGCCCGCGGACCATCGAAGCCCGGCTTGCCGCCCGCAAACGGCTTGCCGCCCTTCCCGCCGGGTCCGCCCGGCTTGCCGCCGCCGAACTTGCCGCGCGGCGGGGCATCGCCCCCCGCGCCATCGGCGAAGGAGATGGTGATGTCGTCGCCGTCGCTGACTTCGGCGGCGCTCGCAAACTTCTTGGCGACGCTCTCGGCGATCTCGAACTTGGTCTCGCGGTCGTAGATCTTGATCGCGCCGATCTCGGCCCGGGTGATCTTGCCGCGGCGGCAGATCAGCGGCAGGATCCATTTCGGGTCGGCATTGTTGCGCCGGCCGACATCCATGTGGAACCACACCACCGGCCCGCCGCGGGCCTGCTCGCGGCCAGCGCCGCGTTCACCCGGCTCGCCGCCCTTGCGCTCCCGGCCGGCGAACTCCCGCTCCTTGGCGACCTTCAGGTCCGGCCCGAAGCCCGGGTCGAACACGTCCTCGGGTGCCGGCAGCCGGGACCGGTAGATGCGCGCCAGGGCGGCAGCCAGATCCTCAGGGCTGCGCGTCTCGAGAAGACGCTTGGCGGCGGCGAGGTCTTCCTCGCTCGCCGGCTCTGTCAGGAGCGGATCGGAGAGCAGCCGCTCCTCGTCGAGGCGGCGGATCGTCTCGGCGGAGGGGGCGCCGGACCAGACCGCGCTGATATTCGCCTCGGCCAGCAGCCGCTCGGCCTTGCGGCGACGGGAAATCGGCACCAGCAGCGCCGAGACGCCCTTGCGCCCGGCCCGGCCGGTGCGGCCTGAACGGTGCTGCAGGGTCTCGGCGTCGCTCGGCAGCTCGGCATGGATGACGAGGTTGAGGCTCGGCAGGTCGAGGCCGCGGGCGGCGACGTCGGTCGCCACGCAGACCCGCGCCCGGCCGTCACGCAGGGCCTGCATCGCCTGGTTGCGTTCCGCCTGGCCGAGCTCGCCCGACAGTGTCACCACGGAAAAGCCCCGCTCCAGGAGGCCCGACGACAGATGCCGGACCGATTCGCGGGTGTTGCAGAAGACGATGGCGCTGGGCGATTCCGCCTCGCGCAGGACGTTGACGATGGCGTGCTCGACCTCGTTCGGCGCCATGCGGATGGCCCGGTATTCGATGTCGACATGGCCGGTCGTGCCCTTGGCGACTTCGATGCGCATGGCATTGCGCTGGTAGCGCTTGGCCATCGCCATGATGGTCTTCGGCAGGGTGGCGGAAAACAGGAGGGTGCGCCGCTCGGAGGGCGTCGCCTCGAGCAGGAATTCCAGATCCTCGCGAAAGCCGAGATTGAGCATCTCGTCGGCCTCGTCCAGCACCAGCGCCTGCAGGGCGCCGATCTTCAGGGCGTTGCGCTCCAGATGATCGCGCAGTCGGCCGGGCGTGCCGACGACGATATGGGCGCCGCGATCGAGCTTGCGGCGCTCGGCCCGCGGATCCATGCCGCCGACGCATGTGACGATCTCGGCCCCGGCATGGGCGTAGAGCCAAGTGAGTTCGGTCGTCACCTGGATGGCGAGTTCGCGGGTCGGCGCAACGATCAGCGCCATCGGCGCGCCGGCCTCGGAGAACCGCTCTTCCTCGCCAAGGAGTGTTCCGGCGATGGCGAGGCCGTAGGCGATGGTCTTGCCCGATCCGGTCTGGGCCGAGACGAGCAGGTCGCGCATCGCGGTGCCCTCCTCCAGAACCGCGTCCTGGACGGGCGTCGGCTCTTCGTAGCCGCGCTCGGAAAGCGCCCGGACGAGCGGGGTGATGGAAGTGCGAAACGGCATGAACGGTCCTTGGAAAGGCGGAGGCGCCAGCGCAATGCGCGCGGCATCAAAAAAACATCCCCACCCGAGGCTCCTATGACACAGAGAGGCGGAAGGTTCAAATGGGATGAGGATATGAGACCCGGGGACGGTCAAGCTGCCGCCGACACCTTCACCCTCGTCCTGAGCCTGTCGAAGGGCGAGGGTGAAGGCTCCAGGGCGCGCGGGGTAGAGGTGAGGTCGAGCGCCCCTCGCCCTTCGACAAGCTCAGGATGAGGGGCTACTGGAAAGCCCCTCTCACTCCATCAAAACTCGTCAGATCGACGCGAACACCGCTATGTCGGGCGGAACCATGCCGAGCCGACCCTACGACTCAAGGCGGTCGCAATACGAAAACCGGCATTCGCCCTTCATCTCCTCGAAGATGCGGCGAACGTCCTTTTCAGGGGCGAGGCGGACGAAGGGCAGCCGTTGCGGCCCACCCATGTCAACGCCACCATCGACTTCGAGGAGCTGGAGCGCCCTACGCGGAGAACCGCCAAGAGCCTGATGCGCATGCTCGCATCAGACGGCAGCCCCACCGCCATCAACCTCCTCGGTATCATGTCGCGCCTCGCCCAAAGCGAGGGCGCAGTCTTTCAGGTGGAACTGTTCCAAACGACTGAGGCTGCGAAGAGCTGAGATAGATAGGCGCCGGCGGGACTACCCCGCGATATCGACCACCCCCGCCTCGCCATTCTCCGCCCCGAAGGCCAGCAGCCCGCCCTTTCCGTCCCAAGCCATCGTCCTGACAGGCGATGCCCCGCCCCGCCGCAGCAGCGCCTCCTTCGAGTCGGCGAAGCGCACAGCGAGGATCATGCCGTCCGAATAGCCGATCGCCAGCATGTCCTCGGCCGGGTGGCAGGCGACGGCGGTGACCAGCGAATCGCCCCTCGTGCCGAGTTCGAGCGGCGCCTTGCCCATTGGGCCGTCCTTGCCGGAAAACGGCCAGAGGATCGCCGCCGGAGCGCCGGAGGTGGCGAGGAACTTTCCCTTGGCCGACCAGCTCCAGTCCTTCACCTTGGACGGATAGCCGGTCATGCGCATGTGTTTGCCGTCGTCGACGCGCCAGCCATGCAGGGCGTTTTCCTGCATGATGGTGACGAGGAAGCGGCCGTCCGGTGAGAAGCTCGCGTCGAGATGCGCACCCTTCCAGCCGAGCAGCGTCGGGGCGGCGTCGGTCGCCGGGAAGAACATCGAGGCGCCGTCGTAGTGGGCGGTGGCGATGCGCAGGCCCTTTGGGGCGAAGGCGAGTCCCTCGACCGTGCGCGGATGCGCAAGCTCCTTCAGCTCCGCCTTCGGCGCCTGCACATAGGCGCTGCGGCCGGAGGCAAAGCCCACCGCGCCGTTCGGCCCGCCGGCGACGGCGCCGATCCACTTGCGGCCGATGCTCGCCAGTTCCTGCGCCGTCTCGCCGTTTGACGTCGCGACGACGCGGCCGTCCTCGCCGCCGGACAGGAGCCGCCGCCCGATGCCGTCATAGGCGGCGCAGAGAAGGCCGCCCTCGTGGAGGGTCAGGGCCTTCTCGCCGCCGGCCGGCAGCCGCAGCGTGCCGTCCGCCAGGGCAAAGGCCGGCCGATCGCCCAAAAAGCAGACGGTCTCGACGAATTCGGCGAAGTCGTAGGCAGCGATCGATGGCATCAGGCGGGAGCCTTCGCCTTCGCGGCGCAGGCGGCGAAGCCTGCCTCGAGCTCTTCTGCATCGAGCTGGCGGCCGATGAAGACGAGGCGGCTGAGCTTGGCCTCGTCGTCCCGCCAGGGCCGCTGGTGGTCGCCCTCGATGATCATGTGGACGCCCTGCACGACATAGCGGTCCGGATCGTCGGCAAAGGCGATGATGCCCTTGAGGCGCAGGATGTTCGGCCCCTGCTCCTGGGTGAGCGCCTGGATCCAGGGGAAGAATTTCTTCGGATCGAGCGGCCCGCCGCGCAGCGAGACCGACGTGACGGTCACGTCGTGGATCGGCGAGGCGGCGTGATGATCATGGGTATGGCCGTGATCATGGTGGTGGTGATCGTGCCCGTGCCCGTGGTGGTCGTGCCCATGCGCATGGTGATCATGATCATGGTCGCAGTCCGGTCCGCAGACATGGTCGTCATGGGCGTGGGACGCTTCTTCCAGGAAGGCCGGATCCTCGTCGAGGACGCGCTTCAGGTCGAAGGCCCCCTGGCCGAGCACCTTGGCAAGGTCGATGCCGGCGCGCTCGGTGCGATGGATGACGGCATGGGGGTTTATCGCCCGCACCGTCGCCTCGACGGCGGCCAGTTCCTCGGGCGTCACGAGGTCGGTCTTGTTGAGGAGGACGACGTCGGCGAAGGCGATCTGGTCCTCGGCCTCGCGGCTGTCCTTCAGCCGCAGCGGCAGGTGCTTGGCGTCGACCAGCGCGACGACGGCGTCGAGCTGGGTCTTGGCCCTGACGTCCTCGTCCATGAAGAAGGTCTGGGCGACGGGCACCGGATCGGCAAGGCCCGTCGTCTCGACGAGGATGGCGTCGAAGCGGCCCTTGCGGCGTGTCAGGCCCTCCACGACGCGAACAAGGTCGCCGCGCACGGTGCAGCAGACGCAGCCATTGTTCATCTCGTAGATCTCCTCGTCGCTTTCGACGATAAGGTCGTTATCGATGCCGATCTCGCCGAACTCGTTGACGATGACGGCGTATTTCTTGCCGTGGTCCTCCGACAGGATGCGGTTGAGCAGCGTCGTCTTGCCGGAGCCGAGATAGCCGGTGAGAACGGTGACGGGGATCGGAGCGGCAGCGGTCTCGGACATCGGTGTCTCCTCGTTGAAGCGGCAACGTCTGGGCGTCGTTGCGCCGATATAATCCCGGCAAACCGAGAATGCACGGGGGGCCGCGGTCCCCGATGCCTCACCGCCGAGCCATCGGCTGGGTCCGGCCCCCTCGGATGGCCTTGCCAACCGCGCCGCGCCGCCTTCCTATGGCCGCCGCGACATCGGGCTTTGCGCCTGATTCTGAGGATCTCGGGCAGGGACGGGACGATGGACGAGAGCGACGCGATGCCGAAGGGCGAACTCACCGTTCGCATTCCGGCGATGCCGGCCGACGCCAATGCCAATGGCGACATCTTCGGCGGTTGGGTGGTCTCGCAGATGGATCTCGCCGCCGGCATCCGGGCCGCAGAACGGACCCGGGGCCGGGTCGCCACGGTGGCGATCAATGCGCTGGTGTTCAAGAAGCCGGTGAAGATCGGCGATACGCTCTGCGTCTATACCGCCATCGACAAGGTCGGCCGGACGTCGATCACCCTGTCCATCGAGGCCTGGACCCAGCGGCGCACGTCCCGCGTCGAGGCCAAAGTGACCGAGGGCACCTTCGTGATGGTGGCGATCGACGACGACGGCCGTCCGGCAGAGATCCCGGCCGAAAACCTGGACTGAACCGCACCGCCGTGCCCACCCTCTCCCGCTCCGACTTCCCGATCATCGGCATCGCGGCGCTCGCCGTCGGCGAGACGATCGTCTGGGCGGCGTTCTACTACACCTTTCCGGCGCTTCTGACCCGGTGGGAAGGCGCCGAGGGCTGGGGCAAGACCACCCTCACCGCCGCCTTCGCGGGCACGATCATGCTCTCGGCGCTGCTCGCCCCCTTCGCCGGAAGGCTGATCGACCGGGGCCACGGCCCGGCGCTGATGACCGGGGCGGCCTGCGCCGGCGCCGGCCTCCTCGCACTGTCGTCCCTCACCTCCAGCCTCGCCCTTTTCGTGGCGATCTGGCTCTGCCTCGGCGTGGTGATGGCGGGCGCGCTCTACGAGCCGTGCTTTGCCGTGGTGACGCGCGCCCTCGGGCCCGACGCCCGGCGAGCGATCACCGGTATCACCCTCGTTGCGGGATTTGCCGGCACGCTCAGCTTTCCGATGAACCACTGGATCGCCGAGATCGGCGGCTGGCGGCTCGCCGCGCAGGCGATGGCGGCGCTGGCGCTCCTCACCGCCGCGCCGCTCCTGTGGTTCTCGACCTCGCGTCTCGAATCCTACGCCCTCGCCCGGGCGCCCGCTCCGACCAGGCAAAATCCGCCGCCTGATGCGCCCAGCGCCAGTCCGTCACGGCGCCGGCTGTTCTTCCTCCTGACGCTCGGATTTGCGTTGGTCGGCGCGGCCCACAGCCTCGTTCTCAACCATCTGCTGCCGATCCTTCAGAGCAACCGGATGAGCGAGGATTTCGCGGTTCTGGTGGCGGCGGGGGTCGGGCCGATGCAGGTGGTCGGCCGCCTCGCCATTCTCGGCTTCGAGCGGTACCTCTCGAACCGGGTGGTGGCGCTGACGAGCTGCGTCGCCGTCGGCCTTGCGGCCTGCTGCCTCTTCGGCGCCCAGTTCCTGCCGCTGCTGGCAATCCTCTTCGTCGTCCTGCAGGGCAGCGGCTACGGTACGGTCAGCATCATGCGCCCGGTGATGCTGCGCGAGACCCTCGGCGACGCCAATTTCGGCGCGATCAGCGGCGAGATGGCCCGCTACGCGACGGCCGCCGCCGCCCTGGCGCCCTTCGTGGGCTCGCTCCTCTGGCTAGTCGGCGGCTATGACCTCACGCTTCTGGTCGTCGCCGCATCCTGCGCCGTCGCCTTCGCGGCCTTCGCCGCCCTCGCCGTCCGGCCGGACCGCCCGTCGACATGCTGACGGCATGGTCCATCTGTGTCGCCGGCGCCCGCGGATCCTCCGGCTCCAATCGGGCAATCTATCCTGGCAGGAGAGACCTTCGAACCATGCTCCAGACGCTTGTGCGCGACTATTCCTGGATCCATCTCGGGATCGGCCTCTTCGGCAATTTCTGCTTCGTCGTCGGGTCGATCCTGTTCTTCAAGACCTTCGACAGCTACTACACGCTGGGTGTCTGGCTGTTCGTCCTCGGCTCCACGGGGATGTTCCTCGGCTCGCTCGGGGAACTGGCGAAATCGCTCTACGAGCGGCGTGAGAAGGCTGACAACGCCCATGCGCGCTGACCGGTCGCTCGGCACGATCCTGGGATTTTCGGCTGTCCTGATGTGGGCGCTGCTGGCACTCCTCACCGCGCTCAGCGGCGCCGTGCCGCCGTTCCAGCTGGCGGCGATGAGCTTTGCCATCGCCAGTGCCATCGGCCTCGTCATGCTGAAGGTCCGGGGCGTCGGCTTCGCCGTGTTCCGGCAGCGCCCGGCCGTCTGGTTCGTCGGGGTGGCCGGCCTGTTCGGCTATCACGCGCTCTACTTCGCCGCGCTCCGCAACGCCCCGGCGGCGGAAGCGAGCCTCATCGCCTATCTCTGGCCGCTGCTGATCGTGCTGGGCTCGGCATCGCTGCCGGGCGAGAGGCTGCGCTGGTTCCACATCCTCGGTGCGTTCCTCGGCCTCTGCGGGGCGGCGCTGATCGTTACGCGCGGCGGCGGCGTCTCGCTCGATCTGCGTTTCGCCCTCGGCTACGGCCTCGCCCTCCTCTGCGCAATGACATGGTCGACCTACTCGCTGCTGTCGCGCCGCTTCGGCGAGGTGCCGAGCGACGTCGTCACCGGCTTCTGCCTCGCGACGGCCGTCCTCTCCCTTCTCTGCCACCTCGCCTTCGAGACGACGGTGTGGCCGCAGGGCGGCGGCGAATGGACGGCCGTCGTACTCCTCGGCCTCATGCCCGTCGGGGGCGCCTTCTATGTCTGGGACTACGGCGTCAAGCGCGGCGACATCCAGGTGATCGGCGCGGCGAGCTACGCCGCGCCGCTCCTGTCGACGCTGGTGCTGGTTGTGGCGGGCAAGGCGGAGATGCGCCTCGAGCTCGCCGCCGCGGCGCTGCTGATCACCGCCGGTGCCGGGCTCGCCGCCCTGCCCCTGTTCAAACGGCTGTCGCGCCGGGCAGCCTGAACCACCCGGCGGTATATGCGGTAAGAAGAGACCGATGCGTCAGCCGGCCGGCTTGCGCGGCGTCGGACGCCAGTCCTTCGGCGCCAGCTCGAAGCTCTCGAACTGGAAGGCCGGCGCCACGGTACAGCCGACGAGAGTGTATTCCCCCAGCGAGGTCGCGGTCTGCCAGCACCCGGCCGGGACGACGAATTGCGGACGTTCGCCCGCCTCGATGTCGGGACCGAGGCGGTGGGCCGACGCGTCGTGGCCGTTCTCGGAAATGGTGATCACCAGCGGCGCACCGCCATACCAGTGCCAGACCTCGGCAGCGTCGTTCACCCGGTGCCATTCGGACGTCTCGCCGGCCTCGAGCAGATAATAGATCGCCGTCGAGCGGGATCGGCCAGTCTCGTCGGTGCGCTCGTCGCGGAAATTCTCGCGGTACCAGCCGCCCTCGGGGTGCGGCTTCATGTCGAGGCTCCGGACGATCTTGAGCGCGGCAGAACTCATCAGTATTGATCCCTCTTCTTTCTGATCGCTGCGAAGACGTCGACGGGGTCGGCGCCTGTCATCCCCATGGCCGCCATCAGGCCCGCGTCGTCGGCCCTGAGGAACGGGTTGGTCTTCTTCTCCCGCTCGAGCAGGACAGGCAAGGTCGAACGGCCTTCGCGGCGCAATTCTTCCACTTCACGCGCCCGTTCCTGCAGCGCAACGTTGTCCGGGTCGACGGATAGCGCGCATCTGGCATTCGTCGCGGTGTATTCGTGTCCGCAATAGAGCATGGTTCCGCCGGGCAGCGCCCGCAGCCGCTGCAGCGATTCCCACATCATGGCGGCGTCGCCCTCAAACAACCGCCCGCAGCCGAGCGAGAACAGCGCATCGGCGGCGAAGACGGCCTTGGCATCCGGCAGAAAATACGACACCTCGCCCAGCGTATGGCCCGGCGTGTCGATCACCTCGACCTTCACACCGCCGACATCGATGGTCTGGCCGCCGGCGACCGGGCGATCGATGCCGGGGATCTTCATCTTCTCCTTCTCCGGCCCGACGATCTCGAGGTGAAAACGGGCCTTCAGGGCCTCGTTGGCCACAACGTGGTCGCCGTGGTGGTGGGTCGTCAGAATGTGGGTGAGCGTCCAGCCGGCCGTCTCGAGCTCGGCGAGGATCGCCTGTTCCTCCGGCGCGTCGATCGCGATCGTCGTGCCGCTCTCGGCCTCGTGGACCAAGACGCCGAAATTGTCGCTTCGGCAGGTGAATTGTCTGATGTCGAAGGATGCCATGATCGCCTCCGGTTAGCGTTGCGGGCGTTCGTTGGCCCAGAGCAGGAGAAGCGATGCCCCCCCGTCGCCGGAACCACCGACCTGTCCGAGCGAAAGCGGGGCTCCGCGATCAATTCGCGAAGGGAACGGTTTCGAGCGAGCCAGCCGTGGTCTTATATGGGAAACGGCCGCCGTGCTGGAACCTCGGGAGATCACGCCCTGTCGACCAATGCCGACATCATCGACCTCTGCAACTTCTATGCCTCGCCGCTCGGCGTCGCGGCGGCGCGGTCGATCTCGCTGGCGCTGACGCCGGTCTGGCGGCCGATCTCGGAGGAGCGGCTGCTCGGGCTCGGCTATGCGACGCCCTATCTCACGCGCTTTGGCACCGACTGCGAACGCTCGCTCGCCTTCATGCCGGCCGCGCAAGGGGCCGAGCGCTGGCCGGCCGGCGCACCCTTGCGGACCGCCCTCGTCGGCATCGAGGACCTGCCGCTAGGCGACGCCTCGATCGATCGCATCCTGATGGTCCATGCGCTGGAATTCGCCGAAAGCGCCGAAGCGCTTCTGGCCGAGGCGTGGCGCGTGCTGGCTCCGGGCGGCAGCCTGGTCATCGTCGTGCCGCATCGGCGCGGCGTCTGGGCAAGGTTCGAACACACGCCCTTCGGTTCGGGCCGGCCATGGTCGCGCGGCCAGCTGACGCGGCTGCTGCGCTCGGTGACCTTCACCCCCCATGCCTGGAGCGAGGCGCTGTACTTCCCGCCCTTCGAGCGCCGGTCACTGGTCGGGCTGGCGCCGGCGCTGGAGCGGCTCGGGCGCCGGTGCTGGCCGATGTTTGCGGGCGTCGTCGTCATCGAGGCCGTCAAGCAGCTCTATCGCGGCATCCCGGTCGCCTCGGCGGCCAAGGAGCGGCGGGTGGCCAAGCCGGTGCTGGTGCCTGCAGGCGCCGGCGTCGGCGCGCGCCGGGAGATCGGCAGTGCTTTCGACCGCTGATGCCGCACGCCTCGGCCCGATATTCCGCCCGTCATGCAGCCTTAATGCTCTCTGCACGTTCGTTCGCTGACCCACGAGGCGCGAGGCATCCTGCCGCGTCGACAGGAGCAGACCATGTCCGAACTGACACTCCATGATCTATCCAAAAAGATGGCGAAGCTCGATTTCGCCATGCTCGCCACACGATCTCTCACGGGCGGACAGACCGCCCGCCCTATGAGCAACAATGGCGATGTCGAATATGACGGCGAAAGCTATTTTTTTGCCTATGCGAGCTCCCGCAAGATTGCCGAGATCAAGGCCGACGACGCCGTCACCCTGAACTACACAGGCGCCGTCGGAATGCTCGGCGGCCCGCCGTTGTTCGTCGCCGTCGAAGGCACGGCGTCGCTGATCGACGACAAGGCGAGTTTCGCCGACCATTGGACGAAGGATCTCGACCATTATTTTCCCGACGGGATCGATACGCCCGGCGCAATCATGATCAAGGTGAAGGCGAATCGGGTTCGCTACTGGAATGGCGGCGACGAGGGCGAAATTTCTCTCTGAGCCTCACCTCATACCGCTTCAGCCTGCCCGCGACGTTATCATCCCGTCACGGATCAGGCGGAAGCGGCGACAGCGCCGCAACGCAATACGGAACGCCCCGAAGCAGCGCAAAACCTGCGCCTTGGATGCCTTTCTCGCATCGCGGGATTTGCATTGCCGCGCGAAATCGCTAGCAAGCCTGCGGGGCACCTCGCAGGAGATATGCATGAAAACGCGCGCAGCCGTCGCCTTCGAGGCGAAGAAACCCCTCGAAATCGTCGAACTCGACCTCGAGGGTCCGAAGCAAGGCGAAGTCCTCGTCGAGATCATGGCGACCGGCATCTGCCACACCGACGCCTACACGCTGGACGGGCTTGATTCGGAAGGCCTGTTTCCCTCGATCCTGGGCCACGAAGGCGCCGGCATCGTGCGCGAGGTCGGCGCGGGCGTCACCTATGTGAAGCCCGGCGACCACGTCATCCCGCTCTACACGCCGGAATGCCGCCAGTGTAAGTCGTGCCTCTCCGGCAAGACTAACCTGTGCACTGCGATCCGCGCCACGCAAGGGAAAGGGCTCATGCCCGACGGCACCTCGCGCTTTTCCCACAAGGGCCAGGCGATCCACCACTACATGGGCTGCTCGACCTTCTCGAACTTCACCGTGCTGCCCGAGATCGCCGTCGCGAAGATTCGCGAGGACGCCCCCTTCAAGACCGCCTGCTACTGCGGCTGCGGCGTCACCACGGGCGTCGGCGCCGTGGTCAACACGGCGAAGGTCGAGCCGGGCTCCAACGTCGTCGTCTTCGGCCTCGGCGGCATCGGCCTGAACGTCATTCAGGGTGCCAAATTCGTCGGCGCCGACAAGATCATCGGCGTCGACCTCAACGACGACAAGAAGGCGTGGGGCGAACGCTTCGGCATGACGCATTTCGTCAATCCGAAGAAGATCGAGGGGGACATCGTCGCCCATCTCGTCGAGCTAACCGGCGGCGGTGCCGACTACACCTTCGACTGCACCGGCAACACCACGGTCATGCGCCAGGCGCTGGAAGCCTGCCATCGCGGCTGGGGCGTCTCGGTGGTCATCGGGGTCGCCGAAGCCGGCAAGGAGATCTCCACCCGGCCGTTCCAGCTGGTCACCGGCCGGGTCTGGAAGGGCTCGGCCTTCGGCGGCGCGCGCGGGCGCACCGACACGCCGAAGATCGTCGACTGGTACATGGACGGCAAGATCCAGATCGACCCGATGATCACCCACACGCTGAGCCTCGAGGAGATCAACAAGGGCTTCGACCTGATGCACGAGGGCAAGTCGATCCGCTCGGTGGTGGTGTACTGATGGAGACCGTCTCGACCAACAGGGCCCATGGCGGCGTTCAGGGCGTCTATCGCCACGCGTCGAAGAAGACCGGCACGGAGATGACCTTCTCGGTCTTCGTGCCGCCCCATACGGCGGGCGTGAAGCTGCCGGTGGTCTGGTACCTCTCCGGCCTCACCTGCACCCATGCCAACGTCACCGAAAAGGGCGAATTCCGCAGGGCCTGCACCGCGCTCGGCCTGATCTTCGTCGCGCCGGACACCTCGCCCCGCGGCGAGGGCGTTGCAGACGATGCCGAGGGCGCCTACGACTTCGGCCTCGGCGCAGGCTTCTACGTCGACGCGACCGAGGAGCCCTTCGCGGCGAACTACCGCATGTGGTCCTATATCACCGAGGAACTGCCCACCCTGATCGCCGACGAGTTCCCGGCGGACATGGCGCGCCAGTCGATCATGGGCCACTCCATGGGCGGCCACGGCGCGCTGACCATCGGGCTGACCTTCCCGGATCGCTACAAGGCCGTCTCGGCCTTTTCGCCGATCGTCGCGCCGAGCCAGGTGCCCTGGGGCCACAAGGCCCTGCCCGGCTATCTCGGCGACGACAAGGCAGCCTGGCGCCGCCACGATGCCGTGGCGCTGATCGAGGACGGGGCCCGGGTCGACGCGCTGCTGGTCGACCAGGGCACGGCCGACAACTTCCTCGAGGGCCAGCTGAAGCCGGAGTTGCTCGACCAGGCCTGCAAGGCGGCGGGGATCGACCTTACCCTGCGCATGCAGGAGGGCTACGACCACAGCTACTACTTCATCTCCTCCTTCATGGCCGATCACCTGGCCTGGCACGCCAAGCGCCTCGGCTAAGATGCCATGGCGATGAGCGGGATCGCGGCGGAGTGCCCGCCGCGATCCCGCTGGAGATGGCGACGGGCGACAGCCTTTACGGACAACAACGGCCGGCGACCGCGCGGCGCTCGCCGGTTGTCGCTTCTTGGCGGACGCCGACATGGCGACACGTTCCCGGCGCCCGAGCTCCCGGAGGTCGGCAGGAGCGCGTTCGGCCGATCCGCCGACAATCCCGCAAGCCCTTTGATGACATTTGCGAATTCGGTGGCAATCGGCCGCGGATTTGCCTATCGGTCGCAAGCAGAACTGGGAGGGGGACGCCGGCTTGGGGCTTTCGTTCAAGCGACTGACGCATGTCGACCTGCCGCGCCAGGCCGCGAAGTTCCTTCCCGTCGTCGTGACGCAGGTGCTGTTTGCGATCGTCTGCAGCGCGGCGTCGATCGGCTTGCGCTTCGTCGCCGACCTGTTCGTGCCCGGTGCCGGTCCCTTCGCGCTGACGATCCCGGCCGTGCTCGTCGCGACGCTGTTCGGCCGCTGGCTCTGTGGCGCGCTCACCGAGACCATCACCTCCCTCTATGCCTGGTACTTCGTGCTGCCGATCACCGGCAGCTTCGAATTTGCCCAAGTTGCCGACGGGCCGCGGGTCGTCGCCAACATGCTCGCCGGCTACTTCGTCGTGGCGCTGGCCGAGTTGTTCCGGCGGGCGGTGCAGAACGCCCTCGCCGACCGCGACGCCCTGCTTCTGGAGTTGCAGCACCGCGTGAAGAACAACTTCGCCTCGATCGCCTCGGTGCTGAGGCTGCAAATGACCGCGACGCCGAGCGAGGCGGCCCGCGACGAGCTGAAGGCGGCGCTCGGCCGGGTCGAGAGCTTCGCGCAGGCCTACCAGTTCCTCTACCACGATGCCGACTATACCGGCGCCGTCGACATGAGGAGCTACCTCGAAGGCCTTTGCCGGGCGCTTGAGGCCTCGTTCGGCTCGGCGCGTCAGCTCAAGATCACATGCGAAGTCGAACCCGTCGAGATGTCCCGCGACCGGGCGATCCTGATCGGCCTCCTCGTCAACGAGGTCGTCACTAACAGCATCAAGCACGCCTTCGGGCCACAGGAAGCGGGCATCGTCAGGGTGCGGTTCCGCCGGTCGGACGACGCCTTCCACCTCGACGTCAGCGACGACGGCCGCGGGATGAGCCGGGAGGGACGCCCGGGCTCCCTCGGCCTGCGCCTGATCCGCGGCCTGACGGCGCAGGCCGACGGCACCGTCGAGACGCACAGCAGCGAAGACGGCACCAGGCACGCCTTCGTCTTCCAGCCCTGACGGGGCCAGCGAGGCGGCGAGATCACCAATGCGGATCGCTGCGGCAACGGCACAGCATCCGGAATGGCCGACACCGCGATCGGCGCCATGATCGAATGGGAGGCACCGGCCGAAAAATGAGAACGCCGCGAGAACCTGTGAGATCGTGAGGCGTCTCACAAGGCCTCACAGGTATCACACGTCCCACTAACGCTCCGCCCATACGGCTGTAAGCGCTTGATCTGATTGGTGATCCCGACTGGATTCGAACCAGTGACCCTCAGATTAGGAATCTGATGCTCTATCCTGCTGAGCTACGGGACCACACGGCCGCGGACCATAGTGAAACCGGGGCCGCAGGCCAAGGCCTTGCCCGGATCATTCGCAAATTTTCGCGCGATTGGACCGGTCAACGGATCGGGCACAGAGCGGATGAACGTGGCACGCCGTGTTGACGGACCTCCCCGGACGCCGGAAAGCTCCGTCCCGTTCTCCCCATCTTCGCGCCGGGTGATATCTCGCGCGCCGGTTCTTGCAAAAAGCGGGAGATCACCAGACAGGGACTCACCGGACGGTCGGATCGGCCTGGGAAAGCAGGATCGCATCGCCTTTCCTCACGCTGACGCGGATCGGGCCGGCGGCCTCGTTGGACTGGGTGAGGATCGAGGTGAAGGGCAGATCGACATCCGTGAGCGGCCATTTGGCCCCCTCGATGGTCAGGCCCGTCACGGCCGAGAACTTCAGCACCGAGAACTGCGTCCCCGGCGCGAGGTCGAAAAGGCGGGGCTCGTCCGACAGCGGAAACGCCGATTCGGCGCCGTCGCAAAGGGCGATGTCGAGGCCGGCGCGGCGATAGCGCAGCGCCAGGATGAAATGCGCGAAGGCATGGTCGCTGCGCGGCCCGCCGAGCGCTCCGACGAGAGTGAGACGCGTCGCGCCGAGCGTGATCGCCGCCTCGATCGCCAGTTCCCCGTCGGTCTTGTCCTTGTCGCGATCGAAGGTCTCGCGCCTGACACCGGCGAGAGCGATCGGCGGCTCGCCCGGCGCGGAATCGAAGTCGCCGACCCAGAGTTCCGGTGACAGGCCAAGCCCCACCGCATGACGGATTCCGTCATCGGCGGCGATCACCCGTGCGCCCTCGATCAGGCCCCGGAGCTCGTCCGTCGGCGCCATGCGGCCGGCGAGCAGGATGACGAAATGCGGCATCGACAGTCATTCCCTTCGGCACGATCCCAGCCGGTACCCATCGGCAACGGGTCGCTCGTCATGCAGTTTCAATGGCTCGATACGCCAGGAAGCGGCCCTTGCGAAACCCGCTCGTGCGGGCACCGCCGTAACGTCCACCCACTTCACGCGATCGGACACGGGTTCCACGGGCTCACAGGCTGCGGCCGGCCGCCGACCCAATTCCCGTGATTGACAAGATTTGTCTTCCCGCGCATATCACCTGCCATGACCGTACGCTCCCAGACCTCGAAAACGTCGATTAGCTGACGCCCCGCCCCGCTTGTCTCCCCCGGGGCGGAGGACGAGCGTGCTCGATCGTTTGGCAAGGGGAGAGCGAGAGAAGGTCGAATTCCCATGGGCTACAAGGTTGCCGTCGTCGGCGCCACCGGCAATGTCGGGCGCGAGATGCTGTCGATCCTTTCCGAGCGCGGCTTTCCGGCCGACGAAGTGGTGGCGCTCGCCTCGCGCCGCAGCCAGGGCACCGAGGTGTCCTTCGGCGACAAGACGCTGAAGGTGAAGCCGCTCGACCAGTTCGATTTTGCCGGCACCGACATCTGCCTGATGTCGGCCGGCGGCGAGATCTCGAAGCAGTGGTCGCCGAAGATCGGGGCGCAGGGCTGCGTCGTCATCGATAACTCCTCCGCCTTCCGCTACGACCCGGACGTGCCGCTGATCGTGCCGGAGGTGAATGCCGACGCCGTCGTGGGTTTCTCCCGCAAGAACATCATCGCCAATCCGAACTGCTCGACCGCCCAGCTGGTCGTCGCGCTGAAGCCGCTGCATGATCATGCCAAGATCAAGCGCGTCGTTGTCTCGACCTACCAGTCGGTCTCCGGCGCCGGCAAGGAAGGCATGGACGAGCTGTTCAAGCAGTCGCGCGCGGTCTTCGTCGCCGATCCGGTGGAGACCAAGAAGTTCACCAAGCGCATCGCCTTCAACGTCATCCCCCACATCGACGTCTTCATGGAGGACGGCTCGACGAAGGAGGAGTGGAAGGTGATGGTCGAGACCAAGAAGATGCTTGATCCGAAGATCAAGGTCACCTGCACGGCGGTGCGCGTGCCAGTCTTCATCGGCCATTCGGAGGCGGTGAACATCGAGTTCGAGAACCCGATCACCGCCGACGAGGCCCGGGCGATCCTGCGCGAGGCGCCGGGCTGCCTCGTCGTCGACAAGCACGAGGACGGCGGCTACATCACGCCCTATGAATCGGCGGGCGAGGACGCGACCTACATCTCCCGCATCCGCGAGGACCAGACGCTGGAGAACGGTCTCAACATCTGGGTCGTCTCGGACAACCTGCGCAAGGGCGCGGCGCTGAACACCGTTCAGATCGCCGAGCTGCTGGTCAATCGCGGCCTGCTCAAGCAGAAGCACGCGGCCTGACGGGCGCTGACGCCGCGGCTGAAAGCCTGACGGCTATTCTGGCGGCGGTGGACCGCATGCGCCCGATCCCATAGAAGGCCCGGGACCGTCAGGCACGCGCTGGCGGTCCCCATGCGTGCCGGCTTCCCGCGGCCAGCCTTGCGCCCCCTCGGAGACAGCCTTGCCAGTCCCGGCCGATCGATCCCGCCTCCGCGCGCTGCTCAGCCTTGCCTTCGAATGGACCGCCCCCCTCGACGCCCGGGTCGGCTGGTTGGCGGAAGCCCGGCTGGGGCCACTGCCCCTGCCGCTGGTCTTCGTGGCGCTGGTCCTTCTCGCCAATCTCGCCCTCAACCTCGTCTCGAACATTTCTCCCGGCTTCGACGATCGCGAACAGCTCGCCGACATGGCGACCTGGGCCTGGGGCTATCGCGGCGTCCAGCCGCCTCTCCACACCTGGCTCATCAAGCTCGTCGACCTCGTCGTCGGCAGCGACATTGCCGCGATCTACGTCACCCGCTCAGCCGTCCTCTGCGTCCTCGCGGCTCTCCTCTACCGCATCGGGCGCGAACTGCAGCTCTCGCGCCAAGGGGCGAGCGCGGCGGCTCTCGGCCTGTTCCTGATGCCGACGGTCGGATGGGAGGCGCAGCGCAGCTTCAGCCATTCGCTGAGCGGAATGCTGTTCACCACGCTGTTCCAGCTGGCGGTCCTCATGCTGCTCAGGCGCCGGACGTCCGGCGCCTATGCCCTGACCGGCGCGGCTGCCGCGCTTGCCCTGCTCGGCAAGTACAACAGCTTCATCGGCCTTGCCGGGGCAGCCTGCGCGAGCGTTCTCCTGCCCGAGGTCCGCAAGCGCCAGGAGGCCCGGGGGCTGCTCGTCGCGGCCGCCGTCTGCGCGGCGATCCTCGCCGCACCACTGGCCTGGCTCGTGGCCGGACGGCTCGAAACGCTGGACGACAGCGCCGGCAAGTTCCATTTCCACGGCTCCGGCTCGTTTTTCCTCGACCGCCTGGAAGGCGCCGGCGAGTTCGCCCTCAACACT
Organism: Fulvimarina sp.; assembly: GCA_002700095.1. Classification (GTDB taxonomy): domain Bacteria; phylum Pseudomonadota; class Alphaproteobacteria; order Rhizobiales; family Rhizobiaceae; genus Jiella. Next base: position 2,989 of record PACL01000021.1, on the reverse strand, counting down.
GTCTCCTATGGCGGCCCGCTGATCGTCCTGGCGCTCGTCGCAGGTCTCGTCGCCGCCATCGACGGGCGCCTCGTCCATGGCGGCCTCGCCCGGCTCGGGGCCGGGACGCGCTATCTGCTGACGGCGATCACCGCGTCGTTCCTCCTCGCCTTCTCGCTGGTCATCCTCAGCGGCACGACCGAGGTGAAGGGCTACTGGCTGCACCCGGTCCTGATCACGCTTCCGGCGGCCGCGGCAGCCATACTGGAAGCCGTGGACTCGACCGGCTGGGCGAACCGCTTCCTGATCTTCTGCGCGGCGCTGCTGGCCGTGGCGAGCGTCGCCGCCTTCACGCTCAGGGCCTTCGGGATCGGCATGTGACCATCGTGGCGACCATCGAGGCCATGCGGCCCGTTGCCATCTCGGGCCGTCTGCCTTCGACGGAAGGTTGCGTCATTCGTTCCCGGAAAGGGTGAACAGCACGAACTGGCTCTTCTGGTGACGGCTGAAATTGTTGTCCGACGCAATCACGATCGAGCGTTCGCCGCCGATGTCGGGTCCCCAGCTGACCGCCTCGATATTGTCGATGTCGAGCCCACCGAAGTCGCCCTCGTCGATCTTGAACCACAGCGTCTTGGCCAGCGGCGCGCCCCCTGCAGCGGAGACGCCGGCGGGGAGCGCCTGGCCGTCCTTGGGATCGATGACGTAGAAGGCGATGCGGTTGCCGATCCCGTCGACATAGGCACGCTCGACGACGATCAGCCGACCGTCCGGCAGGGCCAGCAACTCGCTGACCCCGTTGTCGGCATATTTCACCGTCTGCGTCGGCCGGAACGGAATCGGGTCGGTCTCATAGAGATATTGCGCGCCGGGCCGCCCGGTCTCGACGTCGATCGTCAGGAGCCGCGACTTGCTGCCGGCCTCGGAGGTCGCCTTGTCGCCGTCCTGGGCCAGGGCATTCTCGGTCATGGCATAGAGGGTCTGGCCGTCCGGCGAGATCGCCAGCCCCTCGAAGGCGAGATTGGGGCGGACACCGCGGGTTCCATCGCCATTCGGCAGGAAGACCTCCGGCAGGTCGAGGGTCTTCTCCGCCTTGCCGTCCATCGTTGCCACGACGATCTGCGGCCGGCCTTCGGCATCGCCCTCGCTGGACCAGACGAGCCGATCCCGCGTCCGGTCGAGCCGGACGGCCTCGGGATCGACGCCCCCCTTTGCAAAGGCCTCGCCGGCCGCGCTTCGCAGCGTATGGGTGGCGGCGATGTCGAGGGCGGCGATGCCCGCATCCGACAGGGCGAGCTTCAGTTCGTAGAATCGGGCGGGCGCCTTGTCCGAACGATCGTCGGAGATGGCGTAGAAAAGGCCCGTCTCCGGATCGAAGTCGAGGCCGGAGATGCCGCCGAATTCGGTGCCGGCGAGGGTCAGTCCGGTCGGCAGGACGAACTCGCCGCGATAGGTCGGCCGGGGCAGCGGCGCCTCGTCAGCGCCTGCAGGAGCCGCCAGCGCGGCGAGTAAGAGGGGCGTGAGGAAGACAGGAGAAAGACACGCGCGCATCGGCATCGCCTCGTTGGACCCGGGATCATCTTTCCTCATCGCGCCGGCTGCTGACAAGCAGATGACAGCCACCCGGCAGGGCGAGTGGCGGGATCAGGAACCCCGGCGCCGCGGGTCTGCGTGTCCGCCGCGCAACACCCGGCCTAAAACCGCCGAGGCAGGCGGAAAGCCCTAATCCAGCCAATCGTGCTTTCTATCGCCGCCACGAAGGACACCGAACGGGCCTTGAGAGCCCGTCCAATCTGGCTGGTCATGATGAAAAAACTCGCTCTCGTTCTCGCCCTCACCGCGGCCTTCGCCGGCTGCACCACCGATCCCTACACGGGCGAGCAGAAGATCTCGAACACCCTCGGCGGCGCGGGCATCGGCGCCGGCGTCGGCGCGCTGGGCGGTTACGTCATCGGGCGGGCGACCGGCACCGACGCCGGCCGTGCCGCTCTGATCGGTGCCGGTGTCGGCACTTTGACCGGCGGCGGCATCGGCCTCTACATGGACAATCAGGAAGCCAAGCTGCGCCAGCAGCTGCGCGGCACCGGGGTCTCGGTCACCCGCGTCGGCGACCGGATCATCCTCAACATGCCCTCCAACATCACCTTCCCGACCGACCAGGCCGCGATCCTGCCCGGCTTCTACCCGACGCTGAACTCCGTCGCGCTGGTGCTCGAGGAATTCGACCGGTCGATCGTCGACGTCTATGGCCACACCGACAGCCAGGGCTCGGACTCCTACAACCTGCAGCTCTCCCAGCAGCGCGCCTCCTCGGTCAGCCAGTATCTGGCGAGCCAGGGCGTCAATCCGCGCCGGCTGAACACGCAAGGCTTCGGCGAAAGCCGCCCGGTCGCCTCGAACGACACCGAAGCCGGCCGCGCGCAGAATCGACGGGTTGAGATCTCGATCTCGCCGCTGACTTCGGGCTGACCGGTCGCATCCCATATCCTGAACGGCGAAGGCCGGGCTCGATGGGGCCCGGCCTTCGCCGTTCAGGTGTCTGTTGCTGGCGATCCCTCGGTGATCCGCCGGGGCCGCCCGACCCATCCGGGCCGTTGCCCGGAAGGCTGGCGCCGGCCCGCGGTCTCGCCGCGTCCGTATCAGTAGTTGCGGCCGACGGCTCCGCCGACGACCGCACCGCCGACGCCGCCGACGATGGCGCCGCCACTGCCGGCGATGGCATTTCCGGCCACTGCGCCGGTCGCGCCGCCGATACCGACGCCCGCCAGCGTCTTCTGGGTCCGGCTGCAGCCGGCGCTGACGGCCAAGCCGGCGACGAGGCCAAGGACGACGGTGCTCCTCACGATGGTCTTCATGTCTCGATCCTTCCGAAACTCACACATGGTTGGTGAAGGAGAAAATCGGTCACGATGACAAAACGGCAAGGTTTTCAACGGCGCCTTGATGACGCAGCCTCCGGGGGCGGCTGCGGAGCCGGGTCTTTCAAACGATTTTACCCATCCGCCGCTCT
>PACL01000020.1 GCA_002700095.1 Fulvimarina sp. | reverse complement strand
TTCCCTTCGAGCTCGGCATCATCCGCAACCACTATGTCGGCCGCACCTTCATCCAGCCGACGGACTCGATCCGTCACATGGGCGTCAAGCTCAAGCACAACGCCAACCGCAAGATGATCGAGGGCAAGCGGATCGTTCTCGTCGACGATTCCATCGTCCGCGGCACCACTAGCCAGAAGATCGTCCAGATGGTGCGCGAGGCCGGCGCCAGCGAGGTGCACATGCGCATTGCCTCGCCGCCGACCTCGGCCTCGTGCTTCTACGGCGTCGACACGCCGGAAAAGGCCAAGCTCCTCGCCTCGCGCATGAGCATCGCCGAGATGGCCGACTTCATCCAGGTGGACTCGCTCGCCTTCCTGTCGATCGACGGGCTCTACCGGGCCTGTGGCGAGACCGGTCGCTCGAAGATCGCGCCGCAGTTCTGCGACGCCTGCTTCACCGGCGACTATCCGACGTCGCTGACCGACCAGGACGGGGCGGACAACGTGCGCCAGCTGTCGCTGCTTGGTGGCGCCGGCTGACGGTGCTCACGGTGCGGGGCGACGGCGCGGACACAGGGTGCGGGCTGCGCGGGATGGTGCGCAGCGGAATGGACATGAAGCGGAGGAGAGGGCGATGACCGGACGGCTCGAGAACAAGATCGCGCTGGTGACCGGCGCCTCGCGGGGCATCGGCTATCAGATCGCCAAGCAGATGGCGGCCGAGGGCGCCCATGTGATCGCGCTGGCGCGCACCGTGGGGGGGCTGGAAGAGCTCGACGACGAGATCAAGTCGGCCGGCGGCTCGGCCACCCTCGTGCCTCTCGACCTGACCGACATGGGCGGAATCGACCGGCTCGGCGGCGCCATCAAGGAGCGCTGGGGCAAGCTCGACGTGATGGTCGCCAATGCCGGCCTTCTCGGCGTCCTTGCCCCGATCGGCCATATCGAGGCGAAGACCTTCGACAAGACGATGACGGTGAACGTCACCTCGACCTGGCGGCTGATCCGCTCCGTCGACCCGCTGCTGCGGGCCTCGGGCGCCGGCCGGGCGATCGTCATGTCCTCGGGCGCGGCCCATTCGGCCAAGGCCTACTGGTCGCTCTATGCGGCCACCAAGGCGGCCTGCGAGGCGATGGTGCGCTCCTGGGCCAACGAGACCATGAACACGCCGCTCCGCCTCAATGCCGTCAATCCCGGCGCGACGCGCACCAAGATGCGGGCCGAGGCGATGCCTGGCGAGGATCCGAAGGCGCTGCCGACGGCCCGCGAGGTGGCAGCGAAGATCCTGCCGCTGGCCTATGACGACGTGACGGAGACGGGCAAGATCTTCGACGTGCGGGAGAACCGGTTCCTGACCTATCAGGACCCTGCTTAAGGCTCTCGAAGGTCGAGGCGGCTGGGGGCCTCAGGCCACCCGTCGTCCTTCGCGCCAGACCGCTCGTACCACCGGCGGCTCGCCGGTTCGGTGGGAGATCCGGGTGAGGTCGGCCCGGTGGCCTTCGGCGATCGTGCCGCGGTCGGTGAGGCCGATGGCGGCAGCCGGGTTCGTCGATGCGAGGCGCGTCGCCGTCGGCAGGTCGGCTTCGCTGCCATCGGCCAGGGCGAACACCGCCTGGATCAGGCTGAACGGCACGTAGTCCGACGACAGGACGTCGAGCAGCCCGGCGCGCAGCAGCGCGATCGCCGAGATGTTGCCGGAATGGGAGCGGCCGCGCACGACGTTGGGCGCGCCCATCAGCACTTTCATGCCGGCCTCGCGCGAGGCTCTGGCTGCCGCGATCGAGGTCGGGAACTCGGCGATGCGGGTACCCAGCGCGACGGCCTCCTCGACATGGGCGATGGTCGCGTCGTCGTGGGAGGCGAGGGCGATGCCCCGCGCCGCGCAAGCGTCCGCGATCGCCCTGCGATGGCCTGGGGCGTTGCGCTGCGACTGGGCGATACGGGTTGCGGCGTAATCCTCGAACTCGGCGTCGCTCATGGCGAACTTGTCGGTCAGGTAGGCCTTCAGCGCATCCATGTCCTGGAACTGGCGCTGGCCCGGCGCATGGTCCATCAGCGAGACGAGCTTCAGACGCGGATGCTCCTGCAGCAGGGCGAAGCCATCGACGGCGTCATCGGCCGAGACCTCGCAGCGCAGATGGAGGAAATGCTCGGCGCGCAGGCGGCCCTCGCTCGTGGCGCGGCCGAGCGCTGCCGCCAGCTCCGCGACGTCCTCGGCTTTGGAGCGGGTGTTCTCGTCGGTGCCGACGCGCATCGCGTCGAGGACGGTGGTGATGCCGGAAGTCGCGACCTGGCCGTCATGAGCCTGGATCGCCGCGATCTCGTTCCAGACGACGCCTGAGCGCGGGTGATGGTGTCCCTCGATCTGGTCGGTGTGGAGTTCGACGAGGCCGGGCAGGAGGAAGTCGCCGCCCAGGTCCTCGCCGCCAAAGGACCGGCCCGGCAGGATCTCGGCGATCTTTCCGTCTTCGATCGCAAGGCTACCCTCGACGACTTCATCGGACAGCACGATGCGGGCATTGGCGAGGATCGTCGAGTTCGTCATGGGGCGCTGCTCTCTGGCGAAGCCGGCTGCTGGTCAAGCGTGAGGGCGGTTCTTTCGCGCAAACGAAAAGCCCGTGGCAGCGCGTGCCCCGGGCTTTTGGCATTCCCCGCAGAATTGTTGCGGGAGGCGGCTCAGCGGACCCGGCGGCGCTCGGTCACGGCCTGGAAGGCGAGCTTGGCGTGGAAGGCGCAATAGGGTGTGCCATCGCCGGAATGATCGCCGCAGAAATGGAAGTCCGGCGACAGCGGGTCACCGATCGGCCACTTGCAGGTCCGCTCGGTCAGCTGCACCAGCGACAGCTTGCGCATCATCGGAACGACCTCGCCGCCCTTGCGCACCACCGGCGCCGCTTCTTCCTCGATCTCCTGGTGGATCTCGACCTTCAGCGCCGTGGCGCCCATGGTGCGGGCCATCGGCCGGCTCTGCTGCATCACCTGCGCAGCGACGACCTGCGGCGCCACGACCTGCGGGGCGACGACGCGGGGCGCGGCCATCACAGGCTCGGCGACCGCGGCGACGACAGGCTTCGCCTCGACCGCGACGGTCTTGATGCGCGACTCCAGCTTCAGGCGATGCACCTTGCCGATAACCGCATTGCGGCTGACGCCACCGAGCTTCTCGGCGATCTGGCTGGCGCTGTGTCCCTCGGACCAGAGCTGGCGCAGCATTTCCACGCGTTCGTCCGTCCAACCCATTGCACTGCTCCTTCTTGAGCCGAGCGACGGCCGGAATCCGTTCACCATCCGCGCAATGAGGCTGCGCGGTGGAAGACACAATATCTATGGTGAGACTAGGTCCGCCGCTCGAAGTCTAGTATCTAACTTCGGAATTTACCGTAACGCGTGACTCGGTGACAAGAGTCGCGCGGGCGGGAAATGTCCGTTGTGATGTTTTTCCCCAGCCAATATGGGGTCGCAGCGCCAAAATGCACGTCCCCTGGTGCATTGCTGCTGCATCGGTTCTGCATCCCGAAAATCCGCCGGCCCTTGCCTCGCGCCGCGTCAGGGGGCATGTTATACGGGCGCTTGCGAGATATCGAAGCATCGAGAGAAGCCTGCCCTTCGGCAGGCTTTGACGTTTTCAGGAGCTTTCGCGAGCAGATCCGGACAGGGCTCCCAGAAGAGTTGAACCCCATGAACCAGCAGCCGCAGGACACATCGCCCCTCTACCAGACCTACGCCCGCGCGCCGCTTGCCTTCGAGCGAGGCGACGGCGTCTGGCTGGAGACGCGCGACGGCCGACGGTTCATGGATCTCGGCGGCGGCATCGCGGTCAATTCCCTCGGCCATGCCCATCCGCATCTCGTCGCGGCCCTCACGGAACAGGCCCAGAAGCTCTGGCATACCTCGAACCTGTTCGAGATCCCGGGCCAAACGCGGCTCGCCGAGCGGCTGACGGCCCACACCTTCGCCGACCGCGCCTTCTTCACCAATTCCGGCGCCGAGGCGCTGGAATGCGCGATCAAGACCGCGCGGCGCTACCAGTATGTCTCCGGCCATCCCGAGCGCTACCGCATCCTGACCTTCGAGGGCGCGTTCCACGGCCGGACCCTTGCGACCATCGCGGCCGGTGGTCAGGCGAAATATCTCGAAGGCTTCGGCCCCAAGGTCGAGGGTTTTGACCAGCTGGCCTTCGGCGACCACGAGGCGCTTCGCGCGGCCGCCGCCGGCCCCGAAGTCGCCGCGATTCTGATCGAGCCGATCCAGGGCGAGGGGGGAATTCGGCCGGTGCCGCCGCAGTGCCTCGTCGGACTGCGCGATCTCTGCGACGAGCACGGGATCCTGTTGATCTACGACGAGGTGCAGACCGGCGTGGGCAGGACTGGTCGGTTCTATGCCTATGAGAATTCCGGCGCGGCGCCCGATATCATGGCATCGGCCAAGGGGATCGGCGGCGGCTTTCCGATGGGCGTGTGCCTCGCCACCGACGAGGCGGCAAAAGGCATGACGCCGGGCAGCCACGGCACCACCTATGGCGGCAATCCGCTGGCCATGGCGGTCGGCAATGCCGTTCTCGACGTGATCCTGGAAGAGGGCTTTCTCGAGGATGTGCGCCGCAAGGCGTTGGTCTTCAAGCAGTCGCTGGCTTCCCTCGCCGACCGGTATCCGGACGTCGTCGAGGCGATCCGAGGCGAGGGCCTGCTGATCGGCCTGAAGATGCGGGTGGCAAACACCGACATGGTCGCGGCGCTGCGCGAGGCGGGCGTGCTCGCCGTGCCGGCCGGCGACAATGTCGTGCGGCTGCTGCCGGCGCTCACCATCACGGAGGACGAGATCCGTACCGCCATGGACCGGATCGAGGCCGCGGCCGCCGGGCTCTCCGCCCCGGCCCAGCGCGCCAGTGCATGAGATGACGATGACCCAGACTTCGACCGCCTCTCCGCGCCACTTCCTCGACATCGCCGCCGTCTCGCCCGACGACCTGCGGCTGATCATCGAGGATGCGGCGCGCCGCAAGTCGCTGCTTCCCGCCGGCGACAAGCCGCTCGCCGGCAAGATGCTGGCGATGATCTTCGACAAGCCGTCGACGCGCACCCGCGTCTCCTTCGACGTGGCCATGCGCCAGCTGGGCGGCGAGACGCTGTTCCTGTCCGGCGCCGAGATGCAGCTCGGCCGCTCGGAGACGATCGCCGATACGGCGCGCGTCCTGTCGCGCTACGTCGACGCGATCATGATCCGCACGACGGCCCACGACCGGCTTCTCGAGATGGCCGAATACGCCACCGTGCCGGTGATCAACGGCCTCACCGACGAGACCCATCCCTGCCAGATCATGGCCGACCTGATGACCTTCGAGGAGAAGCGCGGGCCGGTGAAGGGCAAGGTCTTCGCCTGGTCCGGCGACGGCAACAACGTGCTCGCCTCCTTCGCCGAGGCCTCGGCGCGCTTCGACTTCGAGCTGCGGATCGCGACGCCAGAGGGCTCCGACCTCGACGGCCGGTTCATCGAATGGGCGCGGGGCGAGGGGGCGACGATCGTCACCACCAACGATCCCGACGAGGCGGTGAACGGCGCCGATTGCGTCGTCACCGACACCTGGGTGTCGATGGGCCGCGAGGAGAAGGCGCGCGGACACAACGTCTTCATGCCCTACCAGGTGAACGAACGGCTGATGGCCAGGGCCAAGCCCGAGGCGCTGTTCATGCACTGCCTGCCGGCGCACCGCGGCGAGGAGGTCACCGACGGGGTCATCGACGGGCCGCAGTCGGTGGTGTTCGACGAGGCCGAGAACCGCCTGCACGCCCAGAAGGCGATCCTCGCCTGGTGCTTCGGCGAAGCGGCGCGCGGAATTCCTGCCCATGGCTGACAACGAGCGGATTCTCTCCCCCGGCGATCTCGCCGGAGACGATGCCGTCGTGCCGTTCGCCGTCGAGACTCTCGACGCGCGCGGCCGCGGCGTGCAGCTCGGGCCGATGCTCGACCAGATCCTCGCCCGGCACGACTATCCCGAGCCGGTGTCGCGGCTTCTGGCGGAGATGATCGTCCTGACCGTCCTCCTCGGCACCTCGCTGAAGTTCGACGGCAAGTTCATCGTCCAGACCCAGACCGACGGGCCGGTGGACCTCCTCGTCGTCGACTTCACGACGCCCTCCAGCGTGCGCGCCTATGCCCGCTTCGACGAGGCGGCGCTGGCCGAGGCGGTCGCGGGCGGGGCGACGCGGTCCGAGGAGCTGCTCGGCAACGGCACCCTCGCGCTGACCGTCGACCAGGGCGCCTACACCCAGCGCTACCAGGGTATCGTCGAACTCAACGGCGCCGACATCGAGGCCGTGGCCGAGACCTATTTCCGCCAGTCCGAGCAGATCCCGACGACGGTGAAGCTGGCCGTCGCCAAGATCGCGCGGCGCGGCCCGAACGGCTTCGTCGAGAGCTGGCGGGCTGGCGGCCTGCTCGCCCAGTTCCTTCCCGAGTCGCCGGACCGGATGCGGCTGCCCGACCTTCCGGGCGGCGATCTGCCGGAAGGCGTCGAGGAATACGAGGAGGGCGACGAATTCGACGACGCCTGGCTCGAGGTCCGCGCCCTGGTCGACACGATCGAGGCCTCGGAGCTGACCGATCCCGAAGTCGGCGTCGAGCGCCTGCTCTTCCGGCTGTTCCACGAGCGCGGCGTCAGGGTCTTCCCGTCCGACCAAGTGATCGACGAATGCTCCTGCTCCCGCGAGAAGATCGGCGGCGTCCTGTCGAGCTTCTCGGCCGAGGAGATCGACGAGAGCATCGAGGACGGCAAGATCAAGGTCACCTGCGAATTCTGCGGGACGCATTACGAGTTCGATCCGGGAGAATTCCGCGAGGACTGACGGCCCGCGGTGAAGGGCAGGCCGGGTCTTCGAACTCCGATCCGATGTTTGAAAGGGGAGGCACGTGCCTCCCCTTTTTCGTCTCCGGCGTTTTCGGATCTGGCTCGGCCGCAACGATGGCGTGTCGATCAGCGTCGAGACGCGTTCGGGCGCGTCGGGAGCATCGCCGCGAAGGCCGGCACCCACAGCGCCCGGCAGCATGGAGCGGCCCGGCGAGCCAACCGGCGAGGACGAAGGGCACCAGCGCCTTGCTCATCGACAGCCGGAACGCGGTGTTGCCGGCCTCGAACGGTCTGGCGTTGGCCGATGCCGGCCCCGGGATGGGCGGCGAGCGAGCACCGGCCCGCCACCGAGACCCTATGATCCCGTGGGCCGCGTGGTCGGGCACAGCCAGCGGATGGCGGGGCCGAAGCTTTTACGGCCGTCGTGTCAGGTGTTGCCCAGCCACCGGGAGCAGGCTCCCGGGCCGCGCCGGGGCCTTTTGCGGATGCGCAAGGGGGCGGAGGCTTCGGCCGGCGAGCGTCGGGCCCGCTGTCGGCGGGCCCGCGCAGGGAGCGCTCAGATGTAGCCGTGCTCGCGCAGGTAGTCGACCACCTGATCGGCGAGATCCTCCGGCGCCGCCATGCCGCCGGCGAGCGTGACCTCGGCGCGCTCGGGGGCCTCGTAGGGGCTGTCGATGCCGGTGAAGTTCTTGATCCGGCCCTCGCGCGCCTTCTTGTAGAGACCCTTCGGGTCGCGCTTCTCGGCCACGTGCAGCGGCGTGTCGACGAACACCTCGACGAACTCGCCGGGCTCCAAGAGGTCGCGCGCCAGCTGCCGCTCGGAGCGGAACGGCGAGATGAAGGAGCACAGGACGATGACGCCGGCGTCGACGAACAGCCGCGCGGTCTCCGCGACGCGGCGGATGTTCTCGACCCGGTCCGCCTCGGTGAAGCCGAGGTCGCGGTTCAGGCCATGGCGGACATTGTCGCCGTCGAGGAGATAGGTGTGCTTTCCGAGCGCAAAGAGGCGCTTTTCGACCAGGTTGGCGACGGTCGACTTGCCGGCGCCGGAAAGGCCGGTAAACCAGATCGCCGCAGGGCGCTGCCCCATGGCGTCGCCGCGCCGGTGCTTGTCGAGATCGACCGCCTGCCAGTGGATGTTGGCGGCGCGCCGCAGCGCGAAGTCGATCATGCCGGCGCCGACCGTCAGGTTGGACAGCCGGTCGATGACAATGAAGCCGCCGGTCGCCGGGTTGTCGGCATAGGCGTCGAAGGCGATCGGCTCGCGGAAGGAGAGGTTCACCACCGAGACCTCGTTCAGCTCGACCTGCTTGGCGGCGAGATGCTGGAACGAGTTGACGTCGACATTGTACTTGATCTCGGTGACCGAGCCCGAGACCGTCTTGGTGCCGACCTTGAACAGATAATTGCGGCCCGGCACCAGCGCGTCGTCATGCATCCAGATCAGATGGGCCGAGAACTGGTCGGCGACTTCCGGGCGCTCGCTCGCATCGCAGAGGAGATCGCCGCGGGAGATGTCGACCTCGTCGGCGAGCGTCAGGGTCACCGCCTCGCCGGCGACGGCGTGGTTCTTCTCGCCGTCGAAGGTGACGATCGACTTGACCGTCGAGGTGCGGCCGGAGGCGGCGACGACGAGTTCCTCGCCGACCGAGACCGTGCCCGAGGCGATCGTGCCGGAATAGCCGCGGAAGTCGAGGTTCGGACGGTTCACCCACTGGACGGGGAAGCGCAAAGGCCGCTCCGCCTCGCTGGAGCGCACGTCGACGGTCTCGATGTGCTCGAGCAGCGTCGGCCCGTCGTACCAGCCGAGGCTCTCGCCGCGCTGGGTGACGTTGTCGCCGAAGCGGGCCGACATCGGGATCGGCTGGATGCTCTCGAAGGCGAGCTCGTGGGCGAATTCGCCGTAGTCGGCGAGGATCTGATCGAAGACGTCCTTGGAATAGCCGACGAGATCGATCTTGTTGATCGCCAGGACGACGTTTTTGATGCCGAGCAGCGAGGCGATGTAGGAGTGGCGCCGCGTCTGGGTGAGGACTCCCTTGCGCGCGTCGATCAGGATCACCGCGAGGTCGGCGTTGGAGGCGCCGGTCGCCATGTTGCGGGTGTACTGCTCGTGGCCGGGGGTGTCGGCGACGATGAACTTGCGCTTCTCGGTGGCGAAGAAGCGATAGGCAACGTCGATGGTGATGCCCTGCTCGCGCTCGGCTTCCAGCCCGTCGACGAGGAGGGCGAAGTCGATGTCCTCGCCGACCGTGCCGTGCTTGGCCGAATCCTTCTGCAGCGTCGCCAGCTGGTCCTCGAAGAGCAGCTTGGTGTCGTAGAGAAGCCGGCCGATCAGGGTCGACTTGCCGTCGTCCACCGAGCCGCAGGTGAGGAAGCGCAGGAGATCCTTGCGCTCCTGGCGGGAGAGATATTCGGCGAAGGCCGCGGGGTCGAAATTGTCCATCAGAAATAGCCCTCGCGCTTCTTCTTCTCCATCGAGCCGGCCTCGTCGTGGTCGATCAGCCGGCCGGACCGCTCGGAGGTGCGGGCGATCAGCATCTCGTGGACGATCTCGGGCAGGCTCGCCGCCGGCGACTCCATCGCCGCCGTCAGCGGGTAGCAGCCGAGCGTGCGGAAGCGGATGAGCCGCATCTCTGGGCTCTCGCCCGGGGCAAGCGGCAGGCGCTCGTCGTCGACCATGATCAGCATGCCGTCGCGCTCGACGACGGGGCGCTTCGCCGCGAAATACAGCGGCACGATCGGGATGTCCTCCTTGAGGATGTACTGCCAGATGTCGAGCTCGGTCCAGTTCGACAGCGGGAAGGCCCGGATCGACTCGCCCTTGCGCACGCGGGCATTGTAAAGGTTCCACAATTCCGGGCGCTGGTTCTTCGGGTCCCAGCCGTGGTTCTCCGTGCGGAACGAGAAGATCCGCTCCTTGGCGCGGCTCTTCTCCTCGTCGCGGCGAGCGCCACCGAAGGCTGCGTCGAAGCCGTATTTGGTCAGGGCTTCCTTCAGGGCGTCGGTCTTCATGATGTTGGTGTAGACCGACGAGCCGTGGGTGAAGGGCGTCACGCCCTGTTTCACGCCGTCCTGGTTGGTGTGGACGATGAGGTCCATCCGCGCGTCCCGGGCCGCCTGGTCGCGAAAGGCGATCATCTCGCGGAACTTCCAGGTCGTGTCCACATGCAGGAGCGGGAAGGGCGGCGGCGAAGGATAAAAGGCCTTCTTCGCCAGATGCAGCATGACCGAGGAGTCCTTGCCGATCGAATAGAGCATCACCGGATTGCGGAACTCCGCCGCGACCTCGCGCATGACGTGGATCGATTCCGCCTCGAGGCGCTGCAGATGGGTCAGTTCTTGGGCCTTGATGGCCGACGTTGCCGACATGGGTCGATCAGTCCTTCCTTCCGGCAGCGGGACGCCGTCGTGCAGATAATGCCACGGGGGCCGTGGCGGTCGATCAGGCTTTCAGCCTGCGTCCTGCGCCAATTTCATGGCAAGTCGAGGATCGGCGAAGGCGACGAAGTGAGGATTGGCAAAATCGACGTCGCTCGCCTGCCGCCGCTTGCCGTAGCGCAGCGGCTGGCCGTCGAGGGTGGTGACGATGCCGCCAGCCGCGCGCAGCACGGCATCGCCCGCCGCCGTATCCCATTCCATGGTGCGGCCGAGCCGCGGATAGATGTCGGCCTCGCCCTCGGCGACGAGGCAGAATTTCAGGGACGAGCCGCGCGAGACGAAGCGTTCGACTTCGTAGCGCTTCAGCCATTCCTCGGTCTCGGCCGAGCCGTGGGAGCGGCTGCCGACGGCGACGAGGCTCGTCGGGGCAGAGCGGGCGACGATCGCCCGGCGCTCGCCGATAGCGCCTTCCGTCACCTCGGCGCGGAAGGCGCCCTCCTCTGCCGAGCCGGCCCAGAGCACGCCGATCGCAGGGGCGTAGACGACGCCGGCGATGGGGACACCGTCCTCGACGAGAGCGATGTTGACGGTGAAGTCGCCGTTGCGGCTGATGAATTCCTTGGTGCCGTCGAGGGGGTCGACCAGGAACAGCAGCCGGGCATCGGCCGGGATCTCGCCGCCGGAGACCGCCTCTTCGGCGACAATCACGACCTGCGGCGCGAGACCGGCGAGGAGCGGCTTCATCACGGCCTCGCACCGGAGGTCGGCCTCTGTCACCGGCGAGGCATCCGCCTTGGTGGCCGTCTCGAAGGAGGTTCCGTAGATCTTCAGGATCTCGGAGCCGCCGGTCAAAGCGATGGCGGTCAGTTCGGAAAGGGTCAAGGCAGGCTCACTCGTCTGTCGCGGAAGGCGGATATTCCCTTACGGAAAATCGGCCGGGCAGACAACTTCGGCAGCATGCCCGACGCCGCGGCCTGCCCATGTTGCTCTGCAGCACGCATAGCAGATGATCATGGCCGTGCAAGCGGCGCGCGTCATGGCGCTCTCCCATGCAAGCCGCCTCGCGCTCGCTAGGGGCACGGGGAGCCCGGCACTTTGAACCGATGGCCCGAACCAGGCGCCGCCGTTGCGTAACACCATCGGGCGCAATTGTTGCAAAAATCCAACACAATTGAATCAAACGTCCATCGTGTCCCCGCTCGCCTAGTCCGGGTTAATCTCTGTCGTCTACGTCTCGGTTCCGTGTCGGCATCGACACGGCGTCGCGGGGGTCCCCTCAAAGACGGGACGGAGGCCTCCCGGCGGCAGTCGCAGCCTTGCGCATGCGCTCGACGGCGATGCGGCGCGCAGAAGACGGGGCGCGGTGAAAAAGCATGCCTCGGGTCATGTCGACCCGCAGGGAGGAAGTGTGATGAAGTCGATGGCGCTGGCGCAAACCGAGACCTGCCCAATGACGACGCCCCGCGCTGCTGCGGGGCAGGGCAGGACGGGGGCTTTCCGGCTGCGCAGGGGGGCCGTCCTCGGCGTCGTGATGAGCGGGCTGTTGTCGGGCTGCGCGCTGCTTCCGGCGGCCGGGCCGACGGCGGGAGCCTTCGTCGGCAATGTCGACGAGAGCGCCGTCCAGTACCGCGACGGCTATCTGCTCATCCCCGTCGACAATTCCGTCCTCGCCTATCAGCAGGAAGAGGCGCGGCCGAGCTTTCGCGGCATCGCCAGCCGGTCGCTGCCGAACGACACCGGCATCGGCGTCGGCGACGTCGTCCAGGTGACCCTGTTCGAGGCCGGCGTCGGCGGGCTGTTCTCCTCGCTGAATGCCGGCGGCCAGGGCTCCTCCTCGGTGCATCTGCCCGAGCAGCAGGTCGCCCGCGACGGCTCGATCACCATTCCCTATGCCGGCCGCATCCGCGTCGCCGGCTCCACCGCCTCGGCCGTCGAGAGCCGCATCGTCGCAGCGCTTCGGGACCGGGCGATCGAGCCCCAGGCGGTGGTCGCGGTGGCGCAGGGCAATTCGACCGCGGTGACGGTCACCGGCGACGCGGTCACCGGCGCCTCGGTGCCGATCCCGACCTCCGGGCTGAAGCTCCTCGACCTGATCGCCCGCGTCGGCGGGCCGAAGGCGCCGATCTACGAGACCGCCGTCTCGCTCACCCGCGGCGGCCGCACGGTGCAGATGCCGTTCTCCGAGCTGGTCAACGACCCGTCCGAAGACGTCTATGTGCGCCCCGGCGACGTGGTGCTGCTCACCCGCCAGCCGCGCACCTACGTGGCGCTGGGCGCCACCGGCAAGAGCGACCAGCTGCCGCTGCAGGGCTACGAGATGTCGCTGGCCGAGGCGCTGGCGCAGGTCGGCGGCCTTAACCCCAACCTTGCCAATCCGATGGGCGTCTTCGTCCTGCGCCGCGAGCCGGCGGCGGAGATGCTCGCCCGCTACGAGGGCCAGGCGTTCAAGCGGGTCGACCCGTCCGATCCGGTGGCGACCCGGCTCGCCGGCGAGATGCCGGTGATCTACCGCTTCAACCTGCGCGAGCCGTCGGGGCTGCTCTACAGCCAGGACTTCAAGATCCATTCCGGCGACATGGTCTATGTCGCCACGGCCCCCTACGTGCCGATCAAGCAGGCCTTCGACGCCTTCAACGGCATCGTCTCCCCCGC
>PACL01000019.1 GCA_002700095.1 Fulvimarina sp. | reverse complement strand
GGACGGGCGCCCTCCGGAAGAGCACGCCGCCGCGGACACCGCCCGCCGGCCCCCGAACGATCCCGGTGATCATTCGTGCCCGTTCCGTGGGCCGGCGGTCAGGGGATGATGCCGGAGGGCGGCAGGGGTGGGGATAAGTTTTTTGCCGAGGACGGCATCGAGGGGCCGAGAGGCGACCGATCGATGACGCTGCGGCATGTCGCCAGGGTCACACCCGGGGTCGAAGCGACACGCTTTCAAGCGTCCGTGATGGCGGAACCGATTGGCCGGATAAAGGTTTGTGTAAAAGGATTTCCGAAGGATGCGCCCCTGGAATGGCCGCATCTGCAAAAATAAGTACAAGGCTGGAACGATGAGTGATTTCAACGAACGACTTCTGTCGCGGCGCGGCTTCCTGACGGTTGCCGGTCTCGGCGCCATGGCGGCGGGTTCGGGCTGCGCCAGCGCCTCGCGCGCGACGATCTCGACGCTGACAGCGTTTTCCGGTGGCGGAAGCTACGGCAGCTCCCGCTATCGGGAGATGTATGGCCGCATGGTCGACAATGGCGAGGTGATTCCCGCCGTCAATCTCAGCCGGGTTCCCGAGCAGTTCCTGCGCCGCGAAGTCGCCGATCCGACCGGCGAGAAGCCGGGCACCGTCGTCGTCGATACGAGCGCCAAATTCGCCTATTACGTCATGCCGGGTGGCCGGGCGATGCGATACGGCGTCGGCGTTGGCCGCGAGGGCTTCGGCTGGAGCGGCCGGGCGGACGTCAGGATGAAGCGCATCTGGCCGACCTGGACGCCGCCCCGCGAGATGATCCAGAGGAAGCCGGAGCTCTCCGAATATGCCAGCGGCATGCCCGGCGGCATCATGAACCCGCTCGGCGCCCGGGCGCTCTACCTCTTCCAGGGCGGTCGCGACACGCTGTATCGCCTGCACGGTTCGCCGGAATACTGGACCATCGGCACCAACGAATCCTCCGGCTGCATCCGCTTCATGAACCAGGACATCATCGACCTCTACGATCGGGTCAATGTCGGCGCGCCGGTCCTCGTGCGCAGCGGCGCCTACGTCTAACGGACCGGAGGAGCCGCGGCAGGAGCAAGCTTTCACGGCGAAGACGCGCCTGATCGAGACCGGGCGCGGACATCCCGTCGGCGTGATCCGGCAGAAGCTCATTCTCTTCCAGACCTGATTCGAGGCGAGTGGTTCGGTCACTCGCCTTTTTCATGCGACCTTGTCCTGCGCACTTTTACCGCCTCGCCGATGGCACGCGATCGGACGGCGCGGGCAGACCGCCGGGAACCCTCGGGGATCGTCGCCGTTGGCTTCGAACCATTCCAGACAGACAGGGACCGGCTCGATGCAACACGACGTCGCCGCTTTCGCCGACCTTTCCGAGGACGGCCTCCACGAAGTCGAGGCAGGCGGGATCAGGATCCTCCTCGCCCGCGATGGCGACCGGGTGCTCGCCACCGGCGCCCGCTGCACCCACAAGGGCGCGCCGCTGAAGAACGGCACGCGCATCGGCACCCGCGTCATCTGCCCGTGGCATCACGCCAATTTCGACCTGGCGTCCGGCGATCACATCGAGCCACCGGGCCAGGGGTGCCTCGCCCGCTTCGAGACGGCGGTGGTGGACGGCCGCGTCCTCGTCGAGGTGCCGGAAGGTGCGGGCGAGCACCGGCCGGAGGTCGAGCCGTCGGAACGCAAGGCCGGCGGCAACCGGATCTTCGCCATCGTCGGTGGCGGCGCCGGCGGCCTCGCCTGCGCGCAGGAACTGGTGCGCCGGGGCTTCGACGGGCGCATCGTGATGTTCTCCGACGACGGCGAGACGCCCTACGACCGCACCGCTCTGTCGAAGACTTATCTGGCCGGCAAGACCTCCGACGACGACCTGCCCCTCGTCGGCAGCGGGGGGCTGGACGCGATCGGCGTCGAGCGGATCACCGAGAGGGTCGAGCGGATCGATGCTCAGACCCGGACCATTCACTTCACCGGCAAGACGGGCGTCGGCGAAGGCCTCGTCTACGACCGCTGCTTCGCCGCGCCCGGCAGCAGCTCGGCGACCCTGCCCGTCCGGAACGCCGATCTTCCCAACGTGTACACGCTGCGAACCCATAACGACGCAAGACGGATCAAGGCTGCGGCCGAAAGCGCGCAGGCCATCGTCATCGTCGGCTCCGGCTTCATCGGCATGGAGGCCGCCGCCGCTCTCGTGTCCAACGGCAAGGCGGTGACGGTGGTCTCGCAGGAGACGCTCCCCTTTGCCAGCAAGTGGGGCGACGCCGTCGCCGGCCAGATCGTCGGGCAGCACCGGGAGAAGGGTGTCACGGTGATGACCAACACCGATGTCGCCGCGATCGAGGAAAAACGGGGCCATGTCAGCGCCGTGCATCTTTCCAGCGGCGAGGAGGTGCCGGCCGACATGGTGCTGATCGCCGTCGGCGCCCAGCCCCGGCTGTCGATTTTCGGGGCGGCTGCCGAGGCGGCCGGGGGCGTAGACGTCGGACCGGATCTGTCGGTGGATGCCAGCCTCTTCGTCGGCGGCGACGTGGCGAAATTCCCGCTGCACGGGCGGGACTACGCGACGCGGATCGAACACTGGCGGGTGGCCGAGCAGCATGGCCGCTACGCCGCCCGGGCGATGCTCGGCGAAACCAGCCCCTATACCGGCATCCCGTTCTTCTGGTCGGCGCAATACGGACCGATCCACTATGTCGGCCACGCGAAAGACTACGACGAGTGCCATATCGAGGGCGACCTTGAGGCCGGCAGCTACACCGCCTTCTACATCAAGGACGACAAGGTGATCGCGGCGCTGGGCCGCGGCAAGGCGGATGTCACCGCCGACCTCCACGGCCTGATGCTGACGTCGGACCCGACGCCGTCGAAGAGCAGCCTCGAAGCGGTCGGGTGGCAGCCCAAGCAGCTGCTGTAAGGACGCCATGGCGGGAGGCGATGCTGCCTCCCGCGCCTTCGATCAGACGGCGCGCGTCGCCGGCCCGCCGCTGCCGGCCGGCCGCTTCATGAGCAGCGTGTCCAGCGACAGCCTGCCGCCGCCATAGACGACCAGCGCAAGGGCCATCGCCGCCCAGGGCAGATGGAAATTGGCCCAGCCGCCGGGAATGGTCAGCTGGATCACCGCCGTCATCGCCAGGATGGCGATGGCGGCAAAGCGCGTGCCGAGGCCGAGGACGAGAAGGATCGGCAGGACGATCTCGGCGATGCCGGCGAGCGACGCCGAGACGAGCGGCAAGGGATAGGCGAACTGGCCGCCGAGAATGTGGAGCTTGAACTCCTGCTGGAAGAGGTATTTCGCGCCGGAGGACAGCTGCAGGAAGCCGTCCCACTTGGTGAGGCCCGACCGGAAGAACGGGACGGCGAGGGCGAAGCGCAGGGCGAGCAGCGGCAGGGACTGAGGGATGGCGGCGAGCATCGCCTCGGCGCGGTGCAGTCTTTCAAGCATGGCGGGCTTCCTTGTGAGCTGAATTCACCGCGGCGGAAAAGGCGCCGGCCGAGGCGAGGCGAAGCAGCGCGCGGCCGAAGTCGAAGCCGCCGCGGGTGGCCGCGTCCTCGGCGGCCGGGCCGAGCGCCTCGCCGGACAGAAGCGCTGCGGCAAAGCCCGCCTCCTCGGCTGGCAAGACCTGCATTTCGCAACGCATGTGAGGCCGCGTGACGAGGACGGTTTCGGGGCGCCAGTGCGTGACGGGGGAGACGGCGTCCTGGCTGTGCCGCGCATAGATCGTGCCGGCTGGGTGCGGCGAGACGAGGAGCCGGCAGGCGGGATGGGCGGCGAGCCGGACGTCGCCGAGATCGTCGGGGGGGGATCGCCGTCAGCGCCGCCATGGCGAGGCACGCCTCGTCGGCGGCATGGAAGGCCGAGGCCATGGCGTCCTCAAGCCGGGCGACGTCGGCGAGATAGGCGATGCCGGCTGCCGGCGGGAAGGCTGCGACGAAATCCGGAAACTGCGAGCCATAGGCGAGCATCACTGGCGAGACGGGCGGGACGAGCACGACGAATTCCCGCGCCATCGCCCGGAAGAACGCCTCGCCGACGAGGCGCAGCGTCACCGGATAGCGCCGCTCCAGCGCCCGCGTCAGCCCGACGCCGACATTGTTGCGGTAGACCGCGAAGCGCGCGGCGTCGCGCCGGCCGGAACGGGTGGAGAGCCCCTCCGGCATCGCCGCCTCGCGCGGCAGGAGGGCGGCGGCGAATTGGCTCGCGTCCACTTGGCTCAGGCGGTCCCGACTCGTGTGGCCCGGATTGGGCTGGCCCGGGCTCGGTTGGCGCGGCAGTGTGTGTTCGAGGCTCATGCGGCCGAGCGGCAAATCGCCGCCTCCGGCAGGCCGTGCCCGGCGTCCTGCAAGGCTGCAGTTACCCGCAAGGCCTCTTCGTAGAGCACCGGGAATTCCGGCACGTCGTTGTCCCATTCGACGAGGGTCGGCAACGGGCCGGCCCGCCTCAGCACGTGGCGATAGAGGTCGAAGACGTCGGGCAGGACCGGCGAGGCATGGGCGTCGATGAGAAGGCGCTCGCCGGCCTCGTCGGTGACCTCGTCATAACCGGCGAGATGGATCTCGCCGACCTTGTCGAGCGGGAAGCGGTCGACATAGGCGACGGGATCGAGGCGGTGGTTGATCGAGGAGACGACGACATTGTTGACGTCGAGCAGCAGGCCGCAGCCGGTGCATTCGCTGACGGAGGCGAGGAAGTCGATCTCGTCGATCGTCGATTCCTCGAAGACCAGATAGGTCGAGGGGTTTTCGAGCAGCATCCGGACTCCAAGGAAATCCTGCGTCTCGGCGACGTGGCGGGCGACCCGGTCCAGCGTCTCGGGCGTATAGGGAAGCGGCAGGAGATCGTTGAAGAAGGTGCTTTCGTGGGTCGACCAGGCGAGGTGCTCGGAAAAGCTCGCCGGCCGGTAGCGCTCGACGAGGCGGCGGAGGCGCTTCAGGTGGTCCCGGTCGAGATCGCCCTCGCCGCCGATCGACAGGCCGACCCCGTGCAGCGACAGCGGATAGCGCCCGGCAATGGCCGCAAGCTGATGGTGGGGCAGGCCGCCCTCGCCCATGTAGTTTTCCGCATGGACCTCGAAGAAGCCGAGCCTGGGCTCGGTCTCAAGGATGGTCTCGACATGTTCCGGCTTCAGCCCGACACCTGCAGCGATCGGCAGCGCCATGATGGTTTCTCCCGGCGGATGGGGATGCGGAAAGGCGGATCCGGCGCCAGGCCGGACCCGCCCGTCGGATCAGGGCCGGATCAGCTCGGCAGGTCGCGGGTCAGCGGCTCGAGCGAGCCCATGCGCTCGCCCGGCAGTTCCATCGTCTCGCAGGTGCCGGCCGGCACGGCCTTCCAGGAATTGCCCTGGTAGTCGACGGTGGAGGTGCCGGCGCAGGTGGTGCCGGCGCCGGCGGCGCAATCGTTCTGGCCGGCGAGCGCCACGCCGTAGCACTTGACGGTGTCTTCGGCAGCGGATGCGGGGGCTGCGGCGACGAGGGCGGTGGCGGCGGCGAGCGAACCGGCGAGGGCCAGGCTGAAGGTACGACGATCCATGATCGGGTCTCCCGTTGAGGACGTTGCGTTGCGAGGCCGTTCGTTCGTGGCCTCGTCCCGCCGTTTCGCCCTCGCAGGAAATTCCGTTACGACGTCACCTTACCTTCACGCTCAAGTGAAGGTAGAGCGATGCCAGAGGCGAAAAAATTCTGCATGCTCGAAACAAAGTCCCCGGTCGCTTCGAAAGCACTCCCATGTCGCCTGCCCCATCGTCCAAGCTCCAGGCGCTCGACGACCTCCTCGCTCGTGCCCTGGCAGGCGACGAAAAGGCCTATCGGGCGTTCCTGACCGACGCGGCGGCGATCCTGCGACGCTTCGCGGCGAGCCGCATGCCGCATCATTCGGCCGGTTTCGACGTGGAGGATCTGGTCCAGGAAATCCTCCTGGCGGTCCATTCCAAGCGGCACACGTGGCGGCCTGGCGAGCCGGTGGCGCCATGGCTGTTCGCGATCGCGCGCTACAAGGCGATCGACGCCTATCGCCGGCGCGGCAGGCGGATCGAGATCGACATCGAGGCGATGGGCGACGTCTTCGAGGATCCGTCGGCGACGCCCACCGCCGTCGCCCACGACGTCGGCCGGGCGGTGGCCTCGCTCGGCGGCCGGCAGCAGGCCGTCGTCTCGGCGCTGTCGGTGGAAGGCAAGTCGATCAGCGAGACGGCCCGCGAGCTCGACATGAGCGAGGGGGCCGTGAGGGTGGCGTTTCACCGGGGTCTCTCGGCGATCGCCAAGAAATTCGGAAACAAGTGATGCAGACCAACGACCTGATCGCGGAACTCTCGGGCAGGGCCGCACCCCGCAACGGCGGCTTCGTGCTGCCGCTCTGGCTGGCCGCCGCCGTCGCACCGCTCCTCGCCTTCGCCGTGTTCATGCCCCTGCTCGGGCCGCGGCCGGACGCCATCGCCTCCCTGACGACGCTGCGCTTCGTGATGAAGTTCGTCGAGGCGGGGCTGCTGTTCGCCGCGGCGCTCGGCCTTTTGGCGGCGCTGGCGCGCCCGGCGCGGCCGTGGCGCGATCGCCTGTGGCTGCTCCTGTGTCCGGCGGCGCTGCTCCTGACCGCCGTCGCCGTCGAGCTCGTGGTCGTCCCGGCGGATCTGCGGGAGGTCCGCGCCATCGGCGGAAACGCCATGAACTGCCTGATCGCCATCCCGACGATGGGCGCGCCCGTGCTGCTGCTGCTGCTGTTCGCACTGTCGTGCCAGGCGCCGACGCGGCCGGCCCTGACCGGAGCGGTCGCGGGCCTTGCCTCGGCGGGAATCTCGGCGTTCTTCTACGCCGCCCACTGCCCGGACGATTCGCCGCTCTTCGTGGCGATGTGGTATCCGATGGCGACGCTGGTGCTGGTCGCCGCGGGGGCCTGTGCGGGCTCACGCCTCCTGCGCTGGTAGCCCCCGCGTCACGGCCCCGAAGGATTTCGGCGGCTTGCGGCGCCTCACCGGTCAGGCGGTGCCTTCGGGCTCCATCTGGCCGAAGGAGGGCATCTCGTCGCGGATGCGCGAGAGGACGCCGACGAAGGCCCTCGCAAAGCCGTGGAAGCGGTCGCCGACCTCTTCACGGTCGGCCACCCGCATGGCGTCGCCCTCGGCATTGAGGACGGCGAAGAACACCCGGCCCCGCCCCTCGTCGGAGTGGCCGAGATGGATCGCCGCGATCTCGCTGGCATCCTCGAAGGAGCCGTCGCTCGGCATGGCGAAGAGGAACTCGCCGCCGATCATCTCGGCGGCCCGCCGCACGCAATCCTCAAAGAGCATATCGCCGATGTCGCTCGCGCCGAGCGCCAGCTCGAACTCGACCGCCTCGACGCCCTCGCCCGTCTCGAACGGATCGCCCTCGACCGCCTGATCCATCTGCATGACGAACTCCCTTTGTCTTTCGTCCCTTGTCGCGGTTGTGACGGCGGGAAATGTCCAAACTTTGTCCGTGTCCCCCCGGCTGGACAAGGCGCCGGCTTTCGCGACACAGTGCCTGCAACGAAAAAGCGCCGCGCCGGGGATGTGGGCGAGGCGCGCGACGGTTTCAGCGGGAGGAAAGACGATGCGCGGACTGATGCAGGACTGGCCGCTTCTGTGCTCGAAGGTCATCGACCACGCGGCGAACGAGCATCCGCTGCGCGAGGTCGTCAGCCGCTCGGTCGAGGGGCCGATGCACCGCACCAACTACCGGGAGGTGCGCGGCCGGGCGCTGAAGATCGCCCAGCTCCTGGAGCGGGAAGGCTACGGCCTCGGCGACCGCATCGCCACCATGGCGTGGAACACCTGGCGGCATCTGGAATGCTGGTACGGCATCATGGGCATCGGGGCGATCTACCACACGCTGAACCCGCGGCTGTTCCCCGAGCAGCTCGCCTGGATCATGAACGATGCCGAGGACAAGCTCGTCTTCGTCGACCTGACCTTCCTGCCGCTGATCGAGGCACTGGCACCGAACGTGCCCAGCCTGACGAAGGTGATCGTCCTCACCGACGCGGAGCACATGCCCGAGACGAAGCTTCCGAACGCCGTCGCCTACGAGGAATGGCTGAAGGACGCCGGCGGCGACTTCGCCTGGAAGGAGTTCGACGAGAACACCGCGGCGGGCATGTGCTACACCTCCGGCACGACGGGCAACCCGAAGGGCGTCGTCTATTCCCACCGCTCCAACGTCCTGCATTCGATGATCGCGCAGGCGCCGGACGCGATGAACATCTCGTCGTCCTCGCGCATGCTGCCGATCGTGCCGCTGTTCCACGCCAATGGCTGGGGCATCGCCCTGACGACGCCGATGACCGGGGCGACGCTGATCATGCCCGGGCCGAAGATGGACGGCGCCTCGGTCTACCAGCTGCTCACCGAGGAGCGGGTGACCTGCACCGCCGCGGTGCCGACCGTCTGGCTGATGCTCCTCCAGCATCTCGAAGCCCATGGCGGCGAACTGCCGGACCTCGAACGCGTCATCATCGGCGGCTCGGCCTGCCCGCGCCGGGTCATCGACGCCTTCCAGAACCGCTACGGGGCGCAGGTCGTCCACGCCTGGGGCATGACCGAGATGAGCCCGCTCGGCACACTCTGCGCCATCAAGCCGGAATATGCGGGTCTGACCGGCGACGATCTCCTCGCCGTCGAGGAGACGCAAGGCTTTCCGCCCTTCGGCGTCGAGATGAAGGTGACCGACGACGAGAACCGCACGCTGCCGCGCGACGGCAAGACCTTCGGCCGCCTGAAGGTGCGCGGGCCGGCCGTCGCCAGGGCCTACTACAAGGACCAGGGCGCCGAGCTCTTCGACGAGGAGCGCTGGTTCGACACCGGCGACGTCGCCCATATCGACCAGCACGGCTACATGAAGATCACCGACCGGGCCAAGGACGTCATCAAGTCCGGCGGCGAGTGGATCTCCTCCATCGAGATCGAGAACATCGCCGTCGGCCATCCCGACGTCGCCGAAGCCGCGGTGATCGGCCTCAGCCATCCCAAATGGGACGAGCGGCCGCTGCTCGTCTGCGTCAGGCGGGAGGGCCGGGAGCCGACCAAGGAGGACGTGCTCGGCTATCTCGACGGCAAGATCGCCAAGTGGTGGATGCCGGACGACGTCGTCTTCGTCGAGGAAATCCCCCACACGGCGGCGGGCAAGATCCGCAAGACCGCGCTGCGCGACACGTTCCGCGACTATGTTCTGCCGACGGCGTGAGGGGGCGGTCATCCGCATCCTCAGGACGCTCCTCATCTCGCCTGCGACAGATGGTGGGGACAGCGCGACCCTCTGGACGATCGAGCCGTTTGTCGTGGTTGAGGGATGCGGTTGCGCCGAAGCCTGAAGACGTGGGCCGTACAGAAGGAGGCCCTGAAACGACTGACCCCGGGAGCATGCTTTTCAGCAGAGGCTTGCCCGGGGTGTACACTGGAAGAGATAACACGAATCCCGTGACGAACAAGTGAACGGTTTGAGAACGCCGGCGATAGACCAGTCACTGGAGCGCACAATTTCGCGTGCACGTCTGAAGAAATATCTCGACGCTACAGGCGACGATCTAGGCGCAGCGATAGGCCTGTACGAGCGAAACACGCGCTTGTCAGAAAGCTTGTATACCACGCTTCAAGGTCTGGAAATATGCCTGCGCAACACGATCGACGCTGAAATGTCACGCGTTTATGGAGTGCTGTGGCTCACGGATCAGACCGTACCGCTTCAGCGGAATGCGCAGAACGCCGTGATCGAGGCGATGTCTCGCGTGGGCCAGCTATCTCACGACGATCTCGTCGCCGAGTTGAAATTCTCCTTTTGGGTGGGAATGCTCGGCCCCCGGCATGACAAGGATCTCTGGCGCAGGGCCGTCCACAGGGGGTTCCGAGCAAAGGGCGGCAAAAGGCGAAGCGATGTGCATGGGCGCATGAACGCCTTACGTCGGTTTCGAAACAGGGTTGCTCATCACGAACCGATTTTCGGCAATGCGCTTCAGATGCACACCGAAGCCTTGGAAGCGATCGAATGGATGTGCCGAGATACCCACGCCTGGATATCCGCCTGCAGCAGGTTCACCGACGTCTATAATTCCTGAGTTCGAACTGAGCCTCTACCGGCCAATGGGTGCGTTTCCGGCGGGGCCCATTTCGGCTAAGACTGGGATCATGACCATGATCGAGCCCGCTCCATGACCCTCGCCTTCGGCAACCTTCCTGTCCGCGGCCATTATCTGCGCAAGCGGCTGCGGCTGGCGGGCTTTGCCCGCTGGCTGGGGCTCTTCGCCATCGTCCTCGTCGTCGCGGGCTTCACCGTGTTCCGGCTCGGCGGGATCGAGCCGCGGGCCCTTGCCGGCCTCTTGATCCTGTCGGCCGCGATGGCGACCCTCGGCCTCGTCATCGCCGTCTGGGGGATCGCGCGGGTCTGGTTCGGCGGGTTGCTCGGCGGCGGCAAGGTGATCGCGGCCTTCGTCCTGTCGCTCGTGGCGCTTGCGCCCTTCCTCTTCGCCGCATGGCTGGCGGTCGAAAATCCCCGTGCCAACGTCGCCTACAGCGAAGGCATGGAGCCTGACGCCGTCGCCGACGTGATCGCGTCTGCAGACCGGACGCTGCCGCGCTGGCAACGGGCGATCAGCGCGGAGGACGCTCCCAGCATCGTCACCGGACGGCGCTACCTCGCCGCCGCGCCGGAGATCTACAAGGCCGTCCGGCTCGCCCTGGCCGAGAAGGGCTGGACGGTCGACGAAGTCGTCCTCGGCGATCCGCAGGAGCGAGCGGACCGCCAAGCCGGCGACCTCGGCGTCAGCGGCACCGTCACGGTGCCGATCCCGACGTCGCGGACGGAGGCCGAGCAGATCAGCGCCGCCGATCTTGCCGGAACCCGGGACAGCGACCAGTACCGCATCGACGCGACGGCGCGGGACATGCTCCTCGGCCTGCCGAGCGCCGTCACCATCCGCATCGTCGAGGACGGCCGGGAAACCTTCGTCGACGCCCGCTCGACCTCGCTGCAGATAGAGATCGACTTCGGCCAGAACCGGCGGTTTCTCCAGAGCTTCTTCGCCGATCTCGACACCGCCCTCGCCGGTCAGGTGTCGACCGGCTCGTGAGGCGCTCTCAGTCCGCCGCCGGCCGATAGAGGGTGGTGCCGCCGTTCCCCGGCTCCTCGCGAACCTTTCCGCGCGCCTGAAGATCGAGGAGATGGGCGAGGACCGACAGGCCGGCGGCGCCGGTCAGCCTCGGATCGAGCCCGGGATAGGTGGCGGCGACGATGGCCGCGATCGTCTCGTCGCCGGCATGAAGACGCCCGAGGATGCCTGCCTCGCGCATGCGCCGATGCCGGATCAGGCCGCGCACAAAGGGGACCGGCCGCTTGACCGGCCCGCCGTGGCCCGGCAGATAGCGGGTCTCGGTGCGACCGAGGAGCTTGTCGAGCGAGGTCATGTAGTCGCCCATCACGCCGTCCGGCGGCGCGACGACCGGGGTCGACCAGGCCATGACGTGGTCGCCGGACAGGAGAATGCCGAGATCGGGAAGCGCGAAGCCCAGGTGATCGGAGGCGTGGCCGGGCGTCGCCACCACCTCGACGGCATGGCCGCCGAGGTAGAGGGTTTCCCCGTCTTCGAGATGGCGCTGATAGGGTAAGTCGCCTGCCGGCGGTGCGTCGAGACGCAGGGCGTCGCCGGCCTCGACGACGGAGCCCCGGCGCGCACCCAGAAGCGGCGCCGCGACCTCTGACGAGAAGTCCGCCGCGAGCGAGGAGTGGTCGGAGTGGGAATGGGTGAGGAGGACGGCCTCCACCGCCCGGCCACCGACGGAATCCAGCAAGGCGGCGAGATGCGCCGCGTCCGCCGGGCCCGGATCGACGACGACGCAGCGATCCGCGTCGCCGACGACGTAGCTGTTCGTCCCGGCAAAGGTGAAGGGCGAGGGATTGTTCGCCGTCACCCGGAGGATGCCAGGCGCGACCGGGACGGAGCGGCCATGCTCGGGGGCAAAATCGGTGGTGAATTGCGGCTCCTGGGGGCCGCCGGAAGATGCGTCTGTCATGGCGCGTTCCTTATCAGAAGATCGGGGCGCGCGCTTGGCGGGGACATCCTCGCAGTCCACTCGGCCTGCGAACGGGCCGACGGAGGGGTCGCCGATCGATCGCGTGAGTTGCCGTTCGAGCCGATCTCGCATATCGTCAAAGAGCGGGAGCCGGAGCGCTAACTCCGACCCCCTGTGCCTTAGATGAAGAGGCGAACCCGGAGCTCGATTTCCCAACCTGCCCGGGTTCGTTTCATCTTCAGCACGACGGTCAGCGGAATCATCCACATACCCGTCACTCCTTCGAGGACAAAGCCGTTGCCTCGGCCGCGGCGGCTCATCCTCCGCGGTCCGCGGGCTGGGTCGCGGCGCTGCTTCTGTCCTCCACCCATTCATGACGTGCGAGACCGGGCGGCGCAACTTCTGCGTCGAGGCTATCGTTGCGGGATCGTATGCGGCGATCGCCCGCACGGTGGCCCGCGAAGACGCGGCGCTTGCCTCCCGGCCCCTCGGTCCGAACGGCTTGGACCTTCGCGAACCAGACCCACTCGCGGTTGCAGGCCAGCGCCCACGGACGCGCCGGCGCCTGATCGTCCTCCGTGCACCCGCGCCCATTTTGCCAATCCGGCAAGCGGCTTCCCGCCGTCTCGCAACGAGCCCGCCCCCTTCTCATCGGACCGCGGCTTGCCATAGGGTTGCGGCCACGATTGAGAGCGATTCGGGACAGCCTGATGGATGACGCCAACGGAACCAACGAGGCCGGCCAGGCGATCGATCTCGCCTTCCAGACAAGGGAGATCGCGCGGCTGCGGGAGAAGCTGCTCGACCTGACCCGGCGCAACGGCCTCCTGAATTTCCGCCATTCGCGCGGCGGTGCCTTCGTGCGCGTCGTCGACGAACTGCCGGACGCGCTGCTTGCAACGCTGCGCGACGGCGAGATGGCCTTCGAGCCGCTGCCCGACCCGGAATCCGAGCCCGCCGACGAGCGCACCGAGACATTCCAGAACGCCCTGGCGATCGGCCGGCTGACCGACGAGACCTATCTCGGCGCAACGGTGGAGCTCGGCGAGGCGGAGGCCGACACCGAACGGCTCGCCGAGGCCGACGAGGCGCTGCGCCACCGCGTGCGCGCGTCGCTGGGCCTGCCGAGGCTCGACGGCGGCAAGAAGCTCGACATCGCCGAGCTCGCCCGGGCGAACGGCTTCGACCCGAGCTTCGAGCTTCGCCTGCCGCCCCACCGCGACCACGAGCTCGACGGCACCGCGCCGGCCCATCTCGGCGACGACCGCATCCGCATCCTCCTCACCCGCTCCCAGGCCGAGCGGCGGCTGCGGACGATCTTCGACCGCAACCGGACGCTGGAGAACGAGACCGGCATCCACACGCTGCAGATCGCCTTCGGCTTCATCGAGTGGATCGATCCCAAGCAGCCGACGGCCGGGCCCTACCACGCGCCGCTCCTGACGATGCCGCTCAACCTGCGGCGCAAGATCGTCGGCGGCAGCTATCATTTCTGGGCGAGCGCGCCGGAGGGCGAGCTGTCGGTCAATCTGGCGCTGGCGGAGCTTCTGAAGCGCGACCATGGCGTGGCGCTCCCCGCCGTCGAGCCGGAGGAGACCCCGGAAGACTATTTCGCCCGGCTCGCGCCGGCGCTCGCCGAGGCGAAGTTCCTCGGGCTGAGGCGCTTCGTGACCATCGCGATCTTCCCGTTTCCGCGCATGGGCCTGTGGGCCGATCTCGACGAGACGATCTGGCCCGAGGACGGGCTGCGCCGGCATGCAGGGCTGGCGCGGCTGATCGGCGGCCTGTCGACGGAAGGGGCGGCCGGTAGCTTCGGCGCCGACCATCCGATCGAGGACGAGGCCTGGGCCGGGCGCGTCCCGCCGCTGGTCATGCCGGCGGACGTCTCCCAGCATTCGGCGATTCTCGACGCCATGGAGGGCAAGGACCTCGTCGTCGAGGGGCCGCCCGGCACCGGCAAGAGCCAGACCATCGCCAACCTCATCGCCGCGGCGATCGGCGCCGGACGGCGCGTCCTGTTTCTCGCCGAGAAGCGCACGGCGCTCGAAGCCGTCGCCAAGCGCCTCGACGAACGCGGCCTCGGGCCGACGCTCCTCGAACTTCACTCGGAAAAGACCTCCAAGCCCGAGGTGATGGCCTCGCTGGCGGCGGCCGTCCACAATGGCGAGACGCCGCCGGGCCGGCTCGCCGGACTGCGCTCCGAACAGCAGCGCGAAGGCCGGCTGCTGCGCGCCTATCACGCGGCGCTGCAGGACCGGCCGAAGGGCCACGAGCGTACGACCTGGCAGCTGATCTGGCAGGAGACGGCGCTGCGCCGGGCGCTGTCCGGCCGGATGGCCGAGACGATCCGGCCGCACCATGTCGCCGGCGTCGATCTCGCCGACGAAGCGGTGTTCCGCGAGGCGACCGATACGTTGAAGGAACTCGCCGCGGCCGCCGAGACGGTGGCGGAACGTCTCGGCGGCCTGCGCGCGAGCCCGTGGCACGCAGCGAGCGGCCTGCCGGTCCAGCCGCATGTCCAGGACGCGCTCTTGCGCGAGCTCGGCGAAGAGCTCGACGGCCCGCTCCGGGCGGTCGAGGAGGCGCTGGCGACGCTGGGGCAGACGGCGGACGGTTCGGCCCTGGCCGACCGGGCGGCACCCGATCTGGACAAGCTCTGCGCCGACGTGGGCGGCCTCGTTCTGCCCGCGCCCCTGCCCGAAGCCGAGCGACTGGCGGCCGCGGCGTTCGAGCAGCGGCTCGGGCCGCAGACGCTCGCTGCCGCGACGGAGCTGGCGAGGGTCCGGGACGAACGGTCCGCGCTGGTCGATGCGGCGTTTGCCGACGAGGCGGCGCTGGAGATGCTGCAGCGGCAGCTGGCGGCGACGGGTTTCAGCCGGGTGTCGATCGAGGAACTGGACCGCCGGGCGCAGGACTTCACCGAGAACGCGGCGCAGTTCGACGCGGTCGAGGCGCGGTTGCGCGGGCGCATCGCGGGCTTCGGCGCGGATCTTCCGCCGGTGGCGGCCAGCGTCGAGACCATCGCCGGGCTCGCCGCGATCGCCCGGCGCTATCCGGCGCGGGCCTGGAGCCTGCAGTTCTTCACCGCGAACAAGCGGCGGCGCGAGCATCTGGAGGCGCTGGCCGATCGCTCCAGGGCGGTGCAGGAGCGGCTGCGGCGGCTCGGCACCGTGATCGATCTCAGCCGGGCGGCAACCATGAGCTCCCGCGAGTTGCGGCAGATCGGCGACCTCGTCGGCGATGCCGGCCTGTTCGCGCGGCTGTTCAGCAGCGACACCAAGCGCGCCTTGGCGGCGGCTGGCACTCTGGCCCGCGGCACCGAGGACCGGGCGCGGCTGCGCAGCCTCCTGCACGAGGCGGCGGCGACCAGCGACGAGTGGGCCGCGATCCTTGCCGACGAACAGGGCAAGGCGGCCTTCGGCGACGACTGGCAGGGGTCTGAGACGGCCTTCGACGGGCTGGACGAGGCGGCGTCCTGCCTTCGGGACGTCGAGGCCTTCCTGCGTCGCCGCAGTGCCGATCACCTCATCCGGGCGGCCCTGCAGATCGAGGCGGAGGCGCTCGCCTCGGAGTTGCTCTCGGCCCCGGAGGCGGCCCTGATCGAGCGCGCGCCGAAGGACACGCCGCTTTCGTCCCTCGCCGAGGGACTGCGCCAGCGGGCGGAGGAATTGCGGGAATTCGCCGCCACCGGCCGCCGGGCCGGCATTCGGCCGTCGGCGCCGATCCTCGACGACGAGATCGGGCTCGCCGACCGGCTGGACAGCCTTGCCCGTCGCACCGAGACGGCGATCGCGGCGGCGCCGGCCGAGAGCCGCAACGTGATCGAGATCGCGGCGGCCGATCCCGCTACTGCAAGACTGGCAGAGGAACTTGCAGAAGCGCCGGTCCTTGCGGCCTTCTTCGGGACCGGGCCGGCCGCGGACGGTGCGGCGCGTCTCGCCGCGATCCGCACGCTCCAGACGAATGCGCGGACGCTTCAAGACAAGCTGGCGAGGCTCGAAGCCGCGAGCGCCGTGCTGCGCCAGCGTCTCGGCGAGCGCTTCGTGCCGCTTGCCCGCGACGCCCGGATCGGCGACCGCGTCCGGGATCTCGCGACGGCCCTTCAGGACGTCGAGGGGCTGCGCCTCCACGCCAATCTGGAACGCTATCTCGGGCAGGCCTCGGCGGCAGGAGTGCTGCCGCTCTACGCGACCCAGGTGGGTGCGGACAAGCCGGTCGCGGCGCTGGCCGACATCCTGGCGCTGCTGCGCTGCCAGACGGCGCTGGAGAAGCCGTTTCAGGATCCCGCCTCACCGATCCGCCAATCGACCACCGGGCGGCTCGACACGGCCCGCAGCCGCTTTAGCCGCGCCGAGGCGGAGCTCTACCGGCTCGAGGCGGACAATGTGCTGGCGAGCGCCAGGGAGCGGACCGGGACGGCGCCGTGGGGCCAGGATTCCGGAGCGGTCGGCACCTATACCCAGCTCGCCCTGATCAAGCACGAGATGAGCAAGCAGAAGCGGCACATCCCGATCCGGCAGCTGATGGAGCGGGCCGGCGCCGCCCTGCAGGCGCTGAAGCCGGTCCTGATGATGAGCCCTCACGCGCTGGCGCAATACGCCCCGCCGGGCACGCTGGCGTTCGACCTCGTCGTCATCGACGAGGCCTCGCAGATGAAGCCGGAATTCGCCGTCGGAGCGCTCGCCCGCGGCGGGCAATACGTCATCGTCGGCGACCAGAAGCAGCTGCCGCCGACGGACTTCTTCGCCGCCCAGAGCGACGACGACGGGGATGGCGACGACGAGGCGGGGGCGGCCGACCTCGCCGAGAGCGTCCTCGACCTCGCCGCCGCGCGCATGCCCCACAAGCGGCGGCTGCGCTGGCACTACCGCTCGCAGCATCCGGCGCTGATCGCCTTTTCCAACCGGGAATTCTACGACCGCGAGCTGGTGATCTTTCCCGCCGCCGCCGAGAGCGAGACGGCCGGCGTGCGCTGCGTCGAGGTGGACGGCATCTATCAGGCGAACGTCAATCCGAGGGAGGCCGAGGCGGCCATCGAGGAGGCCCGCCGGCTGATCTACAAGGCGGCCGAGGACGGCAGCGACCTCTCCCTCGGCATCGCCACGATGAACCTCAAGCAGCGGGACCTGATCAACGCCGAATTCGAGCGCCTGGCCGCCAGCGACCCGATCGTGCGGGCCTATGTGGAACGCTGGGAGAAGACGGTCGAGCCGGTCTTCGTCAAGAACCTCGAAAACGTCCAGGGCGACGAGCGCGACGTGATCGTCATCTCGACGCTGTTCGGCCCGAGCGAGCCCGGCGGCAAGGTCCGCCAGAACTTCGGCGCGATCAACCGCGGCGCCGGCCATCGCCGGCTCAACGTCCTGTTCACCCGGGCGAAGCGCGC
This sequence comes from Fulvimarina sp., assembly GCA_002700095.1. Lineage (GTDB taxonomy): Bacteria > Pseudomonadota > Alphaproteobacteria > Rhizobiales > Rhizobiaceae > Jiella. Next base: position 27,154 of record PACL01000019.1, on the reverse strand, counting down.
GATGATCATCGTCACCTCGCTGAAGACCGGCGACATCGTGCCGACGCCGACCTCGTCGCGCGGCGTCCATGTCTTCAAGGGGTTCCTCGACTATGCCCGCGGCGGCGCGGTCTATGACGACGCGGAAATGCGGGACGCCGAAAGCCCGTTCGAGGAGTTCGTCGCGGCAAAACTTTCGGCGGCCGGCTACGAGGTCGTCCACCAGATCGGCGTCGAGGGGTTCCGGATCGACCTCGCGGTGCGCCATCCGGACGATCCGTCGGTCTTCGTCGCCGGCATCGAATGCGACGGCGCGCCCTTCCATACGGGGCTCACCATCCGCGACCGCGACGTCATCCGCCAGAAGGTGCTGGAAGGCCTCGGCTGGTCGATCTGGCGGATCTGGTCGACCGACTGGTACAACGACCCGGATGGCGAGGCGGAGAAGCTGATCCGCTTCCTCGCCCGCCGGACCGCCGAGATGACCATCTCCCGCCCCGCCGCGATCGCGGCGGACGGCGGCCGGGCGCGGGAGGCGATCGAAGCAGCTGCCGTGGCCGTGGACGAGGCCGGGACGGGCAGCGCCCCGGTCGAGAAGATCGAGGGCGACGAGGCGGCGGCGGAAGCGACCGTTGGCGCCCTCGGCGATCCCCAATCAGGCGGAACCTCGGAGCCCATCGTCCTCGAAGTGTCGGCGCCGGCCGACGATGTCCCGGCAAGCAACCTGTCCACGCAACCTGCGGCCCCATCGCCTGCGCGCCCTTCGGCCACCTCGCCTGCGGTTCCCTCGCCTGCGGCGTCCTTGCGCGATGCCGGCGAGCCTGCACCAAAATCGCCGCCGCCGCGCGGCCGGCACATCCGCCGCAACGCCCTCGACATCTACGAGGTCATGCCCGGCCTCTTCGAGGTCCGCCGCGAGGGGATGGTGCTCGGTGAGGTCGAGCGGGTCTCCGGTGTCGGGGTGGACCGGCGCCTGACCGCCGGCTCGGCGCCGAGCCTGCCGCGGTTTCGCGGGATACCCGAGGGGAGCGAGGTGACCTTCACCACGACCGACATCTACGAGGCCTTTGACCGGCTGGCGCGGGAGGCCGTGGCCGAGCCCGCCTGAGGCCTTCGGCCCCGGTCTTCGACCAGTGCCAAGGGATTCACGCTCGAGCATCGAGCGGACGTGATACCAGGCGTGGCCCGCCAAACTTCTGGCGGGAGAAGAGCGTCGCCGGGGCGGCGCTCAACCGTTGCCGCCGAGCCGGTCCAATTCGATCGTCACGTGGGCGGTATCGCTGAAGCTCTCCGTGCGCTCGGCGCGGAAGCCGAGGTCGTGGGCTAGCTTCAGCATGGTGACGTTCTCGCGCAGGATCTCGCCATAGACGCGCTTCAGGCCGCGGGCCTGGCCATAGGCGAGGATGGCGGTCATCAGGAGATAGCCGAGGCCCTTGCCCTTCATGTCCGAGCGCACCAGCACGGCGAATTCCGCCGCCTCGTTCTCCGGATCCGCCACCAGCCTGACGACGCCGAAGATCGCGCCCTCGCCATAAGAACTTTCCGGCTCGATGGCGACAAAGGCCATCTCCCGGTCGTAGTCGATCTGCGAGAAGCGCGCGGCCGTCTGGTGCGGCAGCGCCTTCATCGGGCCCATGAAGCGCAGCCGCAGATCCTCGGGGGCGCATTGCAGCACCATTTCCGCCAGCGCTCCCTCGTCCTCCGGCCGGATCGGCCGCAAGAGGTAACGGGCGCCGTCGCGAAGGCTGATCTTCTGCTCCAGCTCGCGCGGATAGGGCCGGATCGCCGGCCCGGCGGCACTCGCGTCCCCTGCCCGCAGCGCGATGCGCGCGTCCAGGGCGAGGACGCCGTCGCCGTCCGCCAGGAGCGGGTTGATGTCGAGTTCGGCCACCTCCGGCAGGAGCACGGCGAGTTCCGCCAACCGCACCAGCACGTCGGTCAGCGCCTCCATCGGGACGGCGGCGACGTCGCGGAAGCCGGCAAGGAGCTTCGACACCTCGGTACACTCGACCATCCGGCGGGCGAGCACCGAGTTCAGCGGCGGCAGGCCGATCGTGCGGTCGCCGATCACCTCGGTCGCCTTGCCGCCCGTGCCGAACAGGATGACCGGGCCGAAGGTCGGATCGGAGGCGATGCCGGCGATCAGCTCCTGGGCATCCGGCCGCGACACCATGGGCTGGACGGTGAAGCCGGCGATGCGGGCGCCGGGGACGGCCTTTTCGACGTCGCGGGTCATCGCGGCGACCGCTTCGGCCATTGCCGCGGCCGAGCCGATGTTCAGCCGCACCCCGCCGACGTCGGATTTGTGGGTGACCTGCGGCGAGACGACCTTGAGGACGGCTGGGGCGCCGATGGCGGCGAACTCCCGCGCCACCGCCTCGGCGGTGGCGACGAAGGCCGTCGGCACTGTGGGGATCCCGAACAGAGCCAGCACGGCTTTCGCCTCCCACTCGCTGAGGACGGCGCGGCCCTCGTTCCGGGCGGCCGCGAGGATGGCGCGGGCCTTGGCGACGTCGGCGGGGGCGATTATCACCCCGGCGCTCGGGGTTTCCAGCAGCAGCGCCTGGTTGCGGCGGTACTCGACGAGCTGGGTGAAGGCGCGCACCGCGTCGTCGGGGCTGTCGAAGGTCGAAATCTTCTCGGCGGCGAAGAAGGCCCGCACGGGACCTGCCGCCGTGCCGCCGAGCCAGCTGGTCAGCAGCGGGAAGCGCGGCCGCCGCTTCGCCGCCTCGGCCACCGCGGCGCCGGCCTCCATGCCGTCGGCCACCGCCGTCGGGCAGTTGAGGACGAGGATGGCGTCGCTCTCGCGGCACGCCATCAGAACGTCCAGCGCCGCGCCGTAGCGCTCGCCGGTGGCGTCGCCGATGATGTCGACGGGGTTGCCGCGGGACCACATCGGCGGCAGCACGGCGTCGAGAGCGTCGCGGGTGGCATCGCTCATGTCGGCGAGACGGCCGCCGAGCTTCTCCAGCGCGTCGACGGCGAGGACGCCGGCGCCGCCGCCATTGGTCAGGATGGTCAGGCGGTCGCCGCCGATGCGGATCCCCGTCGAAATCGTCGCCGCGGCCTCGAACAGCTCCTCCATGGTGTCGACCCTGAGCACACCGGCGCGCCGGAAGGCGGCATCGTAGACGATGTCGGATCCGGCCAGCGCCCCGGTGTGGGATTTTGCGGCCCGCGCGCCTTCGGCGCTCCGCCCGGACTTGATGACCAGCACCGGCTTCGTGCGCGCCGCGATGCGGGCCGCCGAGAGGAATTTCTTCGCGAAGGTGACGTTCTCGACATAGAGCAGGATCGAGCGGGTGGCCCGGTCGGTGGAGAGATAGTCGAGGAGATCGCCGAAATCGGCGTCCCCCATGTCGCCGAGGGAGACGACGTGGGAAAAGCCGATGCCCCGCGCGTCGGCCCAGTCGAGCACCGCGGTGACGATGGCGCCGGACTGGCTGACGAGGGCGATGTCGCCGGCCCGTGGCGTCAGATGGGCGAAGCTCGCATTGATGCCGGAGGGCGTCGAGATCAGGCCGAGGCAGTTGGGCCCGACGATCCGCATCAGATGCGGGCGCGCCGCGTCGAGCATCTCCTGGCGCAGCGTCGAGGCGCCCGACGCCACGTCGAGGCCGGCCGAGATCACCACCGCGGCCCGGCAGCCGGCCTCGGCGAGCTCCCGGACGACGCCGGGGACGGTCCTCGCCGGCGTCGCGACGACGGCAAGGTCCGGCACCTCGGGAAGCGCCGCGATGGAGCGGTGGCAGGGCCGGCCCTCGATCTCGCGGTGATGCGGGTTCACCAGCATGACGGGACCGGCAAAGCCTGCCGCAAGGAGGTTGCGCGCCACGACGTTGCCGACGGACCTCGGCACGTCGCTCGCCCCGACCAAGGCGATCGAACGCGGCGAAAACAGTGCGTCGAAATTGCGGATGCTCATGACACGCCTCTCGAAGCTCCGGGATCTTCGAGCACTCTAGCCGAGATTTCAGGTGCACGTGTGACCGAGGCGGTGGCTGACGTGGTTTGCCGGCGCCGGAGGCAGGCGGGCTCAGCCCCTTCCGGCCCGTTCCCATGGCCCGGGGGACGGCCTTCCTCGCCCGGGCGGCAGGGTTGTCGCGCTTCGGGCGAGGATCGATCGGCGGGCGGCGTTCGACAAGCCGCGGGGTCCCAGCCGAAGCGGACGAGGCCTCAGCCGAGCGAGGCGGTCATCGGGTCGTAGGCATAGACCCAGGCCGGATCTTCCGGCTCCTTCAGCCAGGTGTTGGCGTTGGAGATGGTCTGCACCTTGGTGGCGCGGTCGCGGCGGGTGCGCTCGTAGAGCTGGAAGGCCTCGGCGTAGTTCTTCGTGCCGCATTCGGTGAGGCAGCGGGTCAGCACCGCAGCGTCCTCGATCGCCATGCAGGCGCCCTGCGCCATGTGCGGGCGCATCGGGTGGCAGGCATCGCCGAGGAGGCAGAGGCGGCCGCGGCTCCACAGGTTGAGCGGATCGCGGTTCCAGAACGGCCACTTGGTGACCTCTTCGGTGGCATCGATCAGGGCGTTCACGACGGGATGCGAGTTGCCGAAGATCGCCTCCATCTCCTCGCGCGAGGAATCGACGAAGGCGGTGTCGTGCTCCCAGCCGTCCACGGGCACGCCGGTGACGTAGTAGTATTCCGAGCCGTCGCCCTTGGTGTTGTAGGCCATGATGTGGCGGGAGGCTTCCCACCACCATTTCACGCAGGCCTCGAATTCGAGGCCCGAGGCGCGCAGCTTGTCGACATTGACCAGCGCCCGGTGGCCGATCCAGCCGGAAAAGCGCGGCTTCTCGACGCCCAGCAGCATCTCGCGGATTGCCGAATTGATGCCGTCGGCGCCGATGACGAGCTTGGCCGCGACCTGGCGGCCATTGTCGAAGGAGAGGAGGACGTCGGCCTCGCGCTCCTCGATGGCGGTCAGCTTGTGGCCGAAATGCACCCGGTCCTGGGGCAGGGCCTCGATCTGGACGGCATGCATGTCGCCGCGATGGATGGTGATGTAGGGCGCGCCGTATTCCTTGCGGGCGAACTCGCCGAGCCGGATCTTCGACAGGTAGTCGCCGGTGTTGCCGTCGCGGGAGAACCAGAAATCGGGATGCGAGCCGATCTTGGCGAGCCGGTCCTCGAGGCCGATCTCGCGGAAGATCTTCATCACGTTCGGGCCGATGTGGATGCCGGCGCCGAGACGGTTGAATTCGGGCGCCTGCTCGAAGGTGTGGACGGAGAAGCCCGCATGATCCAGGAGCGCCATGGCTGCGGCGCCGCCGAGCCCGGCTCCGATGACCGCGATGTCGACCGTTTCGATGGAAGTCATGACCCTGTCCTGTCGCTGTAATTTGTTTGTATACTAACAATTATCCCGGAGCTGTAAAGCCCCTTTTCGCCCCGTGCCGCCGCCCCGCCGGACGGGTGGTTCCCACTCATCCGGTCGTACCCTACCGGGCCGCAGCGCCGTAGCGCGTGCGGACATAGGCGGCGAGCGCGTCGATCTGTGCGCCCGTCAGTTCCGCGGCGAAGCCGGGCATGTCGCGCGTTGCAAGCGACAGCGGCGCCTCGATCCCCTCGCGGATGACGGTGCGCAGCGCCTCGTCGTCAGACGAGCGCACCGCCGCGCTGCGCGACAGCGGCACCTTGGCGGCGGTCGCCAGATTGGCGACGGCCGGCTCGTGGCAGACCGCGCAGGCGCTTTCGAACAGGCGGTGCGTCGCGTCGGGCAGCGGGGTGGCCGTCTGGCCGGCGGCGGTTTCGGACCCCCCTGTCCCGTCCGGCGCCAGCGAGGCGAGATAGACCGCCATCGCCTGGATATCGCTGTCCGGCAGCTCCCGCAGATTGGCGACGACTTCGGCCATCGGGCCGGCGGCGGCAGCGAGATCGCCGGCAACGCCGGTCCGCAGATACTGGTAGAAGCGTTCCTCGTCCCAGCCGAAGCTCGCGGCGGCCGTGCCGGCGATGGCCGGCGCGTACCAGCCCTTGACCGGCGCGCCGGAGAGGGCCGCGTCGCCGCCCATCTCGGCCCCGAGGGCGTTGCGGGGCGAGTGGCAGGCGCTGCAATGGCCGGTCGCCTCGACGAGATATCGCCCGCGGTTCCATTCCGGGCTCTTCTGCGCCACCGGCGCGAGCGGCCCGGAGCCGAGATAGAGCGCGTTCCAGGCGGCATTGAGCGGCCGGAGGTTGAACGGCACGGCCATTTCGGCGGGCGGCGTTTCCCGGCGCACCGGCTCGAGCGTCTGCAGATAGGCATAGAGCGCGAACATGTCGTCGCCGCTCATCTTCGCAAACGAGGTGTAGGGGAAGGCCGGATAGAGGTTGGTGCCGTCGCGCGAGACGCCCTTGCGCATGGCGCGCTCGAAGGCCTCGAAGCTCCAGTTGCCGAGGCCGGTCTCGGGGTCGGGCGTGATGTTGGAGGTGTAGATCGTTCCGAAGGGCGTTTCGACGGGAAGGCCGCCGGCGTTGGGCGAGCCGCCTTGTACGGTGTGGCAGTCGGCGCAGTTGCCGGCGGCGAAGACCTCCCGGCCCTTGGCCAGGAGTTCGGCCGAAAAGCTCGCGGCCGGAGGCGCCGGCGTCGGCGGGATCGCCCGGTGGATCGGCAGCGCCAGGGCGCCGGCCGTCAGCGAGCCGCCGAGAAGGGCGGCCAGGCCCATCTTGCGGGCTCCCGTGCCCTTGCCCGAGCCGGTTGCGCCGTTCGCCTTCGAGCCGAGTCCTCTGCCCGCGAGCCGGTCGCGCCAGGAGAGCGCGGCGACGGGGCCGGCGATGGCGGCAGGCTGCGCAGCCCCGGCGATGCCGAGGGCGGCGCGCATCTTTTCCGGCGTGAACGGCGCCTCGCGCATGCGGATGCCGGTGGCGTCGAAGATCGCGTTGGCGATGGCCGCGGCGGCCGGCACCGCGGCGCTTTCGCCGACGCCGAGGGCCGGATCGCCGGAGCGCTCGACCAGCATCGTCTCGATCGCCGGCGTCTCGGGGAAGGTCTGCAGCGGATAGGTCGCCCAGCTCTGCGCCGTGACGGTGATCTCGTCGAAGCTCAGCTCTTCCTTGAGCACCCGGCCGGCGGTCTGGTTGACGTTGCCGTGGATCTGGTGGCGCACCCCGTCGGGATTGATGACGAGGCCCTGGTCCTGGCCGACGAAGACGCGGGTGAGCTGCACCTCGCCGGTCTCCATGTCCACCGCGACGTCGCAGACCCAGGCGGAGGCGGCCGCCGCGGTGCCCGGAAAGGCGCCGTGGACATAGGTCGCGAAGGCAAAGCCCTGGCCATAGGCCATGCGGCCCTCGCGGCGCCTGCGCGGCGCGGTGCGCGCCTCCCAGCCGCCCTTCTCGGCGCTCTCGCGGATGAGATGGGCGGTGCGGGGATCGTCGATATGGGCGAGCCGGAAGGCGACGGGGTCCTCCCCCGCCTCGTATGCCAGCTCGTCGACGAAGCTCTCATGGGCGAAGGTGTTGGGCAGCGCCGAGACACCGCGCATCCAGGCGGCGCGCACGATCGGCGCCATGTCGTGGACGGTGATCGCCTTGTGCGCGATCCGGTAGGGCGGGATGATCGTCCGGTCGCCCATGTCCGACGGGCGCGGCTCGGGCGAAACCCGGCCTGTGAGGAGCAAAGCGAGGTTCGGCCCGCGATTGGACGGATACCACGAATCGAGACTGTAGGCGTGGAAGGCGCCGTCCTTCAGGCCGCCCTCGACGTCCATCACCTGGGCCGCCCCCTTCGGCTCCCAGAGATGCTCCTGAGCCCGCGTCAGCTGCACCCGCACCGGCCGGCCGGTGGCGTGCGACAGAAGCAGCGCGTCGCCGCAGACGTCGTCGGCGCAGTTGCGGCCGTAGCAGCCTGCGGCCTGGTAACGGCGGATGTCGATCCGCGCCTCGTCGAGCTGCATCAGATTGGCGAGATCGGCCCGCAGCATGTGGGGGTTCTGGGAGCCCGACCAGACGATCGGCTCGCCGGCATTCCAGTCGGCGATGGCGCAGGACGGGCCGATCGAGCCGTGCAGGTGATAGGGCCAGACATAGGTCCGCTCCAGCCGGACGTCGCATTGGGCGATGCCGGCGGCAAAATCGCCGGTGGCGTCGCAGCTGCGCGGGGTCGCCGGCTGGCTGCGGATCGTCTCGGCGAGGCTGGCCATGTCCGGCAGCTCCGGCGGCAGCAGCCATTCCACCGGCAGCGCTTCGGCAATCGCCTCGGCCTGGTCCGCCCGCTCGGCGACGACGCCGAGGAAGTCGCCCCGCCGGACGACGGCGAGGAAGCCCGGCATCGCGCGCACCGCCGCGTCGTCGAAGCCGACGAGGCTGTGGCCGATGAAGGCGCCGGAGTCGCGGCCGTGATAGGGCGGCCGCACGACATGGCCGTGGACCATGCCGTCGACGAAGACGTCGTGGATATAGGGGTGGCTGCCGGTGACCTTGGCCGGCAGATCGACCCGCGCCGCCGATCGACCGACGACCGTGTAGTCCTTCGGGTCCTTGACCGGCGTCGCCTCGTCCAGCAGGAGGGCCACCTCCTCGCCGGCAATCAGGCTCTCATAAGTCGCGACCGTCTCCTTCCAGCGGACCGCGCCGTCGGACAGGGTGACGCGGGCGGCCGGAGCGTTCAGCCGCCTGGCGCCGCGCAGGGCGAGCTCGCGGCGGATCTGGGCGGCGGCGTGGCGCAGCGGGACCGCGGTGATCTGGATCGTCTCGGAGGCGATCGTCGGGCCCTGGTTCGGCGTCCGGGTGGTATCGCCGAGCACCATGCGGACCCGGTCGAGCGGCAGGTCGAGCTCTTCGGCGACGATCTGCGACAGCGCCGTCTCGATGCCGGTGCCGAGATCGACATGGCCGTTGAAGCCGATGGCGATGCCGAAGGTGTCGAAGGACAGGAAGACTTCGCGCGCCGCGCCCGCCTCGCGGAAGACCAGGATGCGCCCGTAGTCGCCGCTCACGCGGGGGCTCCTTCGCGGGCCTTCGAAACGACGGCGGCCCTCTCTGCGGGCGCCGCGTCGTCCCTCGCCGGGTTGCCGGCCGCCTCCCGCATCAGTTCGGCCGCCCGCATCACCGAGGCGACGATCTCGGCATGGGTCCCGCAGCGGCAGAGATTGTGGCGGAGCGCGGAGCGCACGTCGTCCTCGCGCGGGTCGGGATTGGCCGACAAGAGCGCCAGCGCCGACATGATCATGCCGTTCAGGCAGTAGCCGCATTGCGCGCCGGCCGCCTCGACGAAGCCCTGCTGCACCGGATGCAGCGCGCCGGTGGCGGCATCGGCGAGACCTTCCAGAGTGGTGACCGCGGCGCCGTCGGCCTTGGCGGCGCGGAGCACGCAGCTGCGGGCCGGCGCGCCGTCGACCAGCACCGTGCAGGCGCCGCACTGGGCGAGGCCGCAGCCATATTTCGGGCTGGTGATGCCGAGATCGCTCCGGAGGACGTCGAGGAGGCTGCGCCGGTCGTCGACGGCGAAGGCGTGGCGTGTGCCATTCACGGCAATCTCGATCGACCGATCCATCGTCCTGCGTCACCCCCGTCGGCGGATGCCTCGGCGACAAGAAAAGCTGCTTGCCGCAAAAATTCACTTGTACACAAACAATTCTCGGATGAAAACCCTGTCCGGGAGCGTTGCCGCCGGTATCCCGTGGCAGCCTCCGCAACCCGCGCTTGTCGGCCATCCGCGAACGTGGCAACCAGCGATCGGACGGATACGGGAAAGGGCCTCGGCGTGGCGACTGGCAGTGGTGGTGGAGACGATCCGTTCCTCGGCTACGTCCTCGACGAGCAGGTCGGCTTCCTGTTGCGCAAGGCCTATCAGCGCCACATGACGATCTTCGCCCGCTCGACCATCGGGGGCCTGACGCCGACCCAGTTCTCGACGCTGTTCCGGCTCTTCGCCGAGCCCGGCCCGATCTCGCAGAACGCCTTGGGGCGGCTCGTCGCCATGGATGCCGCGACGACGAAGGGGGTGATCTCGCGCCTCGAGAATCAGGGCCTTTTGACGACGCAGAAGGACCCCAACGACAAGCGGCGCTACCTGCTGCAGTCGACCGAGAAGGGCCGCGCGCTGATCCGCGACGCAATTCCCGTGGTCAAGGGCATCACCGAGGCGACGCTCGAGCCCCTGACCAAGGCCGAGCGCGAAACCTTCCTCCGGCTTCTGGCAAAGCTCTGCTGAGGGAATTGCGAGCCAGCCGACGCTGCGCGGGATCTCCGCTCCTGCGCCGTCGGCATTCTCCGGCGAAGACGACCTGACGGGCAGAGGCGATCGCCGGTTCCGCAGGCGCGCAAAGCCGCTGCGCGCTGTGCCCAATATTGCGTCAATCTCTCATTAACGACAGGCGCAGATTCGCGAATTATCCAGATAATCCGTTGATATTTCTCATGATGCGAAAAATCTCGCCGGGGGAACTTGTTTCTATACAAACAATTGGCGTAGCATCACGGAAATGACACTATCGAGGTTGCGCCCATGACACCGATCCGCATCGGCCAGATCGTCCCGAGTTCCAACGTCACCATGGAGACGGAGATCCCGGCGCTGCTGCGCCTGCGCGAGACGATTGCACCGGAGCGCTTCACCTTCCATTCGTCGCGCATGCGGATGAAGCACGTGACCAAGGAAGAGCTGGCCGCGATGGACGGCCAGAGCGACCGTTGCGCCCTCGAACTCTCCGACGCCCGCGTCGACGTGATGGGCTATGCCTGCCTCGTCGCGATCATGTCGATGGGCCACGGCTACCACAATGAATCCGCCCGGCGGCTGCACCAGGTGACGGTCGACAACGGCAACCCGGCCCCGGTGGTCACCTCCGCCGGCGCCCTGTGCGACGGCATCAAGGCGATCGGCGCCAGGAAGGTCGCGGTGGTCGCGCCCTACATGAAACCGCTCACCGCCATGGTGGTCGACTACATCGCCAATGAGGGGATCGAGGTCTCGACCTCGCGGGCGCTGGAAATCTCCGACAATCTCGCCGTCGCAGCCCACGATACGGCCAAGCTGCCCGGCATCGTGGGCGAGCTCGAGGTCGGCGACGTCGATGCGATCGTCCTGTCGGCCTGCGTCCAGATGCCGTCCCTCGCCGCCGTCTCCATGGTCGAGGCGCAGACCGGCAAGCCGGTGCTGACGGCGGCCATCGCCACCACCTGGTCGATGCTGAAGGCGCTCGGCCTCGACACCCGCGTGCCCGGCGGCGGCACGCTGCTTTCGGGCATGTATTGATCCGGACAGAAGACGAAAACCCAGGAGGAGCCCTCATGGCCTTCGGCTACAACGTCCACGCCAACGGCATTCGCCAGCACCTGATCCACTATCCGGGCAAGGGCCCGGCGATGCTGCTCATTCCCGGCATCACCTCGCCGGCGATCACCTGGGGCTTCGTCGCCGAGAGATTGACGGAAAAGTTCGACGTCCACGTCCTCGACGTGCGGGGCCGCGGCCTCTCCCAGGCGGGCGAGCTCGACTATTCCCTCGACGCCATGGCGCGTGACGCCATCGAAGTCTCCAAGGCCGCCGGCCTCGGCAAGCCGATCGTCCTCGGCCACTCGATGGGCGCCCGCAATGCCATCCGCGCCGCCCGCCTCGCCCCCGACGCCTTTGCCGGTCTCGTCCTCGTCGATCCTCCGGTCTCCGGGCCGGGCCGGCGCGAATACCCGTCGAAATGGCCGTGGTACGAGGATTCGATCCTCATGGCCGACAAGGGATGCTCGGCCGAGGACATGAAGGAATTCTGCCCGACCTGGAGCGAGGAGCAGCGGGCGCTGCGCGCCGAATGGCTCCACACCTGCCAGCTCGACGCCATCGACACGGCGTTCAAGGGCTTCCACACCGACGACATCCACCAGGACCTGCCGCATCTGACACTGCCGATGCGCCTCGTCGTGGCCGGCGCCAGGGCGGTGATCCGTGACGAGGATGTCGCAGAGATCAGGGAGCTCGCCCCGGCGATCGAGGTGCGCACCGTCGAAGGTGCCGGCCACATGATCCCGTGGGACAATTTCGAGGGCTTCCTCGAGGCTGTCCTGGATTTTTCGGCCTGACGGCCTTTCGAGACGAACAGGGAAGGACAGCGACGATGGATCCGTTCAGCTTCACCGAGATCTGCCTGCACCAGCTCAAGATGTCCGGCGTTCATGAGGGCGAGAAGCTCATCGTCCTGACGCAGGGCTCCGAGCGGCTCGACTATGCCGACGCCTTCATGGCCGCCGGCTCCCGGCTCGGCGCCAAGATGTACCACATGCGGCTGCCCGCGGTGCCGCCGACGGGCGCCTGGGCGGTCGGCCAGACCGGGCTTGCGGCGATGCCCGACGCGGTCGAGGCGCTGAAGCGCTGCGACATGCTGATCGACTGCATCTTCCTCCTGTTCTCGCCCGAGCAGATGGCGATCCAGGCCGCCGGCACCCGCATCCTCACCGCCGTCGAGCCGCCGGAGCTTCTCGCCCGCATGCTGCCGACCAAGGAGATCCGCGAGAAGGTGGAGATCGGCGGCGAGATTCTCGCCAAGGCCAAGGTGATGCGGATCACCTCGCCGCACGGGACCGACGTCACCTACAAGCTCAACACCTATCCGACCGTCACCGAATACGCCTGCACCGACGAGCCGGGCCGCTGGGACCACTGGCCGTCGGGCTTCGTCTTCACCGGCGGTGACGACGACGGCGTCGACGGCCAGATCGTCGTCGCGCCCGGCGACATCCTCCTGCCGCAGAACATGTATGTCCGCGATCCGATCACCTACACGATCGAGAAGGGCTGGATCACCGACATCCGCGGCGGCCTCGATGCCGAGCTGGTGAAGAGCTACATGGACGGCTTCAACGACAAGCGCGGCCTCGGCATGAGCCATGTCGGCTGGGGCATGAACCCGCATGCCAAGTGGCACCGCATGGTGCCGGGCGAATTCCCCGGCGGCATGGGCATGGAGCCGCGCTCCTACTACGGCAACGTGATGTTCTCGACCGGGCCGAACAACGAGCTCGGCGGCCCCAACGACACCGCCTGCCACCTCGACATCCCGATGCGCGGCTGCTCGCTGTTCCTCGACGACGAGCCGATCGTCATCGACGGCGACATCGTCGTCAAAGAGATGCAGATGGCGCGCAACTGAGCGCCTCGCCTTGCCTCCGCCGCGGTCCGACAGGGATCGTGGCGGTCTTCCATCATCGTCGATCGAGCCGCCGGAAAGCCGCATGACCCAGGAAACCGTCTACAAGGATGCCGGCTTCGGCGCGAGCGTCCCGCGCGGCGACAAGCCCGCGATCCTCGTCGTCGACTTCAGCTACGGCTTTTCCGACACGCAGTACCCGACCGCCGCCGACATGAGCGCCGAGATCGCCGCGACGCGCCGGCTGACGGATTTCGCCCGCTCCGCCGACATGCCGGTGATCTACACCACCATCGCCTACACGCCGCTGGAGCGCGACAGCCTGCCCTGGCTGAAGAAGGCGACCGGCATGGCGGCGCTGATGGTGGGCACCCGCCTCGTCGAGATCGACGCCGCCTGCGGCATGACCGGGGATGACGCGCTCATCGTCAAGCACGGCGCCTCGGCCTTCTTCGGCACCAACCTCGCCGCGATCCTCACCGGCGCCGGCGTCGATACCCTCGTCGTCACCGGCGCGACGACATCAGGCTGCGTGCGGGCCAGCGTCGTCGATGCGGTGCAGTCCGGCTTCAACGTGCTGGTGCCGGCCGATTGCTGCGCCGACCGGGCGAAGGCGCCCCATGACGCCAATCTCTACGACATGGGCCAGAAATACGCCGACGTCACCGACAGCGACGACGTGCTGGCCTGGCTGAAGGGCCTGGCAGACCGCTGAAAATCATTCGGCACGGCGCGGCGACAGGGCCGCAGCCGCCGGTTCCACGACAAAGGCGGTGCGCTCTTTGCCACCGCGCTGTACATCTCGACGTCGGCAGGACAGCGGTCCGGCGACGGCAGAGCTATGCCCGATCGAAAGTCCCGAAACCCCGCTTTGTTGGGAGGAGAATGCCTTGCGAAAACTCAGTCTCGGCTTGATGGCGCTGCTGATCGCAGCCTGTTATTTCGTGCCGTATGTCCTCCTCGGAGACGTTGCGAGCTGGAAGGGCGCCTTCCTGTTCTGGACCGTCGCCGGCCTCCTGGTGATCGGCGTCAACGCCATGGCCACCGCCAGCTTCGGGGGAGAAGACCAGTGAGCGTCACCCTCATTCTCATCGGCGTCGCGATCTACATCGTCGCCTCGCTCGTCGTCGCCTACATGTCGCGCTCCGGCGAAGCCGCGACCATGTCGGAATACTTCATCGGCGGGCGCTCCATGGGCGGCCTCGTCTCCGCCCTCTCCTACTCCGCCACCACCTATTCGGCCTTCATGATGGTCGGCCTCGCCGGCCTCACCTACAAGGGCGGCGTCGGCGCGCTCGGCTTCGAGATCGTCTATTTCGCCGGCGTCTCGCTGGTGGCGATCTTCGGCCCGCGCTTCTGGGCCGTCGGCAAGAAGTTCGGCTTCGTCACGCCGTCCGAGATGCTCGGCGCTCGCTATGGCAGCCGCTGGGTCGCGATGGCCGCGGCCGTCGCCAGCTGCATCTTCCTCGTGCCCTATGCGGCCGTCCAGCTCGCGGGCGTCGGCTATCTCCTCGCCGGCATGAGCGACGGGGCGATCTCCTTCGGCGCCGGCATCATCGTCGCCACGGTGCTCGCCATCGCCTTCTCCTATATCGCCGGCATCCGCTCGGTGATGTGGACCGACAGCCTGCAGGCGCTGGTGATGATCGTCGCCTCGGTCGCGGTCGTCGGCTTCGTCGTCGCCGAGCTCGGCGGCTTCACGGCGCTGTTCGACGCCGTGGCGGAGAGAAACCCGGCCATGCTGACGGTTCCCGGCCCGGGCCTGTTCTCCTTCACCACCTTCCTCGGCCTGACGATCCCGTGGTTCTTCTTCGCGATCTCCAACCCGCAGGTCTCCCAGCGCCTGTTCATGCCCGCCTCGCTCGGCGCGCTGCGGCGGATGCTGATGATCTTCCTCGCCTTCGGCTTCGTCTACACGCTGGTGTCGGTGCTCTGGGGCTTCTCGGCCTATGTCGCCTTCCCCGATCTCGCCAATGCCGATCTCGCCACCTCGACGCTTCTCGCCTCGGACTTCGTGCCGCCGGTGCTCGGCGTCGTCGTGATGGTCGGCATCCTGGCGGCGGCCGTCTCGACGATCGACTCGATCCTCCTGACGCTCTCCTCGATGGTCGCCCGCGACGTCTATGCCAATGTCGCGACAAGAACCGACGACCGCAAGCAGCTGATGATCGGCAAGGTGATCATCCCGATCATCTCGCTGATCGCGCTCGGCTTTGCCGCCATGCAGTTCAGCCTGATCGCGGTCCTGGCGGTCGCCGCCTCGACCGGCCTCGTGGTCATCGTTCCGGCGATCGTCGGCGCGTTCTTCTGGAAGCGCGGCACCGCCGCCGGGGCGCTCGCCTCGATCGTCGGCGGCGGCATCTTCGTCGTCGCGATGTATCTGACCGGCAATTCGATCCTGGGGCTGAACGCCGGCATCCTCGGCTTCCCGGTCTCGGCCGCCCTGTTCGTCGTCGTGAGCCTTGCGACACGCAGCCGGACCGATCTTGCCGAGGACTTCATCGCCACCGCCGACTCCTCGCTGCGCATACCGGGCCTTGCGGGCCGGCACGCCGCCGCCTGATCGAGCAGACAGCCGGCGAGGCTTCGCCGGCCAGGGATGTGAGAGGCTCGCGCTCCGGCGCGGGCCTCTTGCGTTTCAGGCAGGGGTGGTTCCGTCAGATGAAGCGGGCGATGCGTGAGCCCTGCGTTGCCGAAGGTGTCCCCAATCCATGAACCCCGGACTTTGAACGGCGCCGCGCGAGCTTCGTGCGACCGCCGGCCCTGGAGCCGGGCGCGGGCGTGACGGTTTTCTCCATCAAGACCGATCCGTCTGCGCGATTTCCCGATTGACAAGCCGTGACCGATCCTGAAAAGTACAGGTACAGACAAGTATGATGGACAGGTTCAGACAGTGGCGCGGACAGTGGCTTCCTCCGCGATCGCCTCCGGAAAACCGGAGAAGATCGCCCGGATCCTGGAAAAGGAGATCCGCTCCGGCCAGCTCGCCCATGGCGACCAGCTGCAGAGCGAGAACGAGCTGGTACGGCGCTTCTCGGTCAGCCGCTCGACCGTCCGCAAGAGCCTCAGCGAGCTGGCGCGCCGCGGGCTGATCACCACCAGCGTCGGCATCGGCTCCTTCGTCACCTTCGACGGCAACGTCGTCGCCGACGAGGCGGGCTGGACCAAGGCGCTGGAAAAGGCCGGCGCCAACGCCGTGACGCGGACGCTGCGGCTGGAGATCGTCTCGGACCCGGCGCTCGCCGAAAAGCTCGGCCTGGAAAGCTCCGAATTCATCGCCCTCGACCGCATCCGCACCCATGCGGTGGACGGCCATCCAATTTCCATCGAGCACTCGCGCATCCCGATGATGCCCGAGATCGAGACCCTGCCGGTGAAGGGCCTGCGCGACGGCTCGCTGCAGGCGACGCTGCGCGAGGCCGGGCTCCACCCCGACCACGGCGAGGAGTGGATCGACGCCGTGCCCCTCGGGGCCGAGGACGCCGGCATCATCGGCTGCGAGCCCGGCGCGATGTTCCTGCGCACCCGCCGCGTCATCCGCACCCGCGAAGGCCGCGTGATGGAGCACATCACCAGCCTGCTCAATCCCTCCCATTTCGCCTTGCATCGAGAGTTCTGACCATGGCCGACGCCAACGACCAGCAATTCGACCGCGCCATGGGGGCGCTCGTCGGCGGCGCCCTCGGCGACGCGCTCGGCATGCCGACGCAGCTGCTGTCGCCGGACGAGATCCGGCGGAGCTACGGCTATGTCGAGCGCTTCGTGCCGCCGAGCGAGGATCACCCGGTCTCGCGGGGACTGCCCGCCGGCATGATCACCGACGACACCGAGCAGACGCTGCTGCTCGCCGAGCAGCTTCTGGAAAGCCCCGACCGCTTCGACCACGGCGCCTGGGTGGATCGGCTGCTCGCCTGGGAGACAGACGTCAAGGCGCGCGGCAGCTACGACCTCCTCGGACCCTCCACCAAGCGGGCAATCGACCTGATCCGCGAAGGTACGCCGCCCGAAGAGGCCGGCCGCGAGGGCACAACCAACGGCGCGGCGATGCGCATCGCGCCGGTCGGCATCGCATGGCCGGTCGATCCGCTCGACCGGCTGGTGGCCAAGGTCGAGGAGAGCTGCGCTGCGACCCACGCAACGAGCGTCGCCATTGCCTCGGCCTCCGCCGTCGCCGCGGCGATCAGCGCGGCGATCGACGGGATGGGCTGGAACGAGGCGGCCGAGCGCGGCATCGAGGCGGCCCGGGCCGCCCGCCATGTCGGCGCCTGGACGGCCGCGCCGGACATCGCGGCGCGCATCGCATGGGCCCGCGAGCTGGTCTCCGGCGTCAACGAACAGGCGGCCATCGCGGCGATCGTCGACCTCGTCGGCACCTCGGTGGCCTCGCAGGAATCGATCCCGGCCGCCTTCGCGGTGGTGGCCGCCGCCAACGGCAATCCCTGGCGCGCCGCCGTCATCGCCGCCAATCTCGGCGGCGACACCGACACGATCGGCGCCATCGCCGGGGCGATGGCGGGCGCGGCGAGCGGACGGTCCGGCCTGCCGGTCGCCCGGATCGCCGAACTGCAAGGCTTCGACCTCGCCCATGCGGCGCGGCTCGCCGAGGGCCTTCTCGCCCTTCGCCATGCCGCCGCGCCGACGCCCTCGCCGACCACGGAAGCGGCCTGACCATGGCGCGGCTCGTCCATATCGGCGGCGCGGTGATGGACTATGTCTATCACGTTCCCGGCCTGCCCCGCCGGGCGGACGAGCTGATGGCGACGCGCTTTGCCCGCTCGCCGGGCGGCGCCGTCAACATGATGACGGCGGCGCGCCGCACCGGCCTTGCCACCGCCTGCGGCGGCTATCTCGGCACCGGGCCGGACGGCGACGCGCTGCGGGCGTTCCTCGCCGCAGAAGGCATCGACGTCCTCTTGCCGCCGCTCGACGGCATCGACAGCGGCAACTGCGTGGTGCTGATCACGCCGGATGCCGAGCGCTCCTTCGTCTCCTTTCCCGGCGCCGAGGCCCATGCGAAGGATCTGGAGACCCTCGCCGAGCGGATGGCGCCGGGCGACTGGCTGGCCGTCAGCGGCTACGTCCTGTCCTATCCGGACAGCCGCGAGGCCGTCCTTGCCCTCGTCGACGCGCTGGATGAGGGTGTACAGGTGATCTTCGATCCGACGCCGGTCGTCGCCGACATTCCCGCCGATGCCCTCGCCCGGATCCTGGCGCGGACTGCCTGGATGAGCGCCAACAGGCGAGAGATCGCGGCCATCGCCGGCGGCGAGGCGAGCCTCGACGCGGCCGCAGCGATCCTGGCCGGCCGCATGCCGCGCGCGGGCGGCATCGTCCTGCGCGACGGCGAGAACGGCGCCCATCTCCTGACGCGCGAGGCTTCACCGGTCGAAGTGCGCGGCTTCGCCGTCGCGGCGATCGACACCAACGGCGCCGGCGACACCCATGTCGGCGCCTTCGTCGGAGCCCTCGCCCGCGGCCTCTCGGCCGTCGATGCGGTCAGATACGCCAATGCCGCCTCGGCGATCTCGGTGACGCGGCAGGGCGGCGCCTGCGGCCCGTCCCACGACGAGATCGGCCACTTCCTGTCCCTTGCGGACCAAGACCGGCGAGAAACCGGCGCGACGAACATGGGTCATTGAACCGGCCGCAGACGGCCGAAAGGAAACCAGCGATGAACAAGACAACCGCAATCCTCACAGGCCTCGGCCTGCTCCTGTCCGGCACGACGGCGATGGCGAAGGACCTCCACGTCCTCAACTGGAAGGGCTACGGCGCCGACGAGCCCTTCGCCACCAAGGCCTTCGAGGAGATGACCGGCGACACGGTGGTCAACGACTTCTTCAACTCCGAACAGGAGATGCTGACGAAGCTTCGGACCAATCCCGGCCTCTACGACGTCGTGATGATCAACGCCGCCTTCATGCAGCAGGCGCTCGACGAAAAGCTGGTCCAGCCCATCGACACCGCCAAGATCGCCAATTACGGCGACCTCAACGAGGCGCAGGCCCAGTCGAAGATGCTCAATGTCGACGGCAAGACCTATGGCGTGCCCTGGACCTGGGGCCTGACCACCGTCGCCATCAACGACAAGGCCTTCGACACCCCGCCGACCTCCATCAAGGAGATGTGGAAGGACGACCACAAGGGCCGCGTGACCATCCGCGACGACGCCGTCGAGGCGATCCAGCTGGGGGCGCTGGCCACCGGGCAGAGCATCAACGACGTCCAGGACATCGAGGCCGTCAAGCAGTCGCTCACCGAGCTTTTGCCGAACATCCGCACCTTCTGGTCCTCGGAGAACGACTGGAACCAGATGGTCGCGTCGAACCAGATCGACCTCGGCACCTACTGGTCGGGCTCGGCGGGCCGGGCGAAGACGAAGTTCAACCTGCCGGTCTCCCTCGTCGTGCCGGAGGAAGGCGCCGTCGGCTGGCTCGACAGCTTCGCCATTCCGCAAGGCTCGACCAATGTCGAGGGGGCGGAGAAGTTCATCAACTACATGCTCTCGCCCGAGTTCTACACCGAGTGGGACAAAAGCGTCGGCGCGCCGGTGTCGGCGAGCCAGCGGGCCGTTGCGGCGCTGCCCGAGGACAGCTTCAACCGCAGGGTCATGGGCGCACCGGAGGTCGCCGAGCGGGTCCAGTTCCAGGAGCCGGTCACCGACGCCCAGCGCGAGGAATATCTGAAGGTCTGGCAGGGCCTGAAGGTCGGCGCGAACTGAGGAAGCGCCTCGCCCCGGCCGCAGGCGGACCCGATGGCGGCCGGGGCGAATGTCGAGACGAGCGGCAGGCTGCAAGGCAGCGCCGCCGGCAGGGATGAGGATCATGGCCACCACCGGCACGAGACGACAGAATGGCCTGGCGAAGGCCCTGCCGCTGCTGACGCCCGCCTATGCGTGGCTGACGCTGGCGATCTTCCTGCCTTTGTCCGCGATGGTCTATTTCTCGCTGTTGACCTCGATGTCGCCGAGCGAGCAGTCGTCGTCGCTGACGCTTGCCAACTACGCGGCGTTCTTCTCCGATCCGCTTTATGCAACGCTGCTCTGGCGCTCGCTGCAGCTCGGGCTGCTGGTGACGCTGATCTGCGTCGTGGTCGGCTTTCCCGCCGCCTATGTGCTGGCCAAGATCTTCAAGGGCCGAGCGCGCGAGGCGATCTTCCTCCTCGTCATCCTGCCGTTCTGGAGCAACTCGCTGGTGCGGGTCTTCTCCTGGTCGATGGTGCTGCGCGAGGGCGGCATCCTCGACACGGCGCTGAACGCCGTCCTGCCCTTCGAGGTCACGTTCGACCTCATGTATTCCTTTCCGGCTGTCGTCATCGGGCTGGTCCACTCGTATCTGCCCTACATGGTGCTGACCTGCTATCTCAGCCTGCAGGCCATCGATGACGCGCTTATCGAGGCGGCCCGCTCGCTGGGCGCCTCGCGCTTCACCACCCTTCGCCGGGTGGTCGCGCCGCTGGCGCTGCCCGGCGTCCTCGCCGGCTCGGCGCTGATCTTCATCCCGGTTGTCGGCTCGTTCATGGAGCCGCGCATCCTCGGCGGGCGCGGCGGCACGCTCTATGGAACCGTGATCGAGGACCAGTTCACCGCCGTCTACAACTGGCCGCTCGGCGCCGCCCTCTCCTTCATCCTTCTGGCCGTCGTCCTGGCGATCCTGCTCGTTTCGGCACCCGTCCTGAGGAAAGCCGCATGATCCGCGCCCCCGCCTTCCTGTCCGGTCTCGGCCGTTTCTATATCGGCCTCGTCCTCGTCTTTCTCTATCTGCCGCTGATCATCATGGCGGCGATGTCCTTCAACGCCTCGCCCTTCTACCAGCTGCCCTTCGAGGGCACGACGGAGTGGTATGCGGCGCTGGCGCAGAATGACGGGCTGATCGCGGCGACGCTGAACTCCCTGAAGATCGCGGTGATGACGACGATCCTCGCGACGGTCCTCGGCACGGCCGCCTCGCTCGCGCTCTTCCGCTACGAGTTTCGCGGCAAGCGGGTGCTGCAGGCGCTGCTGTTCCCGCCGATCGCCATTCCCTGGCTGATCTCCGGCACGGCGATGCTGATCTTCTTCTTCGGCACCGGCATCGGCCGCGGCCTGCATGCCATCCTGCTCGGCCATGTCGCCCTGGCGCTGCCCTACGTCATCATCGTCGTCTCGGCGCGGCTGCAGACCTTTTCAAAGGATCTCGAGGACGCCGCCGCCTCGCTCGGCGCCAGCTCGTGGCAGACGACGCGCAAGGTGACGCTGCCCTGCATCGCGCCGGGCATCGTCGCCGGCGGTCTCTTCGCCTTCGCGGTCTCCTTCGATCAGTTCGTCGTCTCCTATTTCCTCGCCACACCTGGCCAGACGACGCTGCCGGTCGAGATCTATGCGGCGATCCGCAAGGGCTTCACCCCCGAAATCAACGCCGTCTCGACGATCATCATCGTGTTCTCCATGAGCCTGATGCTCGTCGTGTCCCGGTTTTTCCGCTTTGGAGGCGATCAGTAATGGCGCGTGTCGAAGTCCAGAACGTCAGCCTCACCTTCGGCGCCCACAAGGCGGTGGACGACGTCTCGATCGCCTTCGAGGACGGCGGCTTCTACGCCCTGCTCGGCCCGTCCGGCTCCGGCAAGACGACGCTGCTGCGCATGATCGCCGGCTTCGAGTTTCCCGACGAGGGCTCGATCCGCATCGACGGCGAGGCGGTGGAAAACGTGCCGGTGAACCGGCGGCGCATCGGCATGGTGTTCCAGAACTATGCGCTGTTTCCCAACATGAGCGTCGAGGCCAACGTCGCCTTTGGGCTGGAGGTGCGGGGCGAGACGGGCGAGGCCGTGCGCCGGGCGGTGGCCGAGGCGCTGGACCTCGTGCAGCTGGGTGCGCTTGCGAAACGCCGGCCGCACCAGCTCTCCGGCGGCCAGCGCCAGCGCGTCGCGCTCGCCCGGGCCATCGTGACGAAGCCGCGGGTGCTGCTCCTCGACGAGCCGCTATCGGCCCTCGACAAGGCGCTGCGCACCGACATGCAGGTGGAGCTGAAGCGGATCCAGCGCGAGGTCGGCGTCACCACCATCTTCGTCACCCACGACCAGGACGAGGCGCTGTCGATCTCCGACCGGATCGGCATCCTGAAGGACGGCAGGATCGTCCAGGAGGGCGCGCCGGAGGAGATCTACGACCGGCCGAAGAGCGAATTCGCCGCGACCTTCCTCGGCGAGGCCAACATCCTTTCCGGCGAGGTTTCCGGCGGCCGGCTGCAGCTCGACGCGACCACGGCGATCGCCCTGCCGCAGGGCACGAACGCCGCGCCCGGCCGGCTGAGATGCGCGATCCGGCCCGAGCGCGTGCGGATCGCGGCCGCGCCGACAGGCGTTAACGGGGACCGGGCGGGGCAGCTTCGCGGCACCGTCGTCCGTCGCTTGTTCTCGGGGAGCGCCAGCACCTATTTCGTCGACTGCACCGGCCGGGAGATGAAGGCCATCGTCCAGCGCGGCGGCGGCGCCGACATCGTTGTCGGCTCGCCCGTCGCCCTCGACTGGGACCCAGCCGACCTGATCCCGCTTCCGGCTGCCTGAGGCGGAAGAGGACGCAAGGCCGGTCGGCCCTGCACCGGCGACGAGAACGGGGACGTTGGGGCTCGGCACGGCATCTCTCCCCTGTCATTTTCAGAGGATTGGTGCACGCGGGCGGACGACGGTCAAGAAATGGGGAGCATGCGCCGCCCGACCGGTTGGCAGGGGTTCGAGATTGAACTCGCCACCGAGGTCGCTTAGGCTGCCGCGTGACCGTGGCTGCGTGCCCCGTGGTATCCAACGAGGGTTGAGTGGTCCCCCTCACCCGGAGCAACTCGATGACCGAGCGCAAGCGTTGCACCTGGGTGCATGACAGCCTGTATATCCGGGAAAACGGCGACGTTTTTCCCTGCTGCCACCTGCAGCCCGCCGCTATCGGCAACATCTACAAGACCAGCCTGAAGACCATCTACAATGACGAGCGCATCAAGACGTTCCGCCAGCAGGAGATCGATGGAACGCTGAAGTGCATGAAGGGCTGCACCCTGCCGCAGGTCTCGCCGGTCGAGCCGATGCTGGACCACGACTACGACCAGGACCTGAAGCGGGTGCTGTTCAGCTTCGGCGAGAAATGCAACATCCGTTGCATCATGTGCTCGCAGAATCACGACAGCCGCGTCGAGCTCACCGAAGAAGTCATCACACAGAACATCGAGGTCCCGAAGTCGCGGCCCACCGTGACCCTGCTCGGCGGCGAGCCGCTGATCCTGAAGTCGGCGAAGCGCTTCATCGATCACTGGGCCGGCCACGGCGCAAAGATGGCGCTCCTGACCAATGGGACGGCGCTGAGCGAGGATATGGCGCGCAAGATCGCCGAGAATTTCAGCATCATCTCCTTCTCGCTGAACGCCGCGACCAAGGAAATCCACGAGACCGTCAATGCCGGTTCGCGGTTCGAGAAGGTCGTTCGCAATGTCGGACGCATGATCGAGGCGAAGAAGCAGGCGAGGACGAAGGTCGTCATCGTCGGGCACATGACCATCGTCGTCGAGAACGTCCACGAAATTCCGGACTTCATCCAGAAGAGGGACGAATTCGGCTTCGAGCACATCAATTTCGGCTACGACAAGAAGGTGCCGCCCTATCTCGCGGACAATCCGGACTTGAAGGACGAGTTGATCCGGGCGATCGCGGTGGAAGTCGCCCGGGAGCACAATCCCCGGAGGATCGACCTCCACCGGCTGCGCCTGCTGGGCCTCGTCGGGCAGCCGGGCGCGCCGGTGCCGGTCTCGGCGCCATCGCTGGCGACCGCCTGACCCTCTTCATCGGCAGCACACGCTTCGCCATTCCCGAACGGCGAGTGTTTCCTCACAGTTGAAATCCGTTCACCCGGAGGATAGCTGCAGGAACGATGCGGGGAGTGAGCGACATGTCAGGACCAGACGAGGCGACCAGCCGCGCAAAGAGCGGCAAGGGCGAGGCCGGCGGGGGCGCGTCGCCGGGGCTGACGCAGGATCCCCATGCGGTCCGCGAGGCCAAGGTGAACAATCTCGAGGCGGCGATCGGCCACGAGGTCCGGGCCTTCCGCAAGAAGCTCGGCATCACCGTCAGCGACCTCGCCTCGGCGACCGGCGTGTCGCTGGGCATGCTGTCGAAGATCGAGAACGGCAACATCTCGCCGTCGCTGACGACGCTCCAGGCCCTGTCGCGGGCCCTCGGCGTGCCGCTCACCGCCTTCTTCAAGCGCTTCGAGGAAACCCGCAACGCCGTCTTCGTCAAGGCCGGCGAAGGCGTCGAGCTGGAGCGGCGCGGCACAAGGGCCGGGCACCAATACAATCTCCTCGGCCATATCGACAACAACACCAGCGGCGTCACCGTCGAGCCCTATCTGATCACGCTGACCACCGATTCCGACGTCTTCCCGACCTTCCAGCACGACGGCATGGAGTTCCTCTACATGCTGGACGGCGAGGTCGTGTACCGCCACGGCGGCAGCCGCTACCACATGCGGCCGGGCGACAGCTTCTTCTTCGACGCCGACGCGCCGCACGGGCCGGAGGAACTTGTCATGCTGCCGGCGCGATATCTCTCCATCATCTGCTACCCGCAGCAGGGCCGCACCGGCTGAGGCAGCGCTCCCGGGGCGAGCCGGGAGACCGGTTCCGCCCCGCAATCCCGTCTCCACGCTTCCGTCTCTGTACCGCCGTCTCTGTACTACCGTTGCGCCGCCTGTCCGGCAGCTCGAACCTGCGCACAGAATTCGTTCAGTGTGCAAATATTGCGCAAGGCCTCATTGCGCGCCGCGTACCGTCGCGCCGACAGGGGCTGACGGCAGCGAAGTTCCGCAGGGGGCATTCGTTTCCAGAAGCGCCCCTTCGGCGCGAAATCCTGCCCTTCGGAGGGCGGCTGCGGCTGTCGATGGAGAAAATACGCCCCAACGGCGCTCGTCTTCTGCAAGCTGGCACGATTCTCGCTTCGGTGAACATCGTTTCCCCTGAGTAGTCGCCACCGGGCGACGGACTCCGACCGTGCTTCGCCGAAGGAGAACCTGATGGAACAGCAGCTCATCGAACTCGGGCAGAAGGTGGCGGCGCTCGAAGCCAGCGCCAAGATCTCCGATGCCGTCAACATGGAGATCTTCTACTGGTGGTGCACCGCCCTGATGATCACCATCCACGCCGGCTTCCTCGCCTATGAGATGGGCGCGTCGCGGGCCAAGAACGTGCTGGCCGCGGGGACCAAGAACCTCCTCGCCTTCGCCTTCGTGGTGCCGACCTTCTTCTTCTTCGGCTGGTGGATCTACAACGCCTTTCCGACCGGCCTGACCATCTCCGACGGGGCGGACGCCGCCCTGCCCTGGTCGAGCGCCATGGGCCCGAACCTGTCCGACAACGCCACCGGCGTCTTCTGGGCGGCCTTCGCGCTGTTCGCCGCGACCACCGCCTCGATCATGTCCGGCGCGGTGATCGAGCGGATCCGGCTGACCGCCTTCCTGATGCTGTCGATCGTGCTCGGCTCGGTGATCTGGATCCTCGGCGCGGCCTGGGGCTGGCATCCGGCCGGCTGGCTGACGACGGAATTCGGCTTCCACGACGTCGGCGCCGCCGGCTGCGTCCATCTCGTCGCCGGCGCCTTCACCCTCGGCGTCCTGATCAATCTCGGCCCGCGCATCGGCAAGTACAATGCCGACGGCACGCCGAACGCCATCAAGGCCCATTCGGTGCCGCTCACCGTCGTCGGTCTGATGCTGATCATCGTCGGCTTCTTCGGCTTCCTCGGCGGCTGCATCATCTACAATGCCGGCGCCCAGTGGACCAACATCTTCGGCCAGCCGGCGACCCTGTCGGCCTTCGCCTTCAACACCGTCATGGGTTTCGCCGGCGGCATCATCGGCGGCTGGGTGAAGACCCGCGACCCGTTCTGGATGATGTCCTGCGGCCTCGTCGGCATCATCTCCGTCGCCTCCGGCCTCGACCTCTGGTACCCGCCGCTGGCCTTCGCCATCGCCGCCGTCGCCGGCTTCGTCGCCCCGATGATCGCCACCGCCATCGAGCGCGCCGGCATCGACGACGCGGTCGGTGCGGTCGCCGTCCATGGCGCCGGCGGGGCGATGGGCGTCCTCGCCGTCGGCCTCTTCGCCGCCGGATACCCCAATGTCGGCGAGATGCCGCCGGTTTCGCTGACCGGCCAACTCGTCGGCCTCGTGGTGATGGGGGCGCTCGGCTTCATCCCCGGCTATGCGATGTCCGCCGTCATGAAGGCGACGGGCACTCTGCGGGTACCGCGGGACGTCGAGATCATGGGCCTCGACCTCGTCGAGGTGCCGATCGAGGCCTATCCGGAAGGCATGACCCGCCCGGCCGTGCCGGTGATGTCGCCGCTCGGCACCGGCACCCCGGCCGCCGTTCCCGCGGAATAGGACCTAGCGCCAGAGAGAAGGATCTTCGACCATGAACACATCGCCCATCACCCAGTGGGACGGCACTGAAGCCTATTTCACCTTCGCCCATTCCGGCTTCGGGACGGCGATCTGCCTCCTCGCCTCGATCGCCATCGTCGTCGGGGCCATCTGGTACGGCACCCGCCACGAGAGCCGCGACTTTGCAAAGTTCCACGGCAAAGGCTGACGCCGGCGACGCACACAATGGTGGGGCGGCCGGCGGTCTTTCGCCGGCCCTTCCGGAAGAGCGGCATGGGAGACATCCGCCCCTGAATGACCGACGCGAAGCCGGTGACAGATCCCGGCGCGACGGCTCAGAGCGTCGGCATGATCTCGCGGGCGCTGCCGGCCAGAGGCTCGACGATGTCGGCCTGGGCGGCGACGAGCCGGGCATAGGCGCCGCCGGCGGCCATCAGCTCCCGGTGGGTGCCCGTCTCGACGATCCTGCCGCCGGATACGAAGCAGATCCGGTCGGCATGGCGCACGGTCGACAGCCGGTGGACGATGACGAGGGTGGTGCGGCCCTTCGACAATTCGGCCAGCGACGCCTGGATGGCGCGCTCGGTCTCGGTGTCGAGGGCCGAGGTCGCCTCGTCGAGGATGAGGATCGCCGGGTCCTTCAGGAACATGCGCGCGATCGAGAGGCGCTGCTTCTGGCCGCCCGACAGCTTGACGCCGCGCTCGCCGATCACCGT
>PACL01000003.1 GCA_002700095.1 Fulvimarina sp. | reverse complement strand
CGGCGATCTCGCCGCGTTCCGTGACATGGCCCCGTTCTGGCCCTTGACCATCGCAACCGTCACGGGCCGCACCGTCTGGGCGCTACTGTTCGGGCGTGGCCCGCTCGAGCGGGCGATGACCCACCTTCCCGCCCGTCGCTCGACGTCCTCCGGGCGATCCGCCTCGCGAGACGATGCGCACCGCTCCGACGTTCGTTGACGAGTCCTCCCGACCGACCAAGCGGAGATAGAAGCCGCGGGGCTGGCCGGACGCAACAGACTCCGTGAGATGAAGCCTGCGCCGTCGGGGGATTCGAGCGACGTGACCGGCGGGGTCAGCCGTTCATCAGCACGAGCATGACGCCCATGCCGGCAGCCATCACGGCATGGCAGGTGGCGTGCAGGCGGTGGTGGCCACTACGGATCAGCCGGAAGAGCCACCACAGCATGGTCGCGGCGCTGAGCGCGACGAAGACAACGTTGACGACGTCGACCCACATCGGGGTGCCCATCATCATCGGGGCGGCGTCACCCATCGGCATCTGACCGTCCATGCCCATCGCGTCGCCGTCACCCACATCCATGGGCATGTGCATGTCGGCCATGAGCAGCGGCATTGCGGCGAGCATCCAGATCATCGCGGCGTTCAGGGTGAGGTGCCCCACCAGGTCGACGCGCCCTGTGGCGGTACGGGCGCGGACCGGAAAAGGCACGAGGGCGAGGGTGAGCACCGCGAAAACCCCGACCTGCACCCAGAGTGCGAGCTCGGACTCCATCGACCAGGACATCCAGATCATCGCGGCCGACATCAGGATGTGGTTGATGTCGACCAGGATCTCCCCGTCGAACGGCTTTCCCTTCCGACGCGTCCTCGTCAGCCGGGGTGCGAGGTCGATCAGGCAGACCAGGCCGGTGAACACGAAAGCGATGGTCAGGATGATGTTCCACGGAGCAGCGATCACACCCAAAGACTACTACAAGTTGTAGTCGTTCTCGAACGTCGAGGGGGTCGCTCAGCGGCGAGGGGTGCGGCGGAAGTTCTGCAGCCGGAGACTGTTGTAGACCACCAGGACGGAGGAGAGCGCCATCGCGCCGGCGGCGATGAGCGGGTTGAGCAGTCCGGCGGCGGCGATCGGGATCGCGGCGATGTTGTATCCGAATGCCCAGCCGAGGTTGGTCTTGATGGTGCGTAGGGTGCGACGGGACAGGCCGATGGCGTCGGGGATGACGGCGAGGTCGTCGCGGACGAGGATGATGTCGGCGGATTTCAGGGCGATGTCGGAGCCGGAGACCATGGCGAGTCCGAGGTCGGCGGCGGCGAGGGCGACGGCGTCGTTGATGCCATCGCCGACCATTGCGACCCGGGCGCCGTTCTCCTGCAGGCTGCGGATCGCGTCGGCCTTCTCGGCGGGCAGCACCCCGGCGAGCACTGTGTCGATGCCGAGGCGGGCGGCGACGCTCGCGGCCGCGGCGGGGGTGTCTCCGGTGAGCAGGACGGTCTTCAAACCTTGGGCGTGCAGCGCGGCGACCGCGGTGCGGGCGTCGCGTTTGATCGTGTCCCGCAGCCCGATCCGCCCCAGGAGCACGCCGCCGCGTGCCACGAGCACGGATGTCTCCGCGGCTTGACCCGCACCGTCGTCGGTGTTCTCGGCGGTGTCTGGCTCGGCGGGCACGTCGATGGCGTGGTCGAGGAGGAACGTCCGGCTGCCGACGAGGATCTGCTCGCCGTGGAGCTGTCCGGAGGCGCCGCGCCCGGGGTGGGTGGTGAATCCGGTCACGGGGGCGATCTCGATGCCCTGGTTCTCCGCAGCGGTGAGGATGGCGCGGGCGATGATGTGCTCGGAGCCGCGTTCGATGGCTGCGGCGACGCCGAGGAGTTCCTGTTCGGTGACGCCGTCCACGGGGGCGAGGTGGTGGGCGGTCATCGCCCCGGTGGTGAGGGTCCCTGTCTTGTCTAGGACGACGGTGGTGATGGTGCCGCTGGCTTCAAGCGCGTCCTGGCCTTTGACGAGGATGCCCAGTGTCGCGCCCCGGCCGATGCCGACCATCAGCGCGGTCGGTGTCGCGAGCCCGAGGGCACAGGGGCAGGCGATGATGAGCACCGAGATCCCGATCCCGAAGGCCTGCTCGAACGACGTCCCGGCGATCATCCACCCGGCGGCGACGAGGACGGCCAGGACGATCACGGCGGGCACGAAGTAGCTGGTGACCTTGTCGACGAGGGTCTGCACCCGGGCTTTGCGGGCCTGAGCCTGCTCCGCGAGTGCCGCCATCTGCGCGAGTTGAGTGTGCGCGCCCACGGAGGTCGCCCGCACCTCCAGCCGTCCGTCCGTGCTGATCGTGCCGCCGACCACCGCATCTCCCGGTGTCAGGTCGGCGGGGACGGGTTCGCCGGTGAGCATGCTGGTGTCCACGGCCGCCGCCCCTGCGATGATCAGGCCGTCCGCGGGGATGGTCTCTCCCGGGAGCACCACGAACACGTCCCCGGCGCGCAGCGCGGTCGCCGGCTGGATCTCCTCGGTGTTGTCGGTGCGGATGCGGACGTGGGTGGCGGCGAGCTGGTTCAGCGCGCCGAGCACGTCGCCGGCTTTGCGTCGGGAGCGGGTCTCGAAGTAGCGGCCGGCGAGCTGGAAGGTGGTCATCCCGGCGGCGACATCGAGATAGATGGAGTTGGCGCCCTCCGGGGTCACCCCGAACCCGAGCCAGTACCCGGCGCCCCCTTGACCGAGGCCGAACAGCAGGGTGGCGACCGCCCACCCGAAAGATGCGGCGATGCCGAGTGAGACGAGGGTGTCCATGCTGACCGTGCCGTGGCGCAGGTTGCGCAGGGTCGCCTTGTGGAAGGGCCAGGCCGCCCAGCCCACGATCGGCAGCGCCAACAGCACGCACACCCATTCCCATCCTGGGAACCGCCACCCCGGCACCAGGGCCAGGACGATGGTGATGTCCATCAGGGGGACGGTGAGGATCGCCGAGACGAGCAGACGACGTCGCAGTGAGCTGATCCGCACCTCGGTGGCGCGCCGCGACCAGGCGTCGTCCGCGTCATCGTGCGGGTGCGCCCCGTACCCGGCCTTTTCTACCCGCCGGACCGCCTCGTCGACCCGGTCCGGGGAGAGTCCTGTGACGAGGGCGCGTTCGGTGGCGTAGTTCACGCTTGCGCTCACCCCGTCCAGGCCGTTCAGTGCACGCTCGACCCGGCCCGCGCAGGCCGCGCAGGTCATCCCGGACACATCTAGCTGCACCGCCTCCAGCACCGGCGTGGTGGTCGTGGTGGTCATGTGTCGTTCTCCTCCACGGTTCGGGGCGCTGGCCGCGCGACACCGCGCGCGGCCAGCTGCTCGAGCATCCGGTTGTACTGGTCGAACTCGTCGTCGCGGCCGGTGTCCAGATGCCGATCCTTCCGGCGGGCGTCCTTCGCATCCTGCCTGGACCATTGGATGCCCAGGGCGATGATGACCAGCAGCAGCGGGATCTCACCCCCCGCCCACGCGACCCCGCCTGCGAAGTACTGCGCGGCGGGCAGGTCCGACCAGGGCAACCCGAAATAGCGGTAGAAGTCCTCGGCGATCAGCATGTTCCCGGTCATCAGGATCACCCCGAAGAACGCGTGGAACGGCATCGCGGCGAGCACGAACCCGAGCTTGCCGATGTGGGGCAGTGGCCGCGGTGGCCGGTCGACGCCGATCACGAGCGCGTAGAACAGGTACCCGGCGATCAGGAAGTGCACGTTCATCAGCTGATGCGCCCAATGGAAACGCATGAACTCCCCGAAGATGCCGGTGAAGTACAGGCCGTAGTAGGAGCCGACGAACAGAATGAACACGATCAGCGGGTTGAACACGAACCGCAGCACCGGCCAGTGCAGCACCCACGTGATCCAATCGTGCATTCCCACCGGCCGGGCGGGGTCGGAGCGGGGCGCGCGCAGCAGCAGCGTGATCACCCCGCCGAGGACCAACAGGATCGGGGCGGCCATGTTCAGGCTCATGTGCACGATCATGTGCACCCCGAAGTCCGGGGCGGAGTACTTCCCGAACCCCGAGCTGGTAACGAAGACCACCACCGCCCACCCGGCGACCCAGGCGGCCGTCCGCCCCGCCGGCCATGCGTCGCCACGTAGCCGCACACGCCGCACCGCCCACAGGTACACCGTCACCGCGGCGATCGCGGCGACGAGGAACAGGATGTTCGGCCGCCACTGCGTGAACAGCACCAGCGCTGTCGGCGGGTCGAGGACCTCGAACCCGAGGAACACCTGCGAGATGCTCGTCGGCGCGAAATACTGCGGCGGCGGGATCCGGGTCATCGCAGTGGTCACACCGAGCCATCCGCCGATCATGACCGTCGTTACCACTAGCAGCCCGGTGATCCGGTGCGCGGTCAACCGTCCGCGCCGCCCCCACACCCATCCGGTCGCGGTGATGGACACCACGCCCAGCAGGAAGAGACCCCGAATAAGGATCTGCCAGCCGGTGACCGACTCTAGCAGCCCGGTTCCGGCGAGCTTGAACCACGCCAGCAGCAGGTCGCTGGCCACGATGACCGGCAGCAGCACCGCCAGTGTCTTTCCTAGCCGCCACAGAATCAACGGGTCGATGAGCCGACCGGTCAGGACCCGGGCCGCGCCGACCAGCAGCAGCCCGAACGCCGCACTGGTCAGCAGCGTCTGGTAGATGCCCGCGTCGCTGCCGAAGTCGTGGTTCGGGCCGACCAGGATCTGTCCGACCGCCACCGGTGCGAGCACCCCGAACACGGACGCCCACAACGGGATCAGTAGCCCCGTCCACCGTTCGGTGAACATGCTCGCCCCGAACGTCACCATCGCCGCGACGAACGCGACCGTCCACGCTCGCGGGAACGCGCTCGCGTCATACAGGAACGACATCGCCCCCGGCTCGCCGAGTCGGGAGAACGGGATGCCGCTGCTGTCCAGCATCTCCAAGACGATCATCGCGCCGGCCGATGTTGCCCACGCCGCCGACGCGACCTGCAGCACCGTCAGCTCGACCGACCCGGCCATCCGGGACGCATCCCGCCCGCGCACGTTGCGGAAGAACAGAATCCACAGCACCGCACCGACCGTGACGGTCGAGGACAGGTCCGCGACCCCCTGCCCGGCCGCGGTGGAGATCGCCACATCCAGACCCGGGAAGCTGACGAAGATCCGGTCGTACGGAGCCTCACCGGCGAGGATCGTGGTCACCACCGCCGGCGCCACCGACAACATCACCACGAAGACGGTGAGCAGGACCAGCGGCCACCGGCCGAGGCGTCTGACCGGGGGGTCGGACACCGGTGCGACGCCGGGTACGGGCGGAGGTGCGACGGTCACAACCGGTCGGTCGCCCATGAGAGCACCGAGTAGCCGGCCTCCGTGACCGCCGATTCGACGGCGGCGTGTGCCACCGGGCCCGTCTGCTGCAGCCGGACCCGGCCGGACGTGGCATCCGCTTCCACCCGGCCGACCCCCGGCACCTCGCTCAGTGCCGTCCGCAGCGCCTGCTCGCAGTGCGCGCAGGTCATCCCGTTCACCACGAACTCGGACTCATCTATACCCATTACATCCTCCCGTCACACGCCCCCCTAACTCTACAAGATGTCCAAGATCGCTTGGTCAGGACGACCCGTGGAGCCAGGGGGATTTGACGGGCGTTCTCACTGGAACCGGCGACGCGAGGGTGAGTTACGGGCAGTCGCGCCCGCCTCAGTGCTTGTCTGGACGTCTGCGCGACGACGTCACCGATGGGGAGTCCCGAGCCCTGCCACTGTCCGGAGCTGTTCGATGCGATCTGCGGTGCCCTCCGTCACGTGGGGAGGATCCGAATCGCCTGCGGCAACCGCCGACGCGCCGCGGACGGCCAGCGGCGAGCAGTGAGGCGGACGGCACGCAGGTGCATACTCTCATCACCGGCCGCGTTCGCGAGGACGGTCAGCGCGTTGGCAAGATGAGCAGCGCCGGCCTGCCGGGCGGCCGCGTCATCCGCGGCCAACTCGATCAGCAGCACGGTCGCTCGCTGCAGTGCGCGCCCCGGCCGGACGCGGGACAGGCACAACGCATTGATCTGCGCGATCCGGACCGCCCACCCGTGCCGTTGCCGCAGATGCGCGTACTCATGCGCGAGGACCGCCTGCAGCTGCGATACCGTGAGCGTCTCCTCCATCGCCGTGGAGAGGAGAATCTCCGGGTGCTTCCCGGGGACAGCGCACGCGATGAGCTGGTCGCCGCGGAACCGTACCAGGGTGAACCCGTCCCGCTCCTCCCGCGATCGGGCCACCGCCGCCGCCACCTGACTTGACTGTCCGACGCCGGTCGATGCCGCAGCCGACGTGGCCACGAACGCGATCACCGCCCCGAAAGCCCCCAGGCCCAGCCACCCGCTCGCCGTCACCAGCACAGCCTGACCGTGCGAGGCCACCTCCGAGACGGTCACGGCCGCCACGACACTGCCCATCACTGCGGCGGCGGCCAGACTCAGCCCGAGGAAGAATGCTACGAACCACGCGGTCAGCGCCGCCCGCGGGTGCAGCAACTGCCACCGTCCCACCGTCAGCACCAGCGGGCTCAACACCGCCGTCAGCACCGCGGCGCCCGCGCACGCTGCCACGAAAAGCAACAGGCCTTCGCCTGTCACCGCGGACGGCCCGTGTCAGGGAACACCGACCGCAACAGCGCGATGTCCTGCGCGTCCAGGTTGCCCGCGAATGCCAGCAACGCTGCCTTCCGATCCTCCGCCTGGTCGAGGGTGGAGATCATCGACGCGCACGCGTCCTTGCCATCCGGTCGCGGTACCGAAAAACGCACCTTCCTAGGCGACTGCTCGATGCGCAGCACTTGACCCTTGCGCTCCAGCCGGGTCAGTGCGGTCATCAACGTCGTGTACGCAGGCACAGGCCCCGAGAACAACTCCTGCAACTGGCGAGCACTAAGAGGTTCCTCCTGCCCCCGCAGCAGCCGCAGCAGCTCACGCTCGAGCTCGCCCCACTCCCTGGTCCGTGCACCCGTCATCGCTCACCTCGGCACCCACGCTAGTACAACCGCTGGATCAATGATGCTTTACGGGAGCGGGGTCCTTACGCTGCCGGAGTGGTTGACTGAAAACCGGGAGTGTCTGATTAACGGTGGATCTGGTCGGGCCTGACCGAAAGGAAGGGCGATGACCGATGTCATCGAGATGATCGATCCTGTGACGGGAGCGATCATCGACGAGCAGCAGCTCGCGGAGCAGCTGTTGAAGCAGGCGAAGGAACAGGGAGTCGACCTCGTCGGCCCCGACGGGTTGTTGAACGGGCTGACCAAACGGGTGCTGGAGACCGCGCTCGAGGCGGAGATGACCGAGCACCTCGGATACGAGAAGCACGGCAACGGCGTCACCGACAATGCCCGCAACGGCACGAGATCGAAGACGGTGCTCACCGAAGTCGGCGCGGTGCAGATCGACGTGCCCAGGGATCGGGACGGGTCATTCGAACCGAAGATCGTGAAGAAGCGACAGCGGCGGCTGACCGGGGTCGACGAGATCGTGTTGTCGTTGACCGCGCGCGGGCTGACGACCGGGGAGGTCGCCGCGCACTTCACCGACGTCTACGGCGCCTCCGTGTCGAAGGACACGATCTCGAGGATCACGGACAAGGTGATCGACGAGATGACCGAGTGGGCGAACCGGCCGCTGGATCGCGTCTACCCGGTGGTGTTCATCGACGCGCTGGTCGTGAAGGTCCGAGACGGGCAGGTGCGCAACAAACCGTTCTATCTCGCCGTGGGCGTCACCGTGAACGGCGAGAGGGACATCCTCGGGATCTGGGCCGGCGACGGCGGCGAGGGCGCGAAGTTCTGGCTCGGCGTACTCACCGAGATCAAGAACCGCGGCGCCGAGGACGTGTGCATCGTCGTCTGCGACGGGCTCAAGGGGTTGCCGGAATCGATCAACACGGCCTGGCCGCTCGCGACGGTGCAGACCTGCATCATCCACCTGATCCGGAACACGTTCCGGTTCGCGTCCCGGCACTACTGGGAAGAGATGGGCAAAGACCTCCGCCCCGTGTACACCGCCCCGACCGAGGCCGCCGCGGCGGAACGGTTCCGCGAGTTCGACACGAAGTGGGGGCAGCAGTACCCGGCGATCAGCAAACTGTGGCAGAACGCGTGGGCCGAGTTCGTGCCGTTCCTGGACTGGGTCGTCGAGATCCGCCGCATCATCTGCTCGACGAACGCGATCGAGTCGCTCAACGCGAGATACCGGCGCGCGGTGCGCGCCCGCGGGCACTTCCCGAACGATGCCGCCGCACTGAAGTGTCTCTACCTCGTGACCCGCTCACTTGACCCCACAGGTCGAGGCAGGGCACGCTGGGCGACGAGGTGGAAGCCCGCGCTGAACGCGTTCGCTATCGCCTTCGAAGGCCGAATCAACTAATGACCGCCCGACCAGATCCACCGTTTATCGGACAGACCCGCCACGTCCTCATCGGGGTCATGGTCTGCATCGTGTCGCACCGAGGTCTGTTTCGGAATCGAGATGTTTGGCGCGGCCGAGATGATGCTGTCTCGCGCGGCCTGGCGCAGGATCATCATCAAGACGATCAGCACCGGCTGCGTAATGCAGTTGAACTTCGACTTGGGATTGAGCGGCGATGGGATCTTGTCCAAGCGGTCGGTCATCTCGTTGATTCGAGTCACATCGATATCACGGATAGGCGTGTCTCCGAACTCAGGAACAAGGTATCCGGTGACCTTGCTCTGGTAGGAACGAACGGTTCCTGCCGCGCGCCTCTTACCGCTGCGCCCCGGTCGCGTGCGGATCATCTCGATCCAGCGCTCGGAATATTCTGCGAAGCCGATCGACCGGGCTTCGTCTGCTTCGGCCTCCGCCCGCAGCCGCGCGGCGAGTACCGCCGGGGGCTCCCACAGCTCGCGCGCGATCTTCGTGTGCACTCCGGCGAGCCACGTCCGCGCATCGGTCTTCGTCATAAACGTCAACGGTTTGTCGTCGTCCGTGCGGGCCGTGTGCATCTCGCCGTCCGGTCCTGGATAGCGGGCTTGCCAGCGCCCCGACGGAAGCTTCCGCAGCCGCCCCCATGCCTCGCGCTTCTTGGCGGATTTCTCTCTTTCCTGAGTGCTCATGATGCTCTCCCGTGGACTCTATTGGACTCTCGCGGGCGGTTGTGCCCCCTCGTGCCCCCTGCGGAGCAAAGGCGGCAAAACCCGCAGAATCTCGCGGATCTCGGGCCGTTCAGAGCATCTTGTGGGGCACGCTGGGGCACGACATCAGGGGCATGCCGAACCTGTTTTCCGCTCGGCAGGCACCCCCTCACCCATGTCTCAGGTGCGTTCGTGCCCCCGTCATGCCCCACGGAACGGGTACTGGTGTTCATCTGTGTCCTCCTCTGTCTCGTTGACAGAGGGCACGAAAAGGGGCCCGGCCTGCAGAAACCTGCAGTTCCGAGCCCCTCACCAGCCCCTACGGGCTGTCACCAAATCTGGGAGCTAGAAGTCCCAGTCCTCGTCTTCGGTCGCCTCGGCTTTGCCGATGACGTACGACGAGCCCGACCCCGAGAAGAAGTCGTGGTTCTCGTCGGCGTTCGGCGACAGGGCCGACAGAATGGCTGCGTTCACGTCGGTGACGCTCGACGGGAACATCGCCTCGTATCCGAGGTTCATCAGCGCCTTGTTGGCGTTGTAGTGCAGGAACTTCTT
>PACL01000018.1 GCA_002700095.1 Fulvimarina sp. | reverse complement strand
GGTGGTGCCCGGGAGAGCCGTGGTGTCGGAGTATTTTTGCCAAGAAGAAGACAGGGTTCGGTGCTTCGACCCCCGTGATGTGCCTTGTTTGCCACCCTGCGGATCCGACATCTGCAAACACGTCGAAGGTTGGATCATCCGCGCCGTCCTGCTGTCTTCTTCTTGGTAAAAAATACTCCGGCGCGCCACATCAGCCCGAGCGGACTTCGGGACAGGGCGGGATGGACCCTCTGGCGGGACAAGCGCTAGAACGGCGGCAGGGACG
Source organism: Fulvimarina sp. (assembly GCA_002700095.1). Lineage (GTDB taxonomy): Bacteria > Pseudomonadota > Alphaproteobacteria > Rhizobiales > Rhizobiaceae > Jiella. The sequence continues at coordinate 60,770 of PACL01000018.1, read as the reverse complement.
GGCAGGACAAACGGGAGCCGCCAGAGCAGATGAGCCGGATCGCGATCATGCAGCCCTACCTGCTGCCCTACCTCGGCTACTTCCGGCTGATGGTGGACGTGGATGCCCTGGTGCTGGGCGACGTGCAGCAGTTTCCCCGGCGCGGATGGGTGCATCGCAACCGGCTGACCGACGACAGGGGCGCCCCCGGCTGGCTGACCCTGCCGCTGAAGCCGAAACCGCTGGGAACCCGGATCGGAGAGATCGCCTTTGCCGAGGGGGCCGAGGTCACCTTTGCCCGGAACATGGCGCGCTTCGCCGCCTGCCGCAGTCCCAACGCGGCGACGGCGCCCCTGGTCGAGACGCTGGCCGCGCTCGAGGGGACGCCCCTGGCCGTGATCCGGCGCCTGCTGGAGCAGGTGGGCGCGGCGCTGGGGCTGCACACGCCGCTGCTGCTGCAATCCGACTTTCACGATCCCGCCGCCGAGGGGCTGAGCCCCACCGAGCAGATCATCGCGCTTTGCCGTGCGCTGGGGGCGGATGAATATGTCAACGCGCCGGGGGGGCGGGCGCTTTATGACGGGGCGGAGTTCGCGCGGCACGGGGTGAGGCTGCTGTTTCACGATCCCTATCCGGGGCCGATGGACAGTATCCTGCAGCGGATGACCGACGCGCCGCTGGACGGGTTGCGCCGCGAGGTGGTCGCCACCGCCACGGTGCAGCCGGCATGAGCGGGGCCGGGGACACCGCGGCGCCCCTGGGCGGGTTCTTCGGGCTGGAGCTGCCCGACACCGGTGCGGGGCTTTGGGCCCATTGGGGTGCGGCGCGGGGCCTGGCCTTTGCCAACGCGACCTCGGCGCTGGCCGCGCTGGTGCGCCGGGCGGCGCCGGGGGCGGTGTGGTTTCCGGGATTTGTCTGCGCCGAATTCACCCATGCCGTACCGGAGGGGCAGCGCCGCTATTACGCGGTGGACGAGGATCTGGGGCCCGAGGCCGGTACGCTGGATCCGGCGCCGGGGGATATCGTTGTCGGTGTGAACTATTTCGGCCGGGCGGCGGGGGCAGCGGGGGCAGCCTGGCGCGCGCGGGTGGCGGCGCATCCGCGGGTCACCTTTGTCGAGGATTGCGCCCAGGCGCTGGACACCGGGGTGGCGCCCTGGGGGCAGTGGCGGCTTTATTCCCCGCGCAAGCTGGCCGGTATTCCCGATGGCGGGCTGCTGGTGCCCATGGACGGGGCGGGGGGCAGGCAGGTCCTGCCGCCCGCCCCCGAGGCCCCGCCCGTGGAGGCGGTGCAGGCGGCGCTGGCGGCCAAGCTCGCGCGGATGGAGCACCCCCTGGACAATGCGCTGTGGCATCCGATGAACCAGGCGCATGAAGCCGCCCATGCGGTCAGCGGGCAGGGGATGAGCACGCTGTCCCGCAGGCTCATGGGGCTGATCGACGTGGCCGCGGTGTCCGCCCGGCGGCACGAGAATTACCGGGTGCTGGCCGAGGCCCTGGCGCCATGGTCGGTGCTGGCCGATCCCGATCCCGCCTTCGTGCCCTTCGGCTTTCCGGTGCGGCTGGCGCCGGGGCAGAGGGACCGGGTGGCGCAGGCGCTTTACGGGCAGGGGATCTTTCCGGCGGTGCATTGGCGCGACCTGCCCGGCGTGCCCTCGGCCCGGGACCGGGCGCGGGCCGAGAGCTGGCTGACCCTGCCCTGCGACCAGCGCTGGAGCGTGGACGACATGGCGCGGATGGCGCGGGCCTTTGCCGGGGCGGCGGCATGAGTGCCGCGGCAAAGGCCCGCGCGGGTGCCGCGATGGCGCCGCCCCCCGGGGGGCTTGCCCGCCTCCCGGCCTCTTCTGACCCCTCGACCCCGAAAGGAACGCCATGAAGATCGCTGCCTGGCTTGGCTGCAAGGACGAGGCCGAGCTGATCGGCCATACGATCGCGCATCTGCGCGGGATCGGCGTGGATCACATCTATGCCGTCGACGTGAAATCCACCGACGGCACGCTGGACATCCTGCAGGCCGAGGCCGGCCGGGGCGACCTGGAGGTGCTGACCATCGATGTCGAGGCCGAGGGCCCCGAGAGCGAACACCGCGTGGCCGCGGAGGTCATGGCCCGGGCGACGGCGCGGGGCATGGACTGGCTGCTGTTCTGCGATGCCGATGAATTCTGGATGCCGCGCACGGGGCGGCTGCGCGACATCGCGGGGCTGGAGGAGGCCGACGTGATCGAGGCGCGGCGCTACAACGTGATGCTGGCGGAAGACGGGCCCTGCCTGCGCTTTCCGCTGACGGTGGACCGGCTGGACGAGGTGCTGGTGCATTGCCCGCCGCCCGCCGGCCGGGGCGGCTGGCGCAAGGTGCTGGCCGAGGATCCCTCGATTCCCTGGATCCGGGTGGTGCCAAGCCCCAAGCTGATGGTCCGGCTGACCGGCGTGGCCGCGGTGCAGGCCGGCCACCACGCGGTGCAGCAGGCGGGCGACGCGGCCACGCCGGTCAAGGTGACGGCACCGGATGCGCTGATCGCCCATGTGCCGTTCTCCACGCCCGGGCGGTTCCGGCTGAAGGTGCGCAACATCGTCGAGCTGCACGAGATGACCGGAGAGCCCTGGCCGGAGGGGCAGGCCTGGCACTGGCGCATGTTCCGCGACGGCGCGGCCGAGACCGGGGTGGAGGCGGAATTCGCCCGCAACATCACCGCGCCCGAGCAGCGGGACGAGATGCGCGCCGAGGGCACGCTGCGGCCATTGTCGGAGCTGTGGGGCGCGGGCTGAGGGCGCGTGCCCGGCGGACCGGACAGGGATCGCGACAGGGATCGCGCCGGGGGCCTGCCCGGGGCGCGCGGCCCTGACCTGGCCCCTGACCCGGTCCTCAGACCCGGTAGGGCGGGAAGCGGTCCGGGTTCAGGCGGTCTCCGGCGGCGGCGCAGAGCCTGTCATGGGCCCCCCGGTCATAGACCTGCCGGACCGAGAGCAGCGGGAATTCATCGGCGTTGAACCGCCCCTTGGTCCAGTGGATGCCGTCCCCCGGCGTGCCCGCCCCGCCGATGTTGAAATAGCGGACCCCCATCGCCCGGTAATGTTCGGCCATGCGCCAGAACATCCAGGCCCCAAGGGAGCGCCCCGCCTCGGTCGTGGCGGCAAGGTGGCCGTCCACGTGATCCCCGTGGCGGTGGGTGAGATAGGCGGCGACGATCCCGCCCTCCACCTCGGCGCCGAAGAGGTCGAGGCCGTCGGTTTCGTACCAGGTCTCGATACAGGCGCGGGGGAAGACGGAACTTGCCTTCAGCCGCGCCATCGCCGGGTAGTAGAGATCGAGGAAGGGCTGTTCCAGCCGCGCCCTGCCGGTGACAAAGCCCACGCCCTGGCGGTCGGGTTTCGTGATCGTCCTGCGGGCGTTGCGGCTGGTGCTCGTGGCCAGGTCCCAGGTGGAAAGATCGAAGCGGATCATGATGTTATGGGCGCGGATATGATCCGGGTCCAGCGCCTGCAGGCCGTGGTTGTCCAGCCCCAGCTGGATGTAGCCCGTCACCCATCCGCGGTCGGCCGCATAGGCGGCCCAGGCCTGCAGCGGGGCAAGGCTGTCGGGGACGATCGCGGCGCCCGACAGGCCCGGGATCGTGGCGATGTCGCTGAGCCCGCTGCCCGGTATGGGGCGCTCGACGAAGGGCAGCAGCATCCGCGCGCCACCCGCCTCCACCACCGCCAGCCGCGGGTCGAGCCCGGCGGCCGCCAGCCCGCGCGCATAGCCATGGGTATGCGACGGCAGGCCATGCGCCTCCACGGCGGCGGTCCAGGCCTCGGGCTCGGACAGGGTCAGGATCGTGACAGCCGACATGGGCTATGCTACGCGGCGCGCAGAGGGAACGGGCATCGGATCTTCGGGATCATCGGGGATCGGCCTGGCCCGCAGTCATGGAGAATTGGCGTGCAGCAGAACACGGTAGACCTCTGGGATCAAGGCTGGGCGCCGCTCTACGACGACATGGACAACGTGCGCAGCCCGAACCAGCACACGGCCTTCTACGTCGGTCTCGTGACCCCCGGAACGGGCAGCCTGCTGGACCTGGGCTCGGGCACCGGGTCGATCACCGCGCCGGTGGTGGAGAAGATGCGCGAGGGCGGCGCCGACCGTCCGGCGGTGGGCGTGGACCTGGCCCCGGCGATGGTCGAGCTTGCCGCCGCGCGCTATCCCGCGATCGACTGGCGCCTGGGCGACATCAAGTGCCCGCCGGTGGCGCCGGAGGAGCGTTTCGACCTGGTGATCTGCTGTTTCCACACGATGCAGGCGCTGCGGACCGAGGCGGACATGGCCGAATCCCTGTCCAACATCCGCGACGCGCTGGCCCCGGACGGGCGCTTCGCCTTCGACATCTACCAGCCCAACCGCGCCTATCTGGCGAAGGCGGCGGCCGGCGGGCTGGAAGACGGGCGCGTGGTGCGGGAATTTTCCGACAGAACGGGGCGCAGGCTCAGGGTGCGGGAATATTCGACCTACGACCCCGAGACACTGCTGTTCAGCGGCACGTGGTACCTGCACGACGGGGTGACCGACGCGCGTCTGCCGCTGGAGCCGATGGACCAGACGCTGCGGCAGTATTTCGCGTCCGACATGGAGCGTCTGCTGGCCGACGCGGGGCTGCAGATCGTCGAGCGCTACGGCGATCTGGACCGGTCCCCCTTCACGCCCGAGGCGAAGCGGCAGGTGATCGTCTGCGGCCAGGGGTGAGGGGTGCCAATCTCCCTCGTATAAGCATTGTTATGTGAAATACACCTGCCTGCCGCCCCGGGCCGGTCCTGTCTCATGCGCCCCCTTGCGGCGAATCCCCTGCGCGTCTATATAGGGCGGGCTAAGCATCTTCCTTCGATCTACTGTTTCCTGACCGCTTCAGTTGTTCTTATGACGAAACTGAGCCGGGCCACCGCGTCGTGTGGGTGGCATTACTACAGGAGACATCACGATGGCCAATGGCACCGTGAAATGGTTCAACGCCACCAAAGGTTTCGGATTCATCGCCCCCGAGCATGGATCGAAGGACATCTTCGTCCATATTTCCGCGCTTGAGCGCGCCGGCATCCACAAGCTGGATGACGGCCAGGCCGTGACTTTCGACATCGAAAGCGGCCGCGACGGACGTGAATCCGCGTCCAACCTCGCCCTGGCATAAGCCGGCGCCGACATGACGGGACGGGCGGGGGTCTCCCCCGTTCGTCGACCTTTTGCCGGCGCGGCATCCGACCGGGATGCCCTGCGGCCGCCATGGGCAGAGGCTGGTGTCCGAACGTTTTCGAACCCGCCTCCGAACCCCATGCAAAACAGGTGCAACCGGCACCTGAGAATTGAAAATCATGATAGAAATCAACTGGGGCACGCCCCTGACCTACGTCGTGTCGCAAGACGGCGACACCAAGAAATTCACCACGATCGAACAGGCCCGCTACTGGCTTCGCAAGAAATGGCCCGTCGCGGATCACCACCGGGACCGGGCGATCGACCATGTCGACGCGGCGATGCAATGCCTCGCTCCGGTCGACGCGGCCCGCCAGGCCTTTGCCCGGGCGGCGCAATCTGCCGGCTTCGTTGCCTGGCATGACACTGCCGCACCGGCCTGACCGACCGGCGCCCCGTTCCGCGGCGCGCCCCGGCGGGCCCCGGCCCCATGCAGCCCCGCCGGCCCAAAGCACGGTCCCGGCGCGTAGCCCGAACAGGACCGAAGATGGCAAGACTCACGAAAGAGACGATGTTCAAGAAGACCTCCACCCGCGCGGAGACGCTTCTGGACAAGACGACGCGCGCGGCGCAGGAAATCATCGACGACGAGACCGAGCTGCGCGCCACCAAGACCGCGCGCCTGCGCAAGGCCCGGCTCGAGCGGGAGGCCACGGCGCCGGCGACCCCGCCCAAGGCCGCCCGGACGCGCAAGGCCGCCACCGCCGGCAAGGCGGGCAAGACCGGAAAGACCGGCACGGGCAGCTGATCCCCGTTTGATCCCCGACTGAGCCGCGATGAAGCCGGGGGCCCGCCGTGGCCCCGGGCCCGGGCGCGTGTCTCGCCCATTGCCTCCCCTGCCTTCGATGCCCCACACTCCGCCCGCGTGCCCGCGCCGCCGTACCGGAGATCGCCGGGACGGGGCCGAAACGGGACCGGAACGGGGCCAGAGACATGACAGACACCGCCATCTTCCGCAGCCTGCGCCGGGCCCGCCTCTGCACCCTGCTCTGTGCGGCCCTCGTCCTGGGCGCCGGGGCCGTGGCGGCGCAGCCGGCCCCGCGGAACGCGCCGGGAGAGCTGCGGCCGATCTGGCGGAACCAGCCGGTCATCGGCATCTGGCTGAGCGGCGGACAGGGGCTGGAAAAGGTGCCCGCCTATCTCGATCACACCGATTTTCCCTATGCCCGCCGGCCCTACCCCGAAGAGGTGCCCTTTGCCGACCGGCTGACCGTGGTGCGGCTGCTGGGTGGCTGGATCCCCTCCGATCTCGGCAAGGGCGAGACGCGGGGTTACGATGCGATCGCCGAGGCCGACCTGGTCACCCGGCGCCATGGCGGGCCCAGCCTGCGGACGACGCCGCTGATCGATCTGGGGCCGCTGGATTGCGACGACGCGGCCGGCCGCTGCACAGGCGACCTGCACTGGACGGTGCCCGAGGGCCAGGCCCTGCAGATCACCTCGGAGGGCGCGGTGCTGGTCTGCGCCGACAGCCCCGGCCGGCAGGCGGTGGGCGATTTCCGGATCGGAACGGAGCGGGTCTTCGATGTCTTTCTTGGGAAAGATTGTCCCATGAATGGGACACAAGAGAGCGGGCAGCAGCCGGTGGGCTCGATGACCGTCGATCCCTCGGAGCTGGTCTATCATTTCGAGCTGATGAAGGCCCGGCTCGATCCCTATATCGCGGCGGGCTACACCGACCTGACGCTGGTGCTGGACAATTTCCCCTGGGATTTGCCCTACGCGCCCGTGACCGGCACGATCGGCCAGACCGCGCCGCCGGCCAGCGTGGCGGAATGGGCCGCCTTCGTGGACCGGATGACGGGCGCGCTGATCGCCTATTACGGGCGCCCGGTGGTGGAACGCTTCCGCTTTCGCCTGGGCACCGAACAGCAGTCGAAGGACCGCTTTTCCGGCACGCCGGAGCAATACCTGGCGCTTTACGAGGCGACGGTGGAGACGATCCGGGGCCACCTGCCCGACGCGGTGATCGGCCCCTTCAACCAGGCCGGGGCCAGCGCCGATCCCGAGGGGCTGACCTATGCCTATCTCTACCGGGCGCTGCCCGATCCGGGCTATATCGGCTATGTCGCCCATTCGCTCTATTACGTCCCCAGGGTGCGGCAGGGCACGGTGGCCAACACCCATATCAGCCAGCGCCTGCCCGCTCTTCGCAGGCTCTGGGCCGGGCTGCCGATCCCCCGGGGCGTGCCGGTGGAATTCCAGGAATTCGGCGTGCTGCGGAACGTCCAGGATGTCCCTACCCCCGAGCCGGGCGCGCGGGGGGCCGCGATGCATGTGGCCGATGTCTTCGACCTGCTGGGCGCCGGGGTCGGCGGGCTCTGGCACTGGACGGCGTTCGAACGGCTGATCGTGGCCCGCGAAGGGGTCGAGACCCGGATCCTGCTGGGCCGGGGCTGGCTTTATCTGGTGCTGGAGCGGTTCCTGGGCGGGACGGTCTACGATGTCTCGCCGCTGGCGGGGGCGGAGGATGCACCGATGGTCGGTGCCCATTACATCGACATGGATGAGGCGGGCGGCGGGGCGGACGCGCTGGTGGTCAGCGCCTTCAACCTCGATCCGGCGCGGGATTCCCCCGATCCCCGGAAGGTCACGGTCACCGTCCCGAAAGAGCTGATGCCCGATCCCGGCGCGGCGCGGATCGACCAGGTGGCGCTGAACCAGGGCAACGCGGTCTACGACCTGATCCGCGCCGACCTGGCGGCCGAGGGGCTGCTGGCGGCGAGGTTCGCCGATCTTCCCGGCGCGCCGACGGGGTTTCTCAAGGAGATGACCGGGCCCGAGGGCCAGGCCTTTGTCGCGCGAAACTGGGACAGGTACCGCGCCGGGATCGAGGACACGCTGATGCGGCAGCCCGCCGCCCCCGCGATCGCCGAGGAGACGGAGAGCTACCGCATCACGCTGGACCTGCCGGCGCCCGGGGTGCTGGTGCTGCTGCTTGCCCCGGGGGGCTGACTGCTCCGGTCAGGGGCAGCAGACGAAGCGCAGCGTGCAGGTCTCTTCCAGCAGCACGGTGTTCAGGCGGAACCCGTCCTCCATCCAGCTGACGAATTCCACCCGGCAGACCTGGGCCGCGGCGGCATTGACCAGCCGCACGATGTCGCTGTCGTAGAACCAGGTCTTGGTGGTGCCCGCGGCATCGGTGGTGAAGGCCCAGGTGAAATCGTTGCGCACCCCGCTCCGCCTCCAGGAAAATTCGCCAAGCGCGGTGCTCAGGTCGTTGACCTGGTTGGTATGGGCGAAGACGCGGACGGATTTCGGCCGGAAGCCGGGGCGGATCTCGAACGGGCCGGTGCCGGTCAGGACCTGGTCGATGTTCACCGGCGCCTCGGAGGCATGGCCCAGGTTATACGCGATATGCAGCGGCATGGTCGGCTTGAACACGTTGCCGATGGTCATGTCCCACAGCCCCATGCCGGCGGGGATGTTGCGCAGGTCGTTGCCGCGCACGGTCTGGTCGCCGGACTGGTTCGAGCCGCCGGCGCGCGCCTGGCGGAAGATATGCGACGGATAGCCCGGGCGGGTCTCGATGAAGGTATTGCCCTCGAAGCGGACGTTGTCGCAGCCCCCGGCGCTGGAGGTGCCGACGCTGATCACCGCCTCGGTGCGGATGTTGATCCCGGTGCCGCAGACCGGAACCGAGCCCTGGTTGTAATTGAAGCGCTCGGAAAACGGGCCGAAGGGCAGCCGGTAATTGCCGGTGGTCGTCAGCCCGGTGTTGTTGTTCCGGAAGGTGCAGTTCTCGATGATGTAATTATGCGACCCGGTGGCGACCAGCGCCTTGTTCGACGCGCCCTCGAGCAGGCAGTTGCGCACCGTCACGTTGCGGGCATCGGATTCGATCAGCTGCGAGGCGATGTCGGTCAGCACGTTGTCCTTGAGCACGCAATCCTCGATCAGCGCCTGCCCGCCGTTATAGCAGACGCGGGAATTGATGAAGACCGTGCTTTCCCCGCAGCCCGAGGCATAAAGCCGGCGCAGCGTGCCGCCCTTGGCCGGCATGAAGGCGATGGCCGAGCGTTCGGCGTCGATCACGGTGACATCCTCGACCAGGGTGCCGTCGCTGGGGGCATAGCTGGCCAGCGGGTTTTCCGGATTGCCGTAGGATTGCACCCAGATGCAGTGATAGGCGCCGTCGCTCTTGCCGCAATTCTCGAAGCGCAGGTTGCGGTAGACGCCGCGCAGACAGCCGCCGTCGGCCAGCGCGCGGCAGTGGAAGTTGCGGAACACCACGTTCTCGACCCGGGGGCTGACCACCTTGGAGAACGAGAGGCCGGAGCCGACCGCCTCGAAGTCCGGATTGCGCCGGTCGACCTCCGGCGTGGCCAGCAGCGAGACATCGGCATAGCCGCCCATCGGCCAGACCACGGGCGTGCCGGAATAGCCATACCCGCCGTCCTGCACGATCACGCTGCTCAGCGTGCCGTTCTCGATCGTCGCCACCGCCTGGGCGCCGCGCCCGCTGCCGCCCTCGAAATACAGGTTCACCGTGTCCGCCTGATAGGGATGGGTCGGATGGCTGTTCCAGCCCGAACCGCCGTTGTTGATGACGACATCCGTGATCTGGTTGCCGACCACGGTGGCGGCCAGCGACACGCCGGAAATCCCCGCCCCCAGCGCGCCCGAGCCGGGGCGGTAATCCTCCTCGGGGTCGGTGACCGGCGTGCCGTCGGCCTGCGCAAGCCAGCGCGAGAACGGCAGGTCGGTGCCGTCCAGCGTGCAGTTCACGATGGCGATGTCGCGGGCGTCGCGGTCGGGACCGGTCTTGTTGATGTCGCGGTTGCCCAGCCAGACCTCGCCCAGGGTGGTGTCGGGATGGACCTTCAGCGTGGTCACCCCCTCGCCCTGGCCCTGGAAGATCACGCCCGAGGCGATCGTCGTCTCGGTCAGGCAATAGGTCTTGCCCAGCCCGCCCAGCAGCACGCCGCCGCCCTGGCTTTCCAGGTAATCCATCGCCGCGTTCCAGGCGGCGGTGTCCTTCGACACGCCGTCGCCCTTCGCGCCGAAATGTTCCAGCATGACCGGCGCCACCGGCAAGAGCCCCGGCAGGTCCGGGATCGCCGTGGCGCCGGTGGCCCAGATATAGCCGATGCCGCCGGCGCGGATCTCGTCGCCGTCCTGGCCCGGCTCCATCCCCGACAGGGTGCCGCGGCTGGCGGTCATCGGCCCCGGATCCGGCGTCCCGCCGCCCGGCTCCAGGTCAAGCTCGAAGACGTCGATCACCGCGCGCCCCTTGGGGCTGCCGGCCAGCCACAGCGTCTCGCCCACGTCGCAGCGCACCACCTGGCTGCGCCCCGGGCGCAGCAGATGCGCCTTGCGCGGCTCCAGCGCGGGCTGGGTTTCGGCCGGGGTGCGCGCCCAGCGGATGTCGGTGGACGCGGTGTTGCTGACCAGCATCTCGCAGATGTCCACCGCCGGGTGGCTGTTGGTCGGGGTCCAGGCGGGGGTCAGGGTGTAGGGCGTCGATACCATCTGGCTTATCCTGTCTTTCCAAGCATTTGGGCCGAACATTCGGGCAGGCGGACAGCCCGCCAGGCGCCGGCATCCTTGTCGTGGAAGCTCTATTTCGTGGTTAACAGGGCGTCCGCGCATCCGCGCAACTGCCCCGCGCCCGGCCCTGCGGCCCGCCCCCGCCTCGCGCGCAGGTTCCTGCCGCGGTGCTCGGCCGGGGCCCAGCCGCCGCAGAGGGCGCCGCGCCGTTCATCCGGCACGACGGCCTCGGCTTGTACGGTTTCCGGAAACATCCTAAGAAAACGGTTGATCCCATGCCCCCAACCTCGGCAGAAAGCCGGAACCCTAAGGGGGGCCGGGGCCCTTGGGCGCCCCGCGGGCGGCACGAGACGCAGACAAGACAGAGAACAAAGCGGAAGAAGCGCGGAATGGATCGCACGGTCGTCCTTCATTATCACCTGTTCAAGAACGCGGGGACGTCGCTCGACCAGATCCTCAGGCGCAACTTCGGCCCGCGCTGGGTCACGCGCGAATTCCCGATGAGCGAGGACAACAGCGCCGAGCTTGCCGAGTGGATCCGCTCCGAACCCGGGGCCGTGGCCTTTTCCACCCATACCGCCATGGGGCCGGTGCCCCGGATCGAGGGCGTGAACATCGTCTCGGTCATGCTGCTGCGCGATCCGGTCGCGCGGATCCGCTCGGCCTATCGCTTCGAGCGCAAGCAGGACGCCGACACCTGGGGCGCCGAGCTGGCCAAGCAACACGATCTCGAAGGATACGTGCGCGCCCGGCTCGAGCGGGTCAACGACCGCCAGTGCCGCAATTTCCAGACCCACCGCCTGGCCTCCATGGTGCCCGGCGACGCGCCCGAACTCGACCGGGCCCGCGCGGGGCTGCGCCAGCTGTCGGTGGTGGGGCTCGTGGAGGCCTTCGAGGACGCGGTGTCGGACCTGGCCGGGGCGATCCGCCCGGCCTATCCCGATTTCGAGTGGAAGACCGTGCGCGCCAACACCACCACCGCGGCGCCTCCGACCTCCGAAGACGCCCGTATCGACACGCTGATGGCCGAGGCGAACGCGGATGACAGGGCGCTGCTGGCCGAGGCCCGGGCGCTTCTGGACGGCGCCCGAGAGCCGGAATGAAGCTGCTTGTCATAGGCAATTGCCAGGCCCGGCCGCTGTCGCGCATCCTGTGCAGCGGCGGCAGCTTCGAGGCGCTTGCCCCGATCATCCTGCACCTGTCGAAGGACGATCAGAAGGCCGAGCACGAGGCGGCGATGGATGAAGCCGACGTGATCCTGACCCAGCTGACGGCCGAGAATTTCCAGGTTGCGCATCTGGTGGCGGCGCGGGTGCGTGACCGCCATCCCGGCAAGGTGCTGATCTGGCCCAACCTGTTCCATGCCGGCCAGCATCCGTTCCTGCGCTACCTGACCCATCCCCGGTACGGTCGGATCCTGGGACCGCTCGACGCCTATCACGATCTTCGCCTGATCGCCGAATGGCGCGCGGCGCGTGGTCTGGGGCCGGCCCCTGCCGGGGATCTCGCGGCGCTTGCCGCCGAGGTCCATGCCGAGGCCAGCGCCACGCTGAGCGCGCGCGAGGCCGCCTGCGACGTGGGCGTGTCCGATCTGATCGCGGCCCATCACGCCGAGCGGCTGCTGTTCTACACCTTCAATCACCCGGTGCGCTGGCTTCTGGACCAGCTGGCCGGGCGCATCGCCGACCGGCTTGCCGACCGGCTGGGCCAGCCGGTCCCTCTGAAACCGCTGCCGCCGGCCTTCGAGCCGCTGAACCAGTTCACGCCGCCGCTGGCCGATGTGCTGGGCGAGCTGGACCAGGCGCCGCAGCCGCCCTATCGCGGCATCGAGGTCGAGCTTGCCCCCGGTCACGCGATCCGCCCCGGCGCCCGCACGACCTATACGCCCGAGGCGCTCAGGGCGCGGTATTTCGACTGCTACGATCACCTCGGCCCGCTGATGACCGAGGCGGTGGCCGATCTGCGGACAACGCCGGCGGCGGGTTTCGATCACGTCTTCCTGGGCCCCCGAACCCGAATCCGAACCTGAATCCGAACCGCCAAGCGGCCTGCAATCGGCGCCTCCGCGCTAGCAGACCCGGCTCAGCGCCTCTTCCAGCCGGTCCAGCGGAACGACCACGTCACGGCGGTTGTGGGCCGCGTTATGCTGGACCGTCCTGTAATCGACCGTGCCGAATTCGGGATCCTGGCAGGTCACGGATTCATAGCCCAGTCCACGCAGCCGGGCCATGTACCAATAGGCATGCGTCCCGCAGAGCGGCGCATGCAGTTCCACGACCGACCCACCGTCAGGCTGGAAGGCCAGGTTTGCCAGCCCTGCGCCATGCACCCCCATCAGCACCTCGACCCCGGCAAAAAGCTGCAGCTGCGCGCGGACGGACATCGTGGCCGGATCGCCGAAGGCAAAGCCGAAGCGTGCCGCAAGCGCGCGGGTCTCCTCGGCATTGACGATGTTGCGGGGCAGGCCCGGGGCCCGTTCGATCATGAACCGCCGCGCCTGCGGGCCGTCGGGATCCTTCGGGATCCGCGCGCGGATGCGCGCCAGAACGGCGAGATGCGCGTCCGAGCCGACCTGGGCCGGGTGGCGCAACCCGTTGAAACTGTCCGACAGCAGCACCAGGTCGGCGAAGCGCACCGTGCCACGCACCCTGGGCCCCGCCCCCGACTGTCCTCCGGGCCGCCCCGCCAGCGCGCGCAAGGGCAGGCCCAGCATCGCCGCGATCTCGTCGGCATATCCGAAGGGGTGGAACAAAAGCGCCTGGCGCGCGCCGAAGGCGCTCTCGGCCAGAAAGGCCCGCGGCAGCTTGTCGAACAGGAAATGGCAGATGTTCGGCTTGATGAAAAAGTCATCAATCAGCACCGACGGCGCGTCGATCTCTTCCTCGACCTCTTCGAGGAAGGGCGCCGCGCCGAAGAACATGCCGTTGATCAGCCGGCCCTCGCGGTCGAACAGGTAGAATTCCGGCCGCCCCATCCTGCTCACGTCGAAGGACAGGCGCACGTCGCGGAACCGGAAGGCGTCAAGCCGCAACCGGGGCATGCGCTGGTTGCGGTGGAAAACGTAGTGATCGTCGAAGGTGGGCGCGGCGATCTCGGGGCCCGGATCGGGCGGCATCACCGTGATGCGCTCTGCGGCGGCCTCGTCCAGCGGGGCCACGCCGATCTCGGGCCAGGCCGCATCCGCATCGGCCAGCATGGCCCGGATCTTTTCGGCGTCGAACAGCCAGTCGGTGGTCAGCACGCCGCTGAGCGCCCCCCGGGTCAGGCGCAGGAAATGGGTCGGCAGATCGTCGGGCGCCTTCGGGGGGGTGTTTTTCGGAGCCGCGGGCGCAGTCATTCCGTCTTGCCCCGAACGGCCCATTTGTCGGTGTCGAGCTGGAAATCCAGCTTGCCCTGCAATTGCGCCCAGTCCGGCTTGTCGATGTCCCAGACGAACAGGCGCTCGCGCAGCGGACCCGAGAAGTACTCCAGCACCGCCAGGTGATGGCGGAACCATTCCAAGCGCCAGCGGTCGAAGGTCTCGGCATCGGTCTCGTAGCCGTAATAACGGCGATAGGCCGAGGTATAGGCCCCCTCGCCATGCTTGTGGCGGCTGCGGATCCAGCCCTCGACATTGCGGGTGTTGAGAATGAAGAGCGCCTCCGGGTAGGCGGCGTGCAAGTCCCGGAAATACCGGTAGCCCTCGGTCATGTCCCGGGCGTGGACATATTCCATGTCGGAAAAGACATTCACGTCGGGCCAGGGCGCCAGGGGCACGCCGCCGGTCTCGACCGCCTGCCGGATGTCCTTGGCCAGGTCTCCCCGCATCCAGTCGGCGGTCTGCAGCCCGTGCCGCTTGAAGAAATGGCTGATCGCGCGCGTGGCGCATTTGTTGAAACCGATCTGGATAATCTTCATGCCGTCATGTCCTGCACCGCCGATCCCGGCCGGGCCAGTCGCGGCCCGCGCGCGTGGCGGGCCCATTGGCCGAAACCGGTCGGAGTTTTCGTCATCATTCGTTCCTCGCGGCCCTGACCTAGCGGATCAGGGACGATCTGGCGATGGGATTATGCCGATCGGACGGGGTCGGACGCCCGAAGCGCCGCACCGGCCCGGGGCGGGACCGGCTTCGGACGTCTGGCGGGGGCGGCTGGACGGGACGCCGGCGGTGCGCGGAGGCGGCGCTTGCAGCCGCCTTGGCCTGGGCTCCGCCCGTTCGGCGCTGAAATCGGTCCACTGGACCGATTTCCGGGCGCGCCTTGGCCGGGGCTCCGCCCGTTCGACGCTGAAATCGGTCCACTGGACCGATTTCCGGGCGCGCCTCACCCCTTCGCGCCCTGGCCTCGGGCATAGATGTCCTCGTAGCGGATGATGTCGTCCTCACCCAGGTAGGACCCGGTCTGAACCTCGATCAGCACCATGTCGATCTTGCCGGGGTTCTCCATCCGGTGAACGGCGCCAAGCGGGATATAGACCGACTGGTTTTCCGTCACCAGTTTCACCTCGTCGTCGATCGTCACCTTCGCGGTGCCCTCGACCACGATCCAGTGCTCGGCCCGGTGATGGTGGCTTTGCAGCGACAGGCTCGCGCCCGGCTTCACATGGATCCGCTTCACCTGGAACCGCTCGCGCAGGATCAGCGTCTCGAAATGGCCCCAGGGGCGGAAATCGACGGGCAAAGCCGTCGCCTGCGCCGCGCCCTTCTGCTTCAGCGCGGTGACCGCCAGCTTGACGTCCTGCGCGCGGCTGGCATCGGCCACCAGCACCGCGTCGGGCATGGCCACGGCCACCAGGTTCTCGACGCCCAGACCGACCAGTTCCAGCCCCGGCACCTCGGATCGCAGCAGCGAATTGCGGCACTCGATCGCGGTCACGTCGCCCGAGGTCGCCACGCCGTCGGCATCCGGGTTGCTGAGTTCATGCACCGCGGTCCAGCTGCCCAGGTCCGACCAGCCGCCCGAATAGGGCACGACCGACAGGTTGTCCGCCCGTTCCATCACCGCGTAATCGAGCGAGATGTCCTCGACCCCGGCCCAGGCCGTGGGATCGAGCCGCAGGAAGCCGAGATCCGCCTCGGCCTGTTCGACCGCGGTGCGCACCGGGGCGATCAGGGTGGGGGCATGGGCCTCGAAGGCGGCGATGATGTCCCGGGCGGCGAACAGGAAGATCCCCGCGTTCCACAGGTAGGTGCCGGCCTCCAGCATGGTCTGCGCATTGGCAAGGTCCGGCTTCTCGACAAAGCCCTCCAGCGGCGTGGCGCCGCCCGAACCGTCCGGCTTCGTGCCGAGGCTGAGATAGCCATAGCCCGTCTCGGGGCGGTCGGGGGTGATGCCGAAGGTGACCAGCTGGCCGGCGCGCACCGCCTCCATGCCGCGCGCCACGGCGTCGCGGAAGGCGCCGGCATCGGGCACCACGTGATCCGAGGGCGCGACCAGCATCACCGCCTCCGGGTCCTTTGCCGCCAGGTAGAGCGCGGCGGCCAGCACGGCCGGCGCGGTGTTCTTGCCCTCGGGCTCGATCAGCACCGGGCCGGGGTCGATGCCCACCTCGGTCAGCTGCTCGGTCACGATGAAGCGGAAATCGGCATTGGTCAGCACCGCCGGCGCGCCGAAGGACAGCGCCCCTGCGCCGTCCTGCCCGGTCAGCCGCAGCGCCGAGGCCTGGAACAGGCTGGTCTCACCCACCAGCTGGGTGAACTGCTTGGGATAGCTCTTCCGGGACAGGGGCCAGAGCCTTGTGCCGGAGCCCCCGCTGAGAATGACCGGTGTGACGATATCCATGGGTCTCTTGATCTCTCCTGTCGAATTCCGCTCCGAAACGCGCTAGGCCCGGGGGGAAATAAAATCGTTATCCGCTCCTGTCCTCATCCTCCACCTACCCCGGGAAGCACATGAAAAAACAGCGGGAAAATGCTGCAGATGCGCCTCGCGTCATGGTTGAGGCATTTTAGGGACTCCCCGGCCCTGCCCCGTGCCGTTAAGACGTGCACTCGAGACAGCAGGGCGCGGCGCGCAGGGCGGCAAATGCGGCAGATGAACAAGGACGACGTGATTTGAGCGAGAAAACAGATCTCCCCGACGGTGTGGCACAGGTCGTGCTGTCCAACGGCATCGTCATGGCAAATGTCACGCAGGCCCTGCTCGACCGGGGGCTCGGGCTGGGCGTGGGCAACGACGAGGTCCGCTTCGAACCCGTGGGCGAGGAGGACGACGATCTTCCCGAGCTGCTGATCGAATACCGGCCCCGCTTCGACCCCGAGGACCTGGCCGAGACGATCGAGCCCGGGGACATGCCCGTCAAGAAGCTCTGCAACGTCAACATCAACAAGATGACCGACTGGGCGCTGGCCAATCGCAACACGGTGCAGATGGCCTTCCTCACCTCCGAACCCTGCGTGATCGGGCTCAAGACCCCGCTGCGGCTGGCGCCCCATGTCACCACGCTGGTGTTCCGCGCGGGCCTGGCCATCCACCGCGCCGCCGGCCGGCTGATCGTGACCACCACCGACCTCAAGACCGGGCGCCGCGAAAGCCGCGACTTCGCCTTCGATCCGACCTGCATCGGCGGGACCCAGATCGGCAAGTACCTGCAGATCGAACACAACCTGGCCCCGAGCGAGAACGAGGTCGAACTCTCGCTCTCCGTCGCCTACGACAGTTTCGAGGGCACCGAGCCGGGCCAGACCGCCTTCTTCTTCGTCGCCGATCCCCATGTCGGCCAGGTCCGCGCCGGCAAGGGGCTGGCCGGGGCGCTGGTGATCGAGGGGCCGGGGATCGACCCCGGCGCCGACTACATCTGGGCCCGCGCGCCCGTCCCGGCCTTCCTGTCGGCCGAGGACGACCTGGAGCTGCTCGACGGATCCGACCGCTACCGGCTGCTCTCCGGGACGGGCCGCCGCATCGCGGTGACCGAGGATTACGGCCATGCGCTGGTCCTGAGCGCCTCGGAAACCGGCACCTACCGGGTCTTCATCGACGGCCAGTTCGCCTTTACCCAACACCTCGGGCCCGACCCGGCGCCGATGCGGATGCCGTCGCAATATTTCACCGGCACCACCCACTGGGTCACCATCACCGACGAGATCGGCGCCGAGCAGCTCTTTGCCGACACCGTGCTGATGCCGCGCCTGCTGACGCCGCATGACGTGCTGAAGACCGAAAGCTCGGCCCCCTTCCCCGGCCCGCTCTTCGCCGCCGCCAGCCACCGCTACGAGGCGCTGCGCGCGCAGATGGCCGCGGGCCTCACCCCCGAGGAACAGGCCCAGGTCGCCTGGTGCCTGCGCGTGGTCGAGGGCGGCTATGGCAATGTCCGGCTGGAGCCGCTGGCCTTCCCCGAACATGACGAGCCCCTGGTCTCGATCGTGATCCCGGCCCACAACAAGGTCGAGGTCACCTACCTGGCGCTGGCCTCGCTGCTGCTGGCCCACAACAAGGCCAGCTTCGAGGTGATCGTGGTCGACGACGCCTCCACCGACGAGACCGCCCGGCTGGAAGAGATCGTCTCGGGCATCACGGTGATCCGCAAGACCCAGGCGCAGCGCTTCATCCGCGCCTGCAACTCCGGCGCGGCCCAGTCCCGCGGGCGCTATGTGATGCTGCTCAACAACGATGTCGAGGTCACCAACGGCTTCCTCGACGCGCTGCTCGACGCCTTCGACCGCTTTCCCAAGGTCGGGCTGGTGGGCTCCAAGCTGCTCTATCCCGACGGGCGGCTGCAGGATGCCGGCGGCATCATCTGGAACTCGGGCAACCCCTGGAACTACGGCCATGGCCAGAACCCCTGGGATCCGCGCTTCTGCTATGCGCGGCAGGCCGATTACCTGACCGGCGCGGCGATGATGACCACCCGCGAGATCTGGGACCAGGTCGGCGGGCTCAGCTCCTACCTGGAGCCGATGTATTTCGAGGATACCGATTTCTCGTTCAAGGTGCGCGAGGCGGGCTACAGGACCTGGTTCGTGCCCTCCTCGGTGATCTACCATTTCGAGGGCATGACCAGCGGAACCGACACCGGCTCCTCCACCGGCTACAAGCGCTTCCAGGAGGTCAACCGGCCCAAGTTCAAGCGCCGCTGGGCCGCCGCCTATGCCGGTTTCGGCACCCAGGGGGTGAAGCCGGACCTCGAGAAGGACCGCGGCATCAGCGGCCGGGTCCTGTTCATCGACTATGCCACGCCGCGGCCCGACCGCGACGCCGGCAGCTATGCCGCGATCCAGGAGATCAGGCTGGTGCAGTCGCTGGGCTACAAGGTCACCTTCATGCCGCGCAACATGGCGCATCTGGGCGGCTATACCGAGGAGCTGGAGAAGATGGGGGTCGAGATGATCTATGCCCCCTTCTACATGACGATGGATGAATACCTGGACAAGCATGCCCAGGATTTCGATGCCTTCTACATCACCCGCTTCTACGTCGCCCGCGACGTGATCGCCAAGCTGCGCAAGCTGGCGCCGCAGACGCGGATCCTGTTCAACAACGCCGACCTGCACTTCCTGCGCGAGTTGCGCGCGGGGCTGGCCAATGACGATCCCACCCGGATCGAGGCCGCCCGCCGCACCCGCGAGATCGAGCTGGACGTGATGACCCAGGCGGATGTGGTGCTGTCCTACAACGACACCGAACACGCGGTGATCCAGTCCCATACCGACGGGGCGGTGAAGATCGCGAAATGCCCCTGGGTGGTCGAGGCGCCCGACACCGTGCCCCCGCGCGAGGGCCGCGCCGGCATGTCCTTTCTGGGCAATTACCATCACCACCCCAATACCGAGGCCGTGGAATGGTTCGCGCGCCAGGTGATGCCGCTGCTGCAGACGACCCATCCGGAGCTGGAATTCGTCATGTACGGCTCGGCCATGCCCGACGAGGTCAAGGCGCTGGCCAGCGACCAGATCCGGGCCCAGGGCTTCATCGAAGAGATCTCGGACGCCTATGACCAGCACCTGATCTTCACCGCGCCGCTGCTGTCGGGGGCGGGGATCAAGGGCAAGGTGCTGGCCGCGCTGGCCCATGGCGTGCCCTGCGTGATGACGCCGACGGCGGCCGAGGGGATCGGCCTGCGCCATGGCCACGATTGCATGATCGTCACCACGCCCGGCGACTGGCACGACGCGATCGACGCGCTGATCACCGATCCCGAGCTCTGGCACGCCATCTCCCGCAACGGGCGCGACTACGTGGCACGCAGCTTCTCCTTCGAGACCGCGCGCGGCCAGATGCGCACGGCCTTCGAGGCGGTGGATCTCTATTCGCCGGAATTCTGACCGGATCCTCGGACCATCGGACATGACAAAGGCGCCCCCGGGGCGCCTTTTCATATCGTCGGTACAGATATCATGGGGCCGCATCCGGTATCGTCAGGCCGAATGCCGCGTCCCCGCCAGGGCGAGGGCAGGGGGATCACGCCGCGTCGCAGGCCCGCGTCAGTTCGACGGGGCTGTCGTCGTGGTGGTCGTGGTCGTGGTGCTGTCGTCGCTGTCGCCGGATGCGATGACCACGATCAGAAAGCCCAGGGCGGTCGCCCCGATGACGGTTCCCGCGACCAGATCGGTGTCGCCGGCAAGCGGTGCCGGAACGCTCGGCGCGGGGGCCGGCGTGGGCGCGGGCTGAGCCGCCAGAAGGGTCGGGGCCGCCACCATGGCCGCCGCGGCGAAAAGGGCCGGAAGGGTCTTCATGCTCCACACTCCCAGGTGAGACTTAACATAAGGTAACGCATCCCCGTCCCGTTCACAACGAGATCCGCAGCGCCCTGCCCCCGCCACAGCGACAATCCGCCTTCGGGCCATGGGCCTCTGCGGGACCTCGGGGAGAGGCGAGAGAGAGCTTCGGAGCTGCGCGCGGGAGAGAGGCCCGGGCGAGACATCCGCCCTATCCTCCGGGAGCGCGGCAGGACGAGGCGGGAAGAGGCTCGGGGCCGCCCGGGCGGTCAGGCCCCGTCACGCAAAGGGCCCAGCCCGCAAACGCTCGACAAAACGCTCACAAAAACGGGCCAGACATGCAAAAGGCAGGCCCCTCAAGGCCTGCCCTGTCGGCCATCCGGCCGAATATGTGCAATCTGACCGTCGCGCGCGGCCCCGGGATCACCCCAGGTCGCGCGGGCCGCCACCTCAGTTGGTGGTGGTCGTCGTGGTGGTCGTGGTGGTGCTGTCGTCGCTGTCGCCCGATGCGATGACCACGATCAGGAAACCAGCGGCGGTGGCGCCGATGATGGTGCCGGTGGTCAGCTCGTTGTTGCCGGCCAGCGGTGCGGGCACGGTCGGAGCCGGCGCAGCCGTCGGGGTCGGAGTTGCCTGCGCGAGAGCGGCAACGGGAAGTGCT
Source organism: Fulvimarina sp. (assembly GCA_002700095.1). Lineage (GTDB taxonomy): Bacteria > Pseudomonadota > Alphaproteobacteria > Rhizobiales > Rhizobiaceae > Jiella. The sequence goes on along the minus strand of PACL01000018.1, from coordinate 39,789 downwards.
GCAACAGTCGCAGCGGCGATCAGAGCGGTGATGGATTTCATGCTCTAAAACTCCTTTGAATCTACTTGATTATCCACGTAGCGCAGCAAGATGCAAAATTCAACGTCAACTGCCTGTCTTCCGGCCCCCCGGCAGCTTTTTTCCGCTGCATTGCGGAAATGTGGCCAATTGAGCACCACCGCAGGCGGGTGACGGGTGTCACGGCGTCAACTGGCGGAAGGTGACGTAGCCGATATTCGGCCCCGCCCATTGCCGCGACCGCCAGACGGTCGGGCCGCGCGAATCGACCCAGTAGTCATTGACCACCGTGCCGCCCTTCAGCTCGCAGGTTTCGCGCAGGTGGCGCGTGGCATGGCGGCGCTCGACGATGACGATGGTCTCGGGGCCCAGGTCGTCGACGGCGCAGACGAAATTCATCACCACCGGCTTGTTGTCGAGCGCGGAATAGACCTGCCGCTTGGCCCCCTGCCCCGCGCTGCGCGACCGCACCGCCGCCAGCGCCGGGCCGCCCTCGGCCGAGACCAGGTCGCCGCCCAGGCCCCGGGTCTCGATCAGCACGCCGTCGCGCAGGGTCAGCGAGACATCGTTTTCCGTGCGCCAGACCAGCAGGCGGCCGCCCTCGGAGCCGGCGGCCTGGCCGTTGCGCTCGGCCGAGATGTACATGAAGGCGCGGCTGCCGGTCTTCTCGATCTCGGCCTGGATGAATTCGCCGTCGATCGTGTTCAGCACCGCGCGGGTCAGCGGCGGCTGCGCCGCGGCCTCGTCGGGGCTGACCGCCCGGGTCGCGGCGGCCTGCAGCGCGGCGAGGGTCTTCAGCGTGGCGCTGGTCTCGTCGCCGCGGTTGGAACAGGCGGCCAGCAGCGCCAGCGCGGCCAGCAGGGCGGGACGCAAAAGCCCGGGTTTCGCGAACATCATTGCCAGAACCTCACCGACTGGTCGTCCAGCGCCTTCCTGTGGGCCGCGCGGACCTGCGGATAAAGCCGGCCCGGCACGTTCAGCCTCTGGCCGCCGTCACGGGTGATCGGCGTGATCGTGGTGCCGACGGTCTGGCGGCTGGGCTGGCCCAGGATCCAGTTCACCGGCATCGAGAAGCGGATGCCCTTGTCGAACGAGCCTTCGCCGAATTCCTCGGCCGAGACGTTGGTGATCGTGAAGAAGGCGCCGATGCTCCAGCCGTTGTCGAAGGTCCGGTCGAGCGAGAAGGTGCCGCCCCAGTCGCCGGCCAGGTAGCGCCCGGCCGAGAATTGCGCCAGCAGGCCGGGGCCGAATTCGTAATAGGCCGTCGCATGGCCGGTGGCGACTTCGTAATCGTACTGGCCGAAGCCGAAGAGCTGGTCCTGGTCACGCTGCGCGACGTAGTTCGCCTCGATCCCCAGGCCCAGCGGGCTGTTCACCGGCTTCCACAGCAGCTCGGTCGAGACCCCGCCGAACATCTGTTCGAGATAGCCGACCGTCGCCCGCGCATAGAGATCCCTGCCCGGCCGCCACTGCCTGGCGGCATAGAGGTTGCGCATGGTGAAATCGTACTTGGCGTATTCCGCCCAGTCCGAGCGCACATGCGGCAGCACCGAGTTCGAGGGCCGCCCGCCGTCGAGATCGCCGAACAGCTTGTAGCGCAGCGCGCCACCGACGATCCAGCCGGGCGCCGGACGGTAGGCGCCGTTCAGCTCGATGCCGACATCCAGCCGGATCGGCTTGTCCGGGTCGAAATAGCTGGGTTCGAAATAGGGCTGCAGCGCATAGGTGAAGCGGGGATAAAGCCCGGTGTTCAGCGCCGCGTCCGGGCTCAGCTGCGGCGGGGCGGAATAGCCCAGCAGCGCATCCGTCGCCGCGGTCGCGTCGGGCTCGTATTCCAGCACCTCCAGGTCCGAGCGCCGGATGGTGATCCGGTTCAGCGCCATGCCGCCCGATTGCGGCACGATGTGGAAGGTCTCGACCGAGGGCGGCAGCACCTGCGCCATGGCCCGCGCGACCCGGCCGACCGCGCCCATCTGCGGCCAGTAGCGGCGGTTGGAATAGCGGACCTCGGCCACATGGGCGGAAATGGTCAGCGCCTCGACGGTGATGCCCTGCGGATCCAGCACCTCGATCAGGTTGTCGCGCAGCGCCGGGGGCACCTCGCGGCTGCCGGCCCAGGCGGTCGACCAGGCCTCGGGATCGGTGCGCGGATCCTGCCGCACCAGCACCGGTTGCGGCGCCGGGATCGCCAGCGGCGTGGCCGGGACCCTTGGGTTGGCCTGGATCTGGATGTTGAAGCCGAATTCGGAGCCGTACATGTAATAGCCGCCGAGCCGGATCGCGTCGTTGATCTGGTATTCGACCCCGAAGTTGATCGGCGACTTGCGCTCGAAGACGTTGGTGTCCTGCGTGGCCAGCACGTAATCGTCCGAGGAATATTCGACCTTGATGCCCAGCTTCTCGGTCGGCCGCCATTCGATCCCGCCGAAGGGGGCGAAGGGGCCGCGGAACCAGCTGTCGTAATCCGCCTGGCCGCCGGTGGAATTCGGATTGTAGGCCGGCCGCGTGCCGGTGCTGGCGATCGACCCGAAAGAGCCCAGAACCCCCCAGCCAAGGCCGCCGGTGACCTTCAGCGACCCGGTATTGCCAAAGCGCGACGGCGGCAGGGCAAAGGTCTTGGTCGCGGCGATATATTCGCCCGACGAGATCCCCGTGCCGATGAAATCCTGCAGGCCCAGCGTCACCGCCGGCAGCCGGTCGGTTTCCTTCAGCAGGCGGAAGCGCAGGTCGAAGCCGCGGTCGTAATAGGTTTCGAACCCGGCGAAATTGGCATTGGCGAGCGAGTTGTAGCGGAAGCTGGCCGCGATCCAGGGCAGCGCCTGGAAGGACAGCGTGTAGCGCCCGACCCCGCCGAACCAGGACACGCCCACGTCGATCTGACCGTCGGGCTGCGCCTCGCCCGAGGGCATGTCCATCAGGCCCGGCGCGCCGTAGAAGTTCAGCGACGGGCGCCCGGGATAGCGGAAAATGGTCGGCGCGGCCTCGGGCGTGCCGGGGGCCGCCATCGGATCCACGGGGCCGGTGACAGTGTTCAGCCCCTCGCCCAGCCATCGCGCCTGCGCCATCGCGCCCGGTCCCGAAAGCGCCCCTGCCACAGGCAGGATCAGGAAAGCCGTCAAGGCTGCTCCGGCGGCGCGCCCTGCGGGCGCGAAGGCGCCCTGCCCTGGCTGAAATCTTGTCGTCACGTGCCCTGCCCAGTCGTTCCAATGGCCTTAGACCATGGCCTGCCTGCCCCGATCAATCCACCCCCTGCCCGATCCCGCGGCACCGGCGAAAAAAACCCGGGCCTGCGGCTCTGATGCCGCGGTTTCGTCCGTTCCTCCCGGAATTCGGAAATCTCTCAGGAACTGCGCCCGCCGGCGGTGCCGGTGCCGCTCATCAGGCGGTAGCCCTCGACCCAGCGGGTGATGACGGCGCGGGCCGCGTCCTCGTCGCTGGCCGCCAGCGCGTGGCGCAGCGACCGCAGGACCGAGGCGACCTCGATCTCGCTCAGCTTCTCTTCGCGCGCGCAGAAGATCTTCTGGTGGCGGGTGCCGATCAGGTCGCCGGTGATGGTCAGCTCTTCTTCCAGCTTCTCGCCGGGGCGCAGGCCGGTGATCTCGATATCGATATCGCCTTCGGGATGCTCGGCGTCGCGCACGGTGTAGCCGGCGCTTTCGATGACCTGGCGCGCCAGGCGCATGATCGGCACCGGCTCGCCCATGTCGAGCACGAAGACCTCGCCGCCGCGGGCCTCGGCCCCGGCCTTCAGCACCAGTTGCACGGCCTCGCGGATGGTCATGAAATAGCGCTTCACGCGGGCGTCGGTCACGGTGACCGGGCCGCCGCGGCTGACCTGGTCCTGGAACAGCGGCACGACCGAGCCCGACGATCCCAGAACGTTGCCGAAGCGGACCATGGTGAAGACCGTGTCGTCGAACCGGGTGGCCAGATCCTGCACGACCAGCTCGGCCATGCGCTTGGACGCGCCCATGATGTTGGTGGGCCGCACGGCCTTGTCCGAGGACACCAGGATGAACCGTTCCACCCCGGTCTCGGCCGCCTCGCGGGCCAGTGTCTGGGTGCCGAAGACGTTGTTGGCAAGTCCGGGAAGCGGGTTCGCCTCGACCAGCGGCACATGTTTATAGGCGGCGGCGTGCAGGACGACCTTCACGTCGTGATCGGCCAGCACCTTCTTGACCTGGCGCGGATCGGTGACCGACCCCAGCACCGGCACCAGGTCGATGGAGGTCCCCTCGACCAGCTGCGACAGTTCCTGGTGGACGGTGTAAAGCGCCAGTTCCGACAGTTCGTAAAGCACCAGCTTGGCCGGCCGGCACGACAGCACCTGGCGGCAGAGTTCCGAGCCGATGGAGCCGCCGGCGCCCGAGACCAGCACCGCGCGGCCGCGATAGCTGTCGCAGGCCTCGCCCAGCGTCACGTCGCAGGCGGCACGGCCGAGAAAATTCTGCGGGGCGACGGGCGCGAGCTTGTCGATCAGCGCCTCCTCCCCGATCAGCTGCGCGAAGGAGGGCAGCGCCTGCACCTCCAGCCCCATCTTTTGCAACCGGCGCGCGATCTGCGCCTGCTTGGGCTGCGACAGCGAGGGCATGGCCAGCAGCACGCGGTCGACGCGGCGTTCCTTGACCAGCTCGGGGATCCGCGCGGGCGGGCAGACCGGCAGCCCGGCCAGCATCATGCCCTGCAGCGAGGTGTTGTCGTCGACGAAGGCGACCGGGTCGATCGTCTGGTGCGGCTTCAGCGCGGTGGCCAGCTGCATGCCCGTGGTGCCGGCGCCGTAGATCAGCACCCGGCAGCGCGGCTTGGCGCTGGTATAGACCGCCATCACCACCTGGTAGAGCACCGCGCGCATCGCCACGGCGAAGAGGAAGTAGATGATGCCGAACATCACGTGGGTGCCCGGCGGGAAGGGCAGATCCCACAGCGCCGAAAGCACCGCCGAGGCGCCCGCGGTCAGCAGCGCGAAGATCGCCGTCAGCCCGACGGCATGGCGTTCATAGGCGTTCAGCTGGATCTGCGGGATGCCCAGCCAAAGCGACAGCCCCGCGGCCGAGGCCACGAGATAGGGCAGGATCGGGGTGGTTTCCCCCAGCGCCGCCATGGGCGTCATCGGCAGGGACTGGACGACAAAGGTAAACAGCAGGGCCACCGGGATCAGCGCCAGATCTATGCCCAGAAAGACATAGCCTTTTTGCCGGCGCGTCAGGGTGTTCAGAAAACTCAGCATATTCAGGTCTCTGTCCCCAAAAGGTCGTTGGCTGTTCCCCATGGCCCCTTGTCAGAGCACGGGACGTTCAGAGAAAATGGCACCAGCCCAATGCAGTAAAAACAAGCAGCTGTACAAATAGCACGCAAAACGCTCTTATCCCAAATTAAGTATTTCGCCAAAGGTAAATGTCGCGGCCGCAGCATACGGCCAGTGGGAAGCGGTCATTTGGGCGGATGCCCGCCGGTTTTACGCCCCATTTCGCCCGGAAGTCGGGCGAATCCCCCCCTGCTGTCCCCGTTGTTTCCCGTTGTCGCGAAAGGGTTTTCCACGGCGCGGCCTGTTTTACCAGTACCGTTTCACCCGCAGTCTTAAGACCTGTCCCGCGCTTCGGATCGGGCCCCGGGCCGCGGCCCCGGCGGCGCTGTCGCCCGGGCTGAATTAAGATCTGGCGCAGGCGGCGGCCCCCCCGTTCCTGTCCCGGTCCCGCCCCCGTGTCCTGCCTGTTCCTGCCCCCTCAGCCCCCGGCCCGCGCCCGCGCCGCGCTGGTCATGCGGTCGATCGTGGCCCGCGTGGCCCGGCACATGTTGTCCTCGTGGGCCGCGATCGCCTCCTCGAGATCCTCGTAGAAGGTCGCATGCCCGCCCTCCAGCACCACGCCCACGTCGCAGAGTTCCCGGATCAGCCCCATGGAATGGTTCACCACCACCGCGCCGGAATGTTTCATCCGCGCCAGGAAGACCGCATTGGCCTTGTCCTTGAAGGCCCCGTCCCCGGCCGAGGTGGTCTCGTCCACGAGATAGGTGTCGAACTGGAAGGCCATCGACAGGCCAAAGGCCAGCCGCCCGCGCATGCCGGTGGAATAGGTCCGCACCGGCATGTGGAAATGTTCGCCCAGATCGGCGAATTCCTCGACGAAATCGCGGGTCTCGTCGGTATCGGCGCCGTAGACGCGGGCCACGAACTTCACGTTCTGCGCCCCGGTCATGTCCTGACTGAACGAGCCCGCGAACCCCACCGGCCAGGACAGCGAGCCGGTGGTGACGACCTCTCCGGAGGTCGGCGGCACCAGCCCCGAGATCATGTTCAGCAGGGTGGATTTACCGGTGCCGTTGCGCCCCAGAAGCGCCACCGCCTTGTTCGAGGGCAGCACCAGGTTGAGATCCTCGCAGATCACCTTCTCGCGGCCCGCGGTGCGGTAGATCTTGGTGAGGTTGCGCAGCTCGATCATCGGCTCGGTCCCTTGGCTTCCGTCAGCTCCGTCAGGCCTGCCCCGGCAGCGCCGGGACGGCCGGGGTCAGGCGCCCGGATCAGCGCCTGTCGCGCAGCGCATAGGCCACCAGCACCAGGAAAGCCCAGGCCACGAAGAGGAACAGCACGATCACCGTCAGCGTGCTGACCCGGTCGGGATATTCCGCGCGCTCGGCCTTGGTCGGCGGCACGTGGGCGGCCAGGTAGCGGCTTTGCCGCCGCGCCTCGTTGCGGGCCGAATCAAAGGCCACCCGCGCCGCGGTATAGGCCTCCTGGGCGAATTGCAGGTCCGCGGCCAGCGCCTCGTACTGACCGACCAGGTCGGCCACCGTGGCCGACTGGTCGGCACCTTCCAGCCCGATCACCGAGCGTTCGGCGGCGATCTGCTTCTCGATCGCCTCGATCCGGCGGTCGATCTGGGTGACCCGGGGGTCGTTCTCGCGCGCGGTGTCGGCCAGCAGCTGGCGTTCGATCTGCGCCTGGGCCAGCTCGGTCTCCAGCGCGCCGATCAGGCCGGACTGGGACTGGCTCTGGATCGTGGGATCGACGATCTGGGTCCGGTTCCGGAAGGCCTGCAGCTCGATCCGCGCCTCGCGCAGCTGCTCCTGCGCCTCTTCCAGCTCGTCCCGGGCATAGCTGATCGCATCCTCGCGCGCGATCGCCGAAAGCCGGTTGATCATCGCGCTGCTCTCTTCGTAGATCGCCTCGGCGATGGCCTGGGCCTCGTCCGGATCGAAGGCCAGCACCCGCAGCTGGATCAGGCCGGAATTGCTGTCGTAGTAGATCTTGACCTTCTTGCCCCAGTGCGCGGTCAGGTCCTCGATCGTGCCGGGCCCGTTATAGGCGAAGATCGGGTCCTTCTCGACCCCGGGCCGGGACCACATCGCGCGGATGCCCAGGTCCTTGTCCACGGCCGAGACCAGCTGCTGGCTTTGCAGGAATTCGTAAAGGATATCGGTGTCCGACGAGCTGGAGCCCGACAGGTCCGACACCCCGAACAGCCCCTCGATCGAGGGGCCCTGTTCCTCGGTCCGGACCGAAAAGCCGACATAGGAGGCATATTGGTCGGTCGCCCGTTCCCACAGGTACCAGGCCGACAGGGCCGCCGGCAGCAGAACCAGGAAGATGAAGCTGGTGACCATCATGTAATGGCGCCGCTTGGCCCGGGCGCGGTGCACCGGGGGGGCGGCATTGTCGATGGCGGCCTGCTTGTTGGCCTCGGCCTCGGCCCGGGCCAGTTCGCGCTCGGCCTTCTGGGTCTCGGCGATGGCGCGGGCTTCCTTGCGGGCCTTCAGCGCCGCCTCGGCCTCGGCGCGCACGGCCTGGGCGGCGGCGCGGCGCGCGGCCAGCGATCCGGGCTTCGGCTCGCCCGTCTCCGGGTCGATTTCCCCGTCTGTACCGGCGTCCGTACCGGCGTCGGTCTCGTCCCGCTCGGTCTCGCCGGTCTCGGTGTCGTCACTCTGCCGGAAGCGCTGTGCGTCCTGGTCGGTCTGTGTCCCCGGGTCTTCGGCTCCGGTCTGTGCCGCCCGTTTCGGGTCGGCGGAGGAGGATGCGGTCAAAGGGCGCTCCGGACTGACGGTCATTGTATGTAAGGATTCCGTGATACATAAACGCAGGAGTTTTATTCAGCAAGCCGACAGCGCCCCGCCCGGGGAGGAGGCCCGCACCGCCGCCGCCAGCCCGACGTTCCGAGAGACGGCCCCGAGAGACAACCCAAGACCCGCGCCGGGACCCGCACCGGGACCCGGCATCCGGGACCTGGTATCCCGTCTCCGGAGTTCCGGCCTCCGCCGCGCCCGGGTAGAAAGCCCCGTCCCCACCCGAATCCAGAGGTCCCCAATGAGGTCCCCACTCCGGAGGTCCCGTATCCACAGCTTCCCGGCCCCGGCGCCTCGGTCCCGGGGGGCCCAAGGCCGAAAGCCCCGAAACCGCAGCAGAACTCAGACCGCCTGCCCCGAAACGCTCCGGGGCGCCCTGCTTCTTCAGACACGATCGACATCCGCAGATCCCGCATGACGGCCACACCCGATACCTCGTCCGCCTCCTCTTCGCTTTCGGATTACGCCCCGCCGCCGGTGGCGCGCGCGCCCGACCCCAGCACCAACCGCCGCTTCGCCACGTGCCGCACGATCGCTGCGCTGATCCTGCGCGACATGTCCGCGACCTATGGCCGCTCTCCGGGGGGCTATGTCTGGATGGTGCTCGAACCCGTGCTGGGCATCACCCTGCTGACGGCGATCTTCTCGGCCGGGTTCCGCAGCCCCGCGCTCGGCACCAATTTCGCGATCTTCTACGCCACCGGGCTGGTGCCGTTCCTGATGTATTCCACGATCTCGAGCGCGGTGGCCAACGCGGTGCGCACCTCGCGGCCGCTGCTGGCCTACCCGGGCGTGACCTTCTTCGACACGCTGGCCGCCAAGCTGCTGCTGACGACGCTGACCCAGGCGCTGGTGTCCCTGATCGTGATCACCGCGATCCGGTCGATCTACGTGACCCAGACGGTGATCGAGTTCGGCACCATCCTGACCGGCTATACCATGCTGATCGGCTTCGCCGCGGCGGTCGGGCTGCTGAACGGCTTTTTGTTCATGAAATACGAACTCTGGGGCCGGGTCTGGAGCATCATCAGCCGGCCGCTGGTGTTCATCTCGGGGGTGATCTTCCTCTATGAGAACATGCCCGAACCCTATCGCGGCTGGCTCTGGTGGAACCCGCTGGTGCATTGCATCGGCAAGATCCGCTCGGGCTTCTACATCCATTACGACGCCCTCTATGCCAGCCCGATCTACGTCTTTATCGTCACGGGGCTGGTCGGCCTGACCGGCATGCTGTTCCTGTCGCGCCATTACCGCGAATTGCTGGAGATCTGAGCCCCGATGTCCGCCGCGTCCGCGCCCGCCCTCTCCTCCGGCCCGCCCGTCCGCATCCTTCTGGCGACCTGGAACGGCGCGCGCTACCTGCAGGCGCAGCTCGACAGCTACCTCGCGCAGGACCACGACAACTGGGCGCTCTGGGTCTCGGACGACCTGTCGACCGACGGCACATGGGAGATCCTGCAGGCCTTCGCCGCCCGCCACCCCGAGCGCGAGATCGTGCTGAAACGGGGGCCCGGGCGCGGCTCGGCGGCGAATTTCCTGTCGCTGCTCTGCGACCCCGAGCTTCCCGTGGGCCCCGTGGCCCTGTCGGACCAGGACGATGTCTGGCTGCCGAACCGGCTGACGGTGGGGCTTTCGGGGCTGGACCGGGCGCATCCCATGGTCTCGGCCGCCCATACGCTGGAGACCGACGCCGCGCTGCGCCCGACCCGGCGCAAGCCGCGCCGGCTGCCGCGGCCGTCGTTCCACAACGCGCTGGTGCAGAACATCCTGGCGGGCAACACGCTGACGCTGAACGGCCCGGCGCTGGTGGCGCTGCGCCACGGCGGCGTGGCCCATGTGCCGTTCCACGACTGGTGGGTCTACCTGCGGCTCTCGGCGGTGGGGGCGCAGGTGCATGTGCATGACGACCGGGTGCTCTACTACCGCCAGCACGACAGCCAGACGCTGGGCGCCCACCGCGGGCTGATCGCCGGGGCCCAACGCATGGGCGCGCTTGCGGGGGGCCGCTACCGCGCCTGGGTCAAACAGAACCTCACCGCGCTGGTGACCCGCCCCGAAGGCCTGCTGCCCCCGCACCGCATCGCCGCCGAACGCCTGCTGAACGACCCGATCCGCCTGAGGGCCTTGCGCGAAAGCGGCGCCCGCCGCTCGGACATGGCCGGCCGCCTGATCCTGCCGGCGCTGGCCCTGACCCGGCGGATGTAACGGCGCACAGCTGACGGGCGCCCTGTCCCGGGACCTGTGCCCCTGGCCGGCGTTGCGTCGGAGTATTTGACCCAAGAAGAAGACAGGAGGACGGCGCGGACGGCCCTCCCCTCGGCTTGTTTGCAGATGTCGGACCCGAGGGCGGCAAACAGGGGGGCCATTGGGGCAGCGTGACCACCCCATGTCTTCACCTTTGGAAAAATACTCCTGCGACCGGCCCGCAACAGGCGCGCCGCCCAGGCCTTCAGGTGCTGACGCCCAGGCGCTCCATCAGTTCCAGGTCGCCCTCGGCGAAGGCTTCCAGATCGGCGCGGCCCCTGTCGGTGGCGATGCGGTTCAGAAGCTTCGGCCAGCGGCTCTGCTCGCGCGCCATCGGGCCCGCGTTGACATAGGTCCCCGTCACCGAGATCTGCGCGCCGAAGCGGGCGGCGATGTCGGCTTCCAGCTGGCCCAGGCCGGAGATCGGGTAGATCCGGTCGATATGCGAGGTGTTGGCCAGCGCCTTCTCAAGCCTCTGCGCCGCGGTCAGGTCGCGCAGCTCGGGCCGGCCGCGCATCTTCCGCGTGGCCAGGTAGGAGACGTAGAAATTGTCGTAATGATCCCGGATGAAGGCATTGAACCCGGCCGGTCCGCCAAAGAAATACTCCTCGGCCGACCGCTGCAGGATCAGCTTCTTGCCGTGGTTCTCGGGGCGCTCCAGCGCCGCGCGGTCCAGCGCCTCGGCCTCCTTCAGCAGGAAGAAGTAGAAGGACGCGATCCTCTCGCGCGGGTCGCGCAGCACGGTGAAGGTGAAGCGCCCGCCGGGCAGGGTTTCAAGCTCGGTCCAGTCGATATGGCCGGAATAGAGCGCATAGCCCGCCGGCATCTGCGGCGCGTCGCCCGGGGCCTGGGTATGGGTGCGGATCGGGCTGACATGCCGCCCCCCCACCATGGCGGCCAGGGCGTTGTGGATGGTCTGTCCCGCCGTCTTGGGGATGTGCAGGAAGACGATCGGCGATTGCGCCGCCAGCGCCGTGCCATTGGCCGAAGCCTGGGAGGTCAGGGATGAAATCGGCATGGTCTCACTCCGAGGGCTGGGCCTTGTCCGGCCGTTGTCCCGCCGCCGGGCGGGGCTTGAGCATTCACTCCGGCCCGCGCCGGACAGCTCAGCTGTTGCGCAGGTCGAAGACGTCGGGCTGGAACTCGGGCTCGCCATCCATGCCCAGCACGCCGGTGACGAACTGGTGCGGCTTCGACGGGTCCAGATGCGTCAGCTGCCAGGGCGCGAACCGCCACCAGCGCGAACGCAGCATGCCCGAGATGATGTTGGGGTCCACCCGCCAGCGCTTGATCACCGCCGGGTTGCCCGCGACCACCGCATAGGCCGGCACGTCCTTGGTCACCACCGCGTTGGCCGCCACCACCGCGCCATGGCGGATCGTCACGCCGGCGGCGATATAGGCGCCGTGGCCGATCCAGACGTCATTGCCGATATTGGTGATCTTCACCCGGGTCGGCGGGCCATCGAAGGTGAACTTGTAATCGTGGTATTCCCGCCCGCCGGTGAAGTTCCGGCCCAGCGAGAACAGCTGATCCCCCAGGTAGAAGGCCGGCGAGGTCGACACCCAGCTCATCGGGTGGTTCTGCCGCCCGATCTGCACGTCTTCCCCGAAGGAGCAGTAGCGCCCGATCCGCGCGGCGAAGCAATAGCCCGACACCTGGTAGGAGAACGCCCCCAGTTCGATCGAATGTTCGTAATTGGTCCATTTCAGGCTGCCCGGCGCCTCGAGCACCGTGTGCCGCGGCAGGCCGACCTGGCCGCCGTTGCCGCGCGGCAGAACCTCGATCCCGGCGTTTTCCAGCCGTTTTATGGGTATGCTGATCTTGCTCATGATGCATCGGCCCGCCGGACCGACCCTCGGGTCATCGGGCCGGTGTCGCGGGCGGTCTCTCCTGTCGTGCGGTCTTCGTCGGCATCTTCATCGGGACGGACGCCACCGGCCAGCCCGCTGTCGTCCCTGAGCGCGCTCAGCACGTCGCGGGCCAGCGTGCCGTCGGCATCGAAGGGCACCGCCCGGCCGTTGTCCGCGCGCGCCACCGCCGCGCCCTGGGCGCCGATGGCGAAGGCATAGACCGGCAGGCCGGTGGCCAGCGCCTCGTGGGTGGTGAAGGAAAAGGTCTCGGGCCAGACCGAGGGGATCAGCCAGTCGGTGATGCCGTAGCGCGCCGCCAGGTCGGGCAGCTCGGCGATCTCGTAATCGCCATGCACCGGGACGCTGGCGGGCGGGATATAGGCCGGGTCCACATTGCCGATCAGCACCAGGCTCAGGCCCTGTTCGCTCTCGATCAGCCGGCCCAGATCGGCCACCACGGCGGCGCCCTTCTGGTAGCCGATGTTGCCCAGCACCGCGACCGTGCGCGGGCCCGCCTCCGGCGGGACGAGGCGCGGCACGCGGGCCAGCATCTCGTGCGGGCGCAGCACCAGCTTGCCGGCGTGGTCGGGATAGGCCGCGCTCACCTGCAGGTGGCTGTCGTCCGAGAACACCACCAGCGCGTCCGCCCGCGCCATCAGCGCGCCCCAGGCCCCGCGCCACTCGGCCAGGGTGACCCTGGTGCCGTCGGGACGCTGGATGCCATGGGCGCTGTCGGTGCGGTCATCGGTGACCGGGCCGCGATAGCACCCGTCGGAATCGAGCAGCGTGTAGGAGGGCGTCAGCGGGAAGAAATCGTGGAACAGCACCTCGAGCGTGTCGGTCTCGCCCAGCAGCTCCAGCAGGTGGCCGGGCAGCTCGGCCGGGTCCGGGTCGCCCACCGCGCAGGAATAGACCAGGTGGCGCCGCGAGACCGGCTCCAGCAGGCGTTTCACGAAATCCCAGTCCTCGGTCATGCCCGCCACGCGGCCGGCCTTCGACACCACCTCGACCTGCCAGCGCGACGGCCCGCCCAGCCGCAGCACCAGCGACGGCCGGCCACGGTCGAGGTCGGTCTCGATCCGGCGCTCCAGGTATTTCTCGGCCCCGCCGCCCATGGAATGGGCCACGTAGATCGGAAAGCCGGTCTCTTCCTCCGCCTCGCCCGGGCGGCTCATCGCCCAGGCCACGGCCAGCGCCACGCGCGCGGTGACCAGCGGGTCGGCGGCGATGAAGCCCTGCACTTCCATGTCATAGGGCGGGTAGCGGCGCGCGATCGTCTCGTTGTTCTTCTTGACCAGCTTGAGCTTCTCTTCGCTGCCGAAGCTCTCGCCGCCGCGGTGTTCCACGAAGAGCCCGGGCAGCCCCAGGTGCTTGCCGCCCATGGCGCGGATCTTCTGGCACCAGTCGACCTCCTCGCCGTAGCCGCGGCCGAAGGAGGTGTCGAATTCCGGGACCTTGCGCAGGTAGTCGATGTTCATCGCCATGCAGAAGCCCACGCCGGTGGGGGCCTCGGCCAGGGTCGCCTCGGGGTGGAAGGTCCGGGCCAGGGCGTCCATCGCGTCGCCCTGCCCCGGTTCGATCACCGTGCGGGCGCAGATCGCCGGGACAGAGAAGATCTCGGCGTCGTTGGACATCGGCGTGACCGTGGCCACGTCGCGGCCCGCCAGGATCGGGCGCAGCAGGCGGCTGGCCCAGCCGGCCGGCACGAAGGCGTCCGAGTTCAGAAGCATCACGTGGTGGCCGCGCCGGAGCGCCTCGGCGAAGCCGCGGTTGACCGACCGGATGAAGCCCTTGTTCTCCTCGTTCAGCAGCAGCGTGATGCGGCCCGGCGCTTCGGCCTCGCGCTGGCCGACCCAGTCGGTCAGCCAGGGCCGCACCTCGGGGTCCGAGGAGCAATCCTCGATCACCACCAGGTGCCAGGGCAGGTCGGTGTTCTCCACCACGCGGGCCAGCACGTCGGGCAGCAGCGAGAAGGCGTTGTAGACCGGCAGCACGATGGTGACCGGCTGCGGATCGGGGGCGGGGGTCGGCGCAGAAGCGGGGGCCGGCGCAGAAGCGCGGGCCGGACCAGAGGCGTGGCCCATGCCCTCCGCCCCGCGCGCCTCCGCGAAGAGATGCACATCCATCGGCGCCGCCTCCGGCCGGGTGTCCAGCCCCAGGATCCGCTTCACCTCGGCCCGGGCGGCGGTGTCGTTGGACCGCAGCGCCTTCACCGCGTGGGGCGCCGCGCGCAGCACCGCGCCGAGAAACCGCAGGAACAGCCCCGCGCTGTTGCGCTTCAGCTGCAGCCGGCCGATCGGCGCGCAATGGTGCTGGATCCTGCGCGGCCCGGCCTCGGCCAGCAGGGTGAAGCGGCCGTTGCCGAAGGGCTGGGTGATCTCGAACCCGACCCGGGGCGAGATGCCGTAGGCCTCGGCCACGTCGGTGCGCAGGACCGAAGGCCGGGTCACGCCGCGGCTCACCCCCGAGACCAGGGTGATCCGCTCGGCGGTGGTCCAGCCGGTGAAGGTGACCCTGTCGCCGTGCAGCACCACGCGGTCCACGTGGCCGGTGATCTGCCCGGTGTCCAGCGCCCCGCGCTTCGACGCGCTGGTGGCGCCGAAGGAGAACCCTGTCACGGCCAGGTGCCGGTGCTGCCGGGCATAGCGCCTGAACAGGCCAAGCAATCTTCTGAACACGCCCCTGGATGCTCCTGTTGTCGTCCCTGCCGCGGCGCAGCTACGCCGGCCGCGGGTCCCGTGGGACGTATCGTGAAGGGCCGCCGGTGTCCATCGCGCAGCATGCAAGAGCGTTACCCTGCCGGGCAGACCTTTGCGCCGATGCCCGGCGCGTCCCCGCCCTTCCCCGCCGGTCTGCGGGCCATCTTTCGCCGGTCCCCCCGCGTCCGCCGTCCGCGTCTTTTGTCGCGCCCCCGCGGCGCCGCCCGGTCCCCTGCCCTCGCATCACGTCAGAGGCCAAACACCAGCAGATCCCAGCCCGGCCCAGCCCGGCCCACTCCCTGTCACGACGATCCCGGGATCCGGCCCATGGACCCCCACCCCGGTCCCGTCGGGGACCCCTCCGGTCCCCCGGGTTTCCGCGCGGCCTGCAGGATCGCGCCGCCCGCCCCGGTTGCCGGCCCTGACGGGCCGCCACCTGATCTGCCACCCGATCTGCCGCCCGGTCTGTCCCCCGATCTGCCACCCGGTCCGCCGCCTGTCGCGCAACACCCACCGCACGCCCTGCTCACCGGGCGTTCAGACCCGGCCGCTAGCCCTCTTGCCCGACATCGGCCAGCGCGAAGGTGCCCCCCATGCCCGACACAGCCCAAAGCTCCCCCGTCCTCTCCCTGCCCTATATCCAGCCCTCCCAGGCGCAGAAGCACGTGACCCACAACGCCGCCCTCGCCGCGCTCGACACGCTGGTGCAGGCGGTGGCCGTGGACCGCACCCGCACCGCGCCGCCCGATCCGGCGACCCCCGGCGCGGTGCATATCGTCGCCCCCGGCGCCACCGGCGACTGGGCCGGCCAGGACGATGCCATCGCCACCCGTGACGGCACCGGCTGGACCTTCCTGGCGCCGAAACCCGGCTGGCGCGTGCACGTGCTGGACGAGGGCTTCGACGTGATCTTCGACGGCGGCGAATGGGACTCGGCGCGGCCGGATTTCGACAACCTCCTGGGGCTGGGCATCGGCACCAGCGCCTCGGCCGGCAACCCGCTGTCGGTGGCGGGCGACGCCACGCTGCTGACCCATGACGGCGCCGGCCACCGGCTGAAGATCAACAAGGCCTCGGCCTCCGACACCGCCAGCCTTCTGTTCCAGACCGGCTGGTCCGGCCGGGCCGAGATGGGCACGATGCAATCCGACGATTTCGCCATCAAGGTCAGCGCCGACGGCAGCGCCTGGACCGTGGCGCTCCGCTTCGACGCCGCCAGCGGCGCCGCCTCGGGCGCGGCCGTGCAGCAGGATCCCTCCGACACCACCGCCGGCCGGCTGGCGCGCGCCGATTACGCCTATGGCCCCGGCAACCTGCTGGGCCAGGTGTCGGACTTTCAGGGCACGCCCACCGGCGCGGTGATCGAAAGCGGCACGGCGGGCGGCGGGCGGTACATCCGCTGGGCCGACGGCACCCAGATCTGCACCGCCGAGCTGGTGCTGAGCCATGCCGGGGCCGAGCGGCTGGAAGCCTACTGGAGCTTTCCCAAGGACTTCGCCGGCGCGGCCGAGGTCAGCCTTTCGGCGCTGCTCGATGCCGGGGATTTCGCCGCCAGCGTCTCGGGCCCCGGGCTGGACGCGGCGCTGGCACCCGCGGCCAGCGCGATCACCGCCACCGGCACCACGATCCGGCTTTACCGGGTTGCGGGGGCAGCGGATTTCTCAAGCGGCGACAGCGCCGCCTGCCGGGTCACCGCGATCGGCCGCTGGCTGTGATCGCGGCCGGGGGCGCGCGGGACTCCCCCGCGCGGCCCCACGCAACACGGCCCCGCGCCGGGGCACCGGCCGCCAGTGTCCCATATCTAAGACACTATCCCAAATAAGATCCCCCAGGCGCCCCCCGCGCGCGCGCTGGTCCGCCGGCCTCTCCCGGTGCTTGCCTTCCCGGTGCGGTCTGGTAACGAAGGATATCCTTCGGACCAGGTCCGGCGCATCCCGGGAATCCGCCATGCCCAGCTCTCTTCACCTCCACATCGGCCACGGCAAGACCGGCAGCAGCTATCTGCAATCGGCGCTCGCCCTGTCGCTCCCGGCGCTGGAGGCGGCCGGCATCTGCTACCCGATCGACGAGGCCACCGCGCGCTCGGCCGGCGAAGGCAACATCTCGGGCGGCAACATCCACGGCCGGGCCGGCGCCCTCGCGCAGCTGGCCGCCTCGGGCCGGGTGCCGAACGACCGCGCCTGCCTGCTCTCGGCCGAGAGCCTGTTCTACTACATCATGAAATCCCCCGAGGGCTTTCTCGAGGATCTCGCCGCCCTGCGCGGGCCCGATCCCGACAGGGTGCCGCTGCACGTGCTGCTCTACCTGCGCGACCCGGTCGATCACGCGGTGTCGCATTACCAGCAGTCGGTCAAGCGCGGCAATTACACCGGCACCCTGGCCGACAGCCTCGGCCTCTACCGGCTGCCCGCGCAGACCCTGCGCGTGCTCGAGGTGCTGCGCGGCGCGGGGGCCGAGGTCACGATCCTGAACTATTCGCGCCACCGCGCCCGGCTGCTGCCGACGCTGGAAAACTGGCTGGGCCTGGCCCCCGGCACCCTCGAGATCCCGCCGGTGGCCCAGGTCAACCGCTCGCCCACCCGGGCCGAGCTGGAGCTGCAGCGCCTGGTCAACGCCTCCGAGGCGCGGCAAAGCTGGCGCGTGGTCTCCGATCCGCTCTGCAACCAGCTGCCCGAGATCCGCTCGGAACAGCCGGCGCTGTCGTCCGGGGCGCTGGCCGCCTTCCTCGACCAGATGGCCGCGGTGATCGGCTCCGACGCCTATGCCGCCGCCGTGCCCGAGGCCGAACGCCCACGGGTCGGCACCCTGGCCGATTACGCGGGCCGCTTTCCCGATCCCGACGCGCAGGACGAGGCCGTCTACAGCTTCACCGCCGCCCAGCTGCAGGTGCTGGCCGGCGCCATCGGGGCCGAGATGAAGCGCTCCGACCACCTGCGCGACCGCCTGGAAAAGGCCCGCCGGCAGATCCACCGCCAGAAGAAGACCGCCGGCTGATCCCGGGCACGGGGTGGGTCACCCCGCCGCCGGACCCGTAGGGTGGGTTTTCAACCCACCGCTCCCCCCTTCGGAGCCCGCGTGACCCGGGCCACGTGTTTCGTCCAGGCCTCCAGGAAGGCCACCCCCGCGCCGTCGTCGTCCAGCCGCTCCACCGCGCGGCGCATCCAGCCCACCGGGTCGGGCGGCGCCGCCTGCAGGATCGCCTCCAGCGCCGGGCGCCGCGCCTCCACCGGTCCGATCGTCTCGTCGGCAAAGAACCCCGTCGCCCCGATCTGGCGCATCTTGCCGAGCGCGTCGCGCTCCACCTGCTGCATCTCGGCCACCGGCGGCTTGGGCCGGGCCGCGCTGCGTTCGCGCCGGCGCACGATCCGGCCCAGCTCGTCCTCGCGGAACTCGGGGGGCACGTCCGGCGCCACATGGGCCAGCGCCTGCCCCATCACCGCCCGCCAGTCCGCGACCAGCGGCCCCTGCGGCACCGCCAGGATGTGATCGCACCGCTCCAGCCGGTGCAGCGCCCGCAGCAGCACCAGCGCGTCGCCGAAGGCAAAGAGCGCCCCGCGCCCGCGCGGCCAGCTGTCCTCGGGATCCGCCGCGCGCATCGCATAGGACGCCGCCACCTGCTCCAGCGGGCGCAGGCACAGAAGCGACGGCACCGGGCCCAGCTGGTCGTAAAGCGCGGCGAGGTTGTAGAAATAGGTCGGCGTCTTGTTGCCCCAGACCCGGATCCCCCCGCCCCGCGCCGTCACCTCGGCGACCGAGGACGGGCGCCAGAGCGGATCGTCATGGGCCAGGAAATCCCGCGGCGCGCGCAGGGCCCCGTGATCCATGAAGGTCGGAAACACCTCCAGCCCGCAATGCACCCCCGGCACCGCCGAGAGATAGGCCGCCACCGCCGAGGTCCCGCTGCGCGGCAGGCCGTAGACGAGGTAATCGAGCGGTCTCAGGCGGGGCATCCCGGCACCTCCGGCAGGGCATCAGACGGGGCATCAGACGGGCCATCAGACGGGGCAGCGCGACAGCCCCCGAACGGGAAGCGGCCCCCTGTCGGACCACGCATCAGGACAGGTATCGGGGGGGCCAGGCGCATCGGCGGGAGGACGGGCATCCGGGCGGGCTCAGCCTGCGCCGCCGCAGGCGGGCTCCGTCTCCCGGAAATAGCTTTCATAGCCGTAGCCCATCGCATCGCCCACCGGGCCGCAGATCTTCACGAAGGTCTCCTTCTCCGCCTCGGTCCAGTCCAGCTCCGAGAACTTCAGGAACCGGGTCGGATCCCGCGTCGCGCTGGCCGCCTGCGGGCGCTCCGAGACGAGATAGGCGGCCATCCCCGCCTCCTCTTCCGGGGGCAGCTCCAGGTAGGCGGCGATGCGGGCGGCGATCGCCCCGGGCCGCACCGCCAGGTCGTTGAAATCGAAGGCCAGGTAATTGCCCTCCAGCTCCTCCTTCACCGTGGCCCAGGACCGGTTGCACCTGGCCCAGACCCGGCACTGGGCTTCGAAACTCCGGCCGCTGAACTTCCTGATCTTCGACTGGACGTTGTCCACGTGCCGCCGCGCGCAGAAGATGAACTTTGCATCCTGGTGGTAGCGGTTCAACAGCGGCACGGCGGCGACCATCCGGCTGGTCGGCGTCTTGTCCAGCAGGTAGCCCGACCGCCGCTGTTCCGACAGATAGGCCTCGTAGCCGCGAAACAGGTGGCGCAGCAGCGCCTCGCGGTCGATCCCGGCGCGGGCATTGCCCGGCCTTGGCCCGGCGGTGGTGGTGGCGCCATAGGCCAGCACCTCCTCGGAGAGGCGCGACAGCAGGGGCTGCATGTGGCCCTCGCCGTAACCGTTGTAGCGGGTCCGCGCCAGCGCGTTGCGCAGCGCCGAGGTGCCCGAGCGCGACGAGCCCAGGATGTAGACGATCCGCGTCCTGCCGTCCTCGGGATACATCCCGTGCAGGCGGTCCCGGCGGCGCGGCCCCCGGGCCCGGGCCTCCTCCGCGTCGGGGACCGGCGCGGTGTCCCCTATGCCCGGCATCTCCGTCGGTCCCGACATCCCGTCTCCCGTCCTTCTCCCGTCCGTGGCTCAGCCGGCCGTGCCCGGCGCCGCGCCGCTGTCCGGCCGTCCCGCGATCCCGGGCTCATCCGCGGCCTCTTCCGGGGCCCCCGACACAGCCCCCGAGACATCCGCCGTCACATCCGCGATCACGGCCCGGTGCGCCGCCCAGGCGTCTTCGACCGAGATCTCGTCGGGCATCTCCTGCGCCATGCTCTGCCACAGCTCGGCATTGCCGATGCAGATCTGCATCAGCTGCGCCAGCTCGGTGTCCGATCCGGGCAGGAACGAAAACCCGTTGACCCCCTCGATGATGCGGTCCGACAGCCCCCCCGCCCGCGAGGCCAGCACCGGGCGCCGCGCGTCCCAGGCCTCGGAGACCACAAGCCCGAAGGTTTCGGGCCAGATCGAGGGCGTCAGCACCCAGTCGACCGAGGACATCAGCTCGAAGACGTTGTCGCGGCTGTAGGATCCGACCTCGGTCACCACCAGCTCGGGCGGCGCGCCGTCGAGCACCGCCTCGATCTTGTCCAGGTAATCGGCGGTGGCATATTCCTTGTTGCCGCCGAAGACCTTGATCTCCACCGGTTTGCCGGTCGTCTCGGCCACCCGGCGCGCGGCCTTGAGCGCGACGTCGATCCCCTTGGCATCGACGAACTGGCCGAAGAAGCCGAAGACGTTCAGCCCCGGGCTGTGCTGCGGCACGAACCCCTCGGGGCGGCGGCGGCGGTGGCCATTGGCGATGACGGTGATCCGGTCGGCGTCCAGCCCCCAGTCGACATACCGCTGTTTCAGGTAGTCCGAGGGCGCGATGAAGCGGTCGACCCTGGCAAAGGCGCTCTGGAAGCCGCGGCGGCGCAGGATGAATTCATCCGTGGTCCGTTCGGGGAAGCAGCCGGTGCACTGATCGGGCCGCGTATCCTGGCAGATCCCGCCCTCGTGGTAGCGGTACAGCTGCCCCTGCCGGTGACAGATCGGCAGGTATTCGTGCAGCGTGTAGATGATCCTGGCCCCGGGCAGCACCTTGCGGATCAGCTCGATCACGTCGAGCCCGACCCAGAGCGAATGGTGCAGGTGGATCACGTCGGGCCTGTGGTCGCGCAGGAACCGGGCCAGCGCCTTGTTGCGGCGCGGGTCGTACATGCGGTGGAAGAAATCGTCGAACCGCCGCCCCGGCATCAGGAACTCGTCCTCGCTGTCGGGCAGCGCGGTGATCGCGGCGCCGACCTTGGAATATTGCGGAAAGCGGTTGCCGTCGATCGCCGCCAGCATGACCGCCTCGACCTGCGGATCGGCGGCGGCTGCATCGTGCAGGTCCTTGGCCACGTATTGCGCGCCGCCCCGCATGACCCGGGGATGGTAAAGCGAAAGGGTGAGAAACTTCATCTTGCCGGGCCTCAAAGCTGGGACAGGTCGGTGGCGGCGGGCGCCAGGAAGGGCGAGCCGGCGAACCGGCGCGAGTAATGCGCGCGGTTCAGCCACATCACCGCGCGCAGCCGGGCCGGGCGCGGCTTGCTCACGCCCTCCATGTGGATCCAGCGCGATCCCCGGTCCAGCCGCACGGGGCGCCCGGCCTCGAGCATCTTGAGGCAGAAATCGGCATCCTCGTAATAGGCGATGATGTAATCGGTGGGCAGGCCGCCCATCTCGTCGAACACCGCCTTGCGGATCCGCCACAGCGCCGCCGTCACCAGCAGCCCCTCCTCGGGGACCTCGCGCAGCGCCTCGGCCAGCTCTTCGGGGCTGTCGTCCACATGGGCGGTCAGCCCCTTGCCGTAATGCTCCACCCGCAGCACCGGTTCGGAAAAGCCCTGGCGCGCGTCCACCGCCATGTCGGCGGTCGTGTACATGCCCGAATGCATCAGCGACCCGTCGCCGTAGTACAGAAGCGCCCCGTCCAGCCCCTCGCCCGGGTCGCCCGCCAGGAAGGCAAAGGCCTGCTCTTCCTGCCCCTCGGGCGGGAAGATGTCGGGGTTCATGAAGATCAGCACCTCGCCGCGCGCGACCTTCGCGCCGTGGTTGTTGCCGGCCGAAAAGCCGGAATTGCCCGAACAGACATGGACCGAGATCGAGACCTCGTGCAGCTGGCTGAAGGCGGCGATCTGATCGGCCAGCACATGGGTTTCGCCGGTGAACTCGTTGAGCACCAGGATCACCTCCGCCGGCTGGCCGTCCAGCGCCGGCGCCAGGGTTTCCAGCTGCGGCATCAGCATCGAGATATCGCGGTAGATGGTGATGATGATCGACCGGTTCACCGGCCGGTCGGCGCCGGTCTCGTAGAGGCAGCTGAAGCTGAGCCGGTCGAGGTAGGTCTCCCAGAGCTCGGTGATGCCCGGGGCCAGGTGCCGGGCCGCGTCCATCGTCGTGCCGATGGCGCCGTCGGCCAGCACCGCGCAGGTGGTCAGCGCCTCGGTCATGAACTTCTGCACCGACATCAGGCGGGTGGTCGCGCTCTGGAAATGCTCCTTGCCGTTGACCAGGATCGTGATCGCCGAATGCGGGTCGAAATCGGGAATGCGCATCACCAGGACAAAGCCCGAGGGCCGGTCGAAATCGCCGATCGCCTCGGCCACGTCGAGCCGGCGGTACCAGCAGAAGCGGTCCGAGAGGTCGTCGAAATCGTATTGCATGTAGCCCACGACGAACGACAGCGTGATCCGGTCGGCCAGGCGCCGGTCGGCCCAGCCCGCCAGGCAGACATGCCCGTCCTCCGACAGGGCCATCTTCTCGATGCGCATGTAATCGGCAAGCGTCACGCCGCGGCGTTCGTTCTGGCCGTACTTGTCGTAATGCTCGCGCAGCGCGACGTCGTCCTCGTTGCCGTAAAGCTCGCCCAGATCGCCGTTGTCATCGGCATATTGCTTGTGAAGGAAAGTGGTTCTCATGTGTCCCCCGGCATCGGGGAGCGGTCAGCGCCGCCCCGGCCCGTCCTGTTCCATCTTCATGCGCGTCCCGGCCAGGCCGGCGCCTCTGTGTCGTCCGGCCCTGCCGGCGCCTGTATCTCGTCCGGCCGTGCCGGCGCCTGTATCTCGTCCGGCCGTGCCGGCGGGTTCATAACCTCCGTCCGGGCCGGCTGCGACCGCTTCGGTTTACCGGATCTATGGGTCTGCCCCGTCCCGGGATGCAAGCCGGAAAGACCGTCCTTCCCCGAACCCCACCTGCACGAAATGGTCCAGTGCACTGCGGAAGGCACCTTCGCGGATCGAGGCCAGCACATCGGGATAGTTTTTCAGGTAATCCGCGTTGTCGAGCCTGACCCGGTAGGGCATGCGGCCCTCGTAGATGCCGGTCTGCAGGTAATGCGCCCGGCCCGAGGCCAGCACCCCGCGCGCCACCGCGTCGGCCACGTCCGCGTAGCGGCCCAGGTACCATTCCTCGTCCACCAGCGCGCCCAGCCCCGCCGACAGCGCCTCGGCCAGCACGTCGCGCGGCAGGCCGACCTGGCCGCCCTCCACCCGGGCCTGGGTGCGGATCCGCCGCAACAGGTCCAGCCGCGCGCGCTCGTCGGTCTCGACGTCGGCAAGCTGCCGGGGGGCCGCCGGAGCTTCGGGCGCCTGCGGTGTTTCGGGCGGCGTGTCGGGCGGCGTGTCGGGCCCTGTTTCGGGCGCAGCGGCCCGGCTGTCCCGGTCGTTCCGGTTCTTGCCGGGCCCGTCCTCGTTCCCGACCTCGCTCTCGTTCTGGTTCATCCTGCCTCCCGGAATCCGTCTCGCCCTTCAATAGCAAGGATGGGACAGGAGACAAACAGAGCGCGCCACCGCAGGCGCCTGCGCTCTCTTCCCCAGCCCGCCTGCCCTGCCATTGCCTCCATCCGTGCCTTGCGCCCGATATTCCGCCCACCGGAGTGTCGCAGGTTCCGCCGCCCCATGCGAGCCTTCCCCGGGGTGCCGGCAAATATTGCCCAAACCCGCCCCAGCGGATAAGGGAGATGGAACCGCCCCGGCCGGCCGGCAAAAGGCGCCCGCGGCCGGGAGGACACGCCCGGAGAGGGACCGACGCAGGACCGGGCAGGGCAGACGAGATCACCGGGGGCACAAGGCCCGGGCCGCACGCGGCCTGCCCGCCCCGACGCATCCTGGCGGCGGCCGGGCAGAAGACGACAGGCAGACGGGCAGACCCCATGAAATTCATCCACCTTCACATCCCGAAAACCGCGGGCACCTCGCTGCGCGAGAGCATCGTCGTGGCCCATCCCGAGCTGAAGGTGCAGGGCATCGTCGACCCGGTGCCCGAGACGATCCCGGCCGAGGTCGACATCGTGTCGGGGCATATCTCCCACGAGGACGCGATGCGCTTCGGCGGGCAGATGGGCACCGACCAGGTGGTCACCGTGCTGCGGCACCCGATCGACCGCTTCGTGTCGATCTACTACTTCTGGCGCGAGCTTTACGACAAGGACATCGAGAAGACCCGCAAGACGACGACGGCGCACAAGCTGTCGCTTCTGGATTTCGCCCGGGCCATGGACGAGCCCGAGCTGTGTTCGGAGCTTTACAACCGGATGTCCTGGCAGCTGCATTCCAGCTACCGGCTGATGCGGCGCTTCGAGATGCGGCGCGATCACGGGATGACGCAGGACGACCTGGCCGAGCAGGTGATGGCGAACCTGCGCAGCTTCGCGGTGGTCGGGTTCCAGGACCATTACGGGGATTTCGTCGCGGCGATCAACGACCGGTTCAAGCTGGATATCGAGAACCGCAAGATCAACGTCACCCAGCGGCGCAGCTCGGTCGAGGACCTGTCGCATGCCGAGCTGCAGGCGATCCTGCCCTGGGTCTCGGTCGACATGGAAGTCTACGCCGCCGCCCTGCGCGAATTCGGCAAATAAAGCGCGCGCGGGCGAATTCCAGGACGCCCTGGGCTCCGCCCGTTCGCAGGCGACCTGTTTCGCGCGCGAAACATCTGCCGGGGATGTAGGGTGGGGTTCCACCCCACCGTTTGCACGCACCGATGACCGGAGGCGGTGGGGTGAAACCCCACCCTACGCCCCTAGCCCTTCTTCTCCAGCGTCTCGCGCAGCTCGGCCACCTCTTCCTTCAGCGCCAGCACCTGCGCCTGCAGCGCGAAGGTCATGCGGAACAGCATCTGCTGCAGCTCCCAGTCGCTGGCCTCCAGCTCCGGCGGGGTCACCGGGTCGAAGACCATGGGCGGCTGCCCCTGCTCTTGCAGCCGTGCATTGATCTGCTCCAGGTCCGCGCGGAACGTCTCCTGCGTGGCCTCCACGTCGCCGGCATCGGGCAGCAGCTCCTGCGGCTTCGGCACCACCCCGTTGGGATTGCGCGTGATCTGCAGCGGCGCCGCGAGCCGCCGGAAATCCGCCGCCCAGGTCGGCCCCGGCCGCGAGCCGCTGAACACGGTCCAGGCCGTCATCAGCCCGGCGCCCCGCGCCTCGTTCGCCCGCACCGAGGACACCCCCTCGAGCCCCAGGATCTGCCCGCAGAAATGCTGCGCCACGTCCCCGATCTCGTCGAAATTATAAAGCTCGATCTGCGGGAAATGCTGCGCCCAGGTCTCGACATGATCGGCATAGGTCAGCCGCGGCGCGGCCTCCTCCAGCCAGTCGGCATACTTGTGCAGCGCGCCCTGGTGGCGCTTCGACCGGATCTCGAATTCCGTGTAGGCCGAGATCGCGCGCTTGTCGTGGCGCCGCATGTAGACCACCGGGCGCACCTTGACCCCGTCGGCGGCGACCTTCTGCAGGATCCGCAGGATCCGCCACTTCTGCACCAGGAAGGCCTCGTTGCTCCAGACCACCTGGCGCACGCCCAGCCCGGCCAGCCGCTCCAGCTCGTCGCGCAGGACCTGCTCCACCTCCGCCTCCACCGGGGTGTCGGGGCGGGGGGCAAAGAACAGCTGCGGCCGGTCGCGTTCGCACCAGGCATGCGCCGTGGCGCCGGGCACCTCTTCCAGCGCGAGCCCCATGTAGGACAGGCCCGCCGCCGCCAGCGCCTCGGGATTGCGCATCAGCGTGAATTGCAGCGAGGTCGAACCGGCCTTGCCCGCCCCGATATGGACGATGAGTTCGGGAAGATCTGCCATGATGGTCTTTCCAGGATGGGCCAGCGCCGGGACGTCCCGCGCCGGAGGTCGCGTTGTGCCGCCCGTGATGCCATCGCCCCGGCCCGAAAGGCAAGCGTGGGGCGGGGGCCGGTTGAACAGGAGTGCGGGTGGAACAGGAGCGCCGGGCAAATGGCAGGAGAGGGCAGGGGGCGGCGGAGC
This sequence comes from Fulvimarina sp., assembly GCA_002700095.1. Taxonomy (GTDB): domain Bacteria; phylum Pseudomonadota; class Alphaproteobacteria; order Rhizobiales; family Rhizobiaceae; genus Jiella. The sequence goes on along the minus strand of PACL01000018.1, from coordinate 13,671 downwards.
CACCGGATGACACGGAAGCGCCGGGACGCCCTGGGCGCCGCCCGTTCGCAGGCGAAAAGGTCCACCGGACCTTTTCCGGGAAGCTTGCTCACTGTTTCGCGCGCGAAACATCTGCCGTGGCCGTAGGGTGGGGTTTCACCCCACCGCTCCCTACCGCCGCTCCAGCCAGTCCTTCAGATCCGCCAGCAGCGCCTCGTCCACCTGCTCGCCCGCAAGCTCGATCCGCCCGCTCTCCGGCCAGTGCCTCAGCACCAGCCCGGCGGTGATGTCGTAGCGCGTGAGATCCGGCAGCGGCTTCGCCCCCTTGCCCGCCGCCCTGTTCACGGCCCCCTTGGGCACGTCCGGCGCCGCATGGGCCTCACCCTCTTCCAGCATCCCCTGCAGCACCGCCAGCTCCTCGGCGGACGAACGCGCATCCGCCCGTTCCAGCCGCGCACGCAGCTCCTCCGCGCCGCCCTCCTCCAGCCGCTTCACCAGCGCCAGGCCCAGCTTCTCGGAAATCGTCCAGGGATAGCGCAGCACGTCGTCCAGCGCCGCGACCAGCCCCATGAACGACCCGATCTTCGACCGCTTCGACCGCGGCGCCGCGCCATAAAGCCCCTGCAGCGCCGCCCGGTCGGTCTCGAACACCCCCTCGGCCACGGCCCGGTGCGCGATCCGCGCGCGCTCGTAATGGCTCAGCCCCGCGCGGATCTCGTTCTCCTCGACCATCGCCACATAGGCCGCCTCGGCGCTCTCCGGCGCGGTCACCAGCGCCTTGACCGTGGCAAAGCGCGCCTCGCCGGTCTCCTCGTGCAGCCGCGTCAGCGCCGAGAGCCGCCGCCAGCCGGAGATCAGCCCATAGCGCCCGCCCTCCAGCTTCACCACCTCGATCGGCGTCTGCTGCCCGCGCGCCTTCAGCGAGGCCATCAGCGCGCCCATCTCCTCCTCGTCCAGCTGGATCCGGTCGCGCACCAGGTGCCCGGCGGCAATCGCCCCGATCGGCAGCGCCTCGATCAGCCGCCCCTCGTCCCGCGCCGCCTGCAGCGCCCCCGACAGCTCCGCCAGCGCCGCGGCCGACGCCGCCTCTCCGGCCACGGAGGCGATCGGCGCGGGGCCAAGACCCGCCGGCCCCGCCGCGGGGGCAGGGGAGGCAGACAGGTAATCCCCCTGCGCCGGGGTCAGTCGCTTGCGTTTGGCCATGTCAGAGCTCCTCTCGCGATCGGGTTAATCCCTGGTGAGCGTTGCGGTCGGGGGCTCTGCCCCCGTCGCCTGCGGCGACTCCCCCGGAGGTATTTTTGCAAAGATGAAGACAGGGGACAGCGCGCGGCCCGGCCCCTTGCCATGTTTGCAGATGTGGGATCCGCAGGGTGGAAAACAGGGCGCGCGCCCGGGGCCGTCGCGTCCACGTCCTGTCTTCATCTTTGCAAAAATACCTCATTCCCCGCTCTCCACCATGTCCCGCCGCCAGGTCCCGATGAGCAGACGCTTGAAGGCGGCATAGGTCGCATCGAAGGTCTCGCGCCCGCGGGCATAGGTCTCGCGGTTGAAGTCGCGGTAATCGGCCTCGTAGATGCCCGAGACCTGCTCGCCCGCCTGGCCGATCAGCGCGGTGAAATCCTGCCGGTGGGGCGAGAGGGTGCGGCCGAGGTAGGCCTGGATCAGCGAGGCCATCTCGCCCTGTTGCGCGCCGTCGTAGCGGGTGATCACCGCGCGCACCGCGTCCCATTGGAAATTCAGCTCCTCGCGGCCCAGGGCGCGGGCGGCGATGTTCTCGCCCTCCTCGATCGAGGCGAAGGTGGAATGGAGCATGTCGAAGAAGCGGCCCGTGCTGTCGAATTCGAGGAACGACGCGCCGAGGGGGACCAGCAGGATGTCGGCCGCCGCCAGCCCGTTGATCGTCAGGTAGCCGAGCGCGGGGGGCGTATCGATGAAGATCACGTCGTAATCCGACAGCACCCCGTCGGCCTCCAGCCGGTCGGTCAGCGCGTCCCAGAGCTTCCAGCCGCGCGAGGAGATCCGCCAGACCGGGATCTGGAATTCCGCCCAGTAGAGGTTCAGCTGCGCGCCGATCAGGTCGATATTGGGCCAGTGGGTCGGCTGCACCAGGTCCTTCGAGGACATCTCGAGCGCGGTCGACAGCATCTCGTCCAGCGGCTGGGGCGCCTCGCCCCGGGCGGCGCGGGCGCGGTTTTCCTCGCGCAGGTGGTCGCCGTAATGGCGGGCGATCAGCGGGAAGGCGGTCTGCCATTCGTCCTCGACGCGGCCGCCGAAGATCGAGGTCATGGAGCCCTGGCTGTCCAGGTCGATCACCAGCACCCGGTAGCCGTCGAGTGCCGCCGACATCGCCAGATGCGCCGCCGTCGAGGTCTTGCCGACGCCGCCCTTGAAATTGGCCACCGCCACGAGTTTGGCGGGCAGGCCTTCGGGCCGGTAAGGTTTGTATTCCTTCGCGCGCGAGCCCTGGCTGGCGAAATGGGCGCGCAGGCGCAGCACCTCGTCGAGGGTGAACCACTTCGCCCCGCCGTCGGTTTCCGAGCGGCCCTGGGGCAGGTCGGGATTGGCCTTCAGCACGCGGCGGAAATGGGCCTGGGCCACCGGGATCAGGTAGCGCGTGATCTCCCAGGTGGAGAAGAGGCGCAGCGATTTGCGCCCCTCGGTGTCCAGCCCGCGCGAGGCGAGATCGGCGCGGCCGCGGGCGCAGGCCTCGGCGATCTGTGCGAAACCGGCGGTGGTGCCGGGGGCGTCGAGCTCGGCCAGGGCGGCGTCCGCGTCGATGTTGAAATAGGGGGGGAGGGTCCCGGCCATATCTGGTCTTCCGCTCGATGTGCCTTGTTTTTCGCATTCTACGCCAAAAGGGCGTACATGGGAAGGATCGCGGCAGGTTGGCGGGATTTTCTTTGCAGATTCGGGCCTTGGGGCCCCTTTGCGCGGCGCGGATCAGGGCGGATCCGAAGGCGGCGGAAATTTTCTGATGAGTTAGAATCTGGTTATCTAAGTGTTAGGGGCGCCGGGGTGAGGGGGCAAGTCCTTGGATGGACATGGGAAATTCGCGGATCTGGAGGGAGAGGCGACTCTGATCCCACGATAAGGCGACTCCGATCCCCCGACAGGGTGACTCTGATCCCCCGATGCGCAGCGCGGGGCGCGCTGGACGGGGGGATGTGGACAAGTCTAGGGTGGCGTCAATGAAACCACGAAGCTCTGAGCCGGACGTCCGGAGCCCGGGGCGCAGGACGTGGCAAGACGGGACAACCGGCCGCAGAGCCGGCAGCAGAGGACAGGCAGGATGAGCGGCGCGGTCACAGCCGGCGCCGGGGGGCTGATGCCCGACCGGCACCCGCAGGGGGATTTCTTTCTCTGCGACATCTTCGATGCGCTGCCCAAGGACGACCTGGCGTCGATGGAGCATCCGCTGTTCTCGCTGTCCACCCGGCCCGACCGGCGGGTGCTGGAGTATGAGCACAACGGGGTCGAGATCACGGTGGTGCCCTCCGTGAAGGGGCTGGCCACGATCCATGACAAGGACATCCTGATCTTCTGCATCAGCCAGCTGATGGCGGCGATCAATGCCGGGCGGAAGGTCAGCCGGACGCTGCAGCTGAAGGCGCATGACCTGCTGGTGGCCACCAACCGCGAGACCAGCGGCGATGCCTATCGCCGCCTGCGCGAGGCCTTCGAGCGGCTGGCCGGCACGCGGATCACCACCAATATCGTCACCGGCGAGCGCGAGACGACGACGGGCTTCGGGCTGATCGAAAGCTGGGAGATCGTGCGTCGGTCGCGGGGCGGGCGGATGGTGTCGGTCTCGGTGACGCTGAGCGACTGGCTGTTCCGGGCGGTGCTGTCGAAATCGGTGCTGACGCTCAGCCGCGATTACTTTCGCCTGCGCAAGCCGCTGGAGCGGCGGATCTACGAGATCGCGCGCAAGCATTGCGGGCGGCAGGAGAGCTGGCGCGTGTCGGTCGAGGTGCTGCTGAAGAAATCCGGCTCGGCCTCGCCGCGGCGGGTGTTCCGGGCGATGCTGCGCGAGATGATCGCCAAGGACCACCTGCCCGATTACCAGATGCGCGAGGAGCCGGGCGACCTGATCCGGTTTTCGCTGCGCGAGGGCGTGGTGGAGGTGGTGCCGCCGCCGCTTTTGAAGGCCGACACGCTGGAGCGGGCGCGCGACATGATGCCGGGGGCGGACGTGCATGCGCTGGAGGCGGAATGGCGCGGCTACTGGGTGTCGACCGGGCGGCCGAAGCTGCGCAGCCCCGATCGCGCCTTCCTGGGCTTTGTCGCGGGCAAGGCGGGCCGGGGCGCGGGCTGACGGGAAGGGCGGTGGGTTGGAAACCCACCCTACGGGCGGCGGGACAGGAGGGTCGGGTGGGGTTTCACCCTACGGGCGGTGGGGCAGACGCGTAGGGTGGGGTTCTACCCCACCGTGCCGCGGGCTCAGCCGAGCAGCTCTTGCCGGATCGCGACCCGGTCGAGGCAGCGGCCCTTCTTGCTGTGCCCCGTCCGCAGCACCCGGTAGCCGAGCGCCCCGAGCCGGTCGCTGGTGCCGCGTTTTTCGGGGCCGATCTGCTCCCACAGCAGGATGTCCGGCAGCGGCGCCCGGTCCGCGCTGTCGATCAGCAGGCCGACGAGGATCTCGTCATAGCCCTCGGCGTCGATCTTCACGAAATCCGCCCGGTCCCAGTTCACCAGGTCCAGCGCCATGTCCGGCGGCAGGCAGGCGACCTCGATCCCGGTGACATCCGCGTCTTCGGGGGTCGGGCGGCCCATCAGGCTGGAGCTCTTGCCGTCGCGCCCCGCCACGTGCAGCACCCGGCGTTCGACCTGTTCGGTGATCGCGCAGTTGAGGAAATGCAGACGGTTGGAATGGCCCGCGTAATTGGCCACCAGCCGGTCGTAGGTCTCGGGGATCGGCTCGATCAGCAGGGCGCCCCAGGCCGGGTGATCGCGCAGGAACTCGAAGACGAAGTCCTTGTTGTCGGGCTTGGCATATTCATACATCCCCTCGTTCGCGCCGATCTGCATCAGCCGCCGCGGCGCCTCCTGCCCCATCGGCACCAGGAGGCGGGCAACCAGCTCGGCCTCCTCGATCTCGTCCGTGTCGGGAAAGGCGAGGAGGCTGGCAGAGGTCATGTGCAATTCCGGGTTGAGTTTCTCTTGCGGCTGACCGTAGCACGTGATCGCCTTTTGGGCTATGTGATTGCTGCTGTTTCCGGAGGATGCGGGCGCCCGGCGGAGGGGCTGAATGTTTCGCGTGCGAAACAGTGAGCAAGCGTCTCGGAAAAGGTCCGGGGGACCTTTTCGCTTGCGAACGGGCGGAGCCCCAGGGCTTCCTGGAATTCGTCCAGTGGTCGCAGCCCCCGTGCCCGGGATCCGGCGCCCGGCCCGCGCGCCACCAGCCCCCCACCAGCCCCCCAACAGCCCAGTCCCCCGCCGTCTGCCGGCCCCTGCCGCCGCCCGTGACCCGCCTGTCGCGCCAGCCCGTGACACCGCGGGCCGGGGTTGCTAAGAGAACCCGTGATTGAGCGGAAACGAGGCCCATGCAGATCGAAGAAACGCCGCTTCCAGGTGTCGTGATCCTGACCCCGAAACGCTTCGGCGATGCCCGTGGCTTCTTCTCGGAAAGCTGGAACCGCAGGCTTCTGGCCGAGCACGGGATCGAGATGGATTTCGTGCAGGACAACCATTCCGTCTCCGAAGCCGTGAACACCGTGCGCGGCCTGCATTTCCAGGCGCCGCCCGATGCCCAGGACAAGCTGGTGCGCTGCGGGCAGGGGGCGCTCTTTGACGTGGCGGTCGACATCCGCAAGGGCTCGCCCACCTATGGCCAGTGGTTCGGCACTGAACTTTCGGCCGAGAACGGCAGGCAGCTGCTGGTGCCGGCGGGCTTCCTGCATGGCTTTGCCACCCGCGCGCCGCATACGGAAATCATCTACAAGTGCACCGATTACTACGCGCCGCAATCGGACGGCGCCGTGCGCTTCGACGATCCGGACATCGGCATCGACTGGGGCCTGACGGGCGAGGCGGTGCTGAGCGACAAGGATGCCGCCGCGCCGCTGCTGAAGGATTTCGACAGCCCCTTCATCTGGCAGGGTTAGGCCCGGTCCCGATGGCGGAGGATCTCTTGCAAAGGAATAAGGCATGAAGCTTCTTGTCACCGGCGGCGCCGGGTTCATCGGCTCGGCCGTGGTGCGCCAGGCGATCGGGCAGGGCCACCAGGTGGTCAATGTCGATGCGCTGACCTATGCCGCCTGCCTCGACAACGTGGCAAGCGTGGCGGACGCGCCCGGCTATGCCTTCGAGCAGGCCGACATCCGCGACCGCGCGGCGATGGACCGGATCCTCGACAGCCACAAGCCGGATGCGATCATGCACCTGGCCGCGGAATCCCACGTGGACCGGTCGATCGACGGGCCCGGCACCTTCATCGAGACCAATATCACCGGCACCTACACCCTGCTGGAGGCCGCCCGGAAATACTGGGCGGGGGCCGGCAAACCGGAGAGCTTCCGGTTCCACCATATCTCCACCGACGAGGTCTTCGGGAGCTTGCCCGATGACCCGCAGGTGATGTTCACCGAAACCACCGCCTACGATCCGCGCTCGCCCTATTCGGCGTCCAAGGCCGCCTCCGACCACCTGGTCAGCGCCTGGCACCACACCTACGGGCTGCCGGTGGTGATGACGAATTGCTCGAACAATTACGGCCCCTTCCATTTCCCCGAGAAGCTGATCCCGGTGATCATCCTGGGTGCGCTGGCCGGCAAGCCGCTGCCGATCTACGGCGACGGGTCGAACGTGCGCGACTGGCTTTACGTCGAGGATCACGCCGACGCGCTGCTGACGGTGGTGCAGAAGGGCGAGATCGGCCGGTCCTACAACATCGGCGGCGAGAACGAACGCACCAACCTTGAGCTGGTGCAGACGCTCTGCGGCATCCTCGACCGGCTGCGTCCCGGCGCGGCACCCTACGCCGAGCAGATCACCTTCGTCACCGACCGGCCCGGGCATGACGCGCGCTATGCGATCGACCCGACCCGCATCCGCGAGGAGCTGGGCTGGCGTCCCTCCGTCACCGTCGAGGAGGGGCTGGAGAAGACCGTGCAATGGTATCTCGACAACGAGGCCTGGTGGCGCGCGCTGCAGACCCGCGAGGGTGTCGGCCAGCGCCTGGGCAAGGCCGGCTGACCGGATGCGCGCGGGCAGGGGGCAGGGCAGGGTCCGGGGGACCGGCAGGGCAGGGGGCCAGGCGCCGGCGACCTGCGTTCTGACTTGCGTCCTGAACGCCCCCCCGTTCGGACAGGAGGGCTGAGCCATGCCGATCGCGCGGGTCTCGGGCAAGCTGGTGCTTTTCATGCATGTGCCCCGCTGCGGCGGCACCTCGATGGAAGATTACCTCGAGGCGCGCTTCGGCCCGCTGGCGTTTCGCAGCCGGTTCTTCCTTGACCTGCCGCCGCCGATGCGCTGGACGCGCACCGCGCCGCAGCACGTGGCGGCGACCGACCTGGCGCGGCTGTTCCCGGCGGGGTTCCTGGACGAGACCTTTGCCATCGTCCGCCACCCGGTGGAGCGGCTGAAAAGCGTCTTCCGGTTTCAGCGCGACGTGGAACGGCGGTTCGGCCCGCGGCTGGATTTCGAACGCTGGCTGGTGCGCATGCAGAAGCAGGAGGCGATGCAGCCCTTCCTGCTCGACAATCACATCCGGCCCATGACCGAGATGGTGCCCGAGGGCGCGCGGATCTTTCACCTGGAACAGGGGATGGACCCGGTGATCGCCTGGCTGGACGATCTGGCCGGGGGGCCGGCGCCCGGGGTGCCGATGAAGCTGCGCAACAATTTCGCCGAGCGCGTGGCCTGGGCGAAGATCGAGCCGGGGCCGGAGCCGGTGGTCACCGACCGCGTGCGCGAGATCCTCTCGACCCGCTATGCCCGCGATTTCGAGCGCTTCGGCTACGATCTGGAACCGCCCGGCGCGGATACTTGTACGGATACAGGCGCGGATAAAGGCCCCGACCCGACGCCTGCGCCCTGAACACTTGGTTTACAGAAGGTTTGCCCCATGAACATTCTCGTCTTCGGCCACACCGGACAGGTCGCCACCGAACTGGCCGCCGCCGGCGACGCGGGCTTTGACCAGGTCGACACGATCACCTGCCTGAACCGCGACCTGGTGAACCTGGAAGACCCCGACGCCTGCGCCGAGGCGATCCGCGAGCGCAAACCCGACGCGGTGATCAACGCCGCCGCCTACACCGCCGTCGACCGCGCCGAGGAGGAAGAGGACCAGGCCCGCGTCATCAACGGCGAGGCGCCGGGCGCCATGGCCCGGGCCTGTGCCGGGCTGGGCATTCCCTTCGTCCAGATCTCGACCGATTACGTGTTCGCCGGCACCGGCACCGACCCCTGGGCGCCGGGCGATGCCACCGCGCCCCTGGGCGCCTATGGCCGCACCAAGCTGGCCGGCGAACAGGCGATCGCCGAGGCCGGCGGGGCCCATGCGATCCTGCGCACCTCCTGGGTGTTCTCGGCCCATGGCAACAACTTCGTGAAGACCATGCTGCGCCTGGGCGAAAGCCGCGACCAGCTGACCGTGGTCTCGGACCAGGTCGGCGGCCCGACCCCCGCCCGCGCCATCGCCGAGGCCTGCCTGACCATCGCCGACCAGCTGATCCGCGATCCCGGCAAGTCCGGCATCTACCATTTCTCCGGCGCGCCGGATGTCAGCTGGGCCGGGTTCGCGCGCGAGATCTTCGGGCTGGCCGACATCACCTGCGAGGTGGTGGACATCCCGACCTCGGATTACCCGACGCCGGCGGCGCGGCCGCTGAACTCGCGGATGGAGTGTTCGGCGACCGAGGCCACCTTCGGCATTCCCCGCCCCGACTGGCGCGCGGCCACGGCCGAGGTGGTGCAGCGGGTCCGGGGCTGAGCCCATGGCGCCGCAGCCCCCCCAGCCGCGTCTGTTGCGCTATGCCGCCGCGCATCGCAGGACGCTGGCCACCAACCCCGATCACGGCTTTGCCGCGGATTACGCGCTGTGCCATTACCGGGCCGGGGCGGTCTACAGCTTCATCCCCAAGAACGCCTGTTCGACCCTGCGGCTGAGCCTGGCCATCGCCAACGGCGCCATCGCGGGGCCCGAGGACTGGACCTGGATCCACGCCAACAACCCGACCTTCCGCGCCGCGCTGCGCGACCTGGCCACGGCGGATTTCACCTTCACCGTGCTGCGCTGCCCCCATGCGCGGCTGGCCTCGGTCTTTCTCGACAAGATCGTCGGCCGCAGCCCGGAATACTGGCTGCTCTTCCGCGAGACCGGCGAGACGATCGACCCCAAGCGCTTCAGCTTCCGCGATTTCGTGGGGCTGGTGAGCGCGGACGACGACTGGCAGCAGCTGAACGAACACTGGCGCCCGCAGGTCGATTTCCTGGTCTACGCCGAATACGACGCCTGGTACGCGGTGGAACGCATGGCCGAGGCGCGCGACGACCTGGCCGCGCGGATCGGCTTTGACCTGGTCGATGCGCGCGGGCTGACCCGCCACGGCACCGACCGGTTCGACCTGATCGAGGGCGATTACGCCGATACGTCCATGGCCGAACTGGCCGCGCTGCAGGAGGCGGGCCGCGCGCCGTCCCATGCGGCCCTTTACGACGACGCGCTGGTCGGGGCGGTGGCGCGGGCCTGGGCCTGCGACCTGGCGCTTTACCGCGACCGGATCGGGGCGGCGACCCTGACCTTTCCGGACGCGGATTTCGAACCCAAGGAGACCTGAGACATGACCAACCGCAAGGGGATCATCCTGGCCGGCGGCTCCGGCACGCGGCTTTACCCGATCACGGAGGGCGTGTCGAAGCAGCTCCTGCCGATCTACGACAAGCCGATGATCTACTACCCGATCTCGGTGCTGATGCTGGCCGGCATCCGCGAGATCTGCCTGATCACCACGCCGCAGGACCAGGAGCAGTTCAAGCGGACCCTGGGCGACGGGTCGCAATGGGGGGTGACGTTCACCTATGTGGTGCAGCCCTCGCCCGACGGGCTGGCGCAGGCCTATATCCTGGCCGAGGAATTCCTTGACGGCGCGCCCTCGGCGATGGTGCTGGGCGACAACATCTTCTTCGGCCACGGGCTGCCGGAACTGATGGCGGCGGCGGATGCGAAACCGGCCGGCGGCACGGTCTTCGGCTATCACGTGGCCGATCCGGAACGCTATGGCGTGGTGGCCTTCGGGGACCGGGGCCAGGTCACGCAGATCATCGAGAAACCCGCGGTGCCGCCGTCGAACTACGCGGTGACGGGGCTTTATTTCCTCGACGGCACGGCGCCCGCCCGCGCGCGTGAGGTCAAACCCTCGGCCCGCGGCGAGGTCGAGATCACCACGCTTCTCGAGATGTACCTGGCCGAGGGCCAGCTGGACGTGCAGCGCATGGGCCGCGGCTATGCCTGGCTGGATACGGGCACGCACGGCTCGCTGCTGGACGCGGGCAATTTCGTGCGCACGCTGGAAAGCCGGCAGGGCCTGCAGACCGGCTGCCTGGAAGAGATCGCCTTCCAGAAGGGCTGGATCGACGCCACGGCGCTGAAGGAGATGGCGGAACGCTACCGCAAGAACCGCTACGGCGAATACCTGATGAGCCTTCTCGGCTGAGGTCGCGCCAGGCGGACCGACGGCATCGCGGGTGGTGCCGTCGGGGTGGAGTATTTGTATCCAAGAAGAAGACAGGGGACGGGTCTTCGGGGTATCCCCTGTCTTCTTCTTGGCCCAAATACCTCCGGGGGAGTCGCCGCAGGCGACGGGGGCAGCGCCCCCATCACCCGGGTTCAGGTCAAAGCGAGTTCGCCGCGTTGAAGACGCCGAAGAACTGGCCGAAGATCTGCGAGATCGTCAGGACATCGTTGATCGGCGATTCGGTGGCGATGATCACGTCGCCGGAATTGACCGTGAAGTTCTGCGCCGAGAACAGCCCGTCGAAATTCGTCAGGTCGACCGAGAAGACCACCCGCGTGTTGCGCGGGCCGCGCACGCCGGGACCCACGGCCGAGCCGGGATATTCGCGCAGGATCAGCAAGCCGCGCGGGTCGGCGGTGCGTTCGTTCACGCCGCCGATGATCGACACCGCGTCCATGGCCGAGACGTGATCCTTCGGGAAATTGTGCAGCGCCTCGGTGCCGGTGGCGCCGAAGGACAGGAAATAGCGGTCGTCGTTTTCCACGAAGACCTTGTCGCCGCCGCGCAGGAGCGTGTCGTAGTTCGGGTTGTTCAAAAGCCGGTCGATCGAGGTCCCGTAGATAGAGGAGCCCCGCATCAGCCGGATCTGGGGATTGCTCAGCGTGCCCGAGACCCCGCCGCCGGCGGCGATCAGGCTCATCACCGTGTAGTTGCGGTCGGGCATCGGGTAGGTGCCGGGCGCGGCGACGCCGCCGATCAGCTCGACCGAATTGCCGCGGCCTTCGACCATGCCCAGCTGGACCTGGGCCGAGGGCACGATCGCCTCGAGCTGGGACTGGATTTCGCGCCGGGCCAGGTCGGGCGTCAGGCCGATCACGTCGACATCGCCGATATAGGGAACGAAGATCGTGCCGTTGGGCGCCACGCGCAGCTCGCCCAGCTGGACGGCGCGCTGTTCCTGGGTGGTCAGCAGCGAATTGTCCGAGCTGTCCCAGATCGTCATCGCCAGCATGTCGCCGGACTGGATGATCTGGCTCGAGGCGCCGGCGGTCTTGCCGATCCATCCCAGGCGTTCGGTCTTGCCTGTGTTGGGCCATTTCTCCACCGTGGGGAGAAAGGCGCGGGTGACGCTGTAGACGGCGAATTCGCTGTTGTCGTCGGCGACTTCGCGCAGGATCTCGTTGCTGGCCGGGCCGCTGGCGGGCAGACGGCCGCATGCGGCGAGGGCAAGACAGGTCAGGGCGATCAGGCAGAAGCGGATCGGGTGGTTCATGAGAAGCGGATGGCCTGTATTCCGTGCTGGTGCGCCGACGTTAATGGCCGGGAGGCGAGGGAGGGTCAAACTATTCCGTATCAAAAGGTGCAGATTCCTGCCGTCTTCGTCATTGGGGCCACAGGCCGCCTGGGACAGATCCTGCGCCGTCACTGGGGCGACGCAGGCGCGGGCGCGCCGGTGATCTGGGGCGCGCGGCGGGCCGGGCCGGATCGGGGCGCGGGGCTGGTGGCCTGCGATCCGCTGGGCGATCCGGACGGGCTGGCGCGGGCCGCGGCGGGGGCGGGGGCCGCGGCGGGGGCGGGGGCGCTGCTCTGCCTGGCCGGGGTGACCCCGGCGGCGGCAAGCCGCGGCGCCGATTTCGACGATGACGCGCGGCTGGCGCTTGCGGCGATGGCGGCCGGCGATGCGGTGGGCGCGCATGTGTTCCTGTGTTCCTCGGCGGCAGTCTACGGCCGCGCGGCAGGCCCGCTGCGGGAAGAGGACGCGCCGACCCCGGCGGCGCCCTACGGCGCGGCCAAGGCGGCGACGGAGGCGGCGGTGCTGGCGCGCGCGGCGCGCACCGGCCAGAGGGTGACGATCCTGCGCATCGGCAATGTCGCGGGGGCGGATGCGATCCTGGGCGGCTGGCGCGAGGGCTTTGCCCTGGATGCCTTTCCCGATGGCACGACCCCGGCGCGCAGCTACATCGGCCCCGGCATGCTGGCGCGGGTGCTGGGCGCGCTGATGCGGCGGCGGGACCTGCCGCAGGTGCTCAATATCGCGGAACCGGGGGCGGTTCAGATGGGCGCGCTGCTGGATGCGGCGGGCCTGCCATGGACGGCCCGCGCCGCCGGGGCGGGGGCGATCGCGCGGGTGGAGTTCGACACCGCCCGGCTGGAGGCGCTGGTGCCGCTGGAGCCCGCCCGGCCCGGGGCGCTGGTGGCGGACTGGCGTGCCGACCGGGCGGCGGAGGCGGCGGGGACCACGGTGGGAGGGCCGGTGGGGTGAAACCCCACCCTACGCCGGCGGCCGGCGGGGATCGGACCCGTCCCGCAGGGACGCGGGGCGCGCCCGGGTCTTGCGCGCGGGGCCGCGCCGGGCCATGACCCTTGGCCATGACACCAGCCAAGCGCCTTCTCGACCTGTTCTTCGCTGTCCTGCTCGTGGGTCTCCTGGGGCCGGTGATGCTGGGCCTGCTGATCTGGCTCTGGGTGAAACAGGGCCGGCCGCTGTTCTACGTGGCCGAGCGGATGAAGACCCCGGACCAGCCCTTCATGCTGTGGAAGCTCAGGACCATGACCGTGGTCGACAGCGATGCCGGCGTCTCGGGCGGGGACAAGGCGGCGCGGATCACGCCCGCCGGCGCCTGGCTGCGGGGCAAGCGGCTGGACGAGTTCCCGCAGCTGTGGAACATCCTGCGTGGCGACCTGAGCTTCGTCGGTCCGCGCCCGCCCCTGCGCGCCTATGTCGAACGCTTCCCGGAGATCTACGGCGAGGTGCTGAAATCCCGCCCCGGGGTGACCGGGCTTGCGACCATCGTCTACCACAAGCACGAAACCGCCCTGCTGGAGCGCTGCGCCACGCCGGAGGAGACCGACGCGGTCTATGCCCGCAACTGCGTGCCAAGAAAGGCGCGGCTGGACCTGATGTACCAGAAGAACCGCAACATCTGCGTGGATTTCGACATCGTCTTCCAGACCATCGGCAACCTGGTGCGGCGCGGGAAATAGGGCGCCCTGTTCCGGGGGCGGTGCCCGG
>PACL01000017.1 GCA_002700095.1 Fulvimarina sp. | reverse complement strand
TTGAGCCGAAGGCTGTTCTTTTCGCTTTCTATTGCTTTCAGCAAACCGTAGCTGAAGACAATATGAGTCGCCGTGAGGTTGTCATTAAAAAAGCGACTATAAAGAGCATCGCGCGACCAGATTGCCGATTTTTCGTTGTAGGCTACCGTTGGCGCCCCGTGGATCGCAGCAAGAGCTTGACCGACGGAGTATGAGGGAAGAAGTTTCGGTCTGCGTTTGATCGCAGCTGAGACGCCACCGCGTCGTCCTCCATCATATTCGGCATCCGGGATTGATCGCATCTCATCTACCAAGCGCCGCTGTGTCGGGTCCGTGCTTCGGAAGTCGGATGCAGTAACAGCGTTCTGACTGTTGTTGTATCGGACGACGTCGGCAATCAGATCTTCGCTCTTTGTCGAGATGAAACGCGCCAGGACGAAAGCGCCCTCTGGAGGAGAGTCGGCGGACGTCCCGATCGTCCCGGTGGTCTGCGCGCCGTTTACTATCGAAATCCCGTGAACCTTGACCTTGACTTTATCCTTTCCAATTCTATCATGCTCGATCCTATGGGTGAGGACAGTCAGCCCATTATTATAGACGAAGAAGTTTTTCGGCTTATCTCGAAGTGATTTCTGCATCTGGAAGTTTATGTTCGAGTTTCCCGCTTTTACTCCTAGGAAATCTCGCACATTTGCGGAAAATAGGTTTGTCTTATGCTTCTTATAGAGATCCTGAAGAAGATCCAGTTTCAGGGGAACTACCAGGCAGTTCCAGTCCCCTTCGTCGAAAACTAGTCCGGGAGCGGATTCGAATTCGATTATGTCGTTGACGAGGATTGGAGTATTGGTATCTGTGTAAAGCTTCTCTAACGTCTCCGAAGCGATCTCTTCGGCGAAGATGGTGATCTTCTGATCGGCAAAGTGTGTTTTGATGACGGAGTGAACTGTGCCCTCTACAGCCTGAATTTCATTAACAACGTTCTGTGAGCCAGGGCAGTTGTGTACGAACCAGACGTGAATCTGGTCAATTTCCCCATCTCGCAACGCTGAGCGGAGCGCGGACGCACTAGCTTTTAATCGCTCGGGTACCTTCTCGATAGGAACCTCGATCAGGTACGAAATCCCTTGCCGAAGGGTCGCTGCCTTTCCGTCTCTCGCGGACATTTTGACCGTCTCGGCGCGATAGGACTGAGCTATGATCACCGTGCGCTGATCCCGGTCGATGTAGACAATGTCGCAACCTTTGTCGTCCGGACCGTCGACGACGGCATCCGCACCGATCGTTTCCAGATCATCGTAACCGAACTTCAACGCCATCGCGAACAATGCCAAGCCCGCGCTACCGAACGCGATGAGGTCTTCGCGTTCACGATAGGCAGTGTTCCACGACGTGTCCAAATTGATCATTTACTTCTTTCAACCACCAAGAGTTGATTCGATTTATCGGTGATCTGGGAAAATGACAAGTGTCGTTGCCCGTGTAAGAGCAATTCTAAGGGGTACGGAAGAGAGCCGCACGGCCAACGCCAACACGACGGCGCCCTCACGCGGCTCCCATTCAAAAGGCAGCGCCTGAGCCTGTCTCCGCAACCGCGCCTCGTGAATAGGAAACGGTGGGGTAATCATAAGCCGAACGTCCTTTCTCCGCCACGTCCGCAAGGCGTCGCCAAACTGCTGCGGTCAAAGACCGACCGCCTTCCGCACCATGGCCATTCCCCCTACTGACAAACATACCGCGCCGAGACCCAGCCGGTGGGCTCGCCGTCGGCGACGACGCGGAACCAGGTGCTGCTGGCATTGACGTCGATGATGTCGACATAGGTCGAGGGGCCGAGGCGGGTGAGTTCGGGAAAGCGGGAGCCGGGGCCTTCGCGGACGGCGAGGTAGTTGTCGCCATTGGGATCGAGGCCGCAGACTTCGGCGGCGGTGGCGGGGGTGGCGAGAGCCGCCAGCGTCGCGGCGCAGAGGATCAGGGAGCGGATCATGGGGGCATCCTCTTGAGGGCGGGCCCGGAGGGGGCCCGATCCTCGATCGATTGCGAAATCCGCGACGGCGCGCAATGCCCGGGCGTCCCGGATCCCGGCACCAGCGTCCGAAGCGGCGACTGGCACCAGCGTCCGGTGCGACGGACGGAGGCCAGCGTCCGGTGCGGCGGGCAGTGGGCGGCTGTCGGCGACCGGGGGCCGGGGGCCGGGGGCCGGGCCTGCGACCGGTGACGGGAGCGGTGGCGGCCTCGGTGGCGGTGGCGGGTGGCGGTTGTGGGAGAGGGCAGACAGCGTGGGATGGGGACGGCAACCGGCTCCCGGCCCCGGTCGCCGGCCCACTTCGCTCGGGGGCGCCGGCACGAAAAAAGCGGGAGGGCCTTTCGGCCATCCCGCTTGGATTTCGTGCCTGCCGGGTTCGGCGGGCGGGACCGGTCAGCTCACATAGGCGGCGCGATCGGCGTTGGTCTCGAGGAGGGCGGTGCGGAGCTTTTCCAGCGCCCGGGTCTCGATCTGGCGGACGCGTTCCTTGGAGATGCCGAGCTTGGTGCCCAGCGCCTCCAGCGTCGCACCGTCGTCCTGCAGGCGGCGCTCGCGGATGATCTTCAGCTCGCGCTCGGAAAGGACGTCCAGCGCCGAGTTGAGCCAGGTGACCCGGCGCTCGTCGTCGATGGAGGTGGAGACCATCTCGTCGGGCAGCGGCGCGTCGGAGACGAGAAAATCCTGCCGGTCGGCGGAGCCGGATTCATCCTCGATCAGCGGGGCGTTGAGGGAGGAATCGGGACCCGACAGGCGGGAGTCCATCAGCGCGACGTCGCCCTCGGAGACCTTCAGGGCGGTGGCGATCTCGCGGTACATCGCGGTGCCGGAGAGGCTCTCGGAGCCCTGGCTGAGGCGGGCGCGCAGGCGGCGGAGATTGAAGAACAGCGCCTTCTGGGCCGAGGAGGTGCCGCCGCGCACGATCGACCAGTTGCGCAGGATGTAGTCCTGGATCGAGGCCCGGATCCACCAGGTGGCATAGGTGGAGAAGCGGACCTCCCGCTCGGGCTCGAAGCGGGCCGCCGCCTCGAGCAGGCCGACATGGCCCTCCTGGATCAGGTCGCTCATCGCCAGGCCGAAATGCCGGAACTTGGAGGCCATGGAAATGACCAGGCGCATATGCGCCGAGGTGATCTTGTGGAGGGCCTCCTGATCGCCCTGCTCCTTCCAGCGAACCGCCAGATCGTATTCTTCTTCCCTTTGCAGATAGGGGGCGGCCATGGCGGCGCGGATCATGGTGCGACGAGCGGACTGTGACTTCATAGGACCCTCCGGTCGGTCAGAACGGCTGTGATGCCTCTGGCGTGCGGAAGACACACGCTCCGGGTCCTTGCAAAACGCACCGACACGGCAAACGTTCCCAAAAGGGCAAACTTTTTGGAGCGATGTAGGAAGGGAGGGGAAAAAGGCAAGCGTTTCATTGCGATAACGCTGGCTTCACGATTTTTGTAACACCCCGGCGCGATAAAAAAAAGACCGGCCGTCTGAGAAACGGCCGGTCTTCGTCGTCAATGTCGGATCGCGGCTCGGCCCGGCAGCTGCCGGGCGGCGCGGCGGGGCTCGCTCAGGCGGCCTCTTCCTGGGTGGCGGTGGTCTCCTCGGCGTCGTCCGCCTCGGCTTCCTCGTCGCCTTCCTCGGCCTCGGCGGCACCCTTCGGCCCACGCTTCGGGCCCTTGTTGAGGTTGACCTCGATCAGCTGGACGGCCTCGGTCTCGGAGACCTCGTTGACGGCGGCGAGCTCGCGCGCCATGCGGCCGAGGGCGGCCTCGTAGAGCTGGCGCTCGGAATAGGACTGCTCGGGCTGGCTGTCGGCGCGGTAGAGGTCGCGGACCACCTCGGCGATCTGGATCAGGTCCCCGGAGTTGATCTTGGCGTCGTATTCCTGGGCCCGGCGGCTCCACATCGTCTTCTTCACGCGCGCGCGGCCCTGGACCACCTTCAGCGCACGCTCGACGAAGTCGGTCTCGGACAGCTTGCGCATGCCGACGGTTTTCGCCTTGGCAACCGGGACCTTGAGCCGCATCTTGTCCTTCTCGAAGTCGATGACGAACAATTCGAGCGTCATGCCCGCGACGACCTGTTCCTCGATCGCGACGATCTGGCCGACACCGTGCGCAGGGTAGACGATGCTCTCACCGGTCCGGAAACCCTGGCTGACCGTTGCCTTCTTCTGACTGCTCATACGCTTTTTCTAACTCCCTGTTGTGCCCGGCCGAAACAGCCGCTAGACACGGGCGGTGGCTCGGAAGCCACCGATTTGCGACGATCCCTCCAGCAGGATCGACAGATCGCAGTCGCGGTTCGGCCGAAACGTCGCCCCGGCGATTGGCCGCATGATCGGTTCCGGTTCGCTGAAGAACCGGCGACATGGCGGCAATGAGGGGAACGTCCTTTCGGAAAACCATCCCATGTCATGCGATCGGCATGGGATGCTGCAGTGCCTTGGCACCCGACTGTGGATCAGAGCCTACTATATTCCAGCGGAAAATTCAAGGAATACGGGGGTATGCCGCAATTGTGCGGCGCAGCGGCCGATTCGCCCGGTTTGCGGACGAATCGACTGCCGGCGCTTCGGGCAATCGTCGGGGAGTCGTGAAAATCCGGCGGCCGATCTCTGCCGGACCGGCGCGTGCCGGCGCACCGTCAAGGCGCGCCGGGGGCGGCTCAGTCGCCCTGGCCGGGCTCGGCGGAGAAGTACTTCTCCAGCTTGCCCTCCTCGCCGTCGAACTTCTCGGCGTCGGAGGGGGCCTCGCGCTTGATCGTGATGTTCGGCCACTTGTCGGCATATTCGGCGTTGAGCGTCAGCCATTTGTCGAGGCCCGGCTCGGTGTCCGGCTTGATCGCCTCGGCGGGGCATTCGGGCTCGCAGACGCCGCAGTCGATGCACTCGTCGGGATGGATGACGAGCATGTTGTCACCCTCGTAGAAACAGTCGACCGGACACACCTCGACGCAGTCCATGTATTTGCACTTGATGCAATTGTCGGTCACGACATAGGTCATGTGTCATCCTCTTCGGCGGCCCGGCCGGCGAGGCGGGGCCACGGTCTTGCCTTGCTGCGCCCGTTCGGCGGACAGCAGCCGTCCATCTGGACCTAGACACTCGGCATTTGGCTTGCAAGCGCAAAGCTTGTCGTCGAACGGGCGGTTTGGACAAAGCCATTCCACCGGGTCCCGACAGGCTTTCGGCGGCGCGGCCCAAAGCGGCGGACGACGACGGCGCTCAGCCGGGATCGCCGCCCTTCAGCCGGGACAGGGAGCGGCGGTCCTTCTTGGAGGGACGGCCGGTGCCCTTTTCCGGCGCATCCGGGCGCAGGCTGATCGCCGGCTCGGGCCGGGTCCGCCCGGCGGCGGGCTCCGACAGGTCCTCATAGAGAAGAGCCGCCTCGCTGGCCGGGCCGCGCCGCTCGCCGGGGGCGCGGATCTTCAAGACCCGCACCGCATCGGCATAGGAGACGGTCAGCGTGTCGCCGACCCGCACCTTCTGGGCGGGATTGGCGATCTTGTCGCGATTGACCCTGACGCCGCCGGAAGCGACCAGCTTCTGCGCCAGCGTCCGCGACTTCACGATGCGGGCGAAGAACAGCCACTTGTCGATGCGCTGGACGCCTGCAGCGACCGGCGCGGCGCCCTCCTCCGCCTCGTGCGGGTCAGCGACCAAGCTTTTCCTTCAGCGCGGCGAGCTTGGCGAAGGGCGAATCCGGGTCGATGCGCTGGGGCGCCTTGTCCCGGCGAGGATTGACGCCGGCCGTCTCGTCGCGCTGCGGCCCGCGGTTGCCGCGCTCGGGGCGATCCCCGAAGTCCTTGCCCGGACGGTTCTTGCCCTTCGGGCCACCCTTGCCATGGCGCTGCTGGCGCTCCTCGCCCTCAGGACGATCCGGGCGGTTCGGGCCGCGGGAAAAGCGCTGCTGGCGCTCGCCACCGGGTTCGCCGGCCGGCTGGGCCTGACCGTGTCCCTGGCCCTGGCCCTGCGGCGCCTGGCCCTGGCCCTGGCCGGGACGGCGGTTGCGGCGGCCCTGGCGGTTCTGACCGGCATTACGGTCGCCGCGATGGGGGCGCCAGACCTGGACGATGCGGGGTTCGGCGGTTTCGGCGGCGGTTTCGGCAGCCTCGTCGGCCGATGACGCTGCGGCTGCGGCCACCGGCTCGCTCGCGCTCTCGTCAGCCGAAACGTCGCTTGCCGCGTCGGTCGTCGAAGCCGTCGCGGCTTCGTCCGCCTCGGCGGAAGCCTGTTCCGCCGTCTCACGCGCCGTATCGGCCGATTCGCTCGCGGCGGGCGCCGGGTCGGCGGCCGTGGCCGGCTCGTCTGCAGCCGCCTCGCCCGCAGCTTCGAGCGGAGCGCTCTCGGCCTCGTGCGATTCGGACACGGCGGCAGCCGGCGCATCGGCGGTTTCGGCGGTGTCGCCGTCTTCGGCGGCCTCGCCGGCGGCTTCCTCGGCCAGAAGCGCGGCATCGGTCGCGGCGGCCTCGCCGGCGGCCTCGACTTCGCCAGCTTCGGTTTCGGCGACCTCAATCTCGCCAGTCTCGACCTCGGCGGCCTCGATCCCGCCGGTCTCGGCTGTCGGCTCGGGGACCGGCGTCGTTGCGGCGGGCTCTGCGGCTGCTTCACTGCCGTCGCTCGGCGCAACGTCCGGCACCTGCGGCGCCTCGGCGGTGGCGGCAGCTTCGGCTGCTCGCCGTTCGGCCTCGGCTCTTGAGGCAGCCTTTTCGGCTGCCTCGCGGGCCAGGGCTTCCTCGTCGAGGCGGGTCAGCTCACCCTCGACGGCGTCGGCCTGCATCGGCTGCGGCCGGTAGCCGAGGCCCTTCAGGATCTCGTCCATGTCGTCGGCGGTGGCGCCGAGGATCGACATCATCGCCGGCGTGACCAGGAACTGCGAGCCGTTGAAGCCGCCTTCCGGCCGCTTGCCGGAGCCGGGCTTCCACGACAGGGCCGGACGAATGAGATCGGCGAGACGCTCGAGGATATCCACGCGCACGGCGCGGCGGCCGAGCAGCCGGTATCCGGCGAGCTTGTAGAAGATCGGGTCGAAGTCGGTATCGGCGACGGCCGAGGTGCGGCCGGTGGCCAGAAGATGGGTCACGTCGCCGAAGCCCGCGCGCTCGCGGCCGTCGTTGCGGATCGCCCAGAGCAGCGTCAGGAGGCCGGCGGGGGCCGGCTTGATCAGCATCGGCACGAAGATGTGGTAGGCGCCGAAGCGCACGCCGAAGCGTCGGAGGGCCGCCCGGGCGCCCTGATCGAGGGCGCGCACTTCCTCGGCGACGTCGCGGCGCTGGAGAATGCCGTATTCCTCGACCAGCCGGTAGGCGAGACCGCGGGCGACGCCGTCGAGCCCCTCGGCCTGCTTGAGGTCGGCGAGCGGCTTCAGGACGGTCGAGACCTGGTAGGTCACGTAGCGATCGACCCGGTTCGCCACCATGTCGCGCATCGGGCCGGTCAGCTGTTCGTCGGCCAGCAACACGATGCGCGGCTTCAGCGGGTCCTCGCCGCCGGTCAGCATCGCCACCGGCGCGCCGAGCCAGCGCACCAGCCCGTCGGAGCCGAGGGCGAGATCACCGTTGGGCGAATTGGCGAAGCGTTCCGCACGCTTTTCGAACTCGCCGGCGAGGGCCTTCTGGGCCGCAGTCCGCACGGCGCGAGCGTCCGCGCCCTCCGCCTTGGTATCGGCAGAGAAACGAAACGCCTGCAGTTCGCCTACGGCGTGGCCCTCGACCGTCACCGTTCCGTCGTTGGCGATTTCTGCTTCCATGAATGCGTTCTCTCTCAGCCGCTTCATCAAGACGCTTGTCCTGCGGTCTACGAACCGTTTCGTCAACCTGTCGTGAAGAGCGTCGGACAGACGATTCTCGATGTCGCGCGTCTTTTCCTGCCAGTGTGTCGGATCGGCCAGCCAGTCGGGCCGGTGGGAAATATAGGTCCAGGTGCGGATTTCGGCGATTCGCTGGGACAGCGTATCGAGATCGCCCTCGGTGCGGTCGGCCCGGCGCACCTGGGCCGCCATGTAGTCTTCCGACACGTGACCGTTGTCGGCGACGTCGGCATAGATCGAGGCGATGATCTCGGCATGCTGGGCGGGAGCGATGCGCCGGTAGTCCGGCAGCTTGCAGGTCTCCCACAGCAATTCGACGCGCCTTGCCCCCCTCGCCCGCTCGGCGACGTCGGGGACGCGGGAGAGGAATTCCAGCGCCCGCTGGTCGACCGAGGGCAACGCCTTGGTGAGCGCGTCCACCGGCGGCGGGCGTTCGAGGCTCTGCTTGAGCGCGTCGAGGGAGGTGAAGTCATGGTCGCCGCTGCGCCACTGCAGCACCTTCACCGGCGCGAAGGAATGGCCCTCCAGCGCCTCGACGAGTTCCTCCGGCAAAGGATCGACCTGGCCGGTGACGCCGAAGGTGCCGTCGCGCACGTGCCGGCCGGCCCGGCCGGCGATCTGGCCGTATTCGGCGGCAGTGAGCTGGCGATACTGGAAACCGTCATATTTCCAGTCCTGGGCGAAGGCCACGTGATCGACGTCGAGATTGAGGCCCATGCCGATGGCGTCGGTGGCGACGAGATAATCGACCTCGCCATTCTGGTAGAGCTCGACCTGGGCGTTGCGGGTGCGCGGCGACAGCGCCCCAAGGACAACCGCCGCGCCGCCGCGCTGGCGCCGGATCAATTCGGCGATCGCATAGACCTCCTCAGCGGAGAAGGCGACGATGGCGGAGCGCCGCGGCAGGCGGGTGATCTTCTTGGAGCCGGCATAGACGAGGTTGGAGAGCCGGGGCCGCGTCTGGGTGCCGAGGCCGGGAATCAGCTGCTTGAGGACGCCGGTCATGGTCGAGGCGCCGAGCAGCAGCGTCTCCTGGAAGCCGCGGGCGGTGAGGATGCGGTCGGTGAAGACATGGCCGCGCTCGAGGTCGCCGGCGAGCTGCACCTCGTCGATGGCGACGAAGGCGGTGCCGGGATGGCGCGGCATCGCCTCGACGGTGCAGATGAAATAGCGCGCCTTGGGCGGGCGGATCTTCTCCTCGCCGGTGATCAGCGCAACATTGGCCGCGCCGACCCGGTCGCAGACCTTCTGATAGACCTCCCGCGCCAGGAGCCGGAGCGGCAGGCCGATGGTCCCCGAGCCATGGGCGATCATCCGCTCAATGGCGAGATGGGTCTTGCCCGTGTTCGTCGGGCCGAGCACCGCGGTGACGGTGGCGTCGGCGGCACGGCCCTGAACGGAATTCGAGGGGGAAGCGAAGGTCAGTCGGCTCATGAGCCCGTCGATCTGGGGCAATTGCGGCGGCTGCGGCGAGAGGCTGCGCCGGAATTGCAGGACATGCGGGGCACGGGCCGGTTCGGGTGTCAAACCGTCCGGGCCTGCGGCGGTCGGCAGCGGGCGGATGATCTCCGCCACCAAGGACTTACCTAGTGCGTCCGGCGATGATGCGAAAGCTTTCGCCGGCGGAACCTGCGCGGGAGCGCCTGCCGGCCCGGCCGGCGCGGCGCGGACCGGACCTGAACCGAGAGCATTCCCGGAAGGGCGGCGGGCAAGAGAAGCGCCACGCGGCGGCAGATGGCGTCTGACAAATACCCTGGACTTACTCCAGCCAACTTGGCCATGACGGGCAGCCGGGCGGCGGGTGCCGGGTATTTCCTGCCAATCCCCGGCTTTGCCGGCGCAAATCGCGCCCATTAAGTTGACGTTGGACATCATGTTTCCATAAAGGAGGCACGAGAAGCCGGTTCGCCGTCGGGACGCCCCCCGTCGCGGCGTCTCCGGCATCCGGCAATCTTCAGGTTACGGTCCCCATCATGCGTCTTCGCTCAATCCCGATCCTTCGGTTGGCCCCGATCCTTCGGCCGGCCGCGATCCTTCGGCTGGCCCTGGTGTCGCTGTTCCTCGCGTGGCTCGCGACGGCCTCCGTCGGGACCGCCCTGGCCCAGGCCACCGGCGGCGCCCCGGCGGCCGGGGATGCGTCTCAGGCCGACGGCGCGGCGACCCCGACATCGGACAGGGTGCGCCCGGCCGAGCCGGCGAGCAATGCGGCAGGCGAGGCTGCGCCGGCCGCGAGCGGTGACGCCGCAAGGACGGCGGGCGCCGTCGACGCCGATCCTGCCGCGGCCACGGCACCTGCAGGCGCGGCGGCCGATGGCAATGTGGCCGGGGGCAGCGCGACCTCCAGCACCACAGAAGGCAGCGCGACCGAGGCCGACGCCGGCACGGCCGACGAGACCGCGGTCGTCTTCGAGGAACCGCGCGACGAAAAGCTGCCCCACGACCTGTCGCCGCTCGGCATGTTCCTGGCCGCCGACTGGGTGGTGAAGAGCGTGATGATCGGGCTGGCGCTCGCCTCGCTGGCGACCTGGACGATCCTGCTGGTCAAGGGCTTCGAGGTGTTTTCCGCCAAATGGCGGGCGCGGGCGGGGGTCAAGCGCCTCGCGAGAGCCGATTCTCTTGGCAGCGCACTCGGCGACGAGCGCTCGGCGGCGCGCTGGGGCGGGCCGGTCGGGCGCCTCGCCAGATCGGCGGCGGGCGAACTGGAACGCTCCGCCGGCCTCTCGCCGGACGGCGTCAAGGAGCGGGTGGCGATCGGCCTGTCGCGGATCGAGGCGAATGCTGCCCGCTCCCTCAACCGCGGCACCGGCCTCCTCGCCACCGTCGGTTCCATCGCGCCCTTCGTCGGCCTGTTCGGCACGGTCTGGGGCATCATGGACTCCTTCATCGGCATCAGCGAGGCGAACACCACCAACCTCGCCGTCGTCGCGCCGGGCATCGCCGAGGCGCTGCTCGCCACCGCCATCGGCCTCGTTGCGGCGATCCCGTCCGTCGTCATCTACAACGTCTTCGCCCGCTCGATCGCCGGCTACCGGGCGATCCTCTCCGACGCGGCGGCGCTGGTGATGCAGCATCTGTCGCGGGATCTCGAACGGGGCGCCGCCGCCGGCCGGAGCCGGCCGCTCGCAGAAGCGGCGGAGTAGGCGCCATGGCAGTCAAGCTCGGCAGCAGCGACGACGACACGGGCGACGAGGTCTCGGAGATCAACGTCACGCCCTTCATCGACGTTATGCTGGTTCTCCTGATCATCTTCATGGTGGCCGCGCCGCTCTCGACGGTGGACGTGCCGGTGGATCTTCCGACCTCCAACGCCGCCCCGCAGGAGCGGCCGGACGAGCCGGTCTACCTGACCATCCAGGAAGACCTGTCGCTGAGCCTCGGCGAGGACCCGATCACCGCCGAAGCCCTCGCCGAAAGCCTCGACCGGCGCACCGACGGCAACCGCGACGAGCGCATCTTCCTGCGCGCCGACGGCACGGTGCCCTATTCCGACATCATGGAGGTGATGAACGCGCTGCGTTCGGCCGGCTACCTGAAGATCGGCCTCGTCGGCCTCGAGGATCCGGGCCGCGCCGAGGCGGCGCGGGCCGCAGCGGGCGGTGGCGCGGGCGCGGCGACAGGCAGCCCGGGCGCGGCAGGTCTCGGCGCGGGCGCCAGTTCGGGCAGCAGCGGCGCGGACGGCGCCGGGCGATAGGCGGATCATGGCACGGCAGACATCCGGCAGTTTCGACCCCTTCGACGGATCGCCGCGGCGCGCCGGCGCCGGGCGTTGGCTGGTCGCCGCTTTGGTGGTGGTGCTCGCTCACGGGACGGCCGCCTATGCGCTGATGGCGAACGTTCCCGAGGCGCCGCCGAAGGGCGCCGAGGAAGCCGCGGTGCTGATCGACCTCGCGCCACCGCCGGAATCCGAGGCCTCCGCCGCGATCGACGACGCGGCGCCGGCGCCGGAAACCGTCAACACGCCGGATCCCTCCGAAAGCGAGGCGGAGACGGAGGTGCCGCAGGAGCCGACGCCGCCCGAGCCAGAGCCAGAGCCCGAACCGGTCGTCCCGGAGCCGGTCGAACCGGAACAGCCGGCGCCGCCCGAGCCAGTGGAGGAACCGCAGCCGCCCGAGCCCCAGCCTGTTGAAGAGCCGGCTGTGGAAGAGCCGGTCGTGCAGCCGCCGGAGCCGGTGGTCGAGCCGAAGCCGGTTCCCGAGCCCGAACCAGACGAGGTCGCGCCGCAGATCCTCGACGCGGTTCCCCTGCCCCGACCCGCGCCCGAGCCCGAGCCCGAGCCCGAGCCAAAAGAACCCGAAGAGCCGGCGCCCGACACCGCGGCGCTGCCGGACGTCGTGCCACTGCCGAGCGCCCGGCCGACGCCGCCGCAGCCGGTGCGCCAGGCGGTTCGCGAAACGCCGAAGAGGGCGGAAAAGCCGGTACGGCGCAGCCAGCCGAAGGCCGAAAGGCCCGCGCCGAAGCGGGAGACGCGCCAGCGGCGCTCGGCGGCCCCATCGGTCGCCTCGCGCGGCCAGTCGCGCAGCGAGGCCTCGCAGGGCGCCAGCGTCTCGCGCGCCGCCCTGGCGCGCTGGCAGTCGCAGGTCCAGGCCCGGCTCAACCGCTACAGCCGCAGCTTCTCCGGCCGCGGCTCGGGCACGACGCGGGTCGCCTTCTCGATGGACGGGGGCGGAAGGGTCACCGGCGTCAGGGTGGTCGGATCGAGCGGCAACGGCACCCTCGACAGCCTCGCCGTCCAGCTGGTGCGCCGGGCGAGCCCGTTCCCCGCCCCGCCGTCGGGCAAGGGCGTGTCGCTGACGGTGCCGGTGCGCATCCGCTGAGGCGGGCACGCCGCCGGGGGATGCCGGCGGGAAGGCGTGCGTCGCGTGCGACGGCGATGGCCGGGGCGGCTACCCCACCATCTCCATCGGGCTCGCCATCTCCATCTACCCCGCCATCTCCATCGCGACAGTCTCGGCGCGGCCGATCCCGTAACGGGTCTCGAAGGCCGTGGCGGTCATGGGCCGGCCATAGAGGTAGCCCTGGCCCTCGACCGCATAGTTGCGCATCAGCTCGGCCTGTTCCTCCGTCTCGATGCCCTCGGCGATGACCGTCAGCTCGCAGCCCTTCGCCATCCTCGCGATGGCATCGACGATCGCCTGGTCCTTGGCGCACCACTGGATCTCGCGCACGAAGGAGCGATCGACCTTCAGGCGGGTGATGGCGATCTCCTTCAGCATGGTCAGCGAGGCGTAGCCGGTCCCGAAATCGTCGAAGGCGATGCCGACACCCGTGGCGCGCAGCTTGGCGAGGTGGGAGATGGTGGCGCCTTCGTTGCGCAGGATGATGTTTTCCGTCACCTCGAGTTCCAGCGCCTCGGCGGGCAGATCGAAGTCCTTCAGCGTCTTCTCCACCGTTGCGGCGAAATCCGGCGAGCGCAGCTGGGCGGCGAAGAGGTTCACGCCGATCCGGAAGTCGGTGAGACCCGCGGCGCGCCAGAGCGCGGCCTGGCGGCAGGCCGTCGCCAGGATCCAGTTGCCCACCGGAACGGCCAGAGGCCCCGATTCCAGGACCGGCAGGAAGGCGGCGGGGCTGAGGACGCCGCGATAGGGATAGTTCCAGCGGATCAGCGCTTCGGCGCCGACGAGGGCGCCGTCCGAAAACCGGACCTGCGGCTGGTAGTAGAGCTCCAGATCGCCATCCTCGAAGGCGTCCTGCAGCTCCAAGGCAGTGGTGGACCAGTCGTTCGCCACGCGCCTGAGCTCCGGCGTGAAGAGACGCACGCGGCCACGACCGTTGGCCTTGGCGTCGTAGAGCGCCAGATCGGCGTTGCGCAGCATCTGCTCCGGCGAGGAGTGTCCGTCGGACAGCTTGACGCCGACGCTGGCCGAGATGTGCGTGACCTGATCGCGCAGGAGGATCGGCTCCTCGATGGCGCGGATGGCGCGCTCGGCGACGGAAGTGGCCCGCAGGGGATCGCCGCAGCCCGGCATCAGCACGGCGAATTCGTCGCCGCTGAGCCGCGCCGGGACCCAATCATCCTCTAGGCACTGCGACAGCCGGTCGGCGACGACCTTCAGGACCTCGTCGCCGCCGGAATGGCCGAGGCTGTCGTTCACCCCCTTGAACCCGTCGAGATCGAACAGCAGCACCGCAAAGAGCGTCTGCGAATCCCGATGGCGCGCCACGCAGTCTTCGAGGATGACGTGGAAACGCTCCCGGTTGGCGAGGCCCGTCAAGGTATCGGTATAGGCGAGCCGCCGGATCTTCGCCTCGCTTCGCAGCCTTTCGCGCTGGTCGCGGAAGGCGACGACCGTCTGGGCATGCTGGCCGAGGACGAATTCCCGGCGCAGAACCCGGACCGGCACCGACAGGCCGCCGGACGTCGCCAGCACCCCGTCGACTTC
Organism: Fulvimarina sp.; assembly: GCA_002700095.1. GTDB lineage: Bacteria > Pseudomonadota > Alphaproteobacteria > Rhizobiales > Rhizobiaceae > Jiella. The sequence goes on along the minus strand of PACL01000017.1, from coordinate 145,944 downwards.
CTCGCCTTCCGGAATGTCTTCGAGCTTCACGCCCGGCAGGATGTCGGAGAAGCTCCTGCCCTCCAGCTCCTGCCGGCTTCGTCCCGCCAGCCGCGCCAGCCCTTCGTTGACGGAGAGAGCGATCCCGTTCTCGCAGATCGCCAGTCCTTCCAGTGCGAGATTGGCGAGTTCGCCGAGCCGCTGGCGATCTTCCCGCAGCTTCGCCTTGGCCTGCCGGGTCAGGCTCCGGGCAAGCAGGGCGACGCCGAACAGCCCGATGCTCACGGCCGCCACGAGCGGCGCGAGAAGGCTTGGCTCCAGCGTCAGAGGCGGGAAGGCGACGCGGGGGTCGTAGGTCAGCTGGAGGGCGGCCATTCCCGAAATGTGCAGAACGGCGATCGCCAGGATGAGCAGCGGGGCAGCAACGGGCCGGACCATGCGGTTGCGTTCGCCGGCGCACATCAGGGAGAGGCCGAAGATCGGGAGGGACGCGAGAATCGAGAAGGCGACGAGGCCCGGATCCCAGGCGACATGACCCCTGACGACATAGGCGCTCTGGCCGAGATAATGAAGGACGACGACGCCGATGCCGAGGACGACGCCCCCCGAAAGGCGGCGCAGCCTCGAATGGCGGCCGAGCGCGATCAGCATGCCGGCGGAGATGCCGACGATGCCGAGGACGAGCGAGAGCGCTGTCAGGACGGGGTCGAAGCCGGTCGGCATGCCCGGGACGAAGGCCAGCAGCGCGATCATGTGCGTGGCCCAGGCCGTGCAGCCTGCCGCAACGAGACCGGTGACCGCCAGGCGCAGCCGGGTCTTTCCCGTGGCGCGTCCGGCGTGGCGCGCCACGGAGAACGCGCCATAGACACCCACCGTGCAGACCAGCGCGGCCAGAATTAGCATCCAGGCGTCGTGGCCCGTTCGTAGGCAATTGATAATCGGCTGCATCATCGTCGTCTCCACCGATGCAGCTGTAACCGTTACCCGTTAAGTGCCTGTTATGAGAACGTCTTGCTCTCTTACGATGAGAGGGGAATTTGGCTTGTCGGCCAAGGGTGCCGGGGGTCCCTGAAAGTTCGGGATGCGCAACACCGGACGTCTCCGCCGGTGCCCTCCCGCAAGGCAGTCGCACTACTCGGGGTGAGGAACTCTCGCTGCAGCGGGAGAGAGCGGCTCTTGCGACGGGACGGCGGCGCTCCGCGCAAGCCACGGGCAGAACCGAACGATGCCGATGCAGCGTCCGACCGGTGCGCCTAGCGGACCTGGTCCAGCAGGCGCTTGCATTCCAGAAGGTCGAGCAGCACCTGGTCGAGGGTATCGACGCTGTCGCGCGGCAGGCGCAGGCCGTCCTGGGCGGTCTCGCGCTCGCGGCGCAGGAAGCCGCCGAGGGCGCGAGGGCGGGGCTTTGCCGGGGGCAGCGGCTCTTCCGGTCCGACGGCCGGTGCGCCAGACGGTCCGCCGGAGTATCCACCCGACGATCCACCTGACGATACCATCGGCGGCTCGCTGGCGGCGACGGCGTCGGGTTCGGGATGGATCAGGTCGAGGTCGTCGACATGGGGTTCCGCCACCTCCTCGGCCTCCAGCCCGTCGGCAGCAGGGGCGCTCGACAGATCGTCGAGGCCGGCGAGATCACCGGAGCCGATGGCCACGACGAAACGGCTGCCGTTCTCCTTCAGGAGGCGCTGCACGCCCTTGATGGTGAAGCCCTTGACGTAGAGGAGATAGCGGATGCCGCGCAGCAGCTCGACGTCGTCCGGCCGGTAGTAGCGCCGGCCCCCGCCCCGCTTCAGCGGGCGGATCTGGGCAAAGCGCGATTCCCAGAAACGCAGGACATGCTGCGGCAGATCGAGATCCTCGGCGACCTCCGAGATCGTCCGGAACGCATCCTCACCCTTATCGGCCATCAATGAAGCATCTCAGATCCGCGCATTCGCCTCAGGGGCCGCCTATTCGGCGGCGCGCATCAGCTCGAGACCCGAGGTCTCGAGGCCCGACGAGGAGGCGGCGCGCTTGCTGTGGGCTTCGAGAATCCGGTCCTTGAGGACGTTGGACGGCTTGAACACGGCCACCCGGCGCGGCGAGATCGGTACTTCCTCGCCGGTCTTGGGATTGCGGCCGACGCGCTCGTTCTTGTCGCGCACGAGAAAGGAGCCGAAGGAGGAGACCTTGACGGACTCGCCCTTGGCGATTGTCGAGCAGATCTCCTCGAGCACCATTTCAACGAGTTGGGCCGATTCCGTCCGCGACAGGCCGATCTTGCGAAACACCGCTTCGGCGAGGTCGGCCCTGGTAAGTGTCCTATCCCCCATCGTCGTCCCCTGATCGGTGTCGAAAACCCGCCCGCGCCAATTGGCCGCGCCGGGCATCTTACTTTTTCGTTACTCTACTGAAAGCGCCATATGAATCAAGCGCCATCTACCATCTGACAAGGACTGCGCCCCAGGTGAAGCCGCCGCCCATCGCCTCGAGCAGGACGAGGTCGCCGGACTTGACCCGCCCGTCCCGCACCGCCGTGTCGAGCGCGAGGGGGATCGAGGCGGCCGAGGTGTTGCCGTGGCGGTCGACGGTGATCACAACCTTGTCGATGTCGATGCCGAGCTTCTTGGCCGAGGCGTCGATGATCCGCCGGTTGGCCTGATGGGGAATGAACCAGTCGATGTCGTCGGGGCCGATCTTGGCGGCCGCAAAACAAGCCTCGATCACGTCGGTGATCATGCCGACCGCGTGCTTGAAGACCTCGCGCCCCTGCATCCGCAGATGGCCGACGGTCCCGGTGGTCGACGGGCCGCCATCGACGAAGAGCTTCTCCTTGTGGGAGCCGTCCGAGCGCAGCTTGGCGACGAGGATGCCCTGGCCGGCACTCTCCTCGGCCGGCACGCCCTCCAAGACCACCGCGCCGGCGCCGTCGCCGAACAGAACGCAGGTGGTGCGGTCCTCCCAGTCGAGGATGCGCGAGAAGGTCTCGGCGCCGATGACCAGGGCCCGGCGGGCCTGGCCGGCGCGCAGATACATGTCGGCCGTGGTCAGGGCGTAGAGAAAGCCGCTGCACACCGCATGGACGTCGAAGGCGAAGCCGTGGCTGATGCCGAGCCGGTTCTGGACGTCGACGGCCGAGGCCGGAAAGGTATTGTCGGGGGTCGCGGTGGCGAGGATGATCAGGTCGATGTCGCCGGGCTGGAGCCCGGCCGCGTCGAGCGCCCGCCGCGCCGCGCCCTCGGCGAGCGAGGCCGTGGTCTCGCCCTCGCCGGCGATGTGGCGCTCGGCGATGCCGGTGCGCTGGCGGATCCATTCGTCCGAGGTCTCGACGACGCCGACGAAGTCCTGGTTGCGCATGACACGCTCGGGCAGCACCGAGCCGGTGCCCCGAACGACGGAGACGATCTTGTCACTCATGAAACGCTGCTTTCGGGGACGATCGCCGCCTCCTCGGAGATGCGGCGGTGATAGTTGGCGAGGTCGGCCTCGATCTTCTCGCGCAGGCCGGCCCGCGCCACGGTGTGGGCGAGGTCGATGGCCGCGGCGATGCCCTCGGCGTCGGTGCCGCCATGGCTCTTGATGACGATGCCGTTCAGCCCCAGGAACACGCCGCCATTCACCTTGCGGGGATCCATCTTGTCGCGCAGCCGGTCGAAGGCGCTCTTGGCCAGGATGTAGCCTGCCTTGGCGAGCCACGTCCGCGTCATCGCCGCCCGCAGATAGGCGGCGATCTGCCGGGCCGTGCCCTCCGCCGTCTTCAGGGCGATGTTGCCGGTGAAGCCTTCAGTGACGACGACGTCCACGGTGCCCTGGCCGAGATCGTCGCCCTCGACGAAGCCGCGGTAGTCGATGCCGGGCAGCGGGGTCTCCTTCAGGAGACGGCCGGCCTCGCGGATGTCGTCCTGGCCCTTGACCTCCTCGACGCCGATGTTGAGGAGACCGACGGTCGGCCGCTCGAGGCCGAACAGCGCACGCGCCATGGCGCCGCCCATCATCGAGAAGTCGATGAGCTGCTGGGCGTCGGCGCCGATGGTCGCGCCGACGTCGAGGACGATGCTGTCGCCCTTGAGGGTCGGCCAGATCGCCGCGATCGCCGGGCGCTCGATATTGGCCATGGTGCGCAGGCAGAACTTCGCCATCGCCATCAGGGCGCCGGTGTTGCCGGCCGAGACGGCGACGTCGGCCTCGCCGGTCTTCACCGCATCGATGGCGCGCCACATGGACGACTTGTAGCGGCCCTGGCGCAGCGCCTGGGACGGCTTGTCGTCCATGCGGACGGAAATCTCGCAATGGTGGAAGGTCGAGGCGGCCTGAAGGTCGGGAAAGCGGGCGAGCACCGGTGCGACCGCGGCCTCCTCGCCATAGAGGACGAAGCGGGTGTCCGGCCGGCGCTGCAGGGCGAGCGCGGCGCCCGCCACCACGACCTCGGGCCCGTGATCGCCGCCCATCGCGTCGAGCGAGATGGTTATGCCGGATCCTGGGGTCAACGCGTTCTCACTTCTGTCCGCCGATGCGCCAGGCCCTGCCGGCGCGGCGCGAAAATATCGAATTCCCCGGCACATACAACCGGCCTTATCGCCTCAATCAGCGTCGCCTCAATCACCGTCGCCGCCCGGCCCGCCCCGCCCGTCGCGGAAATTGGCGAGTACGGCGAAGGGCGAGGGAGGCTCCTCCGTCTCCGCTTCCGGCTCTATCGCTGCGCCGAAGCGCTCGCCGGGGCGCTTCGGATAGGGATCGACGACCAGCGCCAGCGCCTCGTAGAGCCTCGGCCCGAGGTCGATCCGGTCGCCGACGAAGGGCTCCGGCGGATCCTCGGCCTCGGGATCGATGACGATCTCGGTGGGCTCGGCCTCGGCCTGACGGCGCGGCGCCCTCGCCTCGCGCAGGAAAGTGGCCTCGAAGGGCTCGTCGATGCGCTGCTCGACCGGCTCCAGGGTGACGACGCTCTTCTGGACGACGACCGCCGAAAACCGGCCGGTGACCCGGGCGCCGTCCTTGCGGAACGGCCGGGCCATGAGGTTGGCGCCCATCGCCGTCAACCGGTCGACCTGAAGCGCCGCGGCGAGCCGCGCGCAATCCTCGGGCGTGGCCTTGAAGGCGATCCGGCGGCCGTCCTGGGGCAGCGGACCGGCCGGCAAGAGGACGCGAAGCGGCGAGACCGGCTCTCCATCCATGGGTCAATCTCCTTGATTCGGCTCCCGCGGATCCAGCGTGCCGGACAGGATGTCTGCCACCGGCACCGCCGCGAGGCGCTCGTTCATGGCGAGCATGTAGGTGGCGAGCTCGTCCACCGCATCCTCCGGCACCGTCGCCTCGACCGCCCGCCCGGCCAGCGCGGCCTTCAGCGCCGACCTCGGGTCCGCCGCCTCGAAGGCCTCGTCATAGACCCGGACGCGCTCGTAGAAGACGCCGGCCAGCTTGCGCATGCGCCTCGGCACCGCCTGGTAGCCGATGCCGAGTTCGCGGATCGAGGAATCCACGTCGAGAACGAAGCGGTCGACGACGTCGCGCGACACCGGCTCCAGCGCGGCCTCCCCCCGGCAGCGGCGCAAGAACAGGAAGACGTGCAGGCCGAGGGCCTCGAACCGCCCCGCGAACGTATCGGCGATGCCGCAGCTCTCGTAGAGCTTCGGCTGGCGCGTCATCGCGACGAGGGCCTGATAGAGGAGTTCGACGATCGCTCGGTTCTGGCGAGCGATCCTCCAGCGTTTCAGCATTGACGATCCGCGGTTTCTCGCTTGGCCACAGGCGGTGCCACAGCTTCGGCCCGATTGCAACGGCGCGTGAGGTGGATTACCAACGCCCACGCCCTGCGGCCTCGCTGCCGTCCGGCGGAGCGGCGGGAGGCTCAAGGGCCGGCGGGGAGGATCGGATCGGCCGGATGCCGGGCCACGCTTGCGCCGGAGGCTTGCGGCGGCGGTGGTTCGCGAGAGATGGGCGCTGTGCCGGCGACCCGGCAGGCGGCGACGAGATCGCGGCAAGGGCGGCGTAATTTCGCCGTCTGAACCGCGCATGACACAGAAAACGACGCAGAAAACAAAGTCGGTTGGCTGGAACGGAGTTGAGAAAAGCGTGAGCAAGAAGACGCGTCTGACGCTGGCGTTCGCCGTGGGAGTGGCAGCCATCGGCCTGTCGTCGCTGTCGGCCTGTACGACCAGCGAAGTCCTCAACCAGGGCTATATCGTCGATCCGAAATCGCTCGAGCTGGTGCCGCCGGGCTCCTCCAAGGAGCAGGTTCTGCTGGCCCTCGGCTCGCCCTCCACCAAGGCCAGCTTCGACAACGAGGTGTTCTACTACATCTCCCAGAAGCGGGTGCGGCCGGTGGCCTTCCTGCAGCCGCAGCTGGTCGACCAGCGCATTCTCGCCGTCTATTTCAACAAGGACGAGCGGGTCGAGCGCATCGCCGACTACGGGCTGAAGGACGGGCGGGTGTTCGACTTCATCTCGCGCACGACGCCCACCGGCGGCAAGGACGCGAGCTTCCTCGGCCAGGTGCTGAGCGACACGGTCGGCGATTCCACGCCCGGCGCGCCGGCTCTCTGATACGACATCCGGCGGGCGGAGGCGGTGCCTTCGCCGGTCCTGCGAGCGCCGTTGTTCGAGCGCTGTCACGGGAGGCCCGAGGCATTCCTTCGGATAAGCGGGCCTTCAATCCCCTCAGTTGCCGCCAGCGGCCCAGCCGGGCGGCCGGTTGACGACACCGCCGGTCATCGGCCGCGGCGCCCCGGTGGTCAGCGGAAAGCTGATCGGCAGGCCGGCGATCGCCCGCATGGCGAGATAGGCGAAGCATTCGGCCTCGACGGCGTCGCCCCGCAGCCCGCAGGCATCGGCATCCACCGCCTCGACTTTTGCCCGTTCGGCGATCGCCGCCATGATCGCCGGATTGTGGCGGCCGCCGCCGCAGACGATCAGCCGCTCCGGCCGGCTCGGCAACAGATCCAGCGCCCTGCCGACGGCGCCCGCGGTGAAGGCCGTCAGCGTCGCCGCGCCGTCCTCGAGCGACAGACCGTCGGCCATCGCCATCGCGAAGCTGAAGCGGTCGAGGGACTTCGGATAGGGCTGGGCGAGCCAGGGATGCTCCAGAAGCTTGGCGAGCCGCGCCTCGTCCACCGTTCCGGCGAAGGCGAGCCGCCCGTCCCGGTCCATCGCACCGGCGCCATGGGCCCTGATCCAGTCGTTGATCGGGGCATTGGCCGGCCCGGTGTCGAAGGCCGCGAGCGTCTCGCCGTCGGACCAGGTGAGATTGGCGACGCCGCCGAGATTGAGGATCGCAATGCCGTCGCCGGCGCCGATCCGCGCCAGCATCGCCCGGTGGTAGATCGCCGAGAGCGGCGCCCCCTGCCCGCCCGCCGAAACGTCGGCCGAGCGGAAGTCGTGCACCACGGTCAGGCCGAGCATTTGCGCCATCGCCGCGCCGTCGCCGAGCTGGCGGGTGCGGCCGGCAACGCCCGCTGCGGGCGGCCGGTGCAGGACGGTCTGGCCGTGGAAGCCGACGGCGGCGATCTCGGCCCTCGCAAGGCCGTGGCGCTCGCAGAAGGTCGCGACGGCCTCGCCTTGCGCCGCGGTGAGGCGCTTTTCCGCCGTTGCGAAACTTTCCGGCTCGGGGCCGGAGAAGTCCCACCGACGCGCATCGGCGACGGCCGTCTCGATCAGCGGCGTGACGTCACTGCCATAGGGCATCAGCTCGAAGGGGCCGAATTCGGCGATCGCCTCCCCGTCGGTGCGGATCGCGGCGACGTCGATATGCCCGTCGAGGACGGTTCCGGTCATCAGGCCGATGGCCCATCCGCTGTCTGCCATGATCGCTTCCTGCCTTGCCGAGATCGCGCCCCGCGGCCCGATCGGGCCGCTATCCCTTTGCCGCTTCTGCCGGGGCGGCTCCCGGGCGCCGATCCTACGCCGGCGCCGGCGCCAGGCAAACCGCCAGCCCCGCGAGCCCCAGCACCGCCCGCTTCCACGGCGCCATGGTGCCGATCAGGCCGAGCGACAGGAGCCACAGGCCGGCGGCGATCTGGACGAAGGCGACGCATGCGCCGAACGGCCGGTCGGCGAGATGGATGATCGCCGGCTTGGAGATCATCGCCAGCGGGATGACATAGAGCCCGACGCCAAGGCGCATCGCCGTCCCGGCGACCTTCAGCCAGTTCTCGCCCGCCATGCCGGCGGCGATGAACACCGCGCCGCAGACCGGCGGCGTGATGGTCGAGAGCAGCGCGAACCAGAAGACGAAGAGATGGGCGAGCAGCGGCTCGATGCCGAGGCGCTGCAGCGCCGGGCCGGCGATGGTGACGCAGATGACATAGGCGGCCGTCGTCGGCACCTCCATGCCGAGGAGGATGCAGGCGAGCGCCGTCAGGAGCAGCGCCGGGACAAGGGATTCCCCCGCCAGCGCCAGGATCGCCGAGGTCACCTTGACGCCGAGCCCGGTCATGCCGAGGACGCCGACGACGATCGAGGCGCAGATGATGATCGCGGCGATGACGGCGATCTGCCGGCCGGCCTCCAGCGCCGCGACGCCGGCGCGCGCGGCGAAGCGCGACAGCGAAACGCTGGGAGTGGCATCGACGAACAGGAGCAGCACGCCGACGAGGATGGCGAGGCAGGCGGCGTATTGCGGCGTCAGCCCGGCGCCGAACATGGCATAAAGGAGGACGGCGAAGGGGACGAGAAAGAACAGGGTGGTGACGAGGACGGTGCGCGGACGCGGCCGGTCCGCCTCGGCGATGGCGGCAAGGTCGTAGCGCCGGGCAAAGAGGTCGATGCCGATCCAGACCGTCAGGAAGTAGAGGATCGCGGCGGGCAGCGCGGCGACGATGATGTCGCCATAGGGCGTGCCGGTCAGCTCCACCATGACGAAGGCGCCGGCGCCCATCAGCGGCGGCATGATCTGGCCGCCGGAAGAGGCGACGGCCTCCACCGCACCGGCCAGCGCCTTCGGATAGCCGAGACGCTTCATCGCCGGGATCGTCACGGCGCCGGTGGAGGCGACATTGGCCGAGGCGGAGCCGGAGATCGAGCCGAACATCGCCGAGGAGAGCACCGAGACCTTGCCCGCGCCGCCGCGCAGCCGCCCGGCCGCGGCGCCCGCAAGGTTCATGAAGCCCTGCCCCGCCTCGCCGGCATTGAGCACCGCGCCGAGGATGACGAAGATCGCGACGATGCCCACCGAGACACCGGTGAGCGAGCCCCAGAGGCCGCCTTCGGTGATCGTCATGGTGCCGAGGAAGCTTGCGACCGGGAAGCCCGGATGGCCGTATTCGCCGGGGATATACTGGCCGAGAAGACCGTAGGCGAGGCAGGCGACGGCGACCAGCGGCAGCGGCCAGCCGATCGCCCGCCGCGCCGCCTCGAGGGCGACCGCGACGAGGGTGACCGCGACGGCGACCTGGAAGGACGTGTCGAGAAAGCCGTACTGGTCCGACAGGGCTTCGGCATTGAGCGCGACATAGAGGCAGCCGATCTCGCCGAGGACGAGGACGACCCACCCGCTGGCCGTCTCGAGGCGCGAGCGCGGGGCAAAGATGAACAGCCACGGCAACGCCAGCGCCATGTGCAGCGGCCGGGCGACGAGGGCCGGCACCAGACCGGAAAAGACCAGCGCCAGATGAAAGCCGATCGAAAGGATGCCGAGCCCCTGCCAGAGGCGGAGCGGGCGGCCCGGCGCTTCGCCGGCCGGGGAGCTGAGGCTCATGGGATCGTCCGGAATGGGTTCAGGGCGCCCGCGGGATCTGGGCGGAAGGGATTCGGGCAGGCGGTGCTGGCGGGCGCTTTTTTTGGGGGGTCTCGGACACCGGCCCAGGAGGCCGTCTGCGGAAGTCGGTTGCGGATCGCCGGCCCGGCGGCGCCCGGCGGTCGGGCCGCCGGGGCCTTCGGCGGCGAAGCGGCGGGCGGAGCCGAGGGGTGAACCGAGGCCGCCGGCGAGACGGCGCGGGCGCTTCTGCTGCGACGCCCGCGCCAAAGGGTCTCGGTCTACTGCAGGGCGTCCGGCAGGGAGACGCCGGCCTCGCGGTAGTAGCGAAGGGCGCCCGGATGAAGCTTGACCTCGCCGGCTCCGAGCAGCTGCGGGTCGACGGCCTTCCACCAGCGCGATTCGCCCGACAGCGCCTCCTTCTCCTCCCAGAAGGTCTTGGTGAGGAGATAGGCGGTCTCATCGCTCATCGCGCCGGCGGCGAAGGCGAAGACCGGCAGCGAGGTTGTGACGGTGTCTTCGTCGACGCCGGCATAGGTGCCGGCGGGAATGACCTGGCGGGTGCGGCCGGTCTTTGCGACCTCGTCGTCGCTCATCGACAGGAGGGTCACCTCGCCGCTCGCCGCCGCCTCGATGACGTTCGGCGCCGGGAACGAGCCGGCGGTGACGAAGCCGTCGATCTGGCCGTTCTTCAGGGCGTCGGCCGCATTGCCGAGCTCGGCGTCGGCAACGGTCACCTTGTCCTTCAGGTCGAACAGCTCGAGATATTTCTCGCCTTCGGTGGCGCCGAAGCTGCCCTTGCCGAGGAGGATGGTCTTGCCGGCGAGCGCCGACAGATCCTGCGCCTCGGCCTTGCCGCCGAGGACGAAATGCATGGTCAGCGAGGGAATCGGAAACAGCGCGCGGATCTCGCCGAAGCGGGGATTGGGGCGCTTCTCGAACGGCCCCTTGCCGGCCGCGGCCGAGGCGACGAGGCCGGGCGGCGCGGTGAAGACGTAGTTGCCGGGGCGGACCGCCGCCTCCATGACGTTCTGGACCGAGCCCTGGCTCTCCTCGACGGTGAGGATCGCCTCGCCGTCGGTGCCGGCCTTGACCGCATTGGCGAGCTCGACGCCCATCTGGTAGTAGGACGTGCCGCTCTTGGCCGACTTGTAGGCGATCCGCTCCTCGGCGCTCGCGCCAACGGCCAGTCCGGCCAGGATTGCGGCGGCGCCCGCCCATGCGGCGATCGTCTTGGCTGCCATTGGTCTCTCCTCCCTCATCCGCGCCCTCCGGCGCGCTCCTTAAACCCGCGCCCTGTCTCGGCGGCACGGCAGGGGTTGTCAATCCCGTGGCGGGTCGGCCTGGCCGGGGCCGGCTTGGCGCGACTCGGCCCGGCTTGGCTCGTTCCGGCCCGGCATGACCCGGGGCGTCGTCTGGCACGGCCCGGCCCGATGCGTTGCCCCCGTGCCGGGGCGGACGGCGTTGCGCCCGGCCGATGCGCCGCCCAGCCGCCGCGCGGTGCAGGTGTCGGGACTGCGGCCGGGTTAACAGGTCAGGCCCGAGTCTGCGGAAGCGGGATCAGGCCGGAGCCGAAGCGGCGGGCGATGGCCGGGACAGGTCGGGCGGGATTTCACGGCCGGACGCGAAGATTGCAGTTCGATGACGAAAAAGGGTGCTTGCATTCGCCGCCGCGAGCGGCTACCTAGCGCTCCAACGAGGACGGCCTTGAGGGTTCGTCTCTCGCTTCAGGGCGCCCGTAGCTCAGCTGGATAGAGCACCAGACTACGAATCTGGGGGTCAGAGGTTCGAATCCTTTCGGGCGCACCATTCCTGTTTCAGACCTTGGAACCGACTCCAAGAGTCTGAATGGCAACGCTTTTTAGCGTTCGAAAATCCCGATCCGCGCTTGTAGGAAATCCGGTCCGGGAAGACCAGACGCAAGACCAGCTTGCGCAGGTTGGTCTACCCGCTTTCCCAGAGGTTCCAAGGGGTTGAGAGGAAGGCCATGGCGAGTTCGAAAATCTCGTCGTAGGCGTGCTGCGGTTTGCCATTTTTTCGCGGTTTTCTTCCGCCAGCAGCCGCTCCTTTTGCAGTTTCGCGATCTTCTGCTCATAGGCTTTGACCAGCGCCGCATTGTCCGACTCGACCACGCGGTCGACGAGGCTTTCGATCTGCTTGTCGATTCCCTTGATCTGGCGGTCCATCTCGAAGCGCTGTTCGTTGCCGGCCCGGCCCCGCTGGTACGCGGGCATAAATGACGGCTTTGCTAGCGGCCCAGCGCGCTTGTGTTGCTTGGTGATCCGAGCAACGCGCTTTTCAAAACACAGCGGCTCCTGTTTACAATCTTGCCGAGGCCGGCGCGCTTACGCCCGCTGGTAGATCGGTGCGAGTGCCTCTTCCTGCTCTCGGGTGATCGTCTGAAGGGTGCGGGCTGGTCTGCCTGGACCGTTCGCTGGGCCTGCCGGTCGAAGCGTTCCTTGCCGAAGGCATCGAAGCGCAGCCAGGGATGATTCAGCGATGGCTGGTGGCGGCCGGCCTGCCCGATCAGATGCGCGCGTGCATTTGCGACGCGCGCGCGGCGAAAGGATCGAGGGCCCCGAATTTACGGCCGTGGGCGATGCATACTCATAGACGAATTGGACAAGCGGAATTGACGCCAGTTATCATGCATAAAAGTCGCTTTTGGCTTTGAGTGCATGACGGCATGCTTATAGCTGCATCGGTTTATCGGTGTCATGCTCCAAAGTGGTCTCTCGGAATAAGCTCCTCCCAATCTGCGCATTGGCTCGTCGCTTCAGAAGGTAAGCGAGTATTTCCAAATCATTCAGACTATCAACCGGATCGCGATCTCGCGCATTTCGAAGTGCTTGCTGTAGCCAGCCGCTCATTCTGTAATTTTCGATCATCCAGTCGATCTGGTCATCAACTTCATTTAAAATTGCTTCATATGAACCCCGGCTCTCCATTCTTGACCTCCTCATCACAGACACTACAGACACTATGGATTGCAGCTCGGACATGAACCTGGATCGGCAGCCACCAGTGAAACCGGATTCTCGCAGCGGTACTGACATCCAGTGCAAACAGACACCTCTGCCCGAAGCGCATTCGTTGCGGCGCCACACCATGAACAGGGCAAGCCGGCAAGCTTCTCGCTGACGATAAAACCCGGACGCGCGCATCTGGGACAAAGAGATCGGGAGGTCCGGACGAGGTCGACCGTCGCCCTCTTGATTGCACGCATTCGTGTCGGATTGCGATGCGCGCGCATATCGGTCTCAACATGGGCCGCACCGCAAGTCGCGATGGCTTCGCTCACGCTCGCCGAGAGGTGTTCGAGGGTCAGAATGTCTTTCCGCAGATAGGCGCCCGGTGCCGGATTGCTGTCCGATGTGCCGATGACGATCACGCCGTGGGCAGGAAATCCAATCCGATCTGCGAAGGCCACGGCCTCATCAACCGACTGAACGGTCACATGGGCGAAATTGGTCCTCAGATCGGCATGACGCCCCATCAGTTCGAGACCTGACCGTCGGTCGCGCATGACGACGATCTCGCATCCCAATGCGGCAAAGAAGAAATATGGATGCGGACCGAAGCTGCCCTCGCTGGCGATGCCGACCTCTGCATCAGGATCGGCATCGAACGCCGCGATGATCTTCTGCCGCGCTGCATCAAGCTGGCTTCCCATTCGCTTGATTTCGCGGCTGAACGTTCCGAAGCGATCCGTATCGAACGCATCCGGCAAGCGGATATCAAGCCCCAGCCCGCCTTCGAGCAAGGGACGGATGACACGCTCCTTGCCATGCATGGTGGCCAGAACCGCGCGCCTGCCCTTGAGCGAATAGTCCGCTGCCGAGCTCACTAGAAATATCCTTCACGCTTCTGGCGTTCGAGCGAGCCGGCATCGGCGCTGTCGGCGATTCTGCCCTGGCGCTCCGAAGTTCTGACGGTGAGCGTCTCGTGGACGACCGATGGGAGATCGTCAGCACCTGAGACGACCCCAGCGGTAACCGGCCAGCAGCCAAGTGTGCGGAAGCGGACGCTGCGCGTCACCACCGTTTCGCCGGGACGCAGCGTCATGCGGGCCGGGTCGTCGATGACGATCAGGCCACCACCCCGTTCGACGACGGGGCGTGGCGCGGCAAAATACAGGGGTGCGAGTTCGATGTTGCGGGCCAGCGCATACAGCCAGATGTCCATTTCGGTCCAGTTGGAGAGCGGGAAGACCCGCAGCGACCGGCCGTTGGCGAGCCTGGTGTTGAACAGCTGCCAGAGTTCCGGGCGCTGCTGGCGGGGATCCCAGCCATGCCGTTCGTCGCGGACCGAGAAGACGCGTTCCTTGGCGCGGGATTTTTCCTCGTCGCGCCGCGCGCCGCCGAACACGACATCGTAGCCGCCGCGGTCGAGTGCCTGCTTGAGCGCGTCCGTGCGCATGGTGCTGGTGTAGGCATCGCCGTGATCGAAGGGGTTCAGGCCGGCGGCCCGCCCCGTCTCGTTGGCGTAAACCAGAAGGTCGAAACCGTGTTCGCGCGCGAACGTATCGCGAAAGGCGAGAACAGACTGGAACTCCCAGGTCGAATCCACATGGAGCAGCGGGAACGGAGGGCGCGAGGGATGGAAGGCGCGCAGAGCCAGATGGGCGAGAACGGTCGAGTCCTTGCCCGCCGAGAACAGCATCACCGGATTGCGAGCCTCTGCAACGCCTTCGCGCAGGATATGGATCGCCTCGGCTTCAAGACGATCGAGATGGGAAAGTCGCGCAGCGTTTTGACCGTTGGTCATGCGACTGCCTCCAGACGAACGCTGCGCGTTTCGGTTTCGACCGGCTCCCACTCGAGGCCGCCCGCATAGCGCCAGGCGAGCCGGCCCTGTTCGTCGAAGGCGAAAAGGTGGAGCCAGCGATTGTCGAACAGCGCGCGGACGCCCTCATGACGCGAAAGGATGTCGCTCATGGCTTCGCGGGGCGCCTCGATGCAGACCGACAGCCGCAGAGGGTCGTGGATGTATTTTTCGCCGTCATGGATCGACTGCCACGGCAGGCCGGCCCGCAGGAGGCCACCATTTCCTTCGAAGACGCCGATGCCGCCGACGACATTGTGCAGGAGCTTGTTGCCCGCCCCGAACATCTCAGGCGCGACCGTCGAGCCGTAATATTGCAGGCTGATCCAGCTCGCCACGACGACGGGCGCGGTCATGATCAGTTCGAGAACCGCGAAACGGCGCTCCTGGTCCTGACGCCAGTCATAGTCGTGCAGGAAGGCCCGGCCTTCCAGATCGCGACCGACTGTCCGGCTCCGCGGAGCCGCGATGAATGCCCGGCATCCCGCGAGGCCCCATTCCGGGCGCACCTCCGCCCAGTTGCGCGCGCGCTTTGCAATGTCACGCTCGTCGCCGGCCCGCGGCAAGCGCAGAGCCCGCTCGCCCCGGACGAGCTTGCCGGCAGCCTCGAGCCATCTGCGGGTATCCTTCAGATCCGAGGTGTGATTTGCGGCTGCGACGTCGTCGTCATAGATCGTGACCTCGTCGGTGGCGGTGTCGTGCAGCGCGCCGATGAACAGCGTATTGGCCGGCAAGACGATCCCCCGCTCGGCAAGACCGCTCCGCACTTCGGGATCATTCAACAGGCCTGCGAGCAGCCTGACATTGACGTCGCCCGAATAGCCGCCGCAGGCACCACACTGCAGTCCGCTGGCATGAGGGTTGTTGACGACGCGCGCACCATGCCCGACGAGGAGGACGATCCGTGCGAACCCGGCGGTCAGGGACATGGCGCGCAGAACGGTCTCGGCAGCGGTGATCCGGCTCTCCAGATCGAGGTCCGGAACGAAGCGTGGCGCCGGTTCGATCGGGACAGGATGGCGGCTGAGGCTCAATCCGTCGCGCAAAAGCTTGCCGATATAGACCGGCCCCATCGCCTCGACGAACGCGAAGGAGGAAACGGCCGCCAGCTTGAACCGGCCCCAGGCCCGCTTCGCCCGCGCCTTGTAGCGCGCAGCGAGATCATCGGCGGCGCCGTCCTCTGCGCCCGACATCGAGGTGACGGCGGGATTGAGCAAGACAGGGAGACGGTGTTCCTCGACATCGGACGCAGACCGCCGATGCTTGGTGAAAATTCCGAAGAACCCTGCGAAGCCCAAGGTCTGGACCGATGGACTGACGGCTTCGAGCGCGCGCCGGAAAACCTCCGAGCGCACGTCGATGCAGAACGCCGCCTGCATCGCCGGACGGGTTTTCGCGGCTCTTGGCGCGACATTCCTGAACATGCCGGCTAGGTCGCGCTGAGCCGCCCGCTCGGCCGCCTCCTGCAGGATTTCATCGATGACGTCGTCCTGCATGGGTAAGACCGGCATCTCATGGACGCGGCACACGGCCGCCCATTCGCGGCCGATCGCCGCCTCGTGCTGGGTGAGAAGGGCTTCCTCCCACAGCAGACGGATCGCCAGCATATCGGTCAGCGCCGCGTCAGCGCCTCCGGCCAACTCGGCCCGCCAGAGTTCATACCGGGCATATTGGGCCCAGCCGCCGAGGGAAAGCAGCAGCTGATGGAAATAGCTGTCGAGGCCCGCCTCGGTGAGGCCAAGGCGCCGGGCGGCGCGCGCGATGGCTTCGCCCGGTCGTTCCGGCGCATTCGCGACGAAGGCCGCAAAGCCCTTCAAGCCCATGATCTCGGGGGTCAGATCCTGCGTCGCGTAGGCACACCATGCGGACCAGGCAGAGCGGCCGCGCGGCGCTGCCCACAACGCCTGGCCCTGATCGAAATAGCCGCCGGCCCATAGACCGAAGCGATCCGCCATGATCCCGGGCCAATCGACTCCGGTCGCCCGAGCCGCGAGTTCCGCGATGGTCGGCAGAGTGCCGGGCAGAGGCCGTTCGCAGGCAATGGCCGTGTTCAACGCCTTGAGGTCTGCCGGTCTGTCGGCATGCGGTGAAGCTTCGAGCGACGCTGCAAGATCTTCTTGCCTGATCGTGCCGGCGGCAATCCTGTCGCGATACCAGGATCGTTTCATCGTGACTGGGGTGCCGCTCATGCGGGCGAGCTGGGCGCCAGTTTCCGCGAGTGTCTGCGTTGTCTGCCCAAGGAATGGATTGACCGCGACGGACGAGGCCAGCGGCCAGAGCGGCGGGATCTGACGCGCGGCTCTGTCCGCGGCCGATTGAAGCGCATCTCCAGTGATATCCACGGTGGGACCAGAATTTCTGTCACGCCGAATCTCCTGCGAGGCAGGAGGCGGACCGCCAGTGGACCCGTTGTTGATGAGCCTGTCGAAGAGCGCGTTGGCGTAAAGGCCGTTGGTCAGATGCACGCGCAGGCCGGCGGCCGCCGGATGATCCGACCAGAGCGGAAACATCGCCTGAGCAACTGCGACGAAGCCGAAGCTGAGCAGCGCCAGGACGATCAACCCCCATTCCAGCGCGCCGGGAGCCGGTATCGTCGGGAGCGTTCCCTCGGCCAGCCATTCGGCTGCAGATTGCAGCGCGAAGTAGCTGACGGAGGCGCCGATGGCGTAGAGTGCTGTCCGACGGGTCAGGACACGCGGCGCAGTGTCGGCCAGTCCCTGTGCCAGCAGATAGGCGACGCCGAAGATGAGAATGGCTCCGAGTGCGATCGCCTGCGGTGACTTTGCGTCGAATCCGAATGCGAAACCGATCACCGCATAGATCGTCAGGGCCAGCGCGAAGGCGCGCAGAACGGCCCGGCCGTTGGGGATGGCGATCGGACCGGGCCGGCGAAGCGACGCCACCAGATCGACAGCGGTTCCGGAAATCAGGAAGGCATGGGCCTTGTAGAGCGAGTGCGCGACAATGTGCAGGAGCGCGAGTGAGAAAAGTCCCAGCCCGCATTGCATCGTCATGAATCCCATCTGGGCAATCGTGGACCACGCCAGAGAAGTCTTGACGCCCGACTGGGAAAGCATAGCGAGGCCGCCAAAGAGCGCCGTGAAGCCGCCGATCATGACCAGCACTGCAAGGACGCCAGGAGCGAGCAACATCACGTCCGCGAAGCGGATCAGCAGAAACCCGCCGCCGTTGATGACGCCTGCATGCAGCAGTGCCGAGACCGGCGTCGGAGTTTCCATCACTTCCGTCAGCCAGCCATGGGCCGGGAACTGCGCCGACTTCAGCATGGCCGCGAGCGCAAGGAGACCGGCCGCCCAGACAGCAACCGCCGGCCCTTCGCCGTCACGAGCGGCGGACAGGATCGCCGCGATGTCCAGCGTGCCATAGCCGCTGTAGAGCAGGAGAGCGGCGCAGATCAGGGCCACATCGCCGATCCGCGCGATGATGTATTTCTTGCGTGCTGCGCGCCGTGCCTGGACCCTGTCTCCATAGAAGAGGAGCAACCGGTGGAGGCACAGGCTCGTAGCGATCCAGGCGAGCACGAAGTGAGCGAGGTTCCCCGCCTGAACTAGCAGCAGCACAGCAGCAAGGGTAGCCAGCATCCAGCCTAGGAACGCGCCTTGCCGCGCCTCTCCGTCGAGATACGAAGCGGAATAACGGACGACGATCCATCCGACGAAGGCGACGAGCATTGACATCGTCGCGCTCACCAGATCGAGCCGCGCCGAGTACCCGAATTCACCAAGGCCTAGAACCGGGCCGGTCCCAGGTCCTTCAGCGATCAACAAAAGGGTCGCAGCAACAGATGCGACAAACGCAAAGAACGCAGCGTTCTCGCTGGCTTTCACTATGAGGGGACGACGACCATTTCGATAAAAGGCTGGAATTGAAGAAAGTAAAAAAATTGCAGGGCCTATTATTAATGCAAGATTGTACCACATGAAGCGCTTTTTTTCTTATCCGTCACAGATCTATTCCCAGAGCCTACGGCGATCGGTGACTTAAGAAAAATACATTGTCATTGCGGTATCGTTCTGTTTAAGTGAACGGTATGAACGAACTGAACTTCCATCATCTTCGGTATTTTCAGACGGTTGCGCATGATGGCAATCTCACCCGCGCGGCGGAGCGGTTGAACGTATCGCAGTCTGCGGTCTCCACGCAGATCCGCCAGCTTGAAGAACGCCTTGGCCAGAAGTTGTTCGAGCGGCAAGGACGTTCGCTGGTTCTGACCGAGGCCGGGCAGATCGCTCTCGACCATGCCGATGCGATCTTCGCGGCCGGGGACGAACTCGTGAACACGCTGCGCGAGCGAACGTCCACCCGGCGCCGGATCCTGCGCGTCGGGTCGCAGGCGACCCTCTCGCGAAATTTCCAGATCGGCTACCTCCAGCCGCTGCTCGGCCGCGACGACGTCGAGATCGTCATCCGCTCGGGCGCGCTGGGCGATCTTCTGAAAAGCCTGGAGGCACATCGGCTCGATGTGGTTCTCGCGAACATCTCCCCGCCGCGCGATGCCGCGACACCTTGGATTTCCCATGCGATCGCCGAACAGCCGGTCAGCCTCATCGGAACACCAGAGCGGGTAGGCAGCGGATCCACTCTCGAAGAGCTGCTCTCACGCCAACCGCTCGTTTTGCCGACGATCGACAGCAGCATACGGTTTGGGCTCGATGCCTTATTCGACCGCTTGCACATTCGCCCCCGTATAGCCGCTGAGGTAGACGACATGGCGATGATCCGTCTCCTGGCGCGGGAGGGCGTCGGTCTCGCGATCGTTCCGCCGATCGTCGTGAAAGACGAACTGCAAAGCGGAGAGCTTCTGGAAGTCGATCAATTCCCCCAGATGTCTGAAACGTTCTATGCCGTGACCCTGAAACGCAGGTTTCCCAATCCCCTCCTGCGAGAGCTAGAGCGGGATGAAGTTGGCCTGAATCGGGGCTGATTCCGAACGGCTCGAAAGCTTGATTCAACATCCATGCTGGGAGGGAGGCCACCATGGATGGCGACCGTATTTGATGGATCTTCGCTTCATGCCGGACTTCTGTGGCGCGTGCTTCGGCTTCGTGGCGCCGCCGCATAATCTGGCCGGGCTCGTACGACGTCCGACTGGTCCCTTCGGGATGTCGGACTACCAGTCCACTCAATTGCCGCGCGGGCTGGATACACCGCCCGATCTGATCGATCGGCCAGCGGCTTACTGCACGGCCGGCGGCACGCGGTCGGGCCAGAACCGGACGCCGGGCCTTGCGAGGCCGCCGCCCAGCGCCGCGACGGTGCCGTCGGCGCGC
Organism: Fulvimarina sp.; assembly: GCA_002700095.1. Lineage (GTDB taxonomy): Bacteria > Pseudomonadota > Alphaproteobacteria > Rhizobiales > Rhizobiaceae > Jiella. Next base: position 126,183 of record PACL01000017.1, on the reverse strand, counting down.
CAGCAGGCGGCGCCGGTCATCGTGCCGTCCTCGGAAAACGCGATGGCGTTCATGCCGCCGCCGACATGGGGCACCCGCCTGATCCGGTGGCCGCGCGCCTCGAGCGCTGCGGCTAGCGGCTCGAAGGCCGGCTCGATCTCCAGCTCCTGGCCCTCGGTCCAGATCCTCGGCGCCTCAATGGCGCTCTGGAGGTCCATGCCGTGGTCGATCAGGTTGACGATCGCCTGGAAGGCCGAGGGGAAGATCCTGAGGCCGCCGGGCAGGCCGAGCGCGAAGCGCAGGCGGCTGTCCCTCAGCACCATCATCGGCGCCATCGACGTCGGCACCCGCTTGTTCGGCTGGACCGACAGCGCCCGGCCCGGATGCGGGTCGAAATTCATCATGTAGTTGTTGGGGATGATGCCGGTGCCGGGCACCACAAATCTGGCGCCGAAGAGGCCGTTGATCGTGTGGGTGGCGCTGACGACGAAGCCGTCCCGGTCGGCGACGGTGACATGGGTGGTGTCGGCGGATTCATGACCGTCGGCGGATGGGGAGACGGGCCCGCCCCACTCGCGCAGCCGCGCCTGGCAGAGCCGGGCGTAGTCCTTGGAAATCAGTGTCTCGACGTCGATGTCGACGAAGTCCGGATCGCCGCTCGCCGCCCGCCGGTCCTCGAAGCCGATGCGGATCGTCTCCGCCATCAGATGCAGGGATTCCGGTGTGCCGAAGCCCATGGCCGCGACGTCGTGGGGCTCGAGGATGTTGAGCATCTCGGCGATATGGACGCCCGAGGAGGCCGGCGGCGGCGGACCGACGATCTGGTGGCCGCGATAGCTGCCGGTGATCGCCTCGCGCTCGCGGGTCCGGTAGTCGCGCAGGTCCTGAAGGGTGAGCCAGCCGGCGTCCTCGCCGCCGGTGGCGATGCGGCGGGCGAGCGCGGCGCCGAGTTCGCCGCCGTGGAGCGCCGAAGCGCCCTGCCCGGCGATCAGCCTGAGGGTGGTCGCAAAATCGCCCTGAACCAGCCGGTCGCTGGGCCGGAGCGGCGCGCCGCCCGGCATCAGGAGCGCGGCGATCGCCGGGTCGCGGGCGAGATCGGTGGCATTCTCGGCGATGGCGCCGGCGAGATAGTGGGTGATGGCAAAGCCGCGTTCGGCGAGACGGATCGCCGGGGCGAGGACGTCGGCCAGCGACAGCCTGCCGAAGCGGCCTTGCGTCTCGCACCAGCCGGCGAGATTGCCCGGCACCGCCACCGCCGAGGGGCCGATGGCGCTGCGCCGATGCTTCGTCTCCATGTGGTCCGGCGGGGTGTCGGAGACTGGTTCGTAGATCTGCGGATGCGCGTCCGCCGGCGCATGGGCGAGCGCGTCGACGATCACATGCCGGCCGTCCGGCGTGCACAGGTGCATCAGGCCGCCGCCGGCAATCCCGACCATCATCGGCTCGACGACGCAGAGCGCGAACAGCGAGCCGACCGCCGCGTCGACGGCGTTGCCGCCGGAAGCCAGGATCTCGAAGCCGGCAGCCGAGCCGAGCGGATGGTTGGTGACGACCATGCCGCCGGATCCCGAGGCCGGTGTCTTGGAGGGGGTGAAGAGACGGGCACTTGCGGGCGCACTCATGGGCGAAGGGCCTTCTGTCGGGAAGAGGATCGGGGCGGGATGTCCATGGAGGGGGCCGTCCCTCAGGCGGGCAGCACCGCCATCAGCTGCGGGATCGGCCTCAGATGCCGCTGAAGGACGGCGAGCGCCGCCTCGGCGTCGTGGGCCGAGAGGGCGTCGAGGAGTTCCCGGTGCTCCTGGTTGATGAGGTCGGAATCGCCGAACTTCATCTGCAGGGACAGCATGCTGGCGCGGCCGAGGCTGGCATGGAGGCCCTCATAGGCCTTGGTGAGGACGCCGTTGCCGGCCGCCTCGACGATGCCGTGGTGGAACCTGGTGTTGATCTCGACGCTGGTCAGAAGATCGTTGACTGAAGCCGCCTCGCGGCTCTCGCAGAGGCCGTAGAGGCCGCCGGGAACCGCCCGCCGGTCCTCGCAGATGCGGCGGATGGCGTGGCTCTCGATCATCCGGCGGACTTCCAGAAGGTCCCGCAGCTCCGAGCCGAGCAGCGGCCGGACCATGGCGCCGCGGCGCGGATGCAGCTCGACGAAGCCTTCGGCGGCGAGCCGCGTCAGCGCCTCGCGGACCGGCGTGCGGGAGACCCCGGTCAGTTCGCAGGCCTGTCCCTCCTCGATGAAGCCGCCGGGCGGAAAGGCGCCGCCGAGGATGCCGGCACGGATCGCCGCATAGGCGCGCTGGCCGGCGGGCTTGGCGGCCCGCCCGCCGGTCGTCTCGTCGTCCGATGCCGCCGCCATTCCGGCCTGTCTCCCGTTCGCGTCTTCATTTCGAGCAAATGCCCATTTCTCAGTCACTTCCTCACGCTGCTCATTTTTTATGAGAAAGGGGATTGCGCAGCGTGCCCGACTGGAGTGTTATACGTCAAGTATACATGAATGGGGCCAGACTGAAATGGGCGAGACCGAAGGATCCCGGGCAAGCTGGCGCGTCGGCGTCGATTCCGGCGGCACCTTCACCGACGTCTGCATGTTCGACGAAGCGACCGGCGCCATGCGGGTCTGGAAGGTCTCCTCGACGCCGGACGATCCCTCCCGGGGCATCTTCGAGGGCGTCACCGAGGGCATGCAGGAATGCGCCTTCGACGCCGGCGAGATCACCTATCTCGGCCATGGGACGACGGTGGCGACCAACGCACTGATCACCCATCGCGGCGCCAAGGTGGGGCTGATCACCACCGCCGGCTTCCGCGACCTCCTGGAGATCGGCCGGCAGAAGCGTCCCGACCTCTACGACCTCTTCGCCGAGAAGCCGCCGGTGCTGGTGCCGCGCTTCCTGCGCCGGGAGGTTTGCGAGCGGATGCTGCATACCGGCGCGGTGGAAGCGCCGCTGGACGAGGCGGCCGTGCGCGAAGCGGCAAGGGCATTCGCCGCAGAAGGGGTCGCGGCGGTCGCGATCTCGTTCCTCTACGCCTTCGTCAATCCGGCCCACGAGAAGGCGGCGAAGGCGATCGTCGCAGAGGAACTGCCGGACGCCTTCATCTGCGCCAGCCACGAGATCGCGCCGGAATTCCGCGAGTTCGAGCGGCTGTCGACGGCGACGGTCAACGCCTATCTCGGCCCGATCATGCAGCGCTACATCCGCCGGCTGACGACGCGGCTCGGCGAGATGGGGCTTCTCGCCGCCCCGCATCTGACCCAGTCGAACGGCGGCGTCGTCGGCTTCGAGGCGGCGGCCGAGACGCCGGTGCGCGCGGTCCTCTCCGGCCCATCGACCGGCGTCGTCGCGGCCGAGGCGATCGGCGCGCGCTCCGGCCATCTCGACGTCATCACCTTCGACATGGGCGGCACCTCCTCCGACGTCGCGCTGATGACCGGCGGCAAGATCACCCAGACCAACGAGAGCGTCGTCCACGGCTATCCGATCAAGGCGCCGATGCTCGACATCCACACGGTGGGCGCCGGCGGCGGCTCGATCGCGGCGATCGACAGTGGCGGGCTCCTGAAGGTCGGGCCGCAGAGCGCCGGCGCCGATCCCGGCCCCGTCTGCTACGGCAAGGGTGCCAGCCAGCCGACGGTGACCGACGCCAACATCGTCCTGCAGGTGCTCAACCCCACCCATCTCCTCGACGGGCGCATGGCGGTGCGGCGGGATCTCGCGCTCGAAGCCGTCGCGCGGCTCGCCGCCGAGCTCGGCATGGAGCCGATGGAGACCGCCCAGGGGATCATCTCCGTCGTCACCGCCAACATGGCGCGGGCGATCCGGGTGATCTCGGTGCAGAAGGGCTACGACCCGCGCGACTACGCGCTGATGGCCTTCGGCGGCGCCGGCCCGCTGCATGCGGTGCGGCTTGCCGCGGAACTCGACATCGCCCGGGTCATCGTGCCGCGCAATCCCGGCATCCTCTGCGCCATGGGGCTGCTCCTCACCGACCTTCGCGCCGACTTCTCCGCCACCCGGCTGATCCCGCTCGAGGCCGAGAACATTGCCGCCATCGGCGATGCGGTGAATGCGGTGGCGGCCGAGGCCGGCCGCTGGTTCGAGACCGAGAGGATCGCGCCGGAGGCGAGGCGCGCGACCCAGAGCGTCGACCTTCGCTACGAGGGCCAGAACTACGAGCTGACCGTGCCCGTCCCCGCCGGCGAGATCACCGCGCAGAGCCTCAAGAAGCTGCGGGAGGATTTCACCGCGGCCCATATCCGCATGTACGGCTTTGCCGCCGAGGGGGAACGCATCCTCTGCGTGACCTTCCGGGCCGAGGCGCTGGGCCTCGTGAGGAAGGCCGAGCTGCCGATACTGCCGCTCGGGCCGGAAGATGCGTCGTCCGCCGTCACCGGCCGGCGCGAGATCTGGTTTCCGGAGACCGGGGGCTTTGCCGACAGCGCCATCTACGCCCGCGCGGCACTGCGGCCCGGCATGGCGTTCAGTGGCCCGGCGATCATCGAGCAGATGGACACCACCACCCTCGTCCCGCCCGGCGTCACCGCCACGGTCGACGGGCTCGAAAACCTCATCCTGGAGCTGCCGCGATGAGCCATGCCCCAAAGGCGTCCGCACCGGCGACGCCTGACCAGCTCGCCCTCGACCCGATCACCGTGGAGGTCATCGGCGCGGCGCTCTCCTCCATCGTCGAGGAGACCGGCGAGGCGCTGGTGCGGGCCTCCTATTCGACCAACATCAAGGAGCGGCGGGACTGCTCGACGGCGCTGTTCGACCGGGACGGCCGGACCCTCTGCCAGGCCGAGCACATTCCGGTGCATCTCGGCAGCTTCCTCGACTTCATCCCGATGGTGCTCGCTTTGCACGACGCGGCCGAGATGCGGCCGGGCGACGTCTTCGTCGGCAACGACGCCTACAAGGGCGGCGGCACCCACCTGCCGGACATCGTCCTCGCCGAGCCGATCTTCATCGACGGCGACCTCGTCGCCTGGACGGTGAATCTCGCCCACCATTCCGACTTCGTCGACCGGGCCCATGCCCACATCTACCAGGAAGGCCTGCGCATCCCGCCGATCCGGCTCTGGCGGGCGGGCGAACTCCAGAAGGACGTGCAGGACCTGATCCTCCTGAACTGCCAGGTGCCTCGGGAACGACTGTCGGACCTGCGCGCCCAGATGGCGGCCAACCGGGTGGGGGTCAGGCGCTTCACCGAGCTCTGCGCCAAGCACGGCACCGGAACGGTGCTCGCCTCCGGCAAGGCGCTGCAGGACTATGCCGAGCGCAAGATGCGCGCCGGCATCGCCGCGCTGCCGGATGGTTCCTGGCGCTTCGAGGACGTCTTCGACACCCTCGATTTCGACGATCCGATCCCGCTCGCCGTGACCGTCACCATCGCCGGCGACGAGATCGCGCTGGATTTCGAGGCGCCGCCGCAGGTGCGCTCGGGCATCAACATGACCCGCACGGCGCTGCTCGCCACCGCCTATTACATCGTCAAGTCCGTGGTCGACCCGACCGTCCTGCCGAATGCCGGCCTCGCCCGGCCGATCACCGTCCGGGCGCCCCAGGGCAGCCTCCTCTCCTGCTCGCACCCGGCCGCCGTCAACGGCCGCGTCCAGACCTGCCAGCGGGTCGCCGACCTGATCCTCGGGGCGCTGGCGCAAGCGGCGCCGCAGAAGGTGTCGGCCTGCACCAATTCCGGCTGCTCGGTCGCGACCTTTTCCGGCACCCGGACGAGCGGCCCGGAATCCGGGAACTACTGGGTCTATCTGGAGACCATCGGCGGCGGCGGCGGCGCCCGGCCGTCGGCCGACGGCCTCGACGGCATTCACGTCCACGCCACCAACACCTCCAACCTGCCGGTCGAGGCGCTGGAGGTCGAATATCCGCTGATTCTGGAACGCTACGAGCTCGTCGACGGCTCCGGCGGCGCCGGCGCCTTTCGCGGCGGCATGGGCCTTCGCCGGGTCTACCGGGCGACGGAAGACTGCATGGTGCGCGTCGACATCACCCGCATCCTCTCGACCAGCTGGGGCCTTCTCGGCGGCGGGCCGGGCGCCGGCGGCAGCTTCGCCGTCTCGCCGTCCGCCGCCCCCTTCGAGCGCGGCGTCGGATCCCTTCGCGCCGGTGAGTGGCTGGAGATCGTCACCCCCGGCGGCGGCGGCTACGGCCCGGCGGCAGACCGCGCGCCGTCGGCCATCGAGGCCGATGCGCGCAACGACCTCATCGCGGCGGAGTGACGACGCGCCGACATTTTCCAACCGGCCAGCCGATGCCCGGCCACGAGCATGGAGACAGCGAAATGACGATGCGCCTCAACCGCCGCAGCTTTCTCGCCACCAGCGCCGCCGCCGGTGCCCTCGCCTTCGTCGGCCCGAAGGGGTTGCGGGCCGAGACCGGCGGCATGCTGCGCTTCGGCCTGTCGGCCTATCCGCCGAGCTTCGATGCCTGGGCCTCCTCGGGCTCGGCGGCCGGCACGGTCAAGCTGATGATGCATCGCGGCCTCCTCGGCTTTGCCCCGGACGGCACCATGCGCGGCGAACTCGCCGAGAGCTTCGAGGTCGACGACGCTGGAACCTGGACGTTCAAGCTGCGCGACGCCAGGTGGCACGACGGGTCGCCCGTCACGTCCGAGGACATCGCCTGGAACGTCGCCGAGGCGGCGAAGGCCGATTCCACCGCCTTCTTCCGCGGCGAGCTGCAGTCGGTCGTCAAGGTCGACACACCGGACGCAAGGACGATCCGGATGACGACGGAAGAGCCGTCGGCGGTGCTGCCCGGCTGGTTCGCCCATTTCAACATGCCGATGATCAAGAAGGGCGAGGCGCCGGACACGACGATGGGCGCCGGCCCCTTCAAGCTCGACAAGACCGACCGCGGCGTGTCGCTGAGCCTGTCGGCCTTCGACGGCTACTACAAGGAAGGCCTGCCGAAGCTCGCCGGGATCGAGGTCATCGTCTATGCCGACGAGAATCTGCGGGTGGCGGCGCTCGACGCCGGCGACGTCGACCTCATCGAATATGTCCCCTGGCAGGCGATGGAGCAGATCGAGGCCGACGCGCGGCTGAAGCTCGACGCCGTCGACGGGCCGTTCATGTATCTGACCTTCAACGCCGAGCGGCCGCCCTTCGACGATCCGCGGGTGCGCCGCGCCGTCGCCCATGCGATCAAGCGCGAGGACATCGTCGCCGCCGCCTTCTACGGCCGCGGCAGCGCCCTCGAACACCTGCCGCTGGCCGAGGGCTCGGACTACTACAACGCCGATCTCGCCAACGGCTGGGCCTACGATCCGGACAAGGCGATGGCGCTGCTCGCCGAGGCGGGCCACCCGAACGGCTTCGACTGCACGCTCCTCGCGACCGCCCAATACGGCATGCACCAGAGCACCGCCGAGGTCTGCCAGGCCTATCTGTCGATGGTCGGGATCAATGCCAGGCTCGACCTGCCGGAATGGGCGACCCGCGTCCAGAAGGGCAATCAGGGCCAGTACGACCTCGCCGTGATGGGCACGACGGCTTCCAACAACGATCCGGACGGCATGACCCAGCTGATCGACGGCTCGCTGCCGGCGAGCTTCGTGCGCAGCTACGGCCTGAAGACGCCGGAGATCACCGAACTCCTCGCCAAGGGCCGCCAGACCTTCAAGGCGGCCGAGCGCAAGACGATCTACCACCAGATGGAGGCGAAGGCGCTGGAGACGACGCCGATCGCCGGCCTCGCCTGGCGCTCCCAGGGCTTTGCCATGAAGGCCGGCGTGTCCGGCTTCACCAACATGCCCGGCCAGCTCTGCTTCTATTCGCCCGAGACTCTGGAAGAGACGGTCCTCGGCTGAGGCCGACCGATGTTGCGCTACATCGCCTATCGCAGCCTCCTCGCGGTCTTCCTGGTCTGGATCGTGGTGACGCTGGTGTTCCTGATGCTGCATCTCGTGCCGGGGGATCCCGCCGAGCTGCTGCTCAGCCAGGGCTCCACCGCCGCCGACCCGCAGGCGGTCGCGAACCTGCGCGAGCGGCTCGGCCTCGACGATCCGTTGTGGCTGCAATACGCCCACCATATCGGCGGCCTCCTCACCGGCGATCTCGGCACCTCGTTCCGCGACGGCGCCTCGGTGACGGGACAGATCGTCCAGCGCCTGCCGCGCACGCTGGAAGTCATCGTCGCCGCCGCGCTGATCGCCGCAGCGCTCGGCGTTCCGGCGGGAACGCTGGCGGCGGTCCGCTCCGGCGGCTGGATCGACACCCTCATCTCCTTCCTGTCCTCGGTGGCGCTGTCGACGCCGGTCTTCGTCGTCGGCTCGGTGGTGATCCTCGTCTTCGCCCAGGAGCTGCGCCTGGTTCCGGCCGGCGGCTACGTGCCCTTCGCCGTCGATCCGGCCCGCCACCTCCTCCTGCTGATGCTGCCCGCCGGCACGGTGGCGCTGGCGCTGTGGGCGGTCATCGCGCGGATGACGCGAGCCTCCGTGCTCGACGTCCTTGAGCGCGACTATGTGCGCACCGCAAGGGCGAAGGGCCTGAGCCGGGTGAAAATCCTGCGGCGCCACGTGGTGCGCAACGCGATGATCCCGGTTCTGACCGTGCTCGGGCTGGAAATGGGCACGCTGATCGGCGGCACGGTGCTGGTCGAGTTCGTATTCAACTGGCCGGGCCTCTCCGGCTATCTCGTCAGCGCCGTCGACGCCCGCGACTATCCGGAAGTCGTCGGCATCGTGATGGTGATCTCGATCCTCTTCGTCTTCCTCAACCTCGTCGTCGACATCGTCTCCGCGGTGCTCGATCCGCGCATCAGCCTGACCCGGTGATCAGATGCGCAAGCTGATCCTGCCGGTCTCGATCATCGCCGTCATCCTGGCCCTGGTGCTGCTCGCGCCCATCCTGCCGCTCGCCGACGTCCGGGCCATGGACATCCCCCACCGCTTCGCCGGCCCGTCGCTGCAGCACTGGCTCGGCCAGGACGAGTTCGGCCGCGACGTCCTCACGCGGCTGATCTTCGGGGCGCGGGCGTCGCTGTCGATCGCCATCGGCTCGGCGCTGGCGGCGGCGCTGATCGGCGCCACCCTCGGGCTGCTCGGCGGCTATTTTCGGGGGCTAGTCGAGCTCGTCACGGTGCGGGCCGCCGAGGTGGTGCTGTGCCTGCCGCCGCTGCTCCTGGCGCTGCTCGTCGTCACCATCCTCGGCGCCGGCTTCTGGCCGCTGATCCTGGCGCTGACCCTCCTCTACACGCCGAACTACGCCCGCGTCGTCTATGCCGCGACGCTGCAGGTGCGCGGCCTCGACTACGTCACCGCCCAGCGGGCGCTCGGCACCCATCCCCTGACGATCGTCCTGCGCACGCTGCTCCCCAACGTCCTGCCGCCGCTGGTGGTGCAGATCTCGCTGGTGATCGCGTCCGCCATCGTCATCGAGAGCGGCCTCAGCTTCCTCGGCCTCGGCGTGGTGCCGCCGACGCCTTCCTGGGGGCTGATGATCCGCTCGGCCAGAGGCGCCATGGAGCAGGCGCCGATGCTGCTGGTCTGGCCGTCGCTGGCGCTGGCCGGCACGATCCTCACCTTCAACCTCCTCTGCGACCGGCTGCAGAGCGTGCTTGATCCGCGCACCGTGCCGGTCGGCGGCGCGATCTGGCTGCGCCGGCGCGGGGCGACGTCGCCGAGGCCGTCGTCGCGCGAGGCCCGTGTGCCCAGAGCTGCCGGACCGGCAGGGGCCGGCGCCGTGACGGACCGCGCCGCGACGGACCGCAGCGGCGAGACGAAACCGGCCGATCTGCTGGCGATCGAGGGCCTCACCGTCGCCCTCGACCGGCCGGGCGGCGTCGGCTCGGGCATGGAGCTGGTGCGGGGCGTCTCGCTGGCGCTGCGCCCCGGCGAGACGCTGGCGCTGGTCGGCGAGAGCGGCTCGGGCAAGACGCTGACCAGCCTCGCCGTGACAGGGCTGTTGCCGGACGTCCTCGCCGTGACCGCGGGAACCGCCGCCTATGTCCGGCGCGACGGGACGGCGCTCGACCTCCTTGCCGAGGACGAGGACGGCCACCGGCGCCTGCGCGGCGACGAGATTTCCATGGTGTTCCAGGACGCCAGCGCCGCGCTCAACCCGGTCCACCGGATCGGCGACCAGCTCGCCGAGGGGATCCTCGCCCATCGCGCGATCGGCCGGGCAGAGGCGGCGAACGAGGCCGTGGCGCTCCTGAAGCGGGTCGGCATTCCCGACCCGGAGCGACGGGCGCGCGCCTATCCCCACGAACTCTCCGGCGGCCAGCGCCAGCGCGCGATGATCGCCATCGCCGTCGCCAACCGGCCGAAGCTGCTGCTGGCCGACGAGCCGACCACGGCGCTCGATCCGACGATCCAGGCGCAGATCCTGGCGCTGATCGCCGACCTGAAGCGCGACAATCCGGACATGGGCGTCGTCTTCGTCACCCACAATCTCGCCGTCGTCGCCGAGATCGCCGACCGGGTCGCGGTGATGTATGCGGGCGAGCTGGTCGAGGAGGGCCCGGTCGCGGAAGTCTTCGCGCGGCCCCGCCATCCCTATACCGCCGCGCTGATCGGCTCGGTGCCCGAAGGCGGCGCCGAGCGCCTCGTCGCCATCCCCGGCACTGTCCCCGCCCCCGGCCAGATGCCGCCCGGCTGCCGCTTCGCGCCGCGCTGCGACCATGCCGAGGCGATCTGCCGCGAGAGCGAGCCGGCAGAATTCGTGCCGGCGCCCGGCCGGCGCACCCGCTGCCTGCGCTACGAGGAGGTCACATGACCGAAACGCCGCTGGTCGAGGCCGACCGCCTGTCGCGCAATTTCCCGATGCGCAGCGGCCTGTTCGGCAGGAGCCGGGACGTTTTTGCCGTGCGCGAGGTGTCGCTCACGGTCGCCAGGGGCGAGGCCGTCGGCGTCGTCGGCGAATCGGGCTGCGGCAAGTCCACCCTCGGGCGGATGGTGCTGGGGCTTGAAGCTCCCAGCGCCGGGACGATCCGCTTCGAGGGCCGCGATCTTTCCGGCGTCTCCGGCGCCGAGCGGCGGGCGCTTTCCCGGCGCATGCAGATGGTGTTCCAGGACCCGTTCGGCTCCCTCGATCCGCGCCGCAGCGTCGGCGCCCAGATCGCCGACGGCCTGCGCGTCCATCACATCGTTCCGAAAGCCGGGATCGAGACGGAGGTCGCCCGGCTGATCGACGTGGTCGGCCTGCAGAAGAGCGCGGCGAAGCGCCGGCCGCACGAGTTTTCCGGCGGCCAGCGCCAGCGCATCGCAGTCGCCCGGGCGCTGGCGACGCGGCCGGACTTCATCGTCGCCGACGAGCCGGTCTCGGCCCTCGACGTGTCGATCCAGGCGCAGGTGGTGAACCTCCTCGCCGACCTCAGGCGCGATCTCGGCCTCGCCATGCTGTTCATCGCCCACGACCTGCATGTCGTGCGGCATCTCTCGACACGGGCCGTGGTGATGTATCTCGGCCGGATCGTCGAGGAGGGCCCCTCCGACAAGGTGTTCGGCGCGCCGGCCCATCCCTATACGCGGGCGCTGATGGCCGCGACGCCGTCGATCACGGCCCGCAAGGTCGATGAGGGCCACGTGCTCGCTGGCGAGATGCCGAGCCCGGCCGATCCGCCGTCTGGCTGCGCGTTTCGCACGCGGTGCCCGATCGCTTCGCCCGAATGCGCCGCGGCGGTGCCCGACCTTTCCCCTTTCGAGCCCGGCTGGAACGTCCGCTGCATCAAGGCCGGGCCGGCCCACCCGACGGGAGCCCAGCCATGACCCGACCCATCGCGATGATCACCGGCGGCAATCGCGGCATCGGCCTTGCCATCGCCCGCGAACTCGCCGCCCGTGGCCACCAGCTGTCGCTCGGCCTGCGCGATCCGGACAGTCTGCCGGAGGAACTGAAGGCGGGCGATCCGATCGTCGTCGCCTATGACGCCACCGATGCCAAGGCCGCCCGACGCTTCGTCGATGCGACGCTGGAAGCGGCCGGGCGGATCGACGTCCTCGTCAACAATGCCGGCACTGCCCGCGACCTCAAGCTGATGCCCGAGCCGCCGCAGGACGACGAGGAGATGGAGGAAGCCCTCGACGCGCTCCTTCAGATCAACGTCAAGGCGCCCTTCCGCCTGACACGGGCCGCGCTTCCCGCGCTCTGCCGCTCCGGCCGCGGCCGCGTCATCACGCTCGCCTCGCTGTCGGGCAAGCGGGTGCTCGGCCTTGGCGCCGGCTACCAGATGACCAAGCATGCGGCCGTCGCGCTCTCCCATGCCGCGCGCCGCGCCGGCTGGGATCAGGGCGTCCGGGCCTGCGCCATCTGCCCCGGCTTCGTCGCTACCGACATGACCCGCCATCACGACGAACTGCCGCGCCACGAGATCACCCAGCCCGAAGACCTCGCCCATCTCGTCGCCGAGATGGTGGCGCTGCCCAACACCGCCAGCGTCTCCGAACTCCTCGTCAACTGGCGCTACGAACCCGGCCTTTGAGGCTCGCACCGCCCATACCAGCATCCAGGGACCACCGATGACCGACAAGATCCGGATCGCCCACCTCACCTCGCAGGAAGCCCGCGAAGAGCTGACCTCCGACGCCGTCGTGCTGCTGCCTATGGGCTCCTTGGAGGATCAGGGCATCCATGCGCCCATGGGCGACTACATGGCCGCCGAGATCATGGCCGACGAGATGGCGAAGGCAGCCCGCGCCGAGGGGCTGAGGGTCTTCACCGCGCCGGTCATTCCCTTCGGCGGCAAGGACTATTTCGAATCCTCCCATGGCGGCATCTCGATCTCGCACGCCACCCTCGCCGCCATTCTCGACGACATGTTCGGCTGCCTCGAGCGCCACGGCATCAAGAAGCTGATGATCGTCAACGGCCATGGCGGCAACGTGCCGGCGATCACCGAGGTGGCGCTGCGCTGGCGCCAGAAGGCCGGGCTGTTCGTCCCCTCGATGTATCTGTGGAAGGTCTCCTACGGCCTCCTGCCGGAGATCCTCGGCAAGGAGACGGCGGCGAAAAGCTCCGGCCATGGCGGCGACCCGCTGACCTCGATCGGTTTGCACTTCTATCCCGACCTCCTGCGCCCCGACCTGATGCGGCCGGCCCCGACCGGCGCCATGCTGAAGGGCATGCAAGTCTCCGGCTTTTCCTCGGTCAGCTATGCCGGCGCCGACATCCAGGTGCCGATCGAGGCGCTCGAGGCGACCGAGACCGGCGTCTATGGCTGCGACCCGCAGCTTGCCAGCGCCGCGACCGGCAGGGCGCTCACCGACAAGCTCGTCGCCATCGGCGTCGGACTGATCCGCGACCACGTCGCCCCCGGCCTTCACGACTGACGGTCCCGCCGGAGCGTGCGGCACCCATGGAAAGGACACTGATGAGCGTTGCCGTCTACCTGCCGGATCTCGAGAAGACGCGCTGGTGGTGCCGGACGCTGGCCGAGCTCTTGCCCGGCTGGAGCGTCCGGCCACTGGTCGAGATTGAGGATCGCGAGACGGTCGCCTATGCCGTCGTCTGGCGGCAGCGCACCGGCGATCTCGCGCGGTTTCCCAACCTCAAGGCCATCGTCTCGGTCGGAGCGGGCATCGACCATGTGCTGGCCGATGCCGAGCTGCCGGGGACCGTGCCGATCATCCGCACCGTCGGTGCCGACCTCACCCAGCGGATGCGCGAATATGTGGCGCTGCACGTCCTGCGCCATCACCGGGACATGCCGCGCCAGCTGCAGGCCCAGGCGGAGCGGGACTGGCACCAGATCGTCGTTCCCGTCGCGCCGAACCGCAAGGTCGGCGTCATGGGCCTCGGCAATCTCGGCGCCGAGGCGGCGCGGACCCTTGCGGGCCTCGGCTTTGCCACCAGAGGTTGGTCACGCAACGCGAAAGCCATCGACGGGGTCGAGACGTTTGCCGGCGCGGACGGGCTGCCGGCCTTCCTCGACGGGCTGGAGATCCTGGTGAACCTGTTGCCGCTCACCGCCGAGACCACCGGCATCCTCGACGGGGCGCTGTTCGCGCAGCTCGCGCCGGGCGCCTGCGTGATCAACTGCGCGCGGGGGGCACATCTCGTCGACGACGACCTCCTGGCGGCACTGGAGACCGGCCAGATCAAGCAGGCGACCCTCGACGTCTTCCACCTGGAACCGCTGCCGGCGGACCATCCGTTCTGGACCCATCCGGCGATCACCGTGACGCCCCACATCGCCTCGCAGATCGACGCGGCGACGGGCGGCCGGCTGATCGCGGCCAATCTGCAGCGCTTCGAGGCCGGCGAGCCGGTGCCGGACCTTGCGGACGCCGCGCGGGGGTATTGACCGGCCGGCATGGGCGGCAACGGCGGGCAAGGCTTGAAACTTCGACGAAAAAGCCGGGGATAGACGCGGCCTTGCGCGGATTTGACTGCGCCGGGCATCTCCCGTCGCTGCGGCCCTTGGGCTAGAAGCATGGCGATGACAGCCGCCAACATGCGACAGTTCGATCTCTTCGCCCCGGGCTCTGGTTCGGAGCCCGTCTCCGCCGGGGCGGGTGCCAAACGAGCGTCCCGCAACGGGCTCCGGCCGGTTGTCCCGCAGGAGCCCGAGGCGATGGCGCGGCAGCTGGAAGAAACCGGCGCCTACCGGGTGCTGCGGCGGCTGGAAGCGCGGCCGGTGCTCGCCAGATGGTCGCCGGATCGGCTTGCCCCGGGCGAGAAGATCGGCGTCATCCTCGACACCGAGACGACCGGCCTCGACTGCCGCAGCGCCGAGATCATCGAGCTCGGCATGGTGATGTTCACCTATGACGACGCCGGCATCCGCGACGTGGTGAAGGTGTTCGACGCCCTGCGCGAGCCGGGCGTTCCGATCCCGCCGGAGATCACCCGGATCACCGGCATCACCGACGAGATGGTGGCGGGCAAGGCCATCGACCCCGCCGCCGTCGCCGAGTTCATCGCGCCGGCCGATCTCGTCATCGCCCATAATGCCAGGTTCGACCGGCCCTTCTGCGAGCGTTTTGCGCCGGGCTTCGACGCCAGGCCCTGGGCCTGCTCGGTCGCCGAGGTCGACTGGACCGCGCTCGGCTTCGAGGGCTCCAAGCTCACCTATCTCATCGGCCAGTGCGGCTGGTTCCACAACGGCCACCGGGCGGTCGACGACTGCCACGCGCTGCTCGAGGTGCTGGATTTTCGCCGCGACGCGGCGGGGCCGAGCGCATTTTCCGCTCTCGTCGCCTCGGCCGGCCGGCGCCGCGGCCGGATCTTCGCCGTCGGCAGCCCGTTCGAGCTGAAGGATGCCCTGAAGGCGAGGGGCTATCGCTGGAACGACGGCAATGACGGCCGGCCGAAGAGCTGGTGGACCGAGATCGAGGAGGACGGCTTCGACGCCGAATGCCGCTTCCTGCGCGAGGAGATCTATCGCCGCGACGTCGAGCCGATCGTCCAGTGGCTGACCGCCGTCGAGCGCTATCGGGCCTGAGGAGGCGGGGGATCGTCGGGGCGTGCGATCGGCGGGGGCGAGCGACAGGCAGGGCAGGTCTCGTCCGGACGCCGGGGGTGACGCGACGATCGGCGACGGGCCGGAATGGAAAGAGAAGGGCGGGCATCATCGGGGGGCGGCGATTTGCGTCACGAGACAAATCAATCCCCCGGCAGCCCTTCCCCTCTGGCATAAAACTTGGTTGTATCTTGCAAGAACCATCGGGGGATCACCGCCATGTCTCGCATCATCCGCAATCTCGGCAATTGGCGGCTCGGCCGCACCAATCTCGAGAACCACGTCATCGATGAACTTCTGAGCGGCCGGCTCGACCGGCGCTCGTTCCTGAGGCATGGCAGCCGGGTCGGCCTGTCGCTGGCGGTCATGGCCGCGGCGCTGAAGACCGTCGGCCTCGATCCGATCACCAGCGCGCGGGCGCAGTCCGGCAAGCCCGGCGGCACCATGCGCATCGCGCTGATCGCCCCCTCCGGCACGATCGATCCGGTGACCGTGGCCGACCAGTACGGCCTCCTCGTCCTGCAGCAGGTCGGCGACTTCCTGGTGATGGACGGGCCGGACCTCGTCCTGCAGCCGATGTTGGCGACGGAATGGTCGCCCAACGAGGACGGCACCGTCTGGACCTTCAAGCTGCGCGACGACGTGAAATTCCACGACGGACGCGCCATGACCGCCGACGACGTCGTCGCCTCGATCGACCGGCTGGCCGATCCGGAGAACGGCTCCAACGCCCTCTCCGCCTTCAAGGGCGTCCTGTCGAAGGGCGGCACGAAGAAGGTCGACGACCACACCGTCGCCTTCCATCTCGACGCGCCGAACGGCAATTTCCCCTATTATCTCTCCTCCGACAACTACAACGCCATCATCCTGCCGGCCGATTATTCCGGCGGCTTCGAGGCGCAGATGAACGCCACCGGGCCGTTCAAGCTCGAGCGCTACACGCCGAAGGTCGGCGCGACCTTCGTCAAGAATCCCGACTACTGGGGCGGCGCGCCGCTGCTCGACCGGGTCGAGATGAGCTTCTATGCCGACCAGCAGCCGCAGGTTCTTGCGCTGCTCGGCGGCCAGGTGGACGTCGTCCAGCAGGTGACGGTGCAGGGCTCCCAGAGCCTGTTCGACAATCCGGCGGTGAAGATCCTCGAGCTGCGCTCGAACGCCCATCGCCAGATCCACATGAAGACCCAGTCCGGCCCCTTCGCCGACAAGCGGGTGCGCCAGGCCATGGCCCTCACCCTCGACCGGCCGCGGCTGATCCAGGGCCTGTTCCGCGGCATGGCCGACATCGGCAACGATTCGCCCTTCGCGCCGGTCTTCCCGTCCACCGATCCGACCGTCGAGCAGCGGGCGAAGAACATCAAGAAGGCCAAGCAGCTGATGGCCGAGGCCGGCACCACCGGCTTCGACACGACCTTCACCACCATGTCGATCCAGGAGCTGCCGGCGCTGGCCAGCCTGATCAAGAACGCGGCGGCCGAGATCGGCATCAACGTCACCTTGAAGATCGAGGATCCCGGCGCCTATTACGGCGACGCCGTGCCGGGCAAGTCGGACTGGCTGGACTCCGAGTTCGGCATGACCGACTACGGCCATCGCGGCATTCCGAACGTCTTCCTGACCGCGCCCCTGAAGAGCGACGGCACCTGGAACTCAGCGAACTTCCAGAACGCCGAATACGACCAGCTGGTCACCGACTACGTCGCCGCCCTCGACCTCGACGCCCAGAAGGACGCCGCCGGCAAGATCCAGCGCCTGCTCCTTGACGAGACGCCGATCATCTTCCCCTATTTCTACAACTGGCTGACGGCGACGGCTCCGAACGTCGCCGGCGTCCAGCCGACGGCCATGGGGCAGCTGTTCCTGCAGACCGCGACGGTCGGCTGACCTGATGCAGTCGGCGTTCGGCCGCTTCCTCGTGCGCCGGCTCGTCCTCAGCCTCCTGACGCTGTGGCTGGTGAGCGTCGTGGTGTTCCTCGGCGCCCAGGTGCTGCCCGGCGATCCGGGCCGGGCGATCCTCGGCCCGCTCGCCGATGCGCGGGCGGTGGCCTCGCTGAACGCCGAACTCGGAACCGACCGCCCGCCTGTGGAGATCTATCTCTCCTGGGTGGGCGACCTCCTCCAGGGCGACATGGGGCAGTCCTATGCCTACCGGGCGCCGGTGGCGCCCTTCGTCGGCGAGGCGCTGCTGCGCTCCCTGAAGCTTGTCGGCGTCATCTTCGTCATCGTGGTTCCGCTGGGGATCGGCGCCGGCGTCATCGCGGCGCTGAACGCCGGCAAGCCGGTCGACCGCATCATCTCGGTGGCGAGCCTGTCGCTGACCGTGATCCCGGAATTCGTCTCGGCGATCGCGCTGATCCTGATCTTCGCGGTGATCCTCAGGTGGCTGCCGCTGTCGGCGACCTGGCCGGACGGAGCGGGGCCGCTCGTCCAGCTCGAACACCTGATCCTGCCGGCGCTGCCGCTGGTCATCGTGCTGTTCGGCTACATCGCCCGCATGGCACGGGCCGGCACGATCGAGGCGCTGTCGTCGGACTATACCCGCACCGCGATCCTCAAGGGCCTGCCCTGGCGCACCGTCCTCACCCGCCACGTCCTTCGCAACGCTCTGGTGCCGACCATCACCGTCGTCGCCGCGCAGACCGGCTATGCCCTCGGCGGCCTCGTCGTGGTCGAGGCGCTGTTCCGCTACCAGGGGATCGGCAACCTCGTGCTCAGCGCCGCGAAAGCCAAGGATTTTGCCATGCTGCAGGCCGGTATCCTGACCATCGGCGCCTTCTTCATCGTCGCGACGCTGGTCGCTGACTGCCTGACGGTGATGCTCAATCCACGGCTCAGGGCGGAGCTCGGCCGATGAGCGCGGCCGCCGGAACCGCCGAGGAGAGCGCCGCCCCGCCGCCGCCCCAGAAGGCCCGCTCGACGCCGGCGATCCTGATGCGCAGCCCCGGCTTTCTCGTCGGCGCGGCGATCGTCCTGTTCTGGGCGTTCTGCGCCGCCTTCGCGCCGCACTTCGTGCCCTATGACCCGCTGGCCGACGATCTTCTCGAAACCTTGTCGCCGCCGTCCGCCGCGCACTGGTTCGGCACCGACCAGATCGGTCGTGACGTGTTCTCCCGCGTCCTCGTGGGCGCCCGCGACATCCTCACCATCGCGCCGCTGGCGACCCTGCTCGGCACCGTCCTCGGCACCGTGGTCGGCCTCGTCATGGGCTATTTCGGCGGCTGGGTGGACGCGATCGTCGGCCGGTTGATCGAGGTGATGCTGTCCTTGCCGCTGATCATCGTCGCCCTGATGGTGCTCGTCGCCCTCGGGCCGTCGACATCGACGGTGATCGTCGTCGTCGGCCTGGTGTTCACGCCGCTGGTCGCCCGCACGGTGCGCGCCGCGGTGCTGTCGGAGCGCCATCTCGACTACGTCCCCGCCGCCTCGCTGCGCGGCGAAGGGGCGCTGCACATCATGTTCGTGGAGATCCTGCCGAACATCTGGCCGCCGATCATCGTCGAGGCGACGGTGCGGCTCGGCTATGCGATCTTCACCATCGCCTCGCTGTCCTTCCTCGGCTTCGGCGTCCAGCCCCCCTCGCCCGACTGGGGCCTCGCCATCGCCGAGAACTATGGCGTCCTCGTCGGCGGCTTCTGGTGGACCGTGGTGCCGGCGACGGTCGCGACGGCCTCGCTGGTCGTCGGCGTCAACCTCGTCGCCGAAGGGCTGCAGCGGGCGCTCGCCGAATGACCGATCGCAATCAATCAGCAGCAAGCCCGGCGCTCGAACTCTCGCGGCTCAGCGTCGCCTACACGGTGCGCGGCCGCGACCTGCCGGTGCTCTCCGACGTCAGCCTGAGAATCGAGCGCGGCGAGGCCTACGGCCTCGTCGGCGAAAGCGGCTCCGGCAAGTCCACCGTGGCGCTGGCGCTGCAGCGCGTGCTGCCGCCGAACGGCCGGATCTCCGGCGGGCACGCGCGGGTCGCCGGACAGGACGTGATGGAGCTCGGTGCCGCGGCGCTGCGCAACATGCGGGCGAACGACGTCGCCATGGTGTTCCAGGACCCCGGCAAGGCGCTCAACCCCTCGCTCACCGTCGGCCGCCAGATGGCGGAAGTCTACGAGATCCTCGGCGCCTCCGGCACCGACGCGAAAGACCGCGGCGAGGCGATGCTCGGCCGGGTGCGGATCTCCGATCCGACTCGGGTCATGGCGAGCTTCCCGCACCAGCTGTCGGGCGGCATGCAGCAGCGCGTCGTCATCGCCATGGCGCTGGCCAAGGACCCGGCGCTCCTGATCCTCGACGAGCCGACCACCGGCCTCGACGCGACCATCGAGGCCGAGGTGCTCGACCTCGTCGACACGCTGCGCCAGGAATTCGGCGCCGCCGTCCTGTTCATCAGCCACAACCTCGCGGCGGTCGCCTCGCTGTGCAACCGCGTCGGCGTGCTCTATGCCGGCAAGCTGGTCGAGGAGGGCCCGGCGCGGGCGCTGTTTGCCGATCCGCGCCATCCCTATACCGCCGGGCTCTTGCGCTGCCTGCCGCGGGCCGGCTTCAAGGGCGGGCCGGCGCTCGACAACATTCCGGGCTTTCCGCCGGTGCCGGGCTCGATCACCGAGGGCTGCGTCTTCGCGCCGCGCTGCGGCCTCGCCGAAGACCGCTGCCGAACCGAGGCGCCGCCGCTCTACGACGTCGGCAACGGGCGCGGCAGTCGCTGCCATTTCCACGACCGGGTGGACGATCTGCCGCGCATGAGCGAGGCGCCGCCGGTCAACCTGCCGGAGCGGGGACCGAACGTCGAACCGGTGCTGCGGCTCGAGCATCTGTCGAAGACCTACAAGCTGCCCGGCAACCGAAACGTCCAGGCGCTGCGGGACGTTTCGCTGACCCTCGATCCGGGCGAGACGCTGGGCCTTGTGGGAGAATCCGGATCCGGCAAGTCGACGCTTGCCAATCTCGTCCTCGGCCTTGCCGAGCACGATGCGGGCGGCGCCATCAGCCTCGACGGGACGAAGCTGCCGGCCAGCGTCCACCAGCGGCCGCGCGCGGCGGTGAAGGCCATCCAGATCATCTTCCAGAACCCGGATTCGGCGCTGAACCGCGCCCATTCGGTGAAATACCTCATCGGCCGGGCGGTCAGCCGATTGGCGGGCCTTGCCGGCAAGGCGCGCGACGAGCGGGTGGTGAAGCTCCTGGAAGCGGTGCGGCTGACGCCCCGCCAGCTGCCGGCCAAACCCCGCCAGCTCTCCGGCGGCATGAAGCAGCGCGTCGCCGTCGCCCGGGCGTTTGCCGCCGATCCCCGGGTCATCGTCTGCGACGAGCCGACCTCGGCGCTCGATGTCTCGGTGCAGTCGGCGGTGCTCAACCTTCTGACCGAGCTGCAGGGCGAGCGCCATGTCAGCTACATCCTGATCTCCCATGATCTCGGCGTCGTGCGGCACCTGTCGGACCGGATCGCGGTGATGTATCTCGGCCGGCTGATGGAGATCGGCCCGGCGCGAAGCGTGCTCGAAGGCCCGCACCATCCCTATACCGAGGCGCTGCTGTCGGCCGCCCCGACCGTCACCGGCGAGCGTGGCACGCGCATCCGGCTGGAGGGCCAGATCCCGAGCCCGGTCGACCCGCCCACGGGCTGCGTCTTCAACACCCGCTGCCCGCGGAAGTTCGGGCCGATCTGCGAAACCGAGGAACCGGCCTTCACCGCCGACGACGAGGGCCACGCCATCCGCTGCCACCTGCCGCGCGGCAAGCTCGGCCGCAGCCCGGCGCCGGAGCTCGCCGCCGCATCGCAGGGTGGTGCGGCGTGAGCGGTGCATCTGATGCGACAGGCGACGCGTCGGGCCGGCAGGGCGGCGCGTGGTTCGACCGGGTGCGCGACATCACCTTGCAGCTGACCGCCTGGCCGAGCGTCACCGGAAGTTCCGGCGAGGCGGCCTTCGGCCCGCGCCTCCATGGCTTCCTCGGCGAGCTCGCCTGTTTCCGGGACCGGCCGGACCAGCTGCGGCTGCTTCCCGCGGCGGAGCTTCCCGGCTGCTCCAGCGTCGCCGCGCTGGTGCGGGGACGGGGGCGGCGGACGCTGGTGCTGGCCGGGCATTTCGACACGGTGGGCACCGAGAACTACGGCGCCCTCGCCCCGCTCGCCTGTGACCCGTTCGCACTCCGGGCGGCGCTGCGAGAAGAGCTGGCGGGGGCCGCGACCGAGGCCGAGCGGCTGGCGGCGCGCGATCTTGTCGGCGAGGACTTCCTGCCCGGCCGCGGCATCCTCGACATGAAGAGCGGCATTGCCGCCGGCATCGCCGTCCTCGAGGCGTTCGCGCGGGAAGAGGCGCCGGAGGGCAACCTCCTCCTGATCGCGACGCCGGACGAGGAGAACCGCTCGCGCGGCATGCGCTCGGTGCGGGGCGACCTGCCGGCGCTGGCGCGGGAATGGGACATCGACATCGTCGGCGCGATCAATCTCGACGCGTCGAGCGATCTCCACGACGGCTCGGCCGGCCGCTCGGTGTTCCTCGGCTCGGTCGGCAAGCTCCTGCCCTTCGCCTATGTGGTCGGGCGGCCGGCCCATGCCGGCTACCCCTTCGAAGGGTTCAGCGCCAGCCTTGCCGCCGCCGAGATCGTCCGGGAGATCGAGGGAAATGTCGACATGGCCGAGAGCATCGACGGGGAGGCGAGCGCGCCGCCGGTCTGCCTCAGCCTTGCCGATTTTCGCGAGCGCTACGACGTCACCATGCCGGACCGGCTGTGGCTGGCCTTCAACATCCTCACCCAGCGCCGCGCGCCGGCCGAGGTGTTCGCGCTGTTTGAGGCGGCCGTCGGCGCGGCGATGCAGCGGGCGGTCGATGGCTATGCCGCCTCGGCGGCGCGGTTTCCGGGCGCCGAGCCGGTGCGCCATCCGCCGAAGATCCTGACCTTCGCGGCGCTGCGGGAGCTGGCGGCCGGCAAGGGCAACGGCGGACCGGACACGGCCCGCCCGGCCGCGACCGAAGAGGATGACGACAATCCCTTTGCGGCGACGCCGCCGCTCGTCGACGCTCTGGCGCGGCGGGCCGGGATCGAGGGTCCGGCCGTCGTGGTCGGCTTTGCCGGGCTGCATTATCCGGCGGTGCATCTTCAGCCGGACCGCGCCGCGGACCGGGCGCTGGAGGCGGCGGCTCGGCTTGCAGCAACGGAGATTGCGGCGGAACAGGGCGAGACGATCGGCATCCGCCAGTTCTTCTCCGGCATTTCCGACATGAGCTTCCTCGGCCATCGCCCGGACGGGCTGGAGCTCGTCGCCGCCAACACGCCTTCGCCGGACTTCATCGACCGGCCGGGTGCCGAGCTCTCGACCTTTCCGGTGATCAATATCGGCCCGTGGGGGCGCGAGTTCCACCAGAAGCTGGAACGGCTGCATGCCGGCTACGCCTTCGAGACCCTGCCGGCGCTGCTGCTGCGCACCGCGCGGCGGCTGTTCGAGACGACCGGCAACCGGTGAGCCCGGCCTACGAGGACGGGCTACGGAACGCCGCGAGCCGGCGCCCTCGTCAGCGAAGGGTCGGGTAGCCTGCCGCCACCGCTTCGCGCTCGTAGTCGAGGATGACGGCGTAGTCGGATGTTTCGACCGGCTCGACACCGGCCAAGCCCAGCGCATCGACGGCCTCGGCGGCGTCCGGATCGGCGATCGCTGCTGCCAGCGCCTCTCGCAGGGTCGCGACCTGCTCGGCTGAAGCGCCGCTCCGGGTGACGAAGGGCAGCGCCGGGCTCATCGCCGTCTCGCCGATCACTCGGACACCGGCGACGAGGGCGGGGCGGTGGCGGGAGGCGAGGCCGAAGGTCACGCAGTCGATGGCGGCGAAGTCGGCCGCGCCGCGGACGACATGGTCGAGGCTGGCGAGATGGCTGCCGGTGACCGTCACCGCGCCGAAGAACCGCCCGTCTTCCGCGAGACCCGCCACGGCGTGGCGCAAGAGGTTCATGCCGGAATTGGAATCCGCCCCGTTCATCGCGACCCGGCTGCCGCGAAGGTCGGCCAGCGTCTGGAAGGGCGCGCCTTTCGCCACGACGATCAGGCTGCAGTGGCGGACGCCGGAGCAGCCCGGCCAGGCGTAGACTGGCGCCGCGACCGGCGTGACGTCGCCGGCAAGGGCCGTCATCAGCGGATAACCGCAGGTCTGGGCGAGGAGGAGATCGGGATCCCGCCAGACGTCCATGAGGGGACGCTGCCGTTCGAGGCGGGCCGGAACATCCTCGATGCCGCTCGCCCGCAGGCGCCAGCCGATGGCCTCCCACAGCGCGTCGTTCGCCCCTTCCAGCCAGGGCATGTCGTACATTGCGAGGCTGGCGATGCGTCTCATGCGGGGGCTTTCCTTCGCCTGATTTAGGCCGGCGCCTCGCCGCCCCTCGATGCCTGGGGCGCCCGGCCGAGCGGATGGGCCGGGCGATCGTGGGGCGCCAGGAAGAAGCGCGCGAAGACGTCCCGGTATCCGGCATAGCGCAGGCCGCCATTGGCGCCGAGCAGCGCCGCGCGGTTGTCGCGATACCACGCCGGCAGACGGTACCATGGCAGGGTCGGATGGGCATGGTGGGCGGCGTGGAGATTGTTGTTGAGGAATAAGAGCGACAGGACCGGCGAGGCCTCCACCACCGCGGTGCGCTTGGAGACGGTGCCCTCCGCCTTGTGCTCGGCGAAGGAGCGCACCAGCTGCAGCGCCGTGCCCGGATAGACGAAGATCAGGAGATAGGCGAGCGGCGAGAGCCCGCAGACGCCCGAAACCCAGGCGAAGACGGCGGCGCAGCCGAGGAGATGGCGGCCCCAGATCCTTGCCACGACCCGGTCGCCGCCCCGGACGGCGCGGATCTCCGTCCCGAGGAACCGCAGGATCGACCAGGCCGGGCCGATGAGAAGCCGTCCGGCGAGGCAGGTCTGCGCCTCGACCAGACCGCGGGCGATGGGGCTGAGCTTCTCCCAGTCGGCAGCGGTCCAGTAAAAGGACTCCGGATCGTCCAGCGGATCGGTCAGCCGCTCGTCTCGATGGTGGCTGAGATGCAGCGTGCGATAGCGGGCGAAGGGCACCCACAGCGACAGGGGCACGAAGCCGAGCGCCCGGTTCAGCCGGCGCCAGCGGGTCGGGTGGCCGTGGATGATCTCGTGCTGCAGGGAGCCGTGCCAGGCGATGGTCCAGGCAGCGGCGGGCACCAGCAGGAGCAGCGAGATGGAGGCGTGCCAGAAGGTCAGCGCGCCCCAGATCGCGTAGATCGCGATGGCGAGAGAGAGCGTCGGCCACTCGATGGCGCGGCCGCGGCGAAAGGGTTCTGCTGTGATTACGGGCGACTGGCTCATGCGCCCATGATTCGGGCAAATCCACCGGAGTGACAATTCTGTGCTTCACCAAGCCGTGATGAGAGTTGTCGCGGTGCAGGCGCGGCTAATGATAATTGTCAACGGATGTGATTTTTAAAGCGCCCCTGATCTTCTCAAGGAGGCTGCGAATGCCGGGGGGCGCAGAAAAGGCAGGCGTCGGCCTCACGCCTCGTCATTCTCGGGCCCCGTCCCGACAAGATTCACACATGTCCTCTCGGACAGGACGAGCGGCCGCCTGTCCTTCGTATGCACGTCGCAGGACCGGTCAAAGCCACACAACGTCGTCATCCCGGGCCTGACCCGGGATGACGAAGCTTCGAATTTCGCGACCTTCATCCGGCGCCGATGCGGCCAGCATGAACTGCCGACGAAGAACCGGACGGGATGTGTCAATGCGGTAGGGCCCCGTCCCGAGCGTCCAGAGATCGTCGGGCGCGATTCGCTCAACTGCACAAAGCGGAAGCGGATGATCGTGTGGCGCCGCTGCCGGCGCCAACCCGGCAGCGCGCATCACGCGAGGCGGTTCAGCCGAGCGCCTGCGCCTCGGCGTGGCTCATCCGGCCGGCGGTGAGGCGCACGGTGTCAGCGTCGGACATCTCGCCGGCAATCGCCGCGGCGACGCCGTCGCCGATCAGCGGGCCGAGCTTGAAGCCGTGGCCCGAACAGGCGCTGACCACCCAGGCCTTGTCGCCCCAGGGCTTCACCTGGAATTCCTCGCTGTGGTCGCGGGTGACGGTGTAGAAGCAGATCTTCTTCTCCAGCACCTGGTAGCGGTCGAAATCCCGGTAGGCGAGGCGGGCGGCCTTGTTCAGCCGGGCGACGTCGGCCTCGGTGGCGATGCGGTCGCCGTCGGCGTCGCCGGACCGGGTGAAGACGTGGTCGCCGACCTTCAGCCGCGTGCCCATCTTCGGCGGCAGGGTGTAGGTACCGCTTTCGGAGCCGAGATCGATCAGCACCGGCACCTCGTTCCAGGCCTTCACCAGCTCCGGCGGGGGCGCCAGATACATCACCGCCTGGCGCGACGGCACGACGGCATCGGCCACCACCGGGGTCAGCTTGTTCACCCAGGCGCCGGCGGCGATCACGATCCGGTCGGCGCGGTGGGTCTGGCCATTGGCGTGGAGCGTGCCGGCTTCCGGGTCGATGTCGCTGACCCGCGCGTCGCTATGGAAGACGACGCCCTGGTTGCCGAGCCACACCGTCAGGTCGGTGAGGATGCGGATCGGGAAGAGCATGCCGCCCTCCTCGGTCTCGACCACCCGCATCAGACCCTTCGTCTCGATCATCGGGAACAGGTCCGGCACCTTCGCGAGGGGGATGTCGCGATAGCCCTTGCCCAGCGCCGTCAGCGAGCGGGAGACCGGCTCGTACCAGTCGACGGCGTCGCGCAGGAAATAGACGACGCTGCCGGGGGCGAAGTGGCGGGCTCCGATGTCGCGGAACATCGCCTCGTAGAGCGCGAAGGCCCGCGGCATCAGATAGGCGTAGCCTTCCAGCGAGCCGTAGGCGTGGCGGGTGATCCGGTGCTCGTCATAGGAGGTGGCGCGCGGATTGGGGATCGGCCCCTGCTCGAAGACCTCGACCGCAAAGCCGCGGCGCGTCAGCGCCCAGGCGGTGGACAGGCCGGCAATGCCGGCGCCGACGACGATGATCTTGCCGCGGGTGTTTGACATGGGATCGGGGGCTTTCTGGTGGGGCGAGTGAGGTCGATGCATGGGGGCTTTCGCTGGTATTCTAGACGGCAACCGACAACGCGTCGGAAACGCACCTTCATCCGACGCGTCGTCATTCTCGGCCAGACAGAAGCGCCGAGATCGACATCACCGCCTGCCTGTTCGTCCCTGGATCAACTCACTGCGGCCGAAATGACCGCTTCCGGCGGCAGCCAGTTGAGCCCATCGCGCCAGTCGCGGGCAAGGCCCTCGAAGCGGGAGAGGCGAAGTTTTTCGAGATCGGCGAAGCTGCAGGCGCCGTCGAGCACCAGGTCGCGGATCGCGCGGCCGGAGGCCGGCGACAGGCCGAAGCCGACGCTCGACATGGTGGCGACGGTGACGTTGTCGGGCGCAGCCAGCCGCTCGATCACCGGGCGGCCGTCCGGGGTGTTCTCGATGACGCCGGCCCAGGAGCGGATGACCCTGGCATGGGCGGCCTTGGGCAAGAGCTCGGCGACGCGCCTGGCGATGTTGCGGGTGACCGAGCCGGAGGGTTTCGGCGGCGTCTCCTCAAGCCCGACATCGCCGAACCATTCGTGCGGGCCGCCGCCATAGGCGAGGTTGCCGCGCAGGGTCTGGCGGCCGTAGAGGCCGTTGCCGTCGACCCCGGTGATCGGCATCATCTCGAGGGGTTCGGTGACGATCATCTCGGCCCGCGCCGCCGCCATCGGCAGGTCGTGGCCGAGCATGGCGACGAGCCGGCCGGTCTGCGGCCCGGCGGCGATGACCAGCGCATCGCAGCCGATCGTCCCGCCCGCCGTCTCGACGCCGGTCACCCGGCCGCCGGCGGTCTCAAAGCCGCGCACCGCCGTGTGCTGCAGGATCCTCGCGCCATGGTCCTGGGCCGCCCAGGCATAGGCCTGGGAGGTGCGCTGGGGATTGGCGTGACCGCCGAAATGGAAGTGGACGCCGGAGACGACGTTGTCGCCGGCGAGCGGCACCAGCTCGCGCACCTGCCGCGGGTCGAGCACGTCCCAGGCGTAGCCCGACGGGAGGCGCATTGCGAGGCCCTCGTGAAAACGCTCCTTGCGCGGATCGACCTGGAAGACGATGCGGCCGCGCTGGTATTCGGTCGGATAGCCGAGCAGCTCGTCCATCTGCGGCCACAGCCGCTGCTCCTCGTGGAACAGCGGGCTCTGGTAGTGGGTGCAGCCGCCGCCGTTGCGGCCCGACGCCTCGAAGCCGACGATGCCCTTTTCGATCACGGTGACGGCAACGCCGGAGCGGGCCAGCCACCAGGCGGCGGACAGCCCCGTGACGCCGCCGCCGACGACGACGACCGAAGTGCCCGTGCCAATCTCGCTCATCGCCGTCTCCTCAATAGGGCATGCCGGCGCGAAGCTGCTCGGCCTCGCGCTCCGTTCCGATGTCTTCGTAGCCGATCCACTGGGTGGCGATGCCGAACCAGACGTTCCATCCGGCATCCATGTCGGCGCTCTCCTGCCAGTCGGCGAGGACCGACAGGGGAAGCGGGCGGACCGGCGCCCGGTAGCCGGCGAGCGGCACCGTCTCCGGCGCGACATTCGCGCCGAGCGCCATCATCAGCGCCACCTGCTCGCGGCAGCGCCGCGCCTGGCACGGGCCCATGCAGGCCCTTGTCAGCCGCTTGATCTGGTCCTGGTTGATCGGGCCGTCCTCGGCGAGGGTGACGAGGTCGCGCCGGGCGAGAGTGTTGGAGCGCCAGCCGAGATAGCGCGGCGGCCTGACGCCGAGGACTTCGCCGCGGGTGACGTCCTCGCAGAGGCAGGCGAGAACGTCCGGTCCGCCGGTGGCGAGCATCGCCTGCGCCCATTCCAGCTGATAGGCGAGGCCGGCGCTCGCGGGTTCGGCGGGATCGCCGGGTGCCGGCGAGATGTCCGGCGCTTCCGCCAAAGCCTCGGACGTGCGGCCGAGGGAGGCGAGCGCCGCGAGCGCCGCCCGGCGGCCGGAGCCTTGCGCATCGCCGCCGAGACCGGCGCAGTCGCCGGCGACGAAGACTTCGGAGAGAGACGTCGCGCCGCCTTCCGCGACGACCGGGACGTGGCCGCCGCGCTCCGGCGCCATCAGGCGCTTCGCCCCGAGCACGTCCAGAAGCTCGATCACCGGCACCGTGGCGAGCGCCATCACCACCGTGTCGCAGGCGATCTCGCGGCGATGGTCGGCATCGTCGCGATGGGCGACGACGAGGCGCCGCACGCCGTCGGCATCGCCGTGAGCGGCAAGGGGCACGTGACCGGTGACGATCTCGACGCCGCGCGCCACGAGGCGGGCGACGGCCTCGGCCGGGCCCTGGGGCGCATCGCGCAGCTCGATCAGGGCGGCGACCTCGAGGCCGCGTTCCAGCGCCTTTTCCGCCGTGCGGATCGCAAGCTCGCCCGAGCCGACGATCGCCAGCCGGCGGCCGGCAAAGGCGTCGTAGCGGGTCAGCAGCGTGTCGAAGCCCTGGGCGCCCATGACGCCGGGCTGGTCGGAGCCCTGAAAGGTGAAGTTGAGGTCCCGCGCGCCGGCGGCGACGATCAGCCGGTCGAAGCCGACGAACCAGCTCTTCGTCTCGTCGGCGAGACCGGCGAGGCCGCCGGCGAGCACCAGCCCCGGCGCCTTCACCCAAGCGCCCCAGACATTCGTCGACAGCCGCACGTCGACCCCGAGCTCGAAAGCCTCGGCGAGGGCTGGCGAGGTTTCCAGCACCCGCTCGACCAGCCGCTCCGGCGTCTGCACGGCGTTGGTCGCCCGGCCACCGAAATGCAGCGGCACGTCCATGCCGACGAGGCCGGCCGACACCGGGTTCTCGTCGACCAGCATGACCGAAACGCCGGCATTGGCTGCAGCAATGGCGGCGGCGCAGCCGGCCGCTCCGGCGCCGACGACCAGAAGCTCCACATGCTCGGCGGCGGCGACCGGCTTGCCCCTGAGGGAGAAGCGATCCGGCGGCGGCAAGGTGAGAGGGCTCATCTAGGATCCTCTACTGGTCTGGAAGTTTCCGCCCGTCCCGACGGCGTCGAGGGCCTGGGCGAGATCGGCGATCAGATCGTCAGGATGCTCGATCCCGACGGAGATGCGCAAGGTGGAATCGTCGACGCCGACCTCGCGGCGGACCTCCAGCGGCACCAGGTAGTGGGTCGTCGTGGCCGAATGGCAGATCAGGCTCTCGGTGCCGCCGAGACTGACCGCCATGCGGAACACCTTCAGCCGGTCGAGCATGGCGAAGGCCTCGGCCTCGCCGCCGCGGATCTTGAAGGAAAAGGTCGAGCCGGCGCCAGCGCATTGCCGGTCGTAGACGGCCTTTGCCGGCGATCCCTCTTCGAGAAACCCCAGATAGGTCACGCCCGCCACCTTCGGGTGGTCGCGCAGGAAGGCGGCGATCGCCCCGGCATTGGCGTTGGCCCGGCCGTTGCGCAGCGGAAACGTCTCCAGCGAGCGGAGCAGCAGCCAGGAGGTGAACGGATCCATGTGGGTGCCGAGCAGCGTGCGCAGCATCCGCACCGGGCCGACCCGTTCGAGCGAGCCGGTGAGAGAGCCGCCGAGAAGGTCCGAATGGCCGCCGGCGTATTTCGTGAGCGAGGTGATGCAGAGGTCGGCGCCGTGCTCCAGCGGCTTCTGCAGGAGCGAGCCGAGGAAGGTGTTGTCGACCGAGACGACCGGCCGCCGGCCCTGGCGCTCCGCCAGCTCGCCGGCAAAGGCCGCGATCATGGCGATGTCGGCGATGCCGGCCGTCGGGTTGGCGGGAGATTCCACATGGATGACGCCCACGGGGCCGTGGGCCAGCGCCGTCTCGGCAGCGGCCGCGACACTGTCGCGGCTGAGCCCGTCGGCGATCGGCACCGGCCGGATGCCGAGCCCGGCGAGCGGGCCGTGGAGGAGACCGTGGGTGCCGCCATAGAGCGGCGTCGTGTGGAGGACGCTGTCGCCGGGCTTCAGATGGGCGAGCATCGTCGCCGAGATCGCCGCCATGCCGGAGGCGAAGGCGGCGGCATCCTCGGCGCCGTCGAGGACGGCGAGGCGCTTCTGCAGGAGCGACAGCCCCGGATGGTCGAGCCGCGCATAAATGTAGGGGGCGTCGCGCTCCGGCGACGGCCCGTCGAAATAGGCCTGGTGGACGTCCTTGGCCGCCTGCGCCGAGGGATAGGCGAAAGTCGAGGAGAGGACGATGGGCGGCTTCACCGCGCCATAGGCGTCCTGCGGATCGTAGCCGAAGCCGACCGCCAGCGTGTCGGGATGCAGGCCTTCCGGTTCCATGTCCGGGCGCTTGCCGCCGCTCACGAGGCGTCCGGCCGCTGTTCGGCCCCGGCGGCCGTGGAGACATCGGCGGCGAAGGCCAGCGCGAGGCCGATCTCCGACGGGACGGCAGCGAGGCCGGGAGCCGGCGAAACAGCGGTGCCGATCGCCGCCGGCAGGACGTCCATCGCCGTCGGCCGCCAGTCGATGCTGGTGCCAATGCCGGTATCGGAACCGGTGCGCGCGGCGATGAATTTCTCGGCCTTGTCGCAATACCAGTCGACGAAGCGGATGACGTAGTCTTCGCCGTCCTCGCAGTAGGGGCCGGGCGTGTAGCCGAGCGAGTTGACGCCGCGCTGGTTCAATTCGACCAGGTCGCGGTCCTGCTGGTTGGTGATGTTCCACAGCGCCGTCAGCCGCTCGACGTCGTAGTCGACGCCCTCGACCGCGTCCTGGTGGACCAGCCACTTGCAGGTGACGACGGTTTCGCCGGTGGCGGTCGGCATGGCGCTGAAATAGACGGTGGTGTCGGCGGTCGAGTGGCAGAACGAGTGCGGCTCGATGGCCCAGCGCAGCGAGCCGACATCGGGGTCGTCGCCGGCGATCATCAGTTTCGTCACCGCCGGCCGGCCGTCCATGGTCAGCGACACCTGGCCTTCCTTCAGCGGGAACCGCTCGACCTGCCACCAGGGCCCGAGGAACGGCCCCTTGGCGAGACCCGCCGCGGCGAGGCGCGCGTCGAAGGCGGCGTGGCGCGGATCGCCCTCCTTGGCGAACTGCCCGCCCTTCGCCTCGGCGATCGGGAAGGTCAAGGCGAGTTCGGGATGGCCGACGGCGCAGTGGTAGCACTCGCGGGCGTTCTCCATGACCAGCTTCCAGTTGCCCTTCTCGACCAGCGTGTTCTGGTGGGCGAGCTTGGCCTCGTTCAGCCGGTGGGGGGCGAGCAGCGGCTCCAGATCGGCCCGGAAGCGGTCGAAGGCCGGCGGCGTCTCGGCCAAGGAGACGAAGAGCGCACCGGCCACCTCCTCCACATGGATCGGTTTCAGCCCGTGCTCGTCTGGCCGGAAGCTCGGCTGCATGTTCTGGGCGTGGACGAGCCTGCCGTCGAGGCCGTAGACCCACTGGTGATAGGGGCAGGTCAGGCGCGCCTTGCCGCCGGGCCCGTCCGGGCAGACCTGGGCGCCGCGATGGCGGCAGGAGTTGAAGAAGGCCCGGAAGGCGCCGTCGCGATCGCGGGTGATCACCACCGGCGAGCGGCCGATCGTCAGAGCGAGATAGCCGCGCGGCCGGGGGATCTCGCAGGCAAAGCCCGCCAGGATCCAGGACTGTCCGAAGATCGCCTCGAGGTCGAACTCGTAGGCCTCGGGGCTGTTGTAGAGCAGCTGGGGCAGCGAATGGCCGGGCTTGCGCTCGGCGAGGGCTGCCGCAATCATGGACAAGTCGCGCATGCTGTCTCCTTTGTGAGCACCAGCTTGGCAGCGGCCGCAATTGCGGGCAAATATCGTTTTTGCATCGCCCTATCGAATTGAGGCAAACCATGCCGGTGCGTGCGTCGGAGCCGGTCGATCCTCCCCGCGACAGACAGAAGGTCCAGCCCGCCGAAGCGCCGGAGGGGGCAAGGCTCTGGCTGCCGCTGAATGCCCTGCGCGCCTTCGAGGCGGTGGCCGAGCGGCTGAGCTTCACCGGCGCGGCGGGCGCGCTGCACATCTCCCAGAGCGCGCTGAGCCGGCATGTCGGCCGGCTGGAGGACCTGCTCGGCTGCAAGCTCCTGGAGCGGCGGCCGCAGGGGCTGGCGCTGACGGCGGCGGGGGCGGCGCTGCTGCCGGTGGTGACGAAGTCCTTCGACGGGCTGGAGACCACCATGCAGGCGCTGCGCCGCAAGGCCGGCACGACCCAGCGCATGCTGCGCGTCCACATGCCGCCGACCTTCCTGCAGGTGGTCGGCATGGCGGTGCTGCGGGATTTCCGGCTGGCCTATCCGGACATCTCGATCGATCTCTTCAGCTCCAACGGCGTCGGCCTGCCGCGGTCGCCGTCCGACATCGCCGTCGTCTTCGACCGGCCACGGCTCGACGACGCGGTGCGCGACCCGCTCTGGTCGATCCGCCAGAGCCCGGCCTGCGCGCCGGACATCGCCGAACGCTGCCGGGGCATGGACCTTCAGACCTTCCTGCGCTCCAACGAACTCCTGCATACGCGCCTCGAAGGCGAGCCCTTCGGCGTGTTGTGGTCGGCCTTCGCCCGGCATTTCGGCCTCGACATCCCTGCCGATCGCGGAATGGCCCTGGATTCCGAGGCGCTGACGGTGGACTGGGCGATGACCGGCAACGGGGTGATCCTCGTCGACCCGGACATGTTCGCCCGGCCGATCGCCGAGGGCCGGCTGGCGATCCCCTTCGATGCGACCTGCGAGAGCGGCTTCGGCTACTATCTCACCGTCCATCCGGACGACATGGCCGATCCCGCCATCGCGCTGTTCCGCTCCTTCGTGATCCAGCGCTTCGCCCGCGTCCACGAGGGGACGCCGGGCTGAAGAGGGACCGGCCGCGCGGCGGTGCGCCGGCTGCGGGCATGCGCAGGCTCGGCCGCTTTCGCCCGCTCGCCCAGTCCCAATGCCCGTGTCGGGGACCTTGCTTGCGTGCTTTTGCCGGCGATGCGCCGGGCTCGATGCAGGTTGACCTGGATCAAGGCGGCGGGCCGCGGGATCGGCGACAAGGAGGGTGAGGAAGCATTGCCATCGGAGCCCTGCCATGACGTTCCAGCCCGCGTCCCTGTCGCCAGTCGAAGCAGCGCCGCAACCTGCAACCGGGGCGGAGGCGGGCGCGGCGGTCATCGTCCTGCGCCCGGTTCGCTCCGACGCCTCGCCGCCGACCCCGCCCCTAGCCGCAGGCGGAGGCTCCCCTGAGCTTCGGGACGCCGAGGTCGCTGGCGAACTGCTGCGCCAGCTGGAAGTGCAGCGCCGGCTCTGCGCCGCCCTGGAGGCCATCGCCGACGCGCTGCCGGACAATCTCGACACCCAGCACACGCTGCACGTGGCACGGCTGATCGGGCCGACCATCCGGCGCGCCCACGCCTTCGAGGAAAAGACGGTCTTCCCGCTGCTCGAGGCGCATTTTGCCACCCGGCCGGAGCTGTCGGCCACGCTGGAACGGCTGCATTTCGAGCATTGGGAGGACGAGAGCTTCGCCGAGGAGCTGGCCGAGAAGCTCGTCGACGCGGTCATGCGGGTCGCATCGAGGCGGCGGGGCGAGCGGCCGAAGGCCGGGCCGGCCGTGCGGTTTGCCGCCATCGAGCCGGCTCATGCGCCCGGCGCCGACGGACGACACGCCCAGGCCGATCCGCAGGCCGAGGCGCTCGGCTACATGCTGCGCGGCTTCTTCGAGGGGCTGCGCCGGCACATCGCCTTCGAGGAGGAGCATCTGGTTCCGCTGCTCGCCACGGCTGGCCAGGGCCGGGTGACGCCATGAACGCGCCGGTCGCCGCGATCGATCATCGCGCCGTCCTCGCCCGGCATGGCGCCGAGGTGCCCCGCTACACCAGCTATCCGACGGCACCGCATTTTGCCGCGGACGCCGGCCCGGCGCTGTGGAGCGAGCTCTGCGCCGGCCTCGATGAGGACACGCCGGTCTCGGTCTATCTGCACATTCCCTTCTGCGACCGGCTGTGCTGGTTCTGCGGCTGTCATACCAAGCAGACGCGCCGCTACGATCCCGTCGAAGCCTATGTCGGATCCCTCGTCGAGGAGATTGCGGCCTTCCGCGCGCGGCTCGGCTTCTCGCCGAGGCTCGGCGCGCTGCATCTCGGCGGCGGCTCGCCGAGCTTCCTTGCCGCCGGCGACATGGCCCGGCTGTCCGAGGCGCTGCAGGGGGCGTTCCGATTCACGCCCGATGCCGAGATCAGCGTCGAGATCGATCCCTCCGACGTGACGCCGCAGGCGCTCGCCGGTCTGCGCGCCCTCGAGCTGACCCGGGCCTCGATCGGCGTCCAGGATTTCAGCCCCGAGGTCCAGGCGGCGATCAACCGGCCCCAGAGTTTCGAAGAGACCCGCGATGTGATCGACGAATTGCGGGCGTCCGGCTGCGTCACCATCAATGTCGACGTCCTCTACGGCCTGCCGCTGCAGACGCCGGAGCGGCTCGACGCGACGGTGGAGAAGGTGATCGAGCTTCAGCCAGAGCGGATTGCGCTGTTCGGCTATGCCCATGTCCCGCATGTGAAGAAGCATCAGACGATGATCCGCGACGAGGATCTGCCGGGCCGAGCGGCGCGGCTCGCGGATGCGGCGCGGGCCGCGCGGACCTTGACGGGGGCCGGTTTCGAGCCGGTCGGCATCGACCATTTCGCAAGGCACGGAGACCGCCTCGCCAAAGCGGCACGGGCGGGGGCGCTGCGGCGGAACTTCCAGGGCTACACGGCCGATCCGCATGAGACGCTGATCGGCTTCGGCGCCTCGGCGATCAGCCGGTTTTTCGGCGGCCACATCCAGAACATCGTGCCGACCGGCCTCTACCGCGAGGCCATCGCCGCCGGCCGGCCCGCAGCCCTCCGCGGCTACCGGCTGACCCGGGACGACGAGATCCGCGGCCACATGATCGAGCGGCTGATGTGCGACTTCGCCATCGACCTCGACGCCCTCCTGGCCCGGTTCGGACTGGCCGCGGAGCCGCATGTGCGACAGGCGCTGCGTCTGGCGGCAACCGACGAGGACGGGCTGGCGCAGGTCGCCGGCCGCCGTTTCTTCATCCCGCCGGAAGCCCGGCCGCTCACCCGCATCGTCGCCTCCTGGTTCGACGCCCATCTGCAGGGCGGCACGGCGCGCTATTCCAACGCGGTCTGATCGCCCTGACGAAGCGAAGGCGGGGCGGCGGCGGCAAAGCCATGGACAGCGACAGAGACAAGGCGGCGCCGCGGGGGCGGACCGCCAGCCCCGGCCCGGCCCCGGCCCCGACCCCAAGGTAGCGCCCATTTGCCGCACTGACGCGTATTCGCTGCGCCGACACAGAGTCATCGCCGTTTAAACATTGCCTGCAAAGCATTCGATATCATAGACATGACGCTGGTGGAGCGTGGATGTCTGGAGCGGATTCTTGTCGACAGGAAGTGCTTTCTTAGCGGCAGACCGGCCGGTCGTGCAGTTTTCCACCGAGACGATGCGGCCCGCCGACCGGTTCGAGGCCTATCGCAGCCTCTATGCCGGCGGCACCGACGCCATCCGCCTCGGCGCGCAGTTCTCTGCCCGGCTGGAGGCGCGGCCGCTGGGCGAGATGGTCGCCTTCGAGCGCTGGCTCGACCATGTCGGCCACGAGCGGACGATGCGGCGGATCCGCCAGGACGGCTTCGAGCATTTCGTCATGCAGCTCAACCTGTCCGGACGGCTCGTCGCCCATGCCGGCGACGGCGCGGCCGAGGTGCGGCCGGGCGAGATCATCCTCCTCGACACGCGCCGCCCATACCGGACGGAATGCGAGCGTGCGCACATCCTGACCTTCTCGATCGCCCGATACGTCGTCGAACGCGCCTTCTTCGGACCGGAGGAGCTGCACGGCCGCATCCTGTCGCCGCCCGGCTCGGCGCTGCTCGCCGACTTCATGATCTCGCTCAACCGGCATGCCCGCACCCTCTCCGAC
The DNA here is from genome assembly GCA_002700095.1 of Fulvimarina sp. Classification (GTDB taxonomy): domain Bacteria; phylum Pseudomonadota; class Alphaproteobacteria; order Rhizobiales; family Rhizobiaceae; genus Jiella. Next base: position 89,936 of record PACL01000017.1, on the reverse strand, counting down.
GACGCGCTGACCAGCATGATGACGGTCTTCACCGAACTCCTCGCCATCGCCCTGCGGCCGGGCGCGGACGGCATCGGCTCGAAGGCGGGGGCGGGCGCCAAGCTGGAGGCCGCCCGGCGGGTGATCGAGGCGGAGCTGCCGCGGCGCGATCTCGGGCCGGACCTCATCGCCATGCGCATCGGCGTGTCACGCTCGCGGCTCTACGAGCTGTTCAAGACCCTCGGCGGCGTCGCCAGCTATATCCAGCTGCGGCGCGCCCACCGGTTCCGGGCGTTGCTCAGCCAGCCGCGGGACCTGAGGAGCATCGCCGAACTCGCCTTCGCCTGCGGCTTTGCCAGCGAAAGCCACGCCAGCCGCAGCTTCCGCGCGACCTTCGCCGTACCGCCGGGGCAGTTCCGGCGCCGGCAGCTGGAGGTTCCGCACGAGGCCGGACTGATCGCCGCGAACGGGCCCGGCGGATTCGACCGCTGGGTCTCGTCCCTGACGATGCTGCAGCCCGCCGCCTGTTCGTGATCCGCGCAGGAAAGGCGCAGGGCCGGAGGGAAATTGCGGCGCAAGTCCCCGGGGCCTGGGGTCTCGCTTTGGCGCTGGCGCTCGTCCATCTCGTAGCCGCCATGGACCGCCATCTGCTGGCCCTGGTGCTGGTGCCGATCCAGAGGGAGCTGAACCTCGGCGACACCCAACTCGGCTTTCTCCACGGCACCGCCTATGTCCTCCTCTATGCCGGGGCGGTGGTCCCGGCGGGGGCGCTCGCCGACCGCTTCGACCGCCGCAGGATCGTCATGGCGGCACTCGCCGTGTGGTCGCTCGGCACCCTCGCCTGCGCCCTCGCCCCGTCCTTCGCCGCGCTGGTCGGCGGACGGATGATCGTCGGCCTCGGCCAGGCGGCGCTGGTTCCGGCCGCCGCGAGCCTGATCGCCGACGGCTTCGGGCCGGGCGGGATCGGCCGGCCGATCGCCGTCTTCACCTCCGCCGCGACACTGGGCCGGGGGCTGGCGCTTCTCGCCGGCGGGCTTCTCCTCGGCCTCATCGGCGATGGCCTCTTCTCCACCGTCCCGCTCGAACCCTGGCGCATGCTCTTCCTCATGTCGCTCTGTCTGAACGTCGCGGCCCTCGCCTGGTTCTCCACCGGCGCCGAGCCGCCGCGAACTGTCCGCAAGGCCGAAACCCCGCCGCCTCTCGGGCTGGCGCTGGCGGAGCGCTGGCGGCTGTATCTCGCCTATTTCGGCTGCGCCGCCGCGACGATCCTCATGGTCCAGGTGGTCGCCGCCTGGGCACCGACGCTGCTGGTGCGCGGCTTCGACCTGACGCCCGCGGAGAGCGGCCTGATCTTCGGGCCGATCGTCATCGCCTTCGGCCCGGCCGGCAACGTCGCGGGCGGCTGGCTGATCGACCGGCTGGCCCGGCGCGGCGACGCCGGCGCGCCGGCCCTGGTCGTCGCCCTCGCCCTCGTCGCGGCGATGATCGCCGGGGCGACAGCGTGCCTTGCCGAAGATCTCGCTTTGGCGATCGCGGCGCTGGCGGCGACCACCTTCGCGCTGGGTGGAGCGACCCCCGTCGGCCTCGTCGCCGTCCAGCGGCTGACGCCCGCCCCCTTGCGCGGCCGCATGACCGGCGGCTTCATCCTCGGCGTGACGCTGATCTCGCTCGGCATCGGCCCGGTGATGGTCGGCTGGCTCAGCGAGACCGTCTTTGCCGGCAGTCTCGCCCATGCCCTCCTCGCCACCCTCTGCATCGTGTCGGTGTTCGGCGCGGCCGCGGCCCTCGTCGCCCGGAGCCTCGAGATCGGCGATGCGGCGGCAACGCTCGCCGCGGCAGTCCGGCCCGCCGGGTGAAGCACCGAGGCCAACGCCGCTGGAGAGCCTTGGCAGGAAATTTAGTTTCTTCTCAGTTGATCCGCCGGCGGGCCTCTGCCATAGTCCCTCCACGTCGAATGGCGGGAGAGCCCTCATGTGCGGAATCGTCGGCCTGTTCCTGAAGGACCCCGCGCTGGAAGGCCTGCTGGGCGACCTCCTCTCCGACATGCTCGTCACCATGACCGATCGCGGGCCGGATTCGGCCGGCATCGCCCTTTATGGCGACGCCGTCGCCGGCCGCTCCAAGGTGACGGTCCAGGCGGGGGACCCGGCCCGCGCTTTCGCCGCCCTCGAGACGCTCGCCCGGCAGGCCGGCGGCGAGAGCGTCACCCTCACGATCACGGACACCCACGCCGTCGTCGGCCTTCCGAGCGACCGGGTAGGCGCCCTGCGGCAAGCTTTGGCCGATGCGCCCGAAGGCTTCCGCGTCATGAGCGCCGGCGAGACCATCGAGATCTACAAGGAGACCGGCCTGCCGCGGGACGTGGTCGCGCGCTTCGGCATTCGCGACATGCGCGGCACCCATGGCATCGGCCACACCCGGATGGCGACGGAATCGGCGGTGACGACGCTCGGCGCCCATCCCTTCTCCACGGGCGACGACCAGTGCCTCGTCCACAACGGCTCGCTTTCCAACCACAACAACCTGCGCCGCGAACTTGCCCGGCGGGGCATCGGCTTTGCGACCGAGAACGACACGGAGGTCGCCGCCGCCTATCTGACCGCCCGGATGGCCAAGGGCCGCGATCTTGGCGGCGCGCTGACGGACGCTTTGGGCGACCTCGACGGCTTCTTCACCTTCGTCGTCGGCACCCGGACCGGCTTCGGCGTCCTGCGCGATCCCATCGCCTGCAAGCCCGCCATCATGGCCGAGACCGACCGCTACGTCGCATTCGGCTCGGAATATCGCGCCCTCGTCGGGCTGCCGGGGATCGAGGCGGCGAGGATCTGGGAGCCCGAGCCGGCCGCCGTCTATTTCTGGGACCGCGACGGGCCGCCCGGCGACGCGATGCTCGCCGCCTGACCCGCCCGATCGAGGATCTTCACGCCCGATGCCCGCCTTCGACCTCGCCACCACGCCGATCCGGGAGCTGAACCAGGCGCTTCACGCCCTTTCGCCCGGCACCAACGACCGCGCCTTCGAGGTCCGCAATCCGCGCGGCAGCCATGCCGTCGCGGTCGGATGCGCGGCGCCGGTCGCCATCGCCGTCCACGGTCCCGTCGGCTACTACTGCGGCGGCATGAACGCCGAGGCCGCGATCACCATCCACGGCTCGGCCGGACCGGGCGTCGCCGAGAACATGATGTCGGGCACGGTGATCGTCGAAGGCGACGCGTCGCAATATGCCGGCGCCACCGGCCGCGGCGGCCTGCTGGTCATCCGGGGCAACGCCGCCTCGCGCTGCGGCATCTCGATGAAGGGCATCGACATCGTCGTCGGCGGGAATGTCGGCCACATGTCGGCCTTCATGGGTCAGTCCGGCCATCTCGTCGTCTGCGGCGATGCCGGCGAGGCGCTGGGCGACAGCCTCTATGAGGCGAAGCTCTTCGTGCGCGGCGGGGTGAAGAGTCTCGGCGCCGACTGCATCGAGAAGGAGATGCGGGGCGAGCATCTCGAGACGCTGGAGCGCCTGCTCGCAGCGGCGGGCATGGGCGGCGTGAAGCCCTTGGAGTTCCGCCGCTACGGCTCGGCCCGCAAGCTCTACAACTTCGACATCGACAATTCTGATGCCTACTGAGGCCGGGCCTATCGAGACCGGGCCGATGCCTGCCGAGGCCGGGCCGATGACCATCGCGGCGAGGCCGGAGCCCTGTGCTGCGGGAGTGCGAGCACCATGACCTATCACAACCCGCCGACCCCGCCGCGCCGCTCCGCGACCTTCGACGACGCCGCGATGGCCGAGATCCGCCGCGCCGCCGCCACCGGCATCTACGACATCCGCGGCGGCGGCACCAAGCGGCCGCTGCCGCATTTCGACGACCTCCTGTTCCTCGGCGCCTCGATGTCGCGCTATCCGCTGGAGGGTTATCGCGAGCGCTGCGATACCTCCGTGACGCTGGGAACGCGCTTTGCCAAGAAGCCGATCGAACTGAAGATCCCGGTCACCATCGCCGGCATGAGCTTCGGCGCCCTCTCCGGCCAGGCCAAGGAGGCGCTGGGGCGCGGCGCGACCCTTGCCGGCACCTCGACGACCACGGGCGACGGCGGCATGACCGACGAGGAGCGCGGCCATTCGGAACGCCTCGTCTACCAGTACCTGCCCTCCCGCTACGGCATGAACCCGGTCGACCTGCGCCGGGCCGACGCCATCGAGATCGTCGTCGGCCAGGGCGCCAAGCCCGGCGGCGGCGGCATGCTGCTCGGCCAGAAGATCTCCGACCGGGTCGCCGGGATGCGCGACCTTCCGAAAGGCATCGACCAGCGCTCGGCCTGCCGCCACCCGGACTGGACCGGGCCGGACGACCTCGAGATCAAGATCCTCGAACTCAGGGAAATCACCGACTGGGAGAAGCCGATCTTCATCAAGGTCGGCGGCTCCCGGCCCTATTACGACACGGCGCTGGCGGTGAAGGCCGGCGCCGACGTCGTCGTCCTCGACGGCATGCAGGGCGGCACGGCGGCGACCCAGGACGTCTTCATCGAGCATGTCGGCCAGCCGATCCTCGCCTGCATCCGCCCGGCCGTCCATGCGCTGCAGGATCTGGGGCTGCACCGCCAGGTGCAGCTCGTCGTCTCGGGCGGCATCCGCAACGGCGCCGACGTCGCCAAGGCGCTGGCGCTCGGGGCGGACGCGGTGTCGATCGGCACCGCAGCGCTGATCGCGCTCGGCGACAACGACCCGAAATGGGAGGCCGACTACAACGCGCTGGGCACCACGGCCGGCGCCTATGACGACTGGCACGAGGGCAGCGACCCAGCCGGCATCACGACGCAGGATCCGGCGCTCGCCGCGCGGCTCGATCCGGTCGCGGCGGGCCGGCGCCTCGCCAACTACCTGACGGTGATCACGCTGGAGGCGCAGACCATCGCCCGCGCCTGCGGCCACAACCACCTGCACAATCTCGAACCGGAAGACCTGGTGGCGCTGACCATCGAGGCGGCGGCAATGGCGCGGGTGCCGCTCGCCGGCACCAGCTGGATACCCGGCCAGACGGGGCTCTGAGACCCCGCAGCCGGCATGACCGCCGAGGGAGGCGACGTCCGTTCACTTTGAGCAAAGCACCGTGAGGGGACCCCGTGACGTGACCAGCGACCTGTCCGCATTCGCCGAAAAGATCGGCGTGAAATATTTCATGATCTCCTTCACCGACCTCTTCGGGGCGCAGCGGGCGAAGCTCGTGCCGGCCGCCGCGATCGGCGCGATGCAGGCGGAAGGTGCCGGGTTTGCCGGCTTTGCCACCTGGCTCGACCTGACGCCGGCCGATCCGGACCTCTTCGCCATGCCCGACGCGGGCAGCGTCGTGCAGCTTCCCTGGAAGCCGGAGGTCGCCTGGGTCCCCGCCGACCTGACGATGGCGGGTGAGCCGGTCGCCCAGGCGCCGCGGGTGGTGCTGAAGTCCCTCGTTGCGGCCGCGGCCGAGAAGGGGCTGCGGGTGAAGACCGGCGTCGAGGCGGAGTTCTTCCTGCTCGAGGCGGGCGGCACGGCGATCTCGGACGGTTTCGACACGGCGGAAAAGCCCTGCTACGACCAGCAGGCGTTGATGCGGCGCTACGACGTCGTCGCCGAGATCTGCGACCACATGCTGGCGCTCGGCTGGGCGCCCTACCAGAACGACCACGAGGACGCCAACGGCCAGTTCGAGATGAACTGGGCCTTCGACGACGCGCTGACCACCGCCGACCGGCACTCCTTGTTCAAGTTCATGGTCAAGTCCGTCGCCGAAAAGCACGGGCTGCGCGCCACCTTCATGCCGAAGCCGTTTTCCGGCCTCACCGGCAATGGCTGCCACTGCCACGTCTCGGTCTGGGACGCGGCCGGCACCACCAACGCTTTTGCCGACGAGACGCAGCCTTTCGGCCTGTCGGAAAGGGGCCGCATGTTTCTCGGCGGCATCATGCGCCACGCCGAGGGGCTCGCCGCGATCACCAATCCGACGGTCAACTCCTACAAGCGGATCAATGCGCCGCGCACCGTCTCCGGCGCCACCTGGGCGCCGAACACGATCACCTGGACCGGCAACAACCGCACCCACATGGTGCGCGTGCCGGGGCCGGGGCGCTTCGAATTGCGGCTGCCCGACGGCGCGGCGAACCCCTATCTCCTGCAGGCGGCGATCATCGCGGCGGGCCTCGAGGGGCTCGCCACCTGCGCCGATCCCGGGCCGCACAGCGATCTCGACATGTACAAAGACGGCCACAGGCTGGCCGACGCGCCCAAACTGCCGCTGAACCTTCTCGACGCGCTGCGGGCCTTCGAGGCCGACGAAGCGCTGACCGCCGCCCTCGGCCCGGCCTTCTCCAAGGCCTATGCCCGGCTGAAGCGGGAGGAGTGGAACAGCTACTGCCGCCACTTCACGGCATGGGAGCGCGAGACGACCCTCGACGTCTGAGCGCCGGCGACCGGCGGCGGAAAAACGGCCGGCGGAAGCCGGCCGGCCGGGCTCGTCCGGTGGGGACTGCAGGCGGAAAACCTACGGGCCGCATGGCAATCCGGCGCCACATCGCTTATGTCCATCAACCAGATGGGATTTGCAGCGTCGGAATGATCAGCCAGAAAGCCAAATACGCCCTCCGGGCGCTGCTCGCGCTGGCGCGCGCCGAAGGCGGCGGGCTGGTCACCGCGCAGATCGCCGAGGAGCAGCGGATCCCGCGCAAGTTCCTCGAGCAGATCCTCCTCGACCTGAAGCGCGTCGGCATCGTCCACAGCCGCCGCGGCAAGCTCGGCGGCTACTACCTCCTGAAGCCGGCGGATGCGATCACCTTCGGCGAGGTGCTGCGGCTGATCGACGGGCCGATCGCGCCGCTGCCCTGCCTCAGCCGCATCGCCTATCGCCGCTGCGAGGACTGCACCAGCGAATCCGGCTGCGAGATCCGCCGGGTCTTCGCCCATGTTGCGCAATCGGCGCGGGACGTCCTCGACCGCACTACCATTGCCGATGCGCTTGCCCATCCCGGCAAGGCTTCCTCGCTCGACGACGCTCTCGAGGCTGCGAGCGGCATCCCGGCCTGAGGGCCGTCGACATTCATTTCGCGACGCTGCCAGCCTTCGGACGCCAGAGTGGCGTTCCGACGGCAGGGTGCCCCGCGCGCCGTCGACCGCCCGCATTTCGGGTGTTTGGCGGCATGGGGCGCCAGCGGCGCTGGCGGGCCGGTTTGGACGGCCAGGGTTGAGCGCGGGTCGCCATTGCCTGACACGCTTCCTTGACCCGGCCCTTAAGGCGCGAAAAAACCCTCTTGCAGCATGCTTGACAAACCCTATCCGATTAGTCGAGATTGATACTCGACTACTCCGGTCGACTAATGAGGGTTTCCCATGCGCCACCCCATCAAGGCGATGATCGTCGCCGCTGCCGCCTCGCTCTGCATCGCCGATGCAGCCGCCGCCGCCGACGTCCTGACGAACGTCTCCTACGATCCCACCCGGGAGTTCTACCGGGCCTACAACGCGGCCTTCCAGGAGCAATGGCAGAAGGACGGTCACGCCCCGGTGGCGATCCGCATGTCCCATGGTGGGTCGGGCGCCCAGGCCCGCGCCGTCATCGACGGGCTGCCTGCGGACGTCGTGACCTTGGCGCTCGCCGCCGACATCGACGCCATCGCCGAAAAGACCGGGAAGATCCCGGCCGACTGGCAGGGCCGGCTTCCCGGCAACAACTGCCCCTATTCGTCGACCATCGTGTTCCTGGTGCGCAAGGGCAATCCGCAAGGCATCAAGGACTGGGACGACCTCGCCCGCGACGGCATGGCGGTGGTGACGCCGAATCCCAAGACCTCCGGCGGCGCCCGCTGGAATTTCCTCGCCGCCTGGGCCTATGGCGAGAAGCACTTCGCCGGCGACGAGGCGAAGGTCGAGGCCTTCGTCGGCAAGATCTACAGGAACGCCCCGGTGCTCGACACCGGCGCGCGCGGCGCGACCACGACCTTCGTCCAGCGCGGCATCGGCGACGTCCTGATCGCCTGGGAGAACGAGGCCTATCTCGCCATGGAGGAACTCGGGCCCGACGCCTTCGAGATCGTCACCCCGTCGATCTCGATCAAGGCCGAGCCGCCGGTCGCCCTCGTTCCCGGCAATGCCGCGGCGGACGGCACCGAGGCGGTGGCGAAGGCCTATCTCGAGCAGCTCTATTCGCCCGCCGGGCAGGCGCTGGCGGCCAGGCACTACTTCCGGCCCTTCCATCCGGAGATGGCCGCGCCGCAGGATCTGCGGCGCTTTCAAGATCTCGACCTCAAGACCATCGCCGACTTCGGCGGCTGGGCGGAGGCGCAGCCGCGCTTCTTCGGCGACGGCGGCGTCTTCGACCAGATCTACAAGCCGGCCGAGTGAGGCGCAGACGATGGCGAGCCTTGCTCTTCTCCGCCTGCGCCAGCAAAGCGTCATTCCGGGCTTCGGCCCGGCCCTCGGCTTCACGCTGCTCTATCTCTCGCTGATCGTGCTGATCCCGCTCGGCGCCCTCGTCCTCGCCGCCGCCGGCCTCGGCTTCTCCGAATTCGTCGCGCTGGCCACCGACCCGCGGACGCTGGCGGCGCTGAAACTGTCCTTCCTCGCCTCGCTGGCGGCGGCCTGCGTCAACGCCGTCTTCGGGCTCCTCGTCGCCTGGGTGCTGGTGCGCTACGAGTTTTTCGGCCGCCGCATCGTCGAGGCGATCATCGACCTGCCCTTCGCCTTGCCGACGGCCGTCGCCGGCATCGCGCTGACCGCGCTCTATGCCCCGAACGGCTGGGTCGGGCAGCTGCTCGCACCGCTCCAGTGGAAGGTCGCCTATACGCCCCTCGGCGTCATCGTGGCGCTGACCTTCGTCGGCCTGCCCTTCGTGGTGCGCACGGTGGAGCCGGTGCTGCGCGATCTCGACCGGGACGTCGAGGAAGCCTCGGCGACGCTCGGCGCGGGGCGGCTGTCGACGCTGCGGCGGGTGATCCTGCCGGCCCTGCTGCCGGCGCTCCTCACCGGCTTCACCCTCGCCCTCGCCCGGGCGGTCGGCGAATACGGCTCGGTGATCTTCATCGCCGGCAACATCCCCTATGTCTCGGAGATCGCGCCGCTTCTGATCGTCATCCGGCTCGAGGAATACGACTACGCCGCCGCCACGGCGCTGGCCGCCGAGATGCTGGCGATCTCCTTCCTGATGCTCTTTGCGATCAATCTCATCCAGGCCTCCAGCCGCAGGAGGTTCGGCCATGCTGCCTGAGACCCCGATCCGGCCCGCGCTCGCACGGTCCGCCGCCGCGACCGCCACAACGCAGCGCCCCGACGCGCGAGAACGAGTGCTGCCCCGCAGCTGGCGCTCGCCGACCACCGAGCGGCCGCTGGTGCGGTGGCTGCTGATCGCCGCGGCGCTGGCCTTTCTAGGCCTCGTCCTCGTCCTTCCCCTCGTCCTCGTCTTCGTCGAGGCCCTGAAGGGCGGCATCGGCGTCTATGCCGCGGCGATCAGCGATCCGGACGCGCTGGCGGCGATCCGCCTGACGCTGACGGTTTCGGCGATCACGGTGCCGGCGAATCTCGTCTTCGGCCTCTGCGCGGCCTGGGCGATCGCCAAGTTCCAGTTCTTCGGCAAGAGCTTCCTGATCACGCTGATCGACCTGCCCTTCTCGGTCTCGCCGGTGGTGGCGGGGCTGGTCTTCGTGCTGCTGTTCGGCAGCCAGGGCTTCTTCGGCCCGTTTCTGTCGGCCAACGGCATCGACATCGTCTTCGCGGTTCCCGGCATCGTCCTGGCGACGATCTTCGTCACCTTTCCCTTCGTCGCCCGCGAGCTGATCCCGCTGATGCAGGAGCAGGGTTCGGGCGACGAGGAGGCGGCGATCTCGCTCGGCGCCAGCGGCTTCAAGACCTTCTGGCTGGTGACGTTGCCGAATGTGCGCTGGGCGCTGCTCTACGGGGTGCTGCTCTGCAATGCCCGGGCGATGGGCGAGTTCGGCGCGGTCTCCGTCGTCTCCGGCCACATCCGCGGCTTCACCGACACGATGCCGCTGCATGTGGAGATCCTCTACAACGAATATTCCTTCTCCGCCGCCTTCGCCGTCGCCTCGATCCTCGCCCTGCTCGCGCTCCTCACCCTGTCGATCAAGAGCGTCCTCGAATGGCGCCATGGCGAGAGCCTGAAGACCAGGCGCGGCCACTGACCCTTCCCCTATCCCCGTTCTGGAGCCGTCCCATGGACATCAGCGTCCGCAAGCTTCGCAAGGAATTCGACCGCTTCCCGGCGCTTCACGGCGTCTCGCTCGACATCGCCTCAGGCGAGCTCGTCGCGCTGCTCGGGCCGTCCGGCTCCGGCAAGACGACGCTCTTGCGGCTGATCGCCGGTCTGGAGTTTCCGACATCGGGCTCGATCTTCTTCGGGACCGACGACGCCTCGATGAAGAGCGTGCAGGAGCGCCATGTCGGCTTCGTCTTCCAGCACTACGCGCTGTTTCGCCACATGAGCGTCCTCGACAACATCGCCTTCGGGCTGAGGGTTCGCCGCCGCCAGGACCGGCCGACGGAAGCGGCGATCCGCCGGCGGGCGGGCGAACTCCTCGACCTCGTCCAGCTGCCGAACCTCGGCAGCCGGTTTCCGCACCAGCTCTCCGGCGGGCAGCGCCAACGCGTGGCGCTGGCGAGGGCGCTGGCCATCGAGCCCCAGGTGCTGCTCCTCGACGAGCCCTTCGGCGCCCTCGACGCCAAGGTGCGCAAGGAACTGCGCCGCTGGCTGCGGGAGCTGCACGAGCGCACCGGCCACACCACCGTCTTCGTCACCCACGACCAGGAAGAGGCGATGGAGATGTCCGACCGGGTCGTCGTGATGAGCCAGGGCCGGATCGAGCAGGTGGGAACGCCCGACGAGATCTACGACCAGCCGGCCTCGCCCTTCGTCCATTCCTTCATCGGCGATTCCAACCAGATCTCCGTCACCATCGACAAGGGCGAGGTGTTTCTCGACAAGCGCAGCCTCGGCCCGCTCGCCGAAGGCATCCCGGACGGGCCGGCGAAGATGTATCTGCGCCCGCACGACCTCGAGCCGACCGACGAACCGGCGGGCGCCATCCCCGGCGAGATCGCGGCGGTGCGCCGCCACGCCGGCTCGCGGATGATCGAGATCGCCGTCGGCGAAAGGCGCGAGCGGATCGAGGTGGCGATCCCGGCGACCAAAGGCTGGATCCCCGAGGGAACCCAGACGTTTCGCCCCCGCCGGTGGCAGATCTTCCCGACCGGCTGAGACCGGCCGCTTCCGACGAGAGACTGGCCTCAGTCGCCGCGCATGTCGCGGCGAAGGGTGGCAAGGCCGATGCCGGCGGCGTCGAAACCGCCGTCGACCCCGAGGACCTGGCCGGTGACGTAGCTGGCGCGATCAGAGCAGAGATAGAAGATCGCGTCGGCGAGCTCCTCCTCGAGGCCGTAGCGCTCCAGCGGGATGGCGTCGCGATAGTCGGCGCGGATCGCGTCACTGTGGACGGCCTTGGCCATCGCCGTGTCGACCGGCCCCGGCGCGACGGCGTTGGCGCGGATGCCGAGATGGGCGAGCTCCACCGCCTGCTGCTTCGTCAGGTGCTTCAGCGCCGCCTTGGAGGTGCCGTAGGCGACGCGCAGGGTCGAGGCCCGGAAGCCGGAGATCGAGGTGATGTTCACGATCGCCCCACCGCCGGTCTTCGCCATGACCGGGGCGCAGGCATTTGTCATCAGGAACGGCCCGCCGAGATTGACGGCGAGCACCCGCTGCCACTCCTCATGGGTGGTCTCGAGCAGCGGCTTGAAGACGGCGGTGCCGGCATTGTTCACGAGGGCGTCGATCCGGCCGAAGCACGCCTCGGTGGCGGCGACGGCGCGCGCCACGGCTCCCGGGTCCGAAACGTCGGCGGCGATCGCCATGGTGTCGTCGGGCCGCCCGAGAGCTTCGACCGCCGCCTCCTGCGCCGCGCCGTCGATGTCGAGCAGCGCCACCTGCCAGCCCTCTTCCAGAAAGCGCCTGGCCGCCGCCAGCCCGATGCCCCGCGCCGCGCCGGTGATCAGCGCGACCTTTTGATGTTCGCTCATGGGTTTGTCCTCACCTCGGTGTTCTCATATCTGAGCCGGCGGCGGAAGCCGCTTACCCCCCTCTGCCTGCCGGCATCTCCCCCACAAGGGGGGAGATCGATCTCGTTCGAAGCCTCATGCCATTTTCGGCCACGGCATTTCCGCGCATCCAATCTTTGCCCCAATGAGCAGCAGCTCTCACTACGGGTTGCCACCGGCGAAGCTGCCGATCTCCCTCCTTGTGGGGGAGATGCCCGGCAGGGCAGAGGGGGGTGCCTCGGCACATCCACCACCCCGCCATGCCGCACCGACGCCCTCACCCCTCCGGCACCACCACCAGCTCGAAGGTCACGCAGACCGGATTGTCGCCGCGCACCAGCACGCCCGTAAAGATCGCCCCGTCCATGGCGACGACGGCGACGTCCAGCCGGACGCGCCCCTCTTGCAGCCGGCCGTCGCGGATCAGGAGTTCGGAAGCGTAGGATCGCATCGGCGGGCCGTTCTCGAAGCGCGCCTCGTTGAGGCTGCCGATGCCGTGGATGCGGGCTCGCGCGATGCCCTCGTTTCGGCAGACGGCCTCGATCGCGTGGCAGACGTCCTGGTTCGGCCGGAGCGTCAGAGCGAGGGCGCGGGGAGCGTCCGACGCCTGGCCAGCCGCGTCGTTCGGATCGCGATCGGCCGGTTCCGCGGCGAACAGGCGGAAGTTCGTCTCGTCGTCCTGCCGGGATTGGAACGCCGCGCCGCGAAGGCCGATGCCCGTCACCCGGATCGGCTCGGCGGCGAGGCTGTCGGGCGGCAGCATGTGGCCCATGGCGAGCGGTTCGCCTTCCGCCTGCCACGCCCCGTGACAATGGACGAAAGGCCCGCCGTCGCGGCGGCCGACGATGGCGCCGGCCTCGGTCACGGTGACGACGCCCTCAGGGGCAAAAGTCTGCGAGTACCAGGCGGCATGGCTCGGGCCGGGGGAGCCGGCCGGCATGACATAGCGGAATGGGTCCAGCCTCGCGCCTTGTAGGGAGACATAGGCGGCATCGCAGCCGGCTTGCGCGACGCCGCGGCCGAGCCCTGCCTCCATGTTTTCACCAGGCTCGATGAGGAAGTCGAGGGCCACCGCCTCGCCCCAGGCTTTCGCGTGGCGGACCGGCGCGGCGGGGCCGGGATGGCGGATCGTCCGCATCGCTGCGGCCATCTCAGGCGGCCGCCCCGGCGGTCAGGACGCCGCGCTCTTCCAGCGCCTGACGCACCAGCTTCTTGGTGATCTTGCCATAGGCCGATTTCGGCATCTCGTCGAAGAACACGAAGCGCTTCGGCATCTTGTAGCGGGAGATCTTGTCGGCCAGGAACGCGCCGATCTCGGCTTCCGACACCGTCTCGCCGGCAACGGCGACGAGGACGGCGATGCCGACCTCGCCCCAGTCGGGATCCGGCACGCCGACGATGGCAGCTTCCGAGATCTTCGGATGGGTGAGGATCTTCTCCTCGATCTCGCGCGGATAGACGTTGGAGCCGCCGGAAATGTACATGTCCGACGCCCGGCCGGTGATGTAGAGATAGCCGGCCTCGTCCCGGTGGCCGAGATCGCCGGTCCGGAACCAGCCATTACGGAAGGCCTTCCGGTTGGCCTCCGGGTTGTCGTAATAGCCGGCGAAGACGGCCGGCCCGGTGACGCAGATCTCGCCCGTCTGGCCGAGCGGCAGCTCGGTTCCGGCCTCGTCCTGGATCGACAGCTCCATGCCGGTGCGCTCGAAGCCGCAGGTGCCGAGGCGGGCGGCTTCATCGTCGAGGCTGTGCTCGCCACCGGGCAAAACGGTGATGTTGCCGGTGACCTCGCCGAGGCCGAAATACTGGACGATGACGGGACCGAGCTTTTCCAGCGCCCGCTTCTGGTCCGCCCGGTACATCGGAGCGCCGGCATAAATCATGTAACGCAGCGAGGAATGGTCGAAATCGTCCACCGAGGGATGCTCGACCAGCCGCTTCACGATGGTCGGCACGGTGAACATGTTGGTGACCTTCAGGCGCTCGACGAGGCCCCAGGTCTCGGCGACGTCGAAGCGCTCCGACGGCAGGAGCACCGTCGTCGCGCCGGCCGCGACCTGGGTGAGCTGGTGGACGCCCGCACCGTGGGAGAGCGGCGCGACGACCAGCGAGACGTCGTCCGGTCCGGTGCCGGGCATCAGGTCGTTGAGATGGTTGACGGCGACGAAGGCCATCTGGCCGTGGGTGAGCACCGCCGCCTTGGGTCGCCCCGTTGTCCCTGACGTGAAGAAGAACCAGCACGGGTCGTCGCGGTCGACGGCGACGTTCGGGACGTCTTGCCCGAGATGGGCCTCGACCAGCGCGTCGTAATCCTCGCCGAAGGCCGCCTCGCCGATGGAAAGGGTGAAGGCCGGCGCGCGGTCCGATCGCCGGCAGGCTTCGGCATGGGCGGGAAAGCTCGCATTGCAGATCAGGCCGCTCGCCCCGCTCGCCTCCAGGAGAAAGGCGACCTCTTCCGGCGTCTGGCGGAAGTTGGTCGGCACATAGACCGCGCCGAGCCGGAAGCAGGCGAACATCGCCTCGAACATCTGGTTGCAGTTCTGCGACTGGACGAGGATGCGGTCGCCCTTGGTGACGCCGAAGCGATCCTTCAGGGCGGCCGCCATGGCGCTGACGCGGGCGTCGAAGTCGCGCCAGCTCCAGGTCGCCTCGCCCCAGACGAGGGCCGGCCGATCACCCAGCCGGCGCGCCGCCCTTGTGACGAGATGGGCGAGGTTGGAAACCCGGGTCGATTGCGGCGCGACGCCTCCCTTCGGCGCGCCGTCCATCACTTCACCCGCTCCAGGATCGAGACGTAGTTGGCGACCGCGGCGCCGCCCATGTTGAAGACGCCGGCGGTCCTGGCGTCCTTGATCTGCATATCGCCGGCTTCTCCCATCAGCTGCATCGCCGCCATGACATGCATGGAAACGCCGGTGGCGCCGATCGGGTGGCCCTTGGACTTGAGGCCGCCCGACGGATTGACGGGGAGCCTGCCGTCCTTCCGCGTGATGCCCTCGCGCACGACCTTGTAGCCCTCGCCGCGTTTGGCCAGCCCCATCGCCTCGTATTCGATCATCTCGGCAATGGTGAAGCAGTCATGGGTCTCGACGAGATCGAGATCGTCGAGGGTGAGGCCGGCCTCCTCCAGCGCCTTCGCCCAGGCCGTGCGGGCGCCGGCGAATTCGGTCGGGTCGCGCCGCGAGATGGCGAGGACGTCGTTGGCGTGGCGCCGCGCCCTAAAGGCGATGGCGCGTTCCAGGGTCTCGGCGGTTTCCTCGTCGGCAAGGACGATCGCCGCCGCGCCGTCGGAGACCAGCGAACAGTCGGTGCGCCGCAAGGGCCCCGCGACATAGGGGTTCTTGTCGGAAACGGTGTTGCAGAAGTCGAAGCCGAAATCCTTGCGCATGTGGGCGTAAGGGTTGGCCATGCCGTTGGAATGGTTCTTCGCGGCGATCATCGCGAGTTCTTCGGAGCGGTCGCCGTATTTCTGGAAATAGGTCTGGGCGATGCGGCCGAAGATGCCGGCAAAGCCGCCCTCGACCTCGGCCTCCTCCTCGCGGTAGCTCGCGCCCAAAAGGATGTCGCCGACCTCGACGGTCGGGATCGCGGTCATCTTCTCGGCGCCGACGACGACGGCGATGCGGCCCCGGCCGGACTCGATGAAGTCCATCGCCGTGTAGAGGGCGGCCGAGCCGGTGGCGCAGGCGTTTTCCAGCCGCACCGCCGGCACCTGGCCGAGCCCCTCATGGGCCATGCCGACGAGGGCGCCCTGGAAATCCTGCTTGGAAAAGCCGTTGTTCATCACGCCAACGAAGATGCCGTCGACATCCGCCGTCCCGATGCCGGCATGGGCGATGGCGGGGCCGACGACTTCCCCCATCAAAGCTTGGGTCGAGGGGGCCTCGACCTTGCCGAAATGGCTGTGCGACCAGCCGACGATGCGTGCCTTGCTCATGATCCGATACCTCCCAGAAAAACCGTTTGGCGGGGTGCTTCGACCCGTGCCGTCTCAATTCCTGCCGTTTCGATCGACCGTGCCGTTTCGGCCGGATGGCGGCCCGAAGCGGTCGCCGGCCGGAAGCGACGGTCGAGCCGCGCCTCGACCTTTTGAACTTCAAGCGCCAACTCCTGGGCAAGTTCCCCCTGGCGCGCCTCGCCCATCCGGCCGTCGATCGCCGCGATGGAGAGCGCTCCGGCGATCCGGCCGTCCGGAGTGCGCACGGCCATGCCGATCGCCCAGGAATTCTGCAGCACCCGCCCCGGATTGAGAGCGAAGCCGCGGCGGCGGGCGAAGGCGATGTCGGTCTCGATCGCCTCGGGCGTATAGGCCGGATAGTGTTCGGCCAGCACCGCGCCATTGGCCGCGAGAACCCGCGCGATCTCGCCATCGTCGAGGGCCGCCAGCATCGCCATGGCGCCGGCACCGACGCCGAGCGGATGGCGGCGGCCGGGCAGGAGCGCATGGGTACGGATCGGGAAGGCGCCCTCCTCGCGGTGCAGGCAGACCGAATGGTCGCCGCGGCGGACGCAGGCGAAGCTGGTGTCGCCGCTCTTTTTCGACAGGACGGCGAGGCTTTCCAGCGCGCAGTCGAGGAAGCCGAAGCGGTGCGAGGCGAGGACGCCGAGGACGTAGGCTTCCTCCCCCAGGAAATAGCGGCGGGTGACGGGATCCTGCTCGACGAGGCGCGAACGCATCAGGGCGAGCACCAGCCGGCGCGCCGTCGGGCGGTTGAGGCCGCTGCCCTCGACGATCGCGGCAAGGGTCGCGCCGTTCTCGCAATGGCGGCCGATCAGCGAGAGCAGCATCAGCGCACGGTCGACGCTCTGCGCTCCGCCGCTCTCCGCCGTGGCCTTTTCCAGCGTATCCAACCCGCACCCCGTCCAGAATGTGGACATGTTTTCTCGCTCGCCATTGTCAGGCAAGCGATAAGAACTTGCAAGCATCCGCTTTGGGTGGCAACCTCCGCCTCACTGGCCATGACCGACGTCCATCATGTGGACCCCTTGGAGGAGGGCGGCGCGGCCGGCAGATTTCGTCCCGGGAGGAAGCACCATGACACTGAAGCATCTCGCCGCCGCTGCGGCCCTTGCCGCCGCGTTCGCGGCCACCGCACTGACGCCGGCACTCGCCGAGACGTTCCGCCTGTCGCACAACACCAACGATACCACGACCTGGCAGAAGGGCGCCGAAAAGTTCAACGAACTGCTCGAGAAGGGCTCGAACGGCGAGATGGACGTGCGGATCTTCCCGAACGCCCAGCTGACCGGCGGCGACCAGATGAAGCAGGCCGAGATGGTCGGCCGCGGCGCCCTCGACTTCGTCGTCACCTCGGCGATCAACGTCACCCCGCTGGTGCCCGAGATGGCGGTGTTCTCGCTGCCCTATCTCTATTCCGACTATGACGACGTCGATGCGACCACGGCCGGCAAGCCGGGCGAGCGGATGACCGAGATCATGGCCGAAAAGGGCATCGTCGTCCTCGCCTGGGGCGAGAACGGCTTTCGCGAGGTCACCAACAACGCCCGTCCGATCAAGTCGCCCGCCGACATGAAGGGCCTGAAGATGCGCGTCGCCGGGCCGATGTATATCGACGTGATGAACGCGCTGGGCGCCAATCCCCAGCAGATGCAGTGGACCGAGACGTTCTCGGCACTGCAGCAGGGCGTCGTCGACGGCCAGGAGAACCCGATCGGCGCGGTGATCATTCCGCAGCGGGTCTACGAGGTCCAGAAATACATCACGCCCTGGCATTATTCCTACGACCCGATCTTCATCGGCGTTTCCCAGAAGCTGTGGGATTCGTGGGACGCCGAGAAGCAGGCGATGGTCCGCGACGCCGCCGAGCAGGCGATGAGCTACCAGAAGGAAGTCACCCGCGAGGATACCGCCAAGGGCCTGGCCTTCCTGAAGGAACAGGGCATGGAGATCTACGAGCCGAGCGCCGAGGAGATCGACGCCTTCCGCCAGGCGACGAAGCCCGCCTTCGACACCTGGGCCGCCAAGGTCGGCCCGGATCTCGTCGCGCTGTTCCAGGAGACGATCTCGGCCGGCGACAAGCCCGCCAACTGAGGCGCAATGCGGCGGCGCCCGGTCGGTCGTCGCCGCCCCTCAAGCCTAGCAAGATCCAGCGGCTCTGCCGCCCCCAAGTCTTGACAGCCGGCGCCTCTGCCGCAACGGCCGCCGGCCGCCGGCCGCCGCCGGGCCCGACGTTTCACCCATCCGGGAAGCCCCCATGCGTCACCTCCTCGACGAGGCGGAAAAGATCATCTGCGCCGCCATCTTCCTGGCGATGACCGGCCTCGGCTTCGTCAATGTCGTGGTGCGCTATCTGACCAGCTATTCCTTCGCGGCGACGCAGGAGCTGCTGCTGGACGGCTTCCTCTTGATCACCGTCTTCGGCGCGGCGATCGCGGCAAGGCGCGGCGAGCATCTGGCCGTGACGCTGGTGACCGACCTTCTGCCGGCGGCCGGCCGGCGGATCGCCGTGGCGATCTCGGCGGCGCTATCGGTGCTGCTTTTGGCGCTGTCGGCCTGGTACACGCTGGGGCTCGTCCAGAACCAGTATGAAAGCGGCGTCACCTCGTCGGGCATGCAGATCCCCGAATGGTACGTCTCGGTGGGGCTGCCGGTGGGCTTTACGCTGATTGCCATCCGCCTCGTTCAGGCGGGCTTTGCCGAATGGCGCCAGCCGGGCGGCGTGCCCGACGACGGCAAGGGGATCTGACGGTGCTCGATTTCGATCCCGGCACGGCGATGGTCGTCCTGTTCTTCGTGCTGCTCGCCCTGCGCGTGCCGGTCGCCTTCGCCCTCGGCTTGTCCTCGCTCTATGCCATGTGGCAGATCGGCTTCGGCCTCGACCTCGTCGGCGACCTTCTGGCCAGCGGCATCGCCAAGTTCTCGCTGCTGGCGATCCCGTTCTTCATCCTCGCCGGCGCGCTGATGGGCACGGTCGGCATCGCCGAGCGGATGATCCGCTTCTTCCGGGTGCTGGTCGGCGACCTGCCCGGCGGCATGGGCGTCGTGGGCACGGTGGTCTGCCTGTTCTGGGGCGCCGTCTCGGGCTCCGGGCCCGCCTCGGTGGCGGCGATCGGCCCCTTGATCATCCGCGGCATGGAGGAGGACGGCTATCCGCGGCCCTTCGCCGCCGCCCTCGTCTGCACCGGCGCGGCGCTGTCGATCGTCATCCCGCCGTCGATCGGCCTCGTCATCTACGGCGTCATCGCCGAGACCTCGATCGCCAAGCTGTTCATCGCCGCGATCATTCCCGGCCTCGTCATGGGCCTCTTGATGATCGCGACGCTGCCCTTCGCCGGCAAGGCGCGGCATGCGGCGCTCGCGGCGACATCCACCACGTCCGGCACGGGCGGCCTCGCCAGCCTGTCGCCGAGCCCCTATGCGGGGTTGAGCTATGCCGGCCGGCTCGGCCGATCCTTCGTCGACGCCTTCTGGGGGCTGCTCACCCCGGTGGTCATCCTCGGCGGCATCTATGGCGGCGTGTTCACGCCGACCGAGGCGGCCATCGTCGCCACCGTCTACGCGCTCTTCGTCGGCCTGTTCATCTACCGGACCCTGACCCTGGCGACGCTCTACAAGGCCCTGGTCGAGGCCAGCGCCTCTTCCGCCGTCGTCATGCTGGTGGTCACCTTCGCCAGCCTGTTCGGCTGGGTGGTGACGGTGGACGATCTGGTCGGCAAGTATTCCGGCGCGCTGCTCGGCGTCAGCGACAACCAGTGGATCATTCTGGCGGTGATCATGCTGGTGGTGCTGATCGCCGGGATGTTCATGGATGCGGTGACGATCATGTTCATCGCCCTGCCGATCTTCCTGCCGGTGGTCCACAAGCTCGGCTGGGATCCGGTCTGGTTCGGCGTCGCGCTGATGGTCAATCTGGCGATCGGCCTGTTCACCCCGCCGGTGGGGATCAACCTCTTCGTGGCGGCGAACATCACCCGGATGTCGCTGGAGAAGATCGCGCTCGGCGCCGTGCCGTTCCTGATCACCAGCCTGATCGGGCTGGCGATCATCGCCGCCTTCCCGGAGCTCTCGCACATCCTGTTGCAGTTCATGGAGTGAGGCAGGCGGGTCCACCGGCGCGAAGCCCTTGCGGGCGTGGTTCGGTCCCGGTGAAGCGACGGACGCAGACGCGTCCGCCGGCCGGATCCGTCAGCTGACGATGCGGATGCGCTTCACCCGCTCGGCGATCTGCTGGAAGACCGCGGTGAGCTGGCTGGCGCTCGTGACGGAATAGTAGTGGTCGTCGCCACTGGCGCATTTCTTGAGCAGGCTCTCGTTCCCGTCGATCACCCGGATCGTGTACATCTCGAGATCGGTGCCGTCGGGATTCTTCATCGCCTTGGCATTGGTGCAGGCCAGCTCCGTGCGATCGTCGATCTTGTCGCTGTCGGACGAGTTGTACCAGCGGTCTTCGGTGTTGTCGCCGTCGGTCAGGACGATCATGATCGCCTTGGTCTTCTCGTCGGTGTTCTTGCCCTGCAGCGGATAGGCGGCGGTCAGCGCCTCCATGCCCCACTGGACGCCGACGGCGATGTTGGTGTTGCCGGAGGGGGTGAGCGCGCCGACGGCGGTGCGAAGGGTCGTGAAATCCTCGGTCAGGCCGACGACGGGCTGGAGCGAGGCGCTCTCGCTGCAGTTCGCGGCCCGCATGTAGAGCGAGTTCGACGTCGAGGCGACGGCCGCGTCGGAGGTCGTGTCGTAGGGCTGCTTGCGGTCGTTGATGCAGCCGGAGAAATTACCGCTGACCTGGGAGAGCGTGTAGCTGCGGTCGTAGACCGAGGCAGTCGAGGTCGAGCAGTTGTTGTAGCGGCTGTTGGTGCAGCTGTAGGTCGTCCTGTCGACACGCAGAGAACCGGTCAGCGTGTCGAAGGTGCTGTAGATGTAGGCGAGGTAGCGCGATCCACTGCGGCCGGCGTAGTAGGTGCCGCTCGTCCCGAGCATGAACCCGGCGGCCGAAGTGCTGCAATAGCCCTTGTCGGGCTGCGACATGCGATTGCACTCGACCGTCGGCGCAGCCCACATCGCCATGTTCAGGTCCTTGACCTTCACGTCGGTGTCGAAGGGGACCATGGCAACCTGCACCTTGCCGATGCCCGAAGAGCCGTCGAAATTGTCGAGAAACAGGTTCACCGCCGCCTTGGGCTGGTCCATCTTGCCGGACGACTGCATCGAGCCGGTGGAATCCAAGACGAGGGCGATGTCGAGCGGCACGTCGGCCTGGCGGACGGTCGAGGCGACCTCCATGTCGAGCTTGTCGATGTGCATCAGCCCGAGAAAGGCGGTCGGCGTCGAGAACTTGGCGTCGTAGACCCACGCCTTGTCGACCTTCGACAGGGACGTCGCCTGGACGGTGATGTCGGCGCCGAGATTGGCCTTAAAGAAGCGGTCGGCCCGCGCGGTCCGCTCGGCCTCGTCATTGCCGGAATATTTGGCGGCGGCGAGAGCCGCGGCGTCGGCGGCGGCCTGCACGCTCTCGCGCTCCCGCAAGGCGTTGGAGTAGTCGACGGCACCGCCCATGGCGACGATCAGCGGCACCGCCGCGATGCCCACCATCATGCCGAAATTGCCGCCCGAAGACCGCGCGAAACGTTTGAGCGCCGTCGTGAGCCGGCGCCGCGGAACTTCACCGATGGTCTTGCCCAAGGTCGTCTCTTTCGTCCCGGTTGAACAGATCAAGCGCGGTGACGATTGCAGAAATTCCCTAACGTTCGATGTGCCGAATCGCTCAAAATCGATCGAAGCGACAGGGCAGGCGGATTCGTTGTTCCAGGCGGCCGGCGAAGGGCCCAGATCGCGGCGCCGGGGCCGCTTGCGCGTCAGGAGGCCGTCAACCGCGGCGCACGGCCGGCCTCCTGCGCCGTGCCGTCGGAAGCCGGACGCCAGGCGACCATCGGCTCGGCCTCGGCGAGGCGGAAGACCGGCCGCTCGCAAAGGTCGTTGAGGACGACGGCGCTGCGCCAGGCGGCCATGGAGAGCTGCGGGTCGATGACGCCGTAGGAGCGCCGGCCCTGGTTGAGGCCGTAGATCGGCGCGTCGTCCGGGCCGTCCCAGACGACGCGGTAGTTCGCCCCGAGCGCCAGCGCCCCGTCGGTCTCGAGCGCCAGGCGGCGGGACAGCCCGTCGAGGCAGGCCGGCGCCGACGCCCGGTAGCCGGTGGCGAGCACGACGACGTCGGCCTCGAGCACCTCGCGGCCGCCCTCGGCATTGCGCGAGACGATGCTGTGGCCGCGGCCGGACGGGTGGACATGGACGAGGTCCCGCCCGGGATGAGGGTGACGTCGCTCCGGCCCTCCAGGTGCCGGCGGCGATAGAGATGGCGGTAGATCTCGTCGGCGGTCGCGGGGGTCAGCCCGTCGGAGGCAAATTTCTGCGAGGCGAGCGCTCGCGCCTGCACCTCCAGCGGCATCTCGCGATAGGCGGAAAGATAGCCCGGGGTGAAGAACTGGTCGACGAGGCCGCCCTCCTGCAGGGTCCAGAAGCCGTCCCGGCGACTGATCCAGACGATCGAGGCCGGCGCCGACGCGCCCTCCTGCTGCAGAAGGTTCAGCACCACCTCGGCGCCGGACTGGCCGCCGCCGATGACGCAGACGCGCCGGCCGGCGACCCGTGGCCGGACTTCGAGGTAGCGGCTGGCGTGAAAGCAGTCCGGCCCGGTCGCGACGCCGGGCGGGATCAGCGGCACCCGGCCGGTCCCGATCGCCAGCGAGCGGGCGGTGCAATCGGGGCGATCGGCGAATTTCAGCCGGAACCTCCCGTCCGCCTGTCGGGCGTCCTCATGGCTTCGGCGGTCCTGGCCGTTTCGTTCACGAGGAAAGCCGCGGCGGCGCTGTTCCACGAGGGAGCCGGCGGCGAGCCGCTCGCGAGTGCGTTTGCAAGGCGCGCAGGAACCTCGATGGAGGCCTGGCTGCAACGGCTGTTCCAGGTGTCCGTCGTGCCGCTCTGGCACATCCTCTGCCGCACCGGCCTCGGCTTCATCGCCCATGGCCAGAACATCAGCGTCGTCCTCGACGGCGACCTGCCGGTCGGGATCACCGTCAAGGACTTCCAGGGCGACCTCGACCTCGTCGACCGGGATTTTCCGCAGGCAGCCAGCCTTCCCGAGGCCGCCCGCGCCGTGCTGCCCAGAAAGCCGCCCGCCTATATCGTCCACAACATCCAGACGGCGCATTTCGTCACCGTGCTGCGGTTCCTCTCGGCGAGCCTCGCCCGGCGGGGAATCCTCGACGAAATGCGGTTCTACGGGCTCCTGCGCGAGACGCTTGCCGCCCACGCGGCGGCCCATCCCGAACTTGCCGACCGCTTCGCGCTGTTCGACCTCTTCGCCCCGACGATGCCGCGCGTCGCGATCAACCGGGTACGGTTCCAGATCGGCTACGAGGATTCCGCCGAACGGCCGCTGCCGGCGCGCGGCACGGATCTTCACAACCCGCTGGCGATGGTCGCGGACCGTTGCGGCGCGGCGGAGTAGGAGCCAGCGGCGGGCGGCTCGAAGCCGCGGCCGTCAGCGCGTCCAGTAGGCCGAGATATACGCCTCGTCCTGGGTGACGCCGAGCGTGTCGCGGAAATGCAGGCGGGCCCTGCGGGCGAGGTCGCGCTCGGCGGCGATCCAGACGAAGCGGCTCTCGCCTTCGGCCGGGAACGGCACTCCGGCGATCCGCGTCCACAGGTCCGGCCCGTCGCCGCGGGTCAGCCATTCGAGCGTCATGCCGTCTGGAACAACGAGCTCGCAGCGGTCGGCGATGTCGCCGAGCTCGACGAAGACATGGCCGCGCCGGCCCGGCGGGGATAGTTCGAGGATCCGCCGGATCGCCGGCAGCGCGGTCTCGTCGCCTGCCATCAGCAGGAAATTGCCGGGCGGCAGCGTGCCGCCGCCGGGGCCGAGCAGGCCGACCTCCTCGCCGGGCACGGCTTCCAGCGCCCATTGCGTTGCCTTGCCACCGTCATGAACATAGAGGTCGAAGTCGAACTCGCCCTTCTCCAGATCCACCGCGACGAAGGTGTAGGCAGGATTGTGCAGGGCGTCCTCGCCCTTCGGCCAGCGGGTGCGGCCGCCGCCGTCGATCAGCGGCCAGACCGGCGCGCGGCCCTTCGGCGGGATGGCGAGACGAAAATGCATGCCGCCCGTAACGAAATCGCCGACATTCCCGGCCGCCATCGTCATCCGCAGGAAGTTCGGCGAGACCGGCCGGGTGCCGACCACACGGACCTTGCGGAAATTCGGCGGATAGGCCCCCGTCGGCAGGTCGCCCCGCCAGGTCATCCGCTCCGACAGGCCGGGCGCCGCATGGTCGAGGAAATGCAGGAAGGCCTCGCGCATCTCGTGGATCTGTTTCGGGCCGCTCGAGGCGATCCGGACCGAAAAGCCCGCCGCCTCTGGCTCGGCCTCCACGCGCCCGACGGGCAGCGCGACGGCGAGGCCGCCGCCCTGCCGTTCGACGGCATAGCCGTGCTCGGCGATCTCGGCGGCGATATCGTCGATCAGCGTTGCGGGAAACGGTCCGGCCACGATACCGACCGCTCGGGCGGGAAACGTCATGTCCGATGTCCTTGCTTCAGTTGACATATCGCCGGAAGTCAGCCGGATCGGCAAGATCAGGCGCCGGCCCCGGCGACCCTCCGGCGGCTGGTGAGAAGGATGAAGCCGAGGCTGCCGACGAGGCCCGCGACGAGGCCTCCCGGCACCTGCCACGGCGCCATGGCGACCCGGCCGACGAAATCCGACAGCGTCATCACGATGGCGCCGAGAAGCAGCGTCGCGGCGACCTGCACGGCAAGGCGGCGGGCACGGAGCGCCCGCGCCAGATGCGGCGCGAGGAGACCGACGAAGCTCAGCGGCCCGATCACCATCGTCGCGGCGCTGGCGAGCAGCGCCGCGAGGGCCAGCATCCCAGTCTGGACCGCGCGTACCTTCAGGCCGAGCGCCTGCGGCACCTCGGCGCCGAGATCGATGAGGGCGACGGGCCGGCGAAAGGCGAGGACGACCGCCACGGTGGCGGCGAGGAGGAGGCCGAGCCCCAGCACCTCGGGGAGAGAAACGAGGACACTCGAACCGGACAGCCAGGTGAGCAGTGCCACCGCCTGCATGGAGGCGGTGGCGAGGGCGATGCGGATGATGGAGTCGAGGAAGACGCCGAGCGCGATGCCGGCGAGCAGCACCGCCGCGATCTGGTCGCGGTGGCGCCGCGCGAACCAGAGCACCACAAGGGTCGCGCCAAGCGCCCCGACGATGCCGGAGAGAAGCAGCGCGGTGCGCGACAGGACGCCGAGGACCAGCGCCGAAAATACGATTCCCGCCGCAGCCCCGTTGCTGATGCCGAGGAGCTCGGGACTGGCGAGGTCGTTGCCGACGATCTTCTGGACGAGGAGCCCCGACAGAGCGATCGCC
Organism: Fulvimarina sp.; assembly: GCA_002700095.1. Classification (GTDB taxonomy): domain Bacteria; phylum Pseudomonadota; class Alphaproteobacteria; order Rhizobiales; family Rhizobiaceae; genus Jiella. The sequence continues at coordinate 64,514 of PACL01000017.1, read as the reverse complement.
GCCCCGGCAAGCAGCGCGCCCGCGACCCGCGGCAGCCGGGCGAGGAAGAGCGCGCCGTCGCCGGAGGGGGCGAGCAGCTCCCAGCCGGCGCCGGTGCGCCCGATCAGGAGCGCGGCGGCCGCCACCACGACGAGGGTTGCGGCGAGCCCGGCGAGGAGGCCGAGGCCGGCATCGTGGAAGCGCCCGTCGGTGTGGCCCGCCGGCTGGTGCGGCCGCGCGGGAAGGCGCGTGCGCGACAACAGCACGAACAGCACCGGCGCCCCGAACAGCGCCGTCACCGCGCCGGCCGGGACCAGCCGGCCGGTGAGCTCCGACGAGAGCTGCGCCAGGGCGTCGGCGGCAAACAGCGCCAGCCCGCCGAGGACGGCGGAGGCGAGGAGCGACCGTGCGACCGAGCGGGGGCGGCAGAGCCGGACGATCGCCGGGATCGCCAGGCCGACAAAGCCGACGACGCCGATGCGGGTGACGACGCAGGCGGTGAGCGCCACGGCGAGGAGGAGGACGGCGAGCCGCGCCGTCTCGGTCTTGAGGCCGACGCTGGCGGCGAGCTGGTCGCCGACGGCCAGGAGGCCGATCGCCCGCGAGGCTGCGATGAGCGCCGCGAGGGCGGCGACGAAGGCGGCGATGAGGATCGTCGCGCTGGTCCAGTCCGACTGGGCGAGATGGCCGGAGCCCCAGAGGAAGAGGAAGGCGAGCTGCTGCTCGTTGAACAGGATGAGCGCAGCGGAGGCCGCCGACAGGAAGAGCGTGATCGCCATGCCGGCGAGCGCCAGCCGGGCCGGCTCGAAGCCGGTGCGCCGGCCGATCAGATAGACGAGGCCGGTGGCGGCGAGCGCCCCGCAAAGGCTCCAGGCCTCGCGCGGCAGGACGGTCGCAGCCGGGCCGGCGAGCGCCGCCAGCGCCAGCGCGAACTGCGCCCCCGCCGAGACGCCGAGGGTGGTCGGCGAGGCCAGCGGATTGCGCAGCACCGCCTGCATCGCCGCGCCGGCGAGGCCGAGCGAGGCGCCGGCAACCAGCGACACGACGATCCGCGGCAACGTCGCATAGTGGAACATCACCGCCGCGAAGACGTCCTCCGGCGGATCGAACAGACCCAGCCGCACGACGTCGAGGGTGACGCGCGGATCCCAGCCGGCAGCCGACGCGGCGACGCCCGCCGCGGCCAGAAGCAGCGCGACGAGGGCGAGCCGCGTCGCCGGAGCCGGGTCCTGCGAGGCGATCAGTTGCCCGTCTCCGCCGATCTCTGCGTCAGGGCCGCGGCGATCGCATCGGCCATGTGGATCGCCGAGGGAATGCCGCCGAAGGTCCAGGTGACGGGCAGGCCGTGGACCGCCTTCGCCCGCACTGCCGGCAGCGCCCGGCCGAGGGGCGTGTCGAAGACGGCGGCCATCTGGTCGTCGCGCACCGGCCCGGCGACGACGATCGCGGCCTTCGGATCCTCGGCGAGCGCGCTCGGCTCGACCGTCGCAAAGCCCCATTCGTTGACGGTGCCCTGATAGGCATTCGTCAGGCCGAGCCGGGACAGGACGGTGCCCGCGACCGATCCCTTGCCGTGGACGCGCAGGGCGTTGCCGTCGATGATGCGGACGAAATAAATGGAACGCCCGGCAAGACCGGCGGCGGCGAGCTTCGACGCATCGGCCTCGAACGCCGTGTCGGCGCTGTCGATCAGCGCCTCGGCGGCTTGCGCCTTGCCGGTCAGCGCGCCGATCCTGCGGGTGCCTTCGAGGACGGCTTCATAGGTGTCGGTGCCGGTGCCGTTGAGGGTCACGTCCTCGACCGGCGCGATCGCCTCGAGCTTGCCCTTCAGGGGGCGGAGATGGGCGTGGGAGAGAATCAGGTCCGGCTTCAGACGGGCGAGTTCCTCCAGATTGGGCTCCTGGCGGGAGCCGACCTCGGCGACGGCCTCGGGCAGCGCGGGCGTTGACACCCATTCCCGGTAGCCGCCGGCATCGGCCGCGCCGACCGGCGTCACCCCGAGGGCGAGGAGCGTCTCGAGCCCCGCCCATTCCATGACCACGATCCGCTCCTTGCCGGAAACGGGCGTCGAGGCAGGGCCGGCTTCGGGCCCGGCGGCCCTTGCGCCGGCGGGTGCCGCGAGAAGCGTGAGGCCGGCGAGCGCGGCGAAGACGAGTTGGCAGACGAAGCGACGCGTCATGGTCACCTCCATGGTTGGATTACAGCGGATAGACGATGGTCGGACCGGTCTCTCCCGGCCGCACGGTGCCGATCGGCAGGTCGTAGATCGCCGACAGGACATCGGGCTTCGTCAGCGCCTCCGGCGGGCCGGCAAAGACCGTCCGCCCGGCCTTCAGGGCGATGAGATGATCGGCGAAGCGCACCGCCATGCCGACGTCGTGGATGGCCATGACGATGGTGAGGTCGTGGGTCTCTTTCAGCGAGCTGAGGAGCCGCAGGACTTCCAGCTGGTGCTTCAGGTCGAGGGCGGCGGTCGGCTCGTCGAGGAGCAGGCAGGCCGGCTCCTGGGCGAGCAGCATGGCGAGCCAGGCGCGCTGGCGCTCGCCGCCGGAGAGGCTGGTCATCGCCCGTTCGCCCATCGTCGCCAGCCCCACCCGGTCCAGCGCGTCGGCGACGGCCCGCTCGTCCCTCGCCCCGTGGCGCCCGAAGGCGCCACGCCAGGGATAGCGGCCGAGCCGGGCCACTTCCGCGACGGTCATCGAGGCGGCGAGCGGCGGCTGCTGCGGCAGCCAGCCGACGCGGCGGGCGAATTCGCGGCTGCCATAGCGCCCGATGGCGTCCCCGGCAAAGACGATCTCGCCCTCGCTCGGGACGAGCTGGCGCCCCAGCATCGACAGCAGCGTCGACTTGCCCGAGCCGTTGTGGCCGAGCAGCGCGACGAAGCGGCCGGCGGGAATGGCGAGGTCGAGCGGCGCGAGGATCCGCGTCCCGCCGACGATATAGCCGGCGCCGTTCAGCCGAAACAGGTCGGCGCCCGCGGCTGGAGGACCCGCGGGCGCCGTCTCGCCGGTGATGGAAGGAGTTTCCATCTGCGATCAGAACTCCTTCGTCATCGAGACGGTGAAGGTGCGGCCGCGGCCCTTGTAGTCGAACACTTCCTCGCTGGCGTAGGCGCCGTAGAAGATCTTGGCGCGCTGGCCCCAGATCGTCGTGTAGTCCTTGTCGAAGAGGTTGAGGACGCCGAAGTTCAGGGTCAGATCGGCCGGCTCGACCTTGTAGGAGCCGACGAGGTCGAACAGCGTGTAGCCTTCGAGTTCCAAGCCGTCGTCATCCTCGTAGTCGAAGATATGCTGGCCATTGAGGGCGACCTTGAAGACCTCGTTCGACCAGCCGATGTGGCCGCCGAGCGTCGAGGTGCTGGCGTCGGTCACCGAGGAGGCGACCCAGTCGCCGCCGTCCTTGACCTCGGAGCGGACGTAGTGGCCGATCACGCCGGTGTCGAAGCCGTGCGGCAGCTTGACGTCGAGCTTGCCCTCGACGCCGTAGACGCGGCGGTCCTGGTCGACGAGCGAGATCAGGAGCGAGGTGCGGTCGTATTCGACCGTCTTGTCGGACAGCGAATAGTAGCCGGCGATCTGGCCCTTGAACGTCTCGTCGGCATAGCGATAGCCGAGCTCGTAGGAATCGGTCTTGATGGCGCCGAGGGCGGACTCGTCGACATTGACCGAGGAGAGGAGCACGTAGCGCCCGCCGGACAGGGCGTAATTGCCCTGGCCGTAGTATTTGGCGGGATCGGGGAGCTCGAAGCCCTGGCTGAAATTGCCGTAGACCTGGCTGCCGCCGCCGACATCCACGGTCGCGCCGATGTTGAAGAGATCGGCGGAATAGTCGACCGACCCCCCCGGGATGCTGTCGGCGCCGGTGGCGAGGCCGAGGGCGATCGCCGCCTGCTGGGTGGTGGCGACGAAGTCGTCGATCTCGGTCTTGGCATATTGGTGGCGGTAGCCGCCGGACAGCGTCAGCCAGTCGGTCGCCTCGTAGCTCGCCTGGGCGAAGCCCGACAGCGTCGAGACCTTGATGCCGGGATAGCGGCCGATCGTGGCGAAGTCCTCCAGCTCCATGGCGCCGGTCGCCGCCGACAGGACCGGATCGAAGATCGTCTGGCTGGCGGTGAAGTCGTCGACGTCGCCGTCAGTGCCGATGGTCAGCTTCAACCGGTCCAGAGGCTCGGTAACGATCGCCGCCTTGTAGCCGTAGAAGTCGGTCTCCTGGCTGGAGGCCGAGAAGAAGCGGGCACTTGAGTCCGGGAACGGGTTGAAGTCGAGGGTCTCGGAGCGCCAGAAGCCCTGCAGGATCAGCTGCTGGCCGAACAGGTCGTCGTTGGAGTAGTTCGCCGTCACCATCTTGCGCTTCGTCGCCGGGTCGACGTCGGAGGAATAGCCGTCGCGGATCTCGATATCGTCGGGGTTGCCGCGCAGGCCGGAGTAGTTGGTGCCGAAATAGAGGCCGTAGGGGCTGTCCTGCTGGCTGTCGTAATATTGCGCGGTCAGTTCCAGCCGCTGGTTGGCGTCGATCTGCAGGCCGACATTGCCAAAGACATCCACGGCGGTGTTGAACTGGGTCGAGGTCTGGGTGATGTCGGGGACGATCATGTCGCCGTTGCCGTCGAAGAAGGCCTTCGTATCGGCCCCGGCGATCGACAGGCGCATGTCCCAGGTCTCGTCATTGTAGGTGACGGCGGCGGCGCCGTTGAGGTCGCGGTCCTCGCTGGAATTGAAGCCGGAGCCGACGCCCGCCTGGACCTCGCCGTGCAGGCCCGGCGCCGCATCCCGGCCCTTCTTGGTGATGATGTTGATGATGCCGCCCGACGCGTTGCCGCCATAGAGCGACGTCGCGCCGGAGAGCACCTCAATGCGGGCGATGTTGAACGGGTCGATGGAATCCAGCTGGCGGCTGATCGACCGGGCGGAATTCAGCGACACGCCGTCGATCAGCACGAGGGCACTGCGGCCGCGCAGGTTCTGGCCGTAATTGGTGCGGGTGCCGCGGCTGCCGGGATCGAAGGCCGGCACTTCCTGACCGAGAATGTCCTTCAGCGAGAGGCCGGCCCGCGCCTCGTCCCGGATCGTCTCCTCGTCGACCACGGTGATGGTGTTGGCGATCTCGGAGATGCGCTGGGGGGCGCGCGAGCCGGTGATCACCACGGTGTCGAGCGAGATCATCTCGCCCTCCTCCTGGGCCTTGGCCGGTCCGGTCATGGCGACTGCTGCAGCAACAAGGGCGCTGGTTGCGGACAGGCGGAGGCGGAGCGAGGACGCGGGCATGATCACGGCTCATGTCTGGGGACAGCGTGAAGCAGCCCGACGCGTCGGGGCGCAGCTGGCCGAGGGGTGAAGACGCGGCCGTTTTTTGAGACATTCCAATGTGTTGACAGGAATGTCGGGACGGCCTTTCCCGGTCAGTGCTATTTATCATGATAACAGGAGTCAACAAATAAGGGCTGCCGCTTTTCCGCCCCAATCGTCCTGCGGCAGATCTGCAACAGCTTTTGGAATGGCTCAAAAATGCGATGATCCGTCGATCTGATGACAAGCCCGCCGAATGATGGTCTTACATCCGGACGTCGCCCCCGCGATCAACCGGTTACGGGACATGGCGAGAGTGTCAGGCGAAGTTTACGCTCCAGAAAGCATCACTTCCTAGACTTGTCCCCATCGTCCCGTCCCCGCAGCGAAAGTCAGCCTTGTCCCAAGCGACCCACTTCGAACTGACGGATGCCCCGGCGGCCAAAGCGCGCCGGGCTGTTCCGCCTGCGGCCTACGCGAAAGCACGGATCGCCCGAATGGAGGCCAGGATCGGCGAACAGCAGGCCGTCATCGCGCGGCTCGAGGCGGAACTCGCCCACAGCCGGAAGGTCTTCGACCGGGCCTCGGCCGCGGCGCAGATCGGCGTGTGGGAATGCGAACTCGCCGATTCCAGCCTGCGCTGGACCGACGTCGTCTACGACATCTTCGAACTGCCGCGCGGCTCCGCCCTCGACCGGGCAAGAACCCTCGAATGCTATCCGCCGGCCACCCGCGAGGAACTGGAACGGATCCGGTCGAAGGCCATCGAGGGGCGGGCCGGCTTCTGTCTCGACGCCGAGATCGTCACCCTGCGCGGCAACCGGCGCTGGATCCGCATCACCGCTTCGGTCGAATGCATCGACGGCGAGCCGGTGCGCATCTTCGGCATGAAGCAGGACATCACCGCCGAAAAGACGGCGACGCTGCGGCTGCGCACCATGGCGGAGTTCGATTCCCTGACCGGCCTCGCAAACCGCAGCCGCTTCCAGGCGTTGATCGGCGGCGTCGCGGCGGAAGGCCTGGAGGCCTCTGCGGTGGGCGCCGTGATGCTGATCGACCTCGACCGCTTCAAGGACGTCAACGACGACCTCGGCCACGTCGTCGGCGACGACTGCCTGAAGGAGGTCGGGCGGCGGCTGTCGCTTCTGGCCCTGCGAAGCGACTGCGTCGCGCGGATCGGCGGCGACGAATTCGCCGTCGTCTTCGGCCCGCAGACGCCCCATGAAGCCGTCATGCGCCTCGGGGCGGCGGTGGTGCGGCTGATGCAGCGGCCGATCCTCGCGGCCGGAAGGCGCATCCACATCGGCGCCTCGGTGGGTATCGCCTTCTCCCGGGATGGCCGCGGCGACGCGCTCTACGGCCATGCCGACACCGCGCTCTATGCGGCGAAAGCCGCCGGCCGCGGGACGGTACGGGTATTCGAGGGCCAGGCAGGCGACGCGGCCAGCCCGTCAGGCAAGGGCGAAAGCCGAGCTTAGAGCATGATCCCGAAAAGTGGGAACCGCTTTTCGGAAAAGATCATGCGGCACTAAGAGCATAGAGCGCCACCGCGACGCCCAGGCCGATCCGCCAGTCGCCGGAATGCCTTACCCCTTTCCTCAAGCCTCCATCCGCAGCACCGGCTGCAGGTCGGCCGCGTGGCCCGGCAGCTCCTCGTCCTCGAAGAGCTCCGGAAAGGCCTTGGCGAGGCGCGGCAGGGCGAGCAGGATCTCGCGCAGATGGACGCGCACGGCCGCCGCCGCCGCGTCGGCGTCCCCAGCGCGGATGGCGGCGAGGATCTCGCGGTGCTGGTCGATCAGCAGCGACATCGGCGAGGCCTCGGGCAGGGAAAGATAGCGGACCCGGTCCATCTGCGCCTTGCCCGTCTCGATCACCCGCCAGGCCTCGCTGCAGCCGATCGCCTCGGCGAGACCCTTGTGGAATTTCTCGTCCAGCGCGAGGAAGCCGGCGTGGTCGTTGGCCGCCGCGGCCTCCTCCTGGCCGGCGATCAGATGGTCCAGCGCCTCCAGCGCGCTCTGGCTCGCCGACAGGCAGCAATGGCGCGCCACCGCCACCTCCACTGCCTCGCGCACGAAGCGGGCATCGGCCACCTGGCGGGGCGAGACCTTGACGACATAGGTGCCGCGCTGGGGCAGGACGCGCACCAGGCCGGCCTCGACGAGCTTGATCACCGCCTCGCGGGCCGGCTGGCGGCTGGTGCCGAAGCTCGCGGCGATCTCCTTTTCCGAGAGGGGCTGGCCGGGCTTCAGGGCCATGGTGATGATCGCCTGGCGCAGCGCCGTGAATATCTGCGGCGCCACCGCCCCCTTCTCGTCGATCTTCAGCATGCTCGAAATTTTCCACTTGCAAAGGCGAGATTCATACTACCATACTAGTCAGATCAGGCAAGCGATCGGAGGGAGAAGTCCGCCGCTGCCGCGAATCGGGAGGTTCCTCACCATGTTTCGTACGGCTTTCGCCGCGGCGGCCCTCGTCGGCTGCCTCATCGTCGGCTCCGGGCAGAGCGCCCTCGCCCAAGACTACCAGCTCAACGTCAACACCGCCCTGACCCAGCAGGACCCGATCTACAAGGGCCTCGAGCAGTTCCGCGACAAGGTCAAGGAGCGCACCGAGGGCAAGGTCGAGATCCGCATCTTCCCGAGCTCGCAGCTCGGCAAGGACGAGGACGTGCTCGAGCAGGCCCGCGCCGGAGCGAACGTCGCCGTGCTGGTCGATCCGGGCCGGCTGGCGGTCTTCGTCAACGACATCGGCGTCCTCGGCGGGCCCTATCTCGCCAGCGGCTTCGACCAGTATCGCAAGATCACCACCTCCGATCTCTTCGCCGGCTGGGCCGACGAGCTGAACACGACGGCCGGCCTGAAGATCCTGTCCTTCAACTGGTGGCAGGGCCAGCGCAACCTCGTCACCCAGAACGCCGTCTCCAAGCCGGCCGACCTTGCTGGCGTGCGCATGCGCACCCCCGGCGCGCCGGTCTGGATCGAGACGATCAAGGCGATGGGCGCGACGCCGACGCCGATGGGCTGGACCGAGGTCTACCCGGCACTGCAGCAGAACGCCATCGACGCCGCCGAGGCGCAGGACACCGCCGTCTTCGGCGCCAAGCTGTACGAAGTCGCCAAGCACCTGACCAAGACCGGTCATATCGGCCTGCTCACCGGCCTCGTCACCTCCGGCCAGTGGTTCGACTCGCTGCCCGACGACCTCAAGACGATCGTCTCCGAAGAGGCGCTCGCCGCCGGCGACGCCGCCTCGAAGGGTACCGAGGAAGCCATCGCGACCGTCGATGCAGAGATGGAGAAGGCCGGCATGTCGATCGACGAGATCGATGTCACGCCGTTCAGGGAAGCCACCGCCGGCGTCTACGAGACCCTCGGCTATGGCGACCTGAAGAAGCAGGTCGACGCGGTTCTCGCCGGCAACTGACCGGCCCCGACGTCCAGATCCGGCGGCCCCGCGCAGGGCCGCCGGCTCGCCTTCCCGAACCGGCGCGAAGTCCCCCATTCATGTCAGCAATCGTCATCCGCCTGGAGGACGCCATCGGCCGCCTGCTGCTCGCGGCCGTCGTCGTCCTGGTCTTCACCGGCGCGCTTTCGCGCTTCGTCGGGCATCCGATCATCTGGTCGGTCGACATGGCCCAGGCCGCCTTCGTCTGGCTGTGCTTCTTCGGGGCGCTGAAGGCGATGCGCCGCAAGGCCCATATCGGCGTCGACTACTTCGTCGCCAAGCTGCCGTTTCCGGCGCGCCGCGCGATCGAGCTGCTGCTGTCGGTCGTCGTCCTCGCCTTCCTCGCCACCATGGGCTGGTTCGGCATCCAGCTGACGCTGCTCAACACGGCGCGGATCTTCGGCGACAGCGGCATCTCATACGCCTGGGTGACGGCCGCGGTGCCGGCCGGCTGCCTCGCCCTCGCCCTCGTCCTCCTCGCCCAGCTCGTGCGCGCCATCCGCTCCGGCGGCCTCGTCTATTCGCCCGAGCCGCGCAGCGACGCCGGCGAGACCCCGGACGAGCGCCACGCCGCCAGCGTGCGCACCACCGGCGAACTGTGAGCCGAACGCCATGCTGCTGCCCACCCTCCTGTTCTTCGCGCTGATGCTCTTCGGCATGCCGATCGCCTTTGCGATCGGAATTGCCGGCTTCAGCTTCTTCCTGACCAGCCAGTTCATCCCGGTGTCGATCGGCATCCAGCAGGTCGCCACCGCTTCCCAGAGCTTTCCGCTGCTGGCGGTGCCGCTGTTCCTGCTCGCCGGCCACATGATGAACAAGACCGGCATCACCCGCCGGCTGATCAGCTGCTCCAACGCGCTGGTCTCCTGGATGGCCGGCGGCCTTGCGCAGGTCTGCATCCTGCTCTCGACCTTCATGGGCGGGGTGTCCGGCTCGGCCGTCGCCGACGCCGCGATGGAGGCGCGCATCCTCGGGCCGGAGATGATCCGCTCGGGCTACGGCAAGGGCTTCACCGCCGCCACCATCGCCGTCGGCTCGCTGATCACCGCAACGATCCCGCCGAGCCTCGGCCTCATCCTCTACGGCTTCGTCGGCAACGTCTCGATCGGCAGGCTGTTTCTGGCCGGCGTCATTCCCGGCCTGATGATGATGGTCGCGCTGATGACGACGGTCTGGATCGTCGCCAAGAAGCGCGGCTACGGGGCCGAGGCGAAGGAGCTGCCGAGCTGGCGCACGGTGGTGACGACGCTGGTCGACGCGGTCTGGGCGCTGCTGTTTCCCGTCGCGCTGCTGGTGTCGATCCGCAGCGGCGTCTTCACGGCCTCGGAAGTCGGCGCCTTCGCCGTCGTCTATGCCATCGTCGTCGGCGCCCTCCTCCACCGCGAACTGACCTGGGAAGGCTTCCAGGAGGCCCTGGGCGAGACCGTCGTCGACATCGGCGTGATCACCCTGATCATCCTGTTCTCCGGCATGGTCGGCTATGCCATCGTGTTCGAGCGGGCGCCGCAGACCATCGCCGAGGTGCTGCTGGGCCTTTCCAGCCAGCCGATCATCGTGGTCTTCCTGATCCTCGTCTTCGTCTTCCTGTGCGGCCTGTTCATCGAGGCGACCGTGCTCGTCCTCCTGTTGACGCCGATCGTCCTGCCGATCGTCCAGCCCCTGGGGGTGGATCCGGTGCATTTCGGCATCCTGATGATGACCATCGTCACCCTCGGCGGCATGACGCCGCCGGTCGGCGTCGCGATGTATGCGGTGTGCTCGATCCTGGACTGCCCGATCGAGGACTATGTCAAGGAATCGCTGCCCTTCGTCTTCGCGATCCTGCTGGTGGTGACGATCCTGGCGCTGCTGCCGGGGATCGTCCTGTTCCTACCCAATCTTCTGATGTGAGTTGGTCCGGCGGGACCGTTTTCGAGAAAGACAACGAGGAGTGACAATGCGGCAGACCTGGCGGTGGTTCGGCCCCGGCGATCTCGTGAGCGTCGACGACATGCTGCAGGCGGGCGTCGAGGGCGTCGTCTCGGCGCTCCACCACGTGCCGACCGGCGACGTCTGGACGCCGGAGGCGATCGCCCAGCGCCAGCGCGAGATCGCGACCCGCAGGGACGGCTCGCCCTCGGGCATCGCGTGGGAGGTGGTCGAGAGCCTGCCGGTGTCGGAAGACATCAAGAAGCAGACCGGCGCTTTTCGCGAGCATGTGGAAGCGTACAGGACCAGCCTGAGGCACCTCGCCGCCGCCGGCATCGACATCGTCTGCTACAACTTCATGCCGGTGCTCGACTGGACCCGCACCGACCTCGCCTGGCGTGTCTCCCACGGCGGCACGGCGATGCGCTTCGACCTCGTCGACTTCGCCGCTTTCGACATCTTCATCCTGGAGCGTCCCGGCGCGAGGGAGAGCTTTCCGGGTGAGGTCGCGGCGGATGCCGAGCGACGCTTTGCCGGCATGAGCGAGGCCCGCAAGGTCGAGCTCGCCGGAAACGTCGTCTTCGGCCTGCCGGGCGCGGCGGAGCATTTCACCCTGGCCGACGTGCGCGACCATCTCGCCGAATACGGCCCCATCGGCGAGGACGGGCTGCGGCGGCATTTCGTCGACTTTCTGTCGGAGGTCGCACCGCTCGCCGAGGAACTCGGCATCCGGCTGTGCTGCCACCCGGACGATCCGCCATTTCCGCTGCTCGGCCTGCCGCGCATCATGTCGACCGAGGCGCAGTACCGGGAGATCATGGAGGCGGTGGACGTCCCCGCCAACGGCATCACGCTCTGCTCGGGCTCGCTCGGCGTGCGGCCGGACGTCGATCTCGCCGGCATGATGGAGCGGCTGGGCGACCGGGTGCATTTCCTCCACCTGCGCAACACCATCCGCGAGGGCGACGGCCTGCCGGTGTCCTTCCACGAGGCGGAGCACCTGTCCGGCGACACCGACATGGTGGCGCTGGTCGCCGCGGCGCTGAAGGAAGAGGCGCGGCGCAAGGCGGCCGGTAGAGCCGACGTTTCGATCCCGTTCCGGCCGGATCACGGCCAGGACATTCTCGACGACCTGTCGCGCAAGGCCCAGCCGGGCTATCCGGCGATCGGCCGGCTGAAGGGCCTGGCGGAGCTGCGGGGGGTGATCGCGGGGCTGGGGTATCGGGACAGGTAGCGGGTCTCGCCACCCGGCCGCTCGCGGTGGCGCGCAGGCGCCCTCTCGCCCCTTGAGGGAGAGAAAGTCATTCCAAGGAGTTGGGCCTCGGCTCGCCGAGGTCCAAACCTTGAGAATGACAAGAGAGGGGTGCCACCGGTTCCATCCGTACCGACATTGCAGAAGTTCCCGGGCCTCACCATGCACAGGCGGGGCGACGTAACCGGTGGCACCCCTCTCTTGCGATTTCTATCACTTGGCTTCGCCAAGATGATGAAATCGCTTTCTCTCCCTCAAGGGGAGAGAGGGCGCTCACCTCTCACCCTTCCGCCGCCCCGTCCCCCAAGGCCGCCTGCGTGCGCGTCGCGCCGAGTTCGATGACGGTGCGCATGGTGGCGCGGGCGCGCTCCTCGTCGCCGGAGGCGATGGCCTCGACGATGAGCCGGTGATTGTCGGCGCATTCGCGGATCATCTCGGCGTCCTCGGCGGGCGAAGAGAGCCGCAGGACGATGGCAAGGGCCGTCTCGATCAGGCCGCTGGTCGCGCGCATGAACGGGTTCTGCGAGATGTCGGCGACGGCGAGGTGGAACTTCAGGTCGACCCGGGCGATGGAGGTGCGGTCGTGGGCGGGATTGCCGAGTTCGGCGACGATCGCCTCCAGCCGGGCGATGTCGGCGGCCGCGGCCCGCCGGCAGGCGAGCGCGGCGGCCTCCGGCTCGAAGGCGAGGCGCATGGTCGCCAGGTCCTCGATGAAGCGGCCGTCGAGGCCGGCCTCCACCCGCCAGCGCAGGACGTCCTGGTCGAGGAGGTTCCAGCGCTCGCGCTCCAGCACCCTCGTGCCGACGCGGGTCTTGGCCTCGATCAGCCGCTTGGCGGCCAGCGTCTTCATGGCCTCCCGCAGCACCGTGCGCGAGACACCGAAGGTCTCGCCGAGATCCTTGTCCCCCGGCAGGATCGAGCCGGGGGGAAACGTCCCGTCGACGATCTGGCGCCCCAGCGTCCCGACCACATGGGCATGGCTGGACCGGGTCGGATGGGAGGCCGCCACGGTGGCGAGGAGGCCGGTCATGCCGACGCTGCCGCCGCAGCGTCGTTGCGCCGGGAACTGAGCCAGACGAGGCCCCGCTGCAGCGCGATGAAGCTGAACAGGAGGAGGCCGATGACGATCTTGGTCCACCAGCTCGAGAGCGTTCCGTCGAAGACGATGTAGGTCTGGATCAGCCCCATGATCAGGATCCCCAGGAACGTCCCGGCGACATAGCCGAAGCCGCCGGTGAGCAGCGTGCCGCCGATGACCACTGCGGCGATGGCGTCGAGTTCGACGCCGACCGCGGCCAGCGAGTAGCCCGCCGAGGTATAGAGCGAGAACGCGATTCCGGCGAGGCCGGCGAGGAAGCTCGACAAGGCGTAGATGAGGATGGTGGTGCGGGCGATCGGCACGCCCATCAGTTCGGCCGACTGGCGGTTGCCGCCGATGGCGTAGACGTTGCGGCCGAAGGAGGTGAAGTGGGCGATGACGATGCCGACCACGAAGACGGCGAGCATCGCCATGCCGATGAAGGAGAGCCGGCCGCCGCCGGGCATGCGGAAATAGAGGCCCTGCAGCGTGTCGTAGAGGTCGACATTGATCGGCACCGATGCGGTGGAGATCAGGAAGGCGACGCCGCGGGCGAAGAACATGCCGGCCAAAGTGACGATGAAGGGCGGCATGGCGAGATAGTGGATCATCGCCCCCATCGCCGCGCCGAAGAGGGTGGTGATGACGAGGAGCAGCGGGATGGCGAAGAGCGGCGGCATGCCGCCGTCGCCCATCGCGACCGCGAGGAACACGCCGGTGAAGGCGATCACCGAGCCGATCGACAGGTCGATGCCGCCGGACAGGATGACGAAGGTCATGCCGACCGCAGCGATGCCGAGAAAGGCGTTGTCGGTCAGAAGATTGCCGATCACCCGCGTCGACAGGATGTTGGGGAACTGGGCGTAGCAGAGCGCATAGGCGAGGATGAAGATCAGAAGCGTCGTCGCCAGCGGGAACAGTCTCGACGAGGTCATTGCGCAGCCTCCTTCCCGGGTTCGCTCGCGGCCGCCGGCTCGCTGCGGGGCCTGTGCCTGAAGAAGGCGAACAACGTGTGGCTCGCCGGCGACTGGACGACGAGGATGACGACGATGATCGCCGCCTTGATGACGAGGTTGAATTCCGGCGGGAAGCCGGCGAGCAGGATGCCGGTGTTGACCGACTGGATGATCATCGCGCCGATCAGCGAACCGGCAATGGAGAACCGCCCGCCCATCAGCGAATTGCCGCCGACGACGACGGCGAGGATGGCGTCGAGCTCGAGCCAGAGCCCGGCATTGTTGGCGTCGGCGCCGCGGATGTCGGCGGCCGCGACGATGCCGGCGACCGCGGCGCAGAAGCCGGAGGCGGCATAGACCGCCATGAGCAGCGCGCCGGTGCCGATGCCGGCGAGCATCGAGGCGCGGCGATTGATGCCGATCGCCTCGACCAGCAGCCCCAGCGCGGTCGTGCGGAACAGCAGCGAGGCGGCGATGCCAATGACGATCCACAGGATCACCGGAAACGGTATCCCGAAGACCGAGCCGGTCCCGACGAAGATCAGCCCCGGGTCGTTGAAGGTGAGGATGACGCCCTCGGTGACGAGCTGGGCGATGCCGCGCCCCGCCACCATCAGGATCAGCGTCGCGATGATCGGCTGGATGCCGAGGAAGGCGACGAGGGCGCCGTTCCAGAGGCCGCACAGGATGCCGATGCCGATCGTCGCCACGAGCGTCACCGCCAGCGAGTGATCGTTGGTGATCAGCGCCGCGGCGACGGCGCCGCAGATCGCCATCACCGCCCCGACGGAGAGGTCGATGCCCTTGGTGGCGATGACCAGCGTCATGCCGATGGCGAGCAGTGCCACCGGCGCGCCGCGGTTGAGGATGTCGATCAGGCTGCCATAGAGCCGGCCGTTGGCATAGGCGATATCGAGGAAGCCCGGCGCGATAGCGGTGTTGAGCGCGAGGATGACGAAGAGCGCGACGAGCTGCGGCAGGACGCGCCGGAGGGTGGTGGGAATGGTCACGCCGCGCCCTCCCGGATGGGCTGGTTCGCACGAGCCGGATTGCCGGCCGTGTCATCATCGCCGGCCGCGTCGGGCTGGCCGGCGGCGATGGCCCGCATGATGGCGTCGGCGGTGATCCGGCCGGCCGGCAGCTCGCCGGTGTGGCGGCGGTCGGCGAGCACCCGCACCCGCGTCGCATAGGCGACGATCTCCTCGAGCTCGGAGGAGATGACCAGAAGCGACATGCCGCCCTCGCGGAGTTCGCCGATCAGCCGGATGATCTCGGCATGGGCGCCGACGTCGATGCCGCGGGTCGGCTCGTCGAGGATCAGGAGGCGCGGGTCGGTGGCGAGCCAGCGGGCGAGGACGACCTTCTGCTGGTTGCCGCCGGAGAGGAACTTGATCGGCTTCTCGCGGTCGCTGGTGCGGATGTCGAGGGCTAAGATGTAGCGGTCGGCGATCGCCTCCTGCTCCTTGCGGGACAGGGGCTTGGCCCAGCCGCGCCGGGCCTGGAGCGCCAGGATGATGTTCTCGCGCACGGAGAGGTCGTCGACGATGCCGTCCTGCTTGCGGTCCTCCGGGCAGAAGCCGAAGCCGGCCGATATCGCGTCGCGGGGCGAGGAAAAGCGGGCCGTTTTACCGTCCACCGTGACGGTGCCGCTGTCGGGCTGGGCGAGGCCGAAGATCAGCTCGGCGGTCTCGGTGCGCCCGGAGCCGAGCAGCCCCGCCATGCCGACCACCTCGCCGGCCCGCAGCTCGAGGTCGAAGGGGGCGATGCGGCCGCTCTTGCCGGTGCCCGTGAAGCTTGCGACCACCGGCTTCTGCGAGACATCGACGGGCTCGGCCCGGTGCTCCTCCTGCTCCTTGAGCTCGCGGCCGAGCATCAGCGAGACGAGCTCGATGCGCTCCAGCCCCGCGATCGGCCGCGTCGCCACCTTGTGGCCGTTCCTGAGGATCGTGACCCGGTCGGCGATGCGGTACACCTGGTCGAAGAAGTGGGTGATGAAGACGATGCCGAGGCCCCTCGCCTTCAGATCGTCGAGGATGGCGAACAGCCGCGTGACCTCGGCGGCGTCGAGGCTCGCCGTCGGCTCGTCGAGGATCAGCACCTTGCCGGAGAGATCGACGGCCCGGGCGATGGCGATGATCTGGCGCACCGCGACGGAATAGGTCGAAAGCAGCGCCGTCACGTCGATGTGGAGGCCGTACTGGTCGAGGATCTCGCGGGAGCGGCGGTTCGCCTCGCGCCGGTCGGTGAGGCCGAAACGCTTCGGCTCGCGGCCGAGGAACAGGTTTTCCGCGACGGTGAGATTGGGCAGGAGATTGACCTCCTGGTAGACCGTGCCGATGCCGAGCTTCTGGGCGTCCATCACGTCGGACGGATCGATCGGCCGGCCCTCGAGGCTGATCCGGCCGCCGTCGCGGCGATAGGCGCCGGTCAGGATCTTGATGAGGGTCGACTTGCCGGCGCCGTTCTCGCCGAGCAGCGCATGGACCTCGCCGGCGGCCAGCTCGAAATCGACGTTCGACAGGGCCGTGACGCCCAGAAATCGCTTGGTGACGCCCTCGGCGCGCAGCAGCGGCTCGCTCCTGATCATGGGATCTTCCGGCCAGAAAAATGTTGCAAGAGAACGCTCCACGGTCGTCGCTGTCCCGGCCCCCGAGGATACCACGCGACGGAAGGGAGACGGCGGGCGGGCGGACACCGGAGCCGGCCGCGCACGGGCGGGACGCGGCAGGCACGCGCGCGTCGATGCGAGGCTGCCGCGGCGATCCGGTCCGCATCGCGGGCGACGGCGAAGCCGCCACGAACGGGGCGTTTGCGGCCGGATGGTCGAACCGTCATCCGGCCACAAACGCTGCGAAGAGACCATCGGCCAGCCTGCCGTCCAGATGCCGGCCGGCCGAGGAACCTTTAGCCGATCAGTAGCCGAGGTTCTTCTTCTCTTCGTAGACCGCCTTCGGATCGTCCGACTGGGTGTAGAGCTTGGATTCCGTCTGGATGAACTTCTCCGGCTGGGTGCCGTCCTTCAGATAGGTTTCGAGCGCATCGAAGGCGGGGCCCGCCATGTCCGGAGTGAGCTCGACCGTGGCGTTGGCCTCGCCCTCGGCCATGGCGAGGAAGATGTCCGGCACGGCGTCGATCGAGACGACGAGAATGTCCGAGCCGGGCTTGAGGCCAGCTTCCTTGATCGCCTGGATGGCGCCGACGGCCATGTCGTCATTGTGGGCGTAGAGGGCGCAGATGTCCTTGCCGCCGTTCTCGGCCTTGAGGAAGCTCTCCATGACTTCCTTGCCCTTGGTGCGGGTGAAGTCGCCGGTCTGGGAGCGGACGATCTTGACGTTGTCGTGGCCGGCGATGGCCTTCTCGAAGCCCGCCTTGCGCTTGATGGCCGGCGAGGAGCCGGTCGTGCCCTGCAGTTCGACGACGTTGCAGTCCTTGTCGCCGACATTGTCCACCAGCCACTGGCCGGCGACCTCGCCCTCGTGCTCGAGATCCGAGCCGACGGCGGTCAGATAGAGATCGTCGGAACTGTCCACCTGGCGATCGAGCAGGACCACCGGGATCTCAGCGTCCTTGGCCTCTTCCAGCACCTGATCCCAGCCGGTGGCGACGACGGGCGCGAGCAGGATCGCATCGACCCCTTGCGCGATGAAGGAGCGGATCGCCTTGATCTGGTTTTCCTGCTTCTGCTGGGCGTCGGCGAACTTCAGATCGATGCCGCGCTTTTCCGCCTGCTGCTTGGTCAGCGTCGTCTCGGCGGCGCGCCAGCCGGATTCCGAACCGATCTGCGAGAAACCGACGGTCATGTCGGCGGCGAAGGCCGAACCCGCGGTCAGGGCGGCGATCGCCACGGCGCCGGCGAGCGTCTTGAAACGTGTCATGAATTCCTCCCGAAAACGTCCGGCCTCCAAACCGGACGACGCAAGGATAATATTATATGATAAATGATGTCCAGAGCCGTGGCGGGCAGTGCCGACGAAAATCTCGCGTCCTGCGGGCAACGCCGTCGCGGCGGGCGTCGGAGCCAAGGCTCGAGAGAAGACCCTGAGACAGCTGGCATGAGACAGGCGGCACGAGCGGAACCGGCTCTTCCCGAGCCACCGAGCGACAATGCCAGGATGAAACGGGATGCGGATGCATCCCGGTCACTGTGGCACTTCAGGGGAGGTATCGGCAAGAGCGCGGGCTGAGCCCGTGCGGATCGAGCGGCACCGGCCGCCGCCGGTCCGGAGCGATCCCGGCGTCAGTCGCCGGTGGCGCGGTCGACGAGGCGCGGCGGGGTGGCCAGCGCCGGCAGGTCGAAGCGCACGAGGATCGGCAGGTGGTCGCTGTCGGTCGACGGCTGCCGGGCGGCGGAGAGCACGGCGACGTCGCTGGACACCAGCACGTTGTCGATGGGCAGGCCGACGAGCGGCCGAAGGGCCGCGGGCAGATCGGTCGTCAGCCAGGTCGCGCCGATGCCGGCGACCGGCTGGGTGCCGGATCGCTCGGCATAATGGCGGACGGTGCCGCTCCACGGGGCGGCATTGAAGTCCCCGGCGATCACCAGCGGCTTGCCGAGCTGCTCGAGGGTCGGCACGAGCCGGGCCACCTGCCGGCCTTGGCGGTAGGGCCACGGCCAGACCAGATGTTCCGCGACGACGGTAAGGCCGGAACCGTCGCCGAGATCCAGCCGGCGCGCCACGAAGCCGTCTTCGGCGCGGCAGATTGCGTCCTCTTGCGAGAACGGGATGCGCGACAGGATCGCGACGCCGCCGACCACCTCGCCGACGCCGCAGAAGGCGGTGTACGGATAGCTTTCGCGCAGCGGCGCGATGGCATCCACCCAGCTTCGGTTCATCTCTTCCAGCGTCACGATGTCCGGTCGAAGCCGCTCGATCGTCTCGATGGCGGGCGCCGTCGCGGCGTTGTAGCGAAGGTTCATCTGGAGGAGCTTCAGCGCCCTGCCGCCGCCGGCGGGCGCGCTCGCCCGCGACAGCGCCGGCTCCGGGTCGGCAAGGCGGGGCACCATGAAGGCGGACACCGAGACCGCCGCGCCGGCGGCCACCGCCGCCGACAGGACCGCCGCCGAGACGCTGCGCGAGACGAGCAGCACCAGAGCGAGCGCGAACAGCACGGCGGCCAGATGGGCGCGGAACTGGGCGAGCGAATCGAAGAACGGCACGTTCCTGCCGAAGAAGCCGCAGAGGAGCGCGGCCCCGACGATCAGGGCGAGCCCCAGGGCTGCATTCGTCACGAAGCGGGAGAGGAAAGTCTTCAAGCGGCGCTCGTCTCTATTGGAATGCGGTCTCGAAGAACGACCGCAGCTTGCGCGAATGCACCCGTTCGGAGGGCAGCTCGCTCATCAGCTGCAGGGCTCGCATGCCGATCTTCAGATGCTGCGAGACCTGGCGCTTGTAGAATTCCGTCGCCATGCCGGGCAGCTTCAGTTCGCCGTGCAGCGGCTTGTCGGACACGCAGAGCAGCGTGCCGTAGGGCACACGGAAGCGGAAGCCGTTGGCGGCGATCGTCGCCGATTCCATGTCGAGGGCGATCGCCCGCGACTGGGACAGCCGCTGCACCGGCTCGCGCTGGTCGCGGAGCTCCCAGTTGCGGTTGTCGATGGTGGCGACGGTGCCGGTGCGCATGATGCGCTTGAGGTCGTAGCCGGACAGGCCGGTGACTTCCTCGACGGCCTGCTCCAGCGCGACCTGCACCTCGGCCAGCGCCGGGATCGGCACCCAGAGCGGCAGGTCGGCGTCGAGGACGTGATCCTCGCGCACATAGGCATGGGCGAGCACGTAGTCGCCCAGCGCCTGGCTGTTGCGCAGCCCGGCGCAGTGGCCGAGCATCAGCCAGGCATGCGGGCGCAGCACCGCCACGTGGTCGGTGATCGTCTTGGCGTTGGACGGGCCGACGCCGATGTTGATCATGGTGATGCCGCTGCCGTCGCCGCGCTTCAGGTGATAGGCCGGCATCTGCGGCAGACGCTGCGGCGCTGTGCCCGACACCGGGTGCTCGGCGCCGGCCGGCGTGACGAGGTCGCCCGGCTCGACGAAGGCGTCGAAGCCCTCGCCGCCCCGGCGCATCATCTCGCGCGCCAGCATGCAGAACTCGTCGATATAGAACTGGTAGTTGGTGAACAGGACGAAGTTCTGGAAATGCAGCGGCCGCGTCGCCGTGTAATGGGCAAGGCGATGCAGCGAATAGTCGACGCGCTGGGCGGTAAACGGGGCGAGCGGCAGCCGCTCGCCGGCCCGGGGCTCGAAGGTGCCGTTGACGATCCGGTCGTCGGTGGCGGCCAGATCGGGCACGTCGAAGACGTCGCGCAGCGGGTGGCCGAGCTTGTCGGGCAGTGCCCCGTCGACGAAGACGCCTTCGGGAAGCGCGAAATGCAAGGGGATCGGCGTCGCGCCGTCGCCGACATGCACCGGCTGGCCGTGATTCTTCAGAAGGAGATCGACCTGCTCGAGGAGATAGCGCTCGAAGAGATCCGGCCGGGTGACCGTCGCGGCATAGGCGCCGGGCAGGGGCACATGGCCGAAGGCGAGGCGCGAATCGACCCGCGCATGGGTGCGGGTGGTCAGCGAGATTTCCGGATAGAAGGCGCGGTAGCGCCGGTCGGCTCTCGTGTGCTCGAGGACGCCGGCGAATTTCCCGGTCAGGAAGGCGACCGAGCGCTCGTAGAGGCGCTGAAGCTCGCCCACCGCCGCTCCGGCGTCGTTGAACGGGCGCGGCTCGGACGCCTCGGGCGTCTCGACGGGAAGATGTTCGATGGCGGCGTCGAAAACTGTCATGGGCGAGGTCTTACCGAAGCTCGATGGCGGTGTTGAGACGGCGCGGACCGACCAGCCGGGAAAAGCGCCTGCCGCGCTCCTGTGGCGCCGCCCGCAACAGCGTCGATGAAACGCTCGACCCCGCAAGGTCGATCCCGCGCCCGATCCGGCAGCGCGGCGCCCGTCTCCGCCCCGTCTCGGCGGTTCAGAACTTCGCCTGGCCGGCGGTGCCGCCCCGGTTGATCTTGCAGAGCGTGCCCGAGGAATAGTCGCAGGTACCGCCGGAGATCGAGGCGACGAAGCTGGCTGGCTGGCCGGGCGTGGAGCGCTGCGCGACGTAACTCATGGCAATCCCGAACATCGCGATCAGGACCGTGAGAACGAGGAGGCGAGCATACATCTGACGTTCCGCTTTGCTGTGGCCGTATCCAAGGGCTTCAGCACCCATGAATCGGCAATAGGCCATTTCTCCTGTGAATGCGACCCGTATGTCACAGTGCGAGCATATTCTGGCCCACAAGCGGATCCGCCCATGCCGGCTCATCGCCGCATTCGCCGCAGCATTCGCCTTCACATTCAAAGGGATCGTCTCCTGCAAGACGAAGCTTGCGCCAACATTGCGCGACGACGGCGAACCCGGTCGCGGCAGTGCCTGCGCGCGACGAAAATGCCCGACCCCGGGCCCAGCGAAGCCGAAGCGGTATGCGTGGTGTTTCGGATCAGCTGATTTGAGTGGCCGGCAAGCGACCGCGGGGACATGACGACCTGGCAGAAATTGCGACCGGGCGGCAATGGGCCGCGAAAGAAAGGGGCGGAATGCCTGAAGCTCGACCCCGTGTGTGTGGGGGGAGCGGATGGCCTTCTTTGACCGCTGCCACCGCCAGAAAGCGTGCAGCGGATCGTCAGACCATCGGGCCGATCGGGAAAAGGGTGGGAGGCTGGCACGATGACCCGTGCCATAGCTCGTTGGGGCTGCTTCCTTCCGGACCTGACCCGGTTGGCGAGTGGCTCGTCCACCACCAACCTCCCGGCCTCCATATCGTCGAAGATCTCTCTAATTGCAAGCGGAGGCGCGCAGAAGCTGCCAAGATTTGCCACCAGGGAGGATACGCGATGCGTCGGTTCGAACTCGATCCGCGGCTGGCGGCGGACACGACCACGGTCGGAACGCTGGGGCTGTGCACGCTGCTGTTGATGAACGACCGGCGCTGGCCGTGGCTGATTCTCGTGCCCCAGCGGAGCGACGTCACCGAGATCCACGACCTGACGCCGCTCGACCAGACGATGCTGACCTTCGAGACCTCCTTGACGGCCAAGGCGCTCCAGACGTTCACCGGAGCTGAGAAGATCAATGTCGGCGCGCTGGGCAACCGGGTGCGGATGCTGCACGTCCATGTCGTCGCGCGGCGGACGGGCGATGCCAACTGGCCGGGTCCCGTCTGGGGGTTCGGCGAGGCCGAGCCCTACGAGGCGGAGACGCTGGACAAGCTCCGGAACGACCTTGTGCAGGCGGTGCTTTCGGGCTGAAAGGAAGCCGCACCCAAGGCCGGCCCGAAGGAGATCAGCGATGAGCGACAGCGAAACACCGGCGGCCCTGCCGCAGATCAGCCCGAGCACCGGCTTTTCCCGCAACAGCCTGCGCCGCGACGGCGAGTTGAGGACCGAGGAGAGCCTCGCCGCCGCCCTCGCCCATCCGGCAGCGGCGGTCTATCTCTCCGCAGGCGGCAAGTGGCTGGTGAGGACCGACGGCCCCGGCCTTGCGGCGGCCTTCTCCATCGACGAAGCGACGGCGCTGGGGGCCGATCTCGGCGAGGCGATCCTCCTCGGCTTCGACGCCGCCGACGCTCCGGCTCTCGCGGCCCTCGCGCCGGTCCCGGCCGAGGCGCTTCCCCGGCATCTTTCCGCCATGGATCTTCGCGCCATCGCCATGGAGGGGCGGGTCGACCCGGACACCGAAGGCCGGCTCGGCCAGGCGGCCCACCTCGTCCAGTGGCACGCCAAGACGCGGTTCTGCGGCGTCTGCGGCGCGCCGACACGCAATGCCGCCGCCGGCTACCGGCGCGAATGTACCGCCTGCGACAACGTCGTCTTCCCGCGCACCGACCCGGTGACGATCATGCTGGTCCATGACGGCGACGGAAACTGCATCCTCGGCCGCCAGCCGCGCTTTCCGGAAAATTTCTGGTCGTGCCTCGCCGGCTTCGTCGAGCCCGGCGAAACGCTGGAGGACGCGGTGCGCCGCGAGACCATGGAGGAGGCCGGCGTCGGCGTCGGGGCGGTGACCATCGTCGCCTCGCAGCCCTGGCCGTTTCCCGGCAACCTGATGATCGGCTGCCTGGCGCTGGCGACGACCCGCGACATCACCTTCGACACGACGGAGCTGGAGGCCTGCCGCTGGTTCTCGCGGGCCGAGGTGCGGGCGATGCTGGAGGCCCGGCACGAGACGGGCCTGATGGTGCCGAAGCCCTTCGCCATCGCCCATCACCTGATCAAGGCCTTCGCCGATGACGATCTGGCGGCGACGCGCTGAGGCGGGGCGGCGACGCGTCCCGCCGCGCATACTCCCACGCCGGCGAGATCAGGGCCGGCTGCGGAGCCTCATTCGGCCTTCTTGGCGTCGATCGCCTCGAGGCGCTCCTGCATGCGCTGCAGCTGCTCGCGCATCGCCTTGAGGTCCTCGTCGCGGTTCTTGCCGCCGTCGCCGTTGGGGCGGGCGCCGCCTGAGTCCTCGAGGTCGGCGTCGGTGAGCGCACCGGCGACGAAGGGATTGAACATCGTCATGGCGCGGCGGAACATCTCGGTGTTGCGCCGGACCTGCGCCTCGATGAGCTTGATCGGCGACTGGGTCATGGCGCCGGTCATCTGCTCGCGCATCGCGTCCTGCTCCTTGGCGAGAGCCGACATCGACTGTTCCAGATAGCCCGGGATCACCACCTGCATCTGATCGCCATAGAAGCGGATGAGCTGGCGCAGGAAGGCGATCGGCATCAGGTTCTGGCCGCCCTTGTTCTCCTGCTCGAAGATGATCTGGGTCAGGACCGAATGGGTGATGTCCTCGCCGGACTTGGCGTCCTGGACGACGAATTCCTCGTTGCTCTTGACCATCGCCGCAAGGTTCTCGAGCGTGACGTAGGTACTGGTCCCGGTGTTGTAGAGCCGCCGGTTGGCGTATTTCTTGATGACCGTCACATCGTCGTTTCTGGCCATGGACAACTCCCTCACTGCGCCAACGAGCCGAACCGCCACGGAATTGTGCGACCGCTCATTTGCACCGCATAAATGATAGGCATATCTTTGCAGATATTCCAAATGGTTCGGCGGCTCCGAAACGGCGATTTGCACAGGCGCCAGCGTGCCGAAGCAGGCGATGCGGGGTTTCTCGATGCCGAAGGGGATGGTCCGGCGAAGGCCGGCCGGCCGGCATCGCGGGTTTGCGATGCGGTACGGCATGCGAATTGACCTTCCCGGGTCGCTCTGGAACAACAGATCTGAACTCGAACGCGCGCTCCCCCTGTCGGCGAGACGCGCAATGCGGAGGAAATGACGATGAGCAACACCCCATCCGTAGTGATCGTGGGCGCCGCGCGCACGCCGGTCGGCTCGTTCAACGGCGCCTTCGGCCAGGTGCCGGCCCATGAGCTGGGCGCTGCCGCGATCAGGGAAGCGCTGAGCCGCGCCAAGGTCGACCCGGCCGAGGTGGATGAGGTCATCATGGGCCAGATCCTCAGTGCCGGCGAGGGCCAGAACCCGGCCCGCCAGGCGGCGATGGCCGCCGGCTGCCCGAAGGAGACCACGGCCTGGGGGCTCAACCAGCTCTGCGGCTCGGGCCTTCGCACCGTCGCCATCGGCATGCAGCAGATCGCCTGCGGCGACGCCAAGGTGATCGTCGCCGGCGGCCAGGAGTCCATGTCCATGGCGCCGCACGCGGCCTATCTCAGGGCCGGTCAGAAGATGGGCGACCTGAAGATGGTCGACACCATGCTGAAGGACGGCCTGATCGACGCCTTCCACGGCTATCACATGGGCAACACCGCCGAGAACGTCGCCCGCCAGTGGCAGCTCACCCGCGAGATGCAGGACGAGTTCGCGGTCAAGAGCCAGAACAAGGCCGAGGCCGCCCAGAAGGCGGGCCGCTTCAAGGACGAGATCGTCCCCTTCACCATCAAGGGCCGCAAGGGCGACACCGTCGTTTCCGATGACGAATACATCAAGCATGGCGTCACCATCGACGGCGTCTCAAAGCTGCGCCCGGCCTTCGACAAGGACGGCTCGGTGACCGCCGCCAACGCGTCGGGCATCAATGACGGCGCCGCCGTGACCGTCCTGATGAGTGAGGCGGAGGCCGAGCGGCGGGGTCTGACGCCGCTGGTGCGCATCGTTTCCTGGGCGACGGCGGGCGTCGATCCGGCGATCATGGGCACCGGCCCGATCCCGGCCTCGAAGAAGGCGCTGGAAAAGGCCGGCTGGTCGGTCGACGATCTCGACCTCGTCGAGGCCAACGAGGCCTTCGCGGCGCAGGCCTGCGCCGTCAACAAGGATCTCGGCTGGAACCCGGACATCGTCAACGTCAATGGCGGGGCTATCGCCATCGGCCATCCGATCGGCGCGTCAGGCAACCGCATCCTCAACACGCTGATCCACGAGATGATCCGCCGCGACGCCAAGAAGGGCCTCGCGACGCTGTGCATCGGCGGCGGCATGGGCGTCGCCATGTGCTTCGAGCGGATGTGATCGCCTGAAATCAGGTCGGGCACCGCCACCCGCGAACACTTAGGCAAGGAGCGCCTGCTTTGGCCGACGCCCCCTTCGAACAACTCGTCTTTTCCGGTGGCGGCACCCGCTGCTTCTGGCATGGCGGCTTTCTCGACACGGTGCGCGGGCCGCTCGGCCTGAAGCCGGAGCGCGTCGCCGGGGTTTCCGGCGGGGCGCTGGCGGCGGCCTGCTTCATCGGCGGGCGGGACGAAAAGCTGCTGGAGGTGATGGGCGCCGCCTTCGACCGGCGCGACGTCAACGTCTCGACCAACTGGAACGAGATCGGCGAGAACGGCCTGACGCCGCACCAGCAGATGTATCGCGAGGTGGTGGCCGACACGCTCGACGCCGAGGCGATCGGGCGGATCGCCGACGGGCCGGCCTTCGAGGTGCTGCTCGCCCATCCCCCGCACAGCGGCTTTCCCAAGCTCTCGACCTTCCCGATGATGGCGGCCTATCTCGCCGACATCGCCATCCGCTCGACCCCGCATGTGATCTTCCCCGAGACGCTCGGTGCCCGCCAGCAGCTGGTCGACGCGCGCAAGGCGGCCCGCGACGGCCTCATCGTCGATCTCATCTGCAACGCCGCCGTCATCCCGCCGGTATTCAACCTGCAGGGCTGGAACGGCCGGAAGGTGATCGACGGCGGCATGACGTCGAAGGCGCCGATGCCGACCGGCAACCGGGGCCGGACGCTGGTGCTCCTCACCCGCAAGTTCCGCAACCTGCCCGACCACCCGGACCGGGTCTATGTCGAGCCGTCGCGAGCCGTGCCCGCCGACAAGATCGACTTCACCGACCGGGGCAAGATCGTCGCCACGTGGAATGCCGGGATGGCGGACGGCCGCAGTTTTCTTCGGGCGTTTGCCTCGACCGCTCCTCTCGTTGCGGCAAATTCCTCGCCTTCTCCGGCCGATCCGGCCTAGCCAGAGGCCGAAACCGTCCTTACTCTCTCTCCCGAAGGTTACCGTCGGCACGTGCAATGGCCCGGCGGATCCGTCGAAAGGGAGGAATCATGGCCAGAACAGCGATCGTGACGGGCGGCTCGCGCGGCATCGGTGCAGCAATCTCGAAGGCGCTGAAGGCGCAGGGCTACAACGTCGCCGCGACCTATGCCGGCAACGACGAGCGGGCGAATGCCTTCCGGGAGGAAACCGGCATCGCCGTCTACAAGTGGGACGTCGCCTCCTACGACGCCTGCGTCGAGGGCATCGCCAAGGTGGAGGCCGATCTCGGGCCCGTCGACATCCTCGTCAACAATGCCGGCATCACCCGCGACGCGATGTTCCACAAGATGACGCCGGAACACTGGCAGGCGGTCATCAACACCAATCTCAACGGCCTGTTCAACATGACCCGGCCGGTCTGGGAGGGCATGCGCGCCCGCTCCTTCGGGCGGATCGTCAACATCTCCTCGATCAACGGCCAGAAGGGCCAGATGGGCCAGGCGAACTATTCCGCCGCCAAGGCCGGCGACCTCGGCTTCACCAAAGCGCTGGCCCAGGAGGGCGCGCGCAAGAACGTCACCGTCAACGCCATCTGCCCCGGCTACATCAACACCGACATGATGGCGACGATTCCGCCCGAAGTGATGGAAAAGCAGATCGTCGCGAACATCCCGGTCGGTCGGCTCGGCGAGCCGGAGGAAATCGCCCGCTGCGTCGTTTTCCTCGTCTCCGACGAGGCCGGCTTCATCACCGGAGCGACGCTGTCGGCCAATGGCGGCCAGTATCTCGCCTGAGGCCGCAGGCCGGATCCGGCCCGGCGGGACGAGCGCCCGCCCGGCCCGCGCGACCCGGCTGCGGCAGGCCACGCACGCGCCGCGCCGCCGCTCAAAGACCCTGCGGAACCATTTGCAATAAAAGCAGTTTTTCCTCCGATCCCCAAACAACGTGGCCGGTGATCGTTGCCGGCGGAGGAGAACTGTGATGCGCAGGACGTCTTGGACTTATGGAATTCTGGCGGCCACCCTGCTGGCGACGGCGACACCCGGCGCGGCGCAGACGGTGCGCATCGGCCCGGACGGGATCCGGATCGTGCCGCAGGAGTCGGCGCGGGACCGCGGCGAGAACCGTGATCGCCGCGGCGAGCGCTACCGGGTCCGCGAAGGCGTTTCCGAGCGGGATGCGGTGCGGATCGCTCGCCGCCAGGGGCTTCGCGAGGTCCGGCAGGTGACCCGGACGCGCAACGCCTACCGCGTCGCCGGCGTCGACCGCCGCGGCGACCGGATCCGCGTCGATGTCGACCGCGACAGCGGCGCCGTCATCCGGGTGCGCTGAGCAGCGCGGCCATCGGCGCGGCGGAATGTCGCGCCGGACAGCATGACGCGAGGATCGAACGAGCGACGGGCGGCCGAGGGAAACCTCGCCGCCCTTTTTGCGTCACAGAGGCCCGCCTGCGCGAACGTCAGATGTAGGTCGCGCCGCTCAGGATCGAGAGCGCCGGGTTGGAGGCGCTGCTGTCGTTGGACAGGTCGTACATCGCCAGGAAGCGGTTGATCATGCGGTCGACATATTTCGGGTCGTCCAGCTGCCCGAGGTCGATCTTCTTCTCGAGGTTGCGGGCCTGGACGTCGATGTTGCTGGAGGAGAACTCGTCGGGCAGGCTGAAGGTCGTCTTGACGAACTCCAGGAGGGCGTCGTCGGCGAGGAAGGTGTAGATGTTGTCGATGTCGGCTGCCGTGCGGCTGAAATACAGCGCCAGGCGCACGCCGTTGCTCTCGCTGCCGGCCTCTTCCTCCATCCGCTGGCGCAGATAGAGATCCTGGGTGGAGAGCATGGCGGAGACGCTCTGGACCCGCGTCTGGTCCCGTTCGATGGTGCCGTCGGCGGCGAAGTTGAAGGCGGCGGCGAATTCCAGATAGCTGTCGTCGCCGTAGCTCGCCGCCGCGCTCTTGGGATCGGACAGGTCGCTGGTGAGGATCGCCCGGATCTCGTCGGCCGACAGCCTGGCGTCGTCGAGGCCGAAGGACTTCAGCGCGAAGTCCAGGACGCCCGCGTCGGACAACAGGTCGTTCATCGTGGCGACCCTGGGGATCCCGGCATTGTAGGCGAGAATGCCCTCGGCGGCCTCGACGAGGGCCGGATCCTGCCGTCCGAGTTCGCGCTGGAGATAGGCATCGACGATGATCTGCCCGCCCGTCTCGTTCTTCGCCAGGCTGAGATTGCCATAGGCATCGACGTCGAAGGCGCTGCGCAGCGTCTTGTAGGCGTCGACGCCCAGCCGGTTGACGAAGCTCGAGGGATCTTCGGGGTCGCTGGCCAGGACCTGCCGGATCAGATCGACGTCCTCGTATTCGGGATCGAAGCCGATCGCCTTCATCGCGTAGTCGAAGGCGCTCTTGTCCTCCAGCAGTTCGTCGATCGTCGAGATCGACGACATCGCCGAGCGGAAGCCCTGGGAATCCTGAACGACCGTCGTGACCGCCGCCTTGTCCTCGTCTTCCTCGAGGCGGTTCAGATAGCGGTCGATCGTATCGCCTTGGGCGGCCTCGGTCTGGACGCGCCGGACGTCCGTCACCTTGCCGTCGGCGCCGAAGTTGAAGGCGCTCGCGAGGCGGATGTAGCGATCGTCCTTCAGGCCGGCCGCGTAGCCGTTCGGGTCGGAGGGATCGCTGCGCAGCACCCGCATGATGGTGGAGCGGCTTTCGGTGGCGGGGTCGAGGCCGACGGCCTTCAACGCATAGTCGTAGACGGTCGGCTTGTTCATGAAGTCCATGACCGTGCCGATGCTGGCGAGATTGGCGGCGTAGAAGGACGACGACAGCCGGTCGTCCTCGGCCGCCGCAGTGCCGTAATTGTCGAGATAGGCGCTGGTGAGGCTGGCGACCTGCGCGGCCGTCTGCGCGCTCGTGCCGGCGTCGAGGCTGCCGTCGGTGTTGAACCGGAACATCTCGGCGAGCGCCGTGTACTGCTGCTTGCGGGTCTGTTCCGCCGTGGTCGTCTCGGGCATCTTGTTGAGGACGCTCTTCGGATCGGAGCGGTCGCTGGTCAGGATGTTCCAGGCGTAGGCGGGGGATTCGATCGAGGGGTCGAGGCCGACGGCGGTCAAGGCGAGGTCGAGAAGCCGAGGGTTCTCGATCAGCTCGTCGGCGCTGGCGAGGCTGCCGATCTCGGATTCGTAATAGGCGACCTGCAGGGCGGCGGCCTGGGGCGAGGCCTCCAGCCCCTTCTGCTGATAGTAGAGATAGGCCGTCGAATTCGCCCGGCCGTCATCCTGCAGGCCTCCGGCCGGCGCCCGCCCGGCCGCGTCGAAGGGCAGCATGGTGGCGAGCAGCAGGTAGCGGCCATCGCCCTTCGCGGCCATCTGGTCGGCCTTGTTGCCGGTCAGGACCTCGCGGATGAAGCTCTTCGAGGCGATCGAGGCATCGATGCCGGCGGCCTCGAGGGCGACGGAGAACAGCTTGTCGTCGTCGAGGAACTGGCTGACGGTCTTCACCGCACCGATGTTCTCGGTATAGTAGTTGGCACTGGCGGCGATCGCCTGGGCCGCCTTGGTGCGATGCTCCGAATAGCCCTCGACCATGACCTGCTGCTGGGCATTGGTCTGGGCGACGGGATCGGTCTCGTCGGCCGCCGTGACGAAGCTGAAGGCCTTGGCGAAGTCGCGGTAGCGTTCGTCGGAGAGCTGGTTGGCGAAGCTCTTCTCGTCGGAAAGGTCGCTCTCCAGAACCTTCCTGATCAGCGCCCGGGAATCGATCTGGTCTTCGAGGCCGTAGGCCGTCATCGCGTAGGAATAGAGCTTGTAGTCGTCCATGAACTCCTTGACGGAGGTCACGTCGCCGATGGTCTTGCGGTAATAGTCGGCCAGGCGCTGGTTCACCGGCTCCGCCGCGATGCGGTCGAGCACGCGGGACTGGTCCCGCGTGTAGAGCTGGTAGGTCGTGAAGGTCGAGAGCATGGCCGGCCCGCTGAACGTTGACGCAACGTCCCGCGCATTTGCGGACAGACGTCGCCGGCCGCAGTTTTACCAATTCATGCTTAACCGCTCGTTAAGGCCGCGGGACCGATTGCCGAACTGCTTGCCAAATCGTTCACGGGCTGAAGATGCGCAGGCTCCAGCGCGACCCGGGGCCGTATCCCGCGGCGCAGGTCGCCTCACGCCGGCGGCATGACCACCGGCAGCATGCGGCGCTCGCCGTCCGACACGAAGCAGAGGTCGAGCAGCTTCTGCACCTCGGCGGCATGGCGGAAGTCCGGCTCGCCGTTGACGCCCGACAGGAGCGCCAGCACGAAGCGTTCGGCGTTGAGCGGCGTCGGCGGGCATTCGACCCGGCGCCAGGTCTGGGTGTGGATGTCCTCGCCGAGGCAGACGTCGAGGCTGGATTCGGTGGTGTTCGACCAGATCTTCAGGGCGCCCTTCGTGCCGTGGATCATCAGGTCGAGGTCGTTGGCCTTGCCGGTGGCGTAGCGGCTCATGTGGACGACGCCCAGCGCCCCGTTGTCGAACTCGACGGTCATCGCGCAGCTGTCGTTGGCGTCCAGCGTATAGGCGCCGATCGCCCCGCCCTCGGCCTTGTCGAAGGTCTTCAGCCGGGCCTGCAGCGCGGCGATCCCCTGCCCCGACCCGTAGGTGACGAAATCGAGGATGTGGACGCCGATGTCGCCGAGCACGCCCTTCGAGCCATGGCCCGAGGAGAGCCGCCAGAGCCAGCGCTCGTCGCTCTGCCAGTCGCCCCAGTGGTGGCCGGTGAGCCAGCTCTGCAGGTAGCTCGCATCGACATGGCGCACCTCGCCGATGTCGCCGGCCTCGACCATGCGGCGGGCGAGCTGGATCGCATGGGCATTGCGATAGGTGAAGTTGACCATGTTGATCAGCCCGGCCCGCTCGGCGGCGCCGACCATCTCGAAGGCGTCCTCGGCGTTCAGCGCCAGCGGCTTCTCGCAGAAGATCGCCTTGCCGGCGGCGATCACCTGGAGCGACGTCGCCTTGTGCGCCTGATCGGGCGTCGCATTGACGACGGCGTCGAACTCGCCCCAGGCCAGCGCCTCGCCGAGGTCGGCGAAGGCCCGCTCGATGCCGTGGAGGGTGGCGAAGGCCTGCGCCCGCTCGGCATTCACGTCGCAGGCCGCGACCACCCGGCAGCCGGGGATCGAGATGAAATGCTCGGCATGGCGATGGGCGATCGCACCGGTGCCGAGGATCATGATGCGCTTTTCGCCCGCGCCCGTCGGCGTTCCCGGCGCGCCACGGCCATTGTCGTTGGTCATGCTTCCTGCCTCTACCGGTAACCCTGTTCGCCCGGCTTGTGGAGCGAACCGCCCCGTTGTTCGATCTTCTCCGGCGCCTTGTCGACCGGAACGTTCGGCGCCGCGGAGACGTCGGTCCAGGCGGCAGCCGGATTGTGCGCCCAGCGCACGGCGTTGACGATGACCCGCTGGATCTGCGGGTTGTGGTAGATCGGATAGGTCTCGTGGCCGGGCCGGAAGTAGAAGATCTTCCCCGCCCCGCGCTGGTAGGTGAGCCCCGAACGGAACACTTCGCCGCCCTCGAACCAGGAGATGAACACCGTCTCCAGCGGCTCGGGAACGAGGAAGGGCTCGCCATACATCTCGGCATTCGGCAATTCGATCGAATCCCCCACGCCCTGAACGATCGGGTGGGAGCGATTGACCGCCCACAGCCGCTCGCGTTCGCCGGCCTCGCGCCAGCGCAGCGAACAGGGCGTTCCCATCAGCCGCTTGAACGGCTTGGAGAAATGCCCCGAATGAAGGACGATCAGCCCCATCCCCTGATGGACGCGCTCGGCCACCCGGTCGACGATGGCATCCTCCACCTGACCGTGGATCTTGTGGCCCCACCACAGGAGGACGTCGGTCTCGTCGAGGCGGGACTGGGGGAGCCCGTGCTCGGGTTCGGGAAGCGTCGCCGTCTCGGCGGTGATCCCCTCCTCGCGGCCGAGAAAACCGGCGATGGTCGCATGGATGCCGTCCGGATAGATCCCCCGGACGGTGTCGTTGTGCTGCTCGTGGAAGAACTC
The DNA here is from genome assembly GCA_002700095.1 of Fulvimarina sp. Classification (GTDB taxonomy): domain Bacteria; phylum Pseudomonadota; class Alphaproteobacteria; order Rhizobiales; family Rhizobiaceae; genus Jiella. Next base: position 32,132 of record PACL01000017.1, on the reverse strand, counting down.
GTTCCAGACGAGTGCGCGAATGGTCATGATGCCTCCTCCCGGCCTCGCATCCCGGCGCCGGTCATTGCTGTCGTCCCTGGCCTGGTCGATCCGGCCTCAGCTGGTCGCGAGAATGGCGACCGGAAGGTCCTTCAGGACCAAGCCGAGATCCAGATTGGCCGGGCCGTCGAAGATCTCGCCGGTGAAGATATTGCGCCAGCCAAGCCTCGCCAGTCCCTCGGGGAGCGCCACCGTCGTTCCCTCCCAGCCGGTCGTCGCGGCGGCAAGATCCCTGCCGTCGCCGACGAGGCCGAGGGTGAGCCGCGGGGCGATCACCAGCGCCGCCCGGCCGTCGTCACCCTTGCGGGCGAAGGCGACGACATGGCCGGCGCGCGGGCCGCTCGCGGCAAGCGGCACATAGGCGGCCGTTCCGGAGAGGTCGCGCATCTCGGTGCGCAGCGCCAGCCCGGCGGCGGTCATGCGCGCCTTGAGGACGCCCGAGCGCCAGTCTTCGAGGTCCTCTGCGAGGCTCCTCCCCCGGCCGATCACCTCGGATCGGGCGGCAAAGTCGACGGTGCGCCGGTTGTCCGGATCGACCAGGGAGAAGTCGTAGAACTCGGTGCCCTGGTAGATGTCCGGGACGCCCGGCGCCAGCAGCTTGATCGCCGTCTGCGACAGCGAGTTCAGCGCGCCGGCGGCGACGAAGGGTTGCGCCTCCTGCCAGAAATGCGCGATGAACGAGCCCTCGCCGCCGCCCTCGAGCATCGCCGCGACGAAGTCCGCCAGCGCCTTCTCATAGGCCTCGGCCGGCGAGGTCCATGAGGTCCAGCGCTTGGCCTCGCGCACCGCCTTTTCGGCGAAGGCGGCGAGGCGATCGGCGATTTCGTCGCGCAGGAGATCGTCGGCCGGGTCGAAATCTGCCGGCAGCACGCCGAGCAGCGACTGGTAGAGACCCCATTCGGTCTCGGGATCGGGCGAGGTCACCCCCGGCTCGACCGCCAGCCGGTGATCGGACAGCGTCTGGGCGAAGCCGGCGACGAGCTCGGCCCAGCGCTCCGGCGCCTCGGACAGCGTGTAAAGCCGGGCGCGGGCGTCCTCGCCGCGCTTGGTGTCATGGGTCGAGGTGGCCAGCAGGCCTTCCGGCTGGTCCTCGAGGCGGATCTGCATCGCCTCGTGGAAGCTGCCCACGTCGGTGCCGTAGCGGTCCGGCTCGCCGCCGACCTCGTTCAGCGCAATCAGCCGGTTGTAGCGGTAGAAGACCGTGTCCTCGACGGCCTTGGCCATCACCGCGCCGGTGGTCTGCTGGAATCTGCGGGTGAAATCGAGGGCGCCGGCGATGTCGGCGCCGTCCTCGAAGTCGAGCTTCAACAGGCGGCCGATGAACTGGATCGGCTCGTCGGCCTCGACCTCGCGCCAGGTCATGGCGAGATCGACCGCCTCGTCGATGATCGCGATGTCGCGGCGCGGCACGCCGTCGACCGAGACATAGGTGCGGTAGACCGGCAGCGCCGCCGCCATCTCGACGATGGCCCGGGCCATGGTGTCCGGACCGAGGTCGCGGGTGGCGAGGCCGCGGGAGGCGACGGAAAGGGCGAGCCCCGTCAGCGCCGACAGCTCGCCCGCGAGGTTGCGCTGGAAGATCGAGCGCTTCTGGCGCAGGATCATGGCGCGCAGGTCCTGCTCCTCGCCGACAAAGGCCTGGTAGGCCTCGGTCATCTCGATCTCCCTGGCGGGATCGACATAGAGGCCGGCGAGCGCGGTGATGAACTCGTAGCCCGTCGTCCCCTCGATCTCCCAGGTGGTGCGCAGCCGCTCGTCACCGGTCAGGATCTTCTCGACATGGATCGTGGGCGAGCGGCGCACCGACTGGAAGGCCTGGCGCAGCTGTTCCAGATAGCCCTTCGGGTCGGCAAGCCCGTCGACATGGTCGATGCGGATGCCGTCGAGCCGCCGCTCGCGGGCAAGGCGGATGACCAGCTGGTGGGACTCGCGGAACACCCGCCGCGATTCCTGGCGCACGCCGATCAGGTCGGCGATCTCGAAGAAGCGGCGATAGGTCAGCTTCTCGCGGGCCGTGCGCCACCAGGCGAGCCGCCAGGCCTGCGCCTCGTGGAGATCGTGCAGGGCGCTGCGATCGGCGTTGATGGTGGCAAGCGCCGCCTCGAGCGCCGCGGTGAAGCCGCCGTCCTCCAGATGCTCCAGAAGGCGCTCGGTCAGTTCGTCCGCCTCCGCCGGCGTCGCCACGGAGAAGCGGCGCACCAGCCGATCCTTTTCCGCATGGTCGATGAGCCCGAAGACGTGGCCGTAGGTGCGCGGATCGACGGGCAGGCCGTAGCCGGAAGCGTCGAAGCGCAGGGCGCCGGCCTTGGCGTCGAGGCGCACCGACAGGTCGCCCGCCTCCAGCGCCTCGCCATAGGGCTTGCCGAGCACCGGCACGAGGATCTTCTCGGCCTCCCAGGCGATGTCGAAGGTGCGGGCGTAGCGGCTCTCCGAGCCCCAGCGCAGGACATCCTCCCACCAGTGGTTGGCGGGCGAGACGCCCATGTGGTTCGGCACGAAGTCGAGGATGAGGCCGAGATCCTCCGACGACAGGGCGTCGCTCATCGTCGTGAAGCCGGCAACGCCGCCGAGGCTCTCGTCGAGGGCGTTGTAGTCGGTAACGTCGTAGCCGTGGGTGGAATTGTCGGCGGCCGCGAAGATCGGCGCGGCGTAGACATGGCTGACGCCGAGCTTTTTCAGATAGGGCGCAAGATCGGCGGCCTTGCCGAAATCCATGCCCTCGCGAAATTGCAGACGATAGGTTGCGACGAGCGAGCGGCTCATGAGGATCTCGGCCTTTCTTCGCGCATGGCCGCGCCGAACTCGCGGAACCGGCCGTTGGCGGCCAGGTCCTCGAGCGGGACGGGGGTCACGATGCGCCAGTTCGGATATTGATCGGTGGTGCCGGGAAGGTTCGCCTGCCGCTTCGACCCGACCATGTCGTCGAGCTGGACGGCAAAGAGCAGGGCGGCACTGCGGGCGAGATGGCGATGGATGGCGACCGCGAGCCCATCGGGCAGGTCTTCGGGCGGCGCGGCCTCGCCGCGGGCGCTCGCCGCGAGTTCGTCCGGCAGCGCGCCGGCATGGCTGAGGGCCGCAAGGAGCATCCGCTTCTCGTTTTGCCGGGAGGTGCGGTCGCGGGTCGTCGCCGCCTCGTCCTGGGTGCCCGCCTCGAGGCGCAGCTCGATGTCGCTGCCCGTCCACCAGCCGGCCAGTGTCGCGAGGTCGTGGGTGGAGATGCAGGCGAGCGACAGGCGCGGATAGGCCTCGGGAGCGATGAAGCTGCCGTCCTGGTGGCGCTCGAAATAGAGCACCCGGTAGGAGAACACGTTGGCCCCTGCCATGATCTCGCGGAAGCCGGGCGGGACCGTGCCGAGGTCCTCGCCGATGACGAGGCAGCGATTGGCGTTCGCCGCCGCCGCCACGGCATCGATCATCGCGCCGAGATGGTAGCGCACATAGCCACCGCCGGCCGAGCGCGCCTCGCTCGGGATCCACCAGAGTCTCGCCAGCCCCATCGCATGGTCGATGCGCACCGCGCCGGCATTGCGGGTCAGCGCCTCGAAGGCGTCGAAGAGCGGCTTGTGGCCGCGTTCCGCCAAGGCTTTCGGGGACAGCGGCGCGAGCCCCCAGTCCTGGCCCTGGCTGTTGAACATGTCCGGCGGCGAGCCGACGCGGGCCGAATTGACCGTCAGCGCCGGATCGGCCCAGGTCTCGGCGCCGTCCGGCGCGACGCCGACGGCAAGGTCGAGATAGAGGCCGATCGCCATGCCGGCGGTCTTTGCCCGCGCCTGGGCGCTGGCCAGCTGCTCCTCGGCCTCGAACTGCAGCCAGAGATGAAAGAGGACGCGCTCGCGCCTGTCTTCAGCAAAGCGGGCGACCTCCGCCGAACGGCGGTCCTTCAGCGGCTCCGGCCAGTGGTGCCAGCCGGCATGGGCGCCGGCTGCCACCTGGTCCTCCGAGATCGCCTCGAACAGGGCGAAGCCCTGCAGCGCCTCGCCGCCGTCTTCGACGAAGCGCTGGAATGCCTGAAGGTCGTCCAGCTCGCTGCGGCGGGCATCGAACACGGCGTCGAACAAGGCGCGCTTCAACCGGCCCATGGCCGGATAGTCGACGAGATCGCCGTCGCCGACGTCGAAGAGCTCCGGCCGCTCGGCCCGCAGCGCCGCGATCGCCGCTGCGCCGCCCTCCATGTGGTCGACGGCGATGTAGAAGGGGTTGAGGAACCGACGGGTCGAGGGGGAATAGGGGCTGTAGCGGGAGGGGTCGGCGAGGAACAGCGCGTGCAGCGGGTTGACCCCGACGAAGTCGGCGCCCTCGCTCGCCGCGACGATCGCCAGCTGCGCCAGATCCTCGAAATCGCCGATGCCGAGATTGCGCGCCGAGCGCAGGGCGTAGAGCTGGCAGGCGACGCCCCAGTGGCGGTTCCGGGCGATCACGTCCGGCAGCGGACAGGACAGCGTCGGCGTCTCGGCGACCGAGTGGAAATCGCCGAAGGCGCCTTCGTCGGGATCGACGCCGATGACGCGCAGGAGCGCGCGCTTGGAGTCGTCGTCGATCGTCTTCTCCTCGCCGAGTTCGGAGACGTAGGTGATCTGGATGCCTTGGCTGGTGGCCAGCCGGTCGAGTCTGTCGGTCATCAGGCGTTCCCGGCGAGAAGCTTCTGGCCTTCGAGGCGGAAGACCACGGAGGGGCCCGGCAGGACGCCGGTGCGCAGCGTCTCGTCGGCGCCCTTGGGATGGGCATGGAGAAGCTCGCCGCAGGTCAGGTCGCCGCTGACCACGTCGCTCGGGACTGCCCAGGGCTCGTCGTCGAGATTGGCGAAGAGATGCAGCGTCGCGCCGTCCTTCAGATGCCAGGCGACCACGAAGGCGAGGCTGTCGTCGGAGACGTGATACTCGCCGCAGCGCTCCGGCAGCGCGCCACGCAGCAGCGGCACGATCAGCGCCTGGCGCTTCTCCAGGAGGCGCTTCACGATCGCGAGGCGGCGCCGGTAGGTCGGGCGGTTCAGCGAGGACCAGTCGAGCTTGGAGGCCTCGAAGGTGCTCTCGGCATTCGGATCGGGGATCAGCTTGCGGGCATCCTCGTCGTGGAAGGCGGCGAATTTCTGGAATTCCGACCGCCGGCCCTCGCGGACCGCGGCACCGAGTTCGCCGTCGAAATCGGTGAAGAAGCAGAACGGATGGGTCTCGCCGTACTCTTCGCCCATGAACATCAGCGGGATCTGCGGCGACAGGAGCAGCACCGCCTGCAGGCACTCGACCACCCGGCGCGAGGCGAGGTCGGTCAGCCGGTCGCCGAAGGCGCGGTTGCCGATCTGGTCGTGGTTCTGCAGGAAGTTGACGAAGGCCGTCGGCGGCAGATGCGCGGAGGAAACGCCGACATCCCTGCCACGATGGGCGGAATGATCGCCCTGGAAGACGAAGCCCGTCGCCAGAGCCCTGGCCATCTGGGCGACCGACTTGCGGGAATAGTCGGCGTAATAGCCCTCTTCCTCGTGGGTCGCGACGACATGGGCGGTGTGGTGGAAGTCGTCGTTCCACTCGGCCGAGACGAGAGCCGGCTGGCCGTTCTCGCGCTCGATGTGCCAGGTGATGTTGCGGTCGTCCTCGGTGGTGATGTGGACGTGGCGATCGGGGAAGACCTCGCGCACCCTGGCGGCAAGCTCCTTCACCAGCGGCGTGTCGGTGGTGTCCTTGATGGAATCGATGGCATCGAGGCGCAGCCCGTCGATGCGGAACTCCTCCAGCCAGAACAGCGCATTGTCGATCATGAAGTCGCGCACCGGCTGCTCGTCGTATGCGATGGCAGCGCCCCAGGGCGTGTGGATCTCCTCGTGGAAAAACTCCGGCGCATAGGCGCCGAGATAGTTCCCGTCCGGGCCGAAGTGATTGTAGACGACGTCGAGAAAGACCATCAGGCCGCGCTCGTGGGCGGCATCGACGAGGCGCTTCAGCCCGGCTTCACCGCCATAGACTTCGTGCGGGCAGTAGAGCAGCACGCCGTCATAGCCCCAACCCCGGCGCCCGCCGAACTCAGCGACCGGCAGGAGCTCGATGGCGGTGACGCCGGTTTCCTTCAGATAGTCGAGCCTCTCGACGATGCCGTCGAAATCGCCGCTCGGCGAGAACGTGCCGGTGTGGAGCTCGTAGAAGACGGTTTCTTCCCAAGGCCGGCCGTTCCAGTCGGCGCTCTTCCATTCATAGGCGGTCGGATCGACGAGGACCGACAGGGAATGGACGTCGCCGAACTGCCGGCGCGAGGCCGGATCCGGCACGACGAGGCCGCTGTCGAGGCGAAAGCCGTAAGGATCGCCCGGCTTCACCCGCTCGGTGACGATCCGCCACCAGCCGCCGTCGGCCTTTTCCATCGGCAGGAAATCCACCGGCTTGCCGGCCGCATCGCCGAGCGCGAGCTCGATCGACGGCGCGGAGGGCGCCCAGAGGCGGAATTCGGCCCCGCCTTCGACGAAGCGGGGGCCCCACCGGGTCTCGAATGCAAAATGGTTGGCAGATCGTGCCATGTGGTCAGTCCCCGTCGTTCGTGGCTTTTCGCCGTGCGGGCACTCGTCCCTTCGAGGCCAGGGCGCTCATCTTCGGTGAACCGCCCATGCACCCGCCCTTAACTAAAGCTGCGGCCGCCGCGTCCAGCCCTCGGGCCGGATGAAATTTCGTTGTTTGGCTTTACGGATGGGAGAACGCATCCGAACGACGAGGAACATTGCGAGTTGCAGACCTTGAGGAGTCTGCCCAGGTTTTCCAGCCGGCGTTCTTTCTTCGTCCCATCAGGGCCCGGTCCATGCATCACAAGGAAGTGGAGAGCTATGAGCGAGCCGAAAAAGCCCTGGCCGACCCTTCCCAGCGATGACGCTGCAGAGCGGTTCGTCGCGCAGGCAGACCTCAGCGAATATGACTGGAGCGCCGCGGAACCCGCTTCCTACGAGTTCCAGGACAAGGTCGCACGGGTGACCATGCAGATGCCCGAGCGACAACTCGAGGCCATCAAGTCCGAAGCGGCGCTGCGGGGGATCGAGTATCAGCGTTTCATGCGCGAATTGCTCGACCGCGGGCTGCGGTGGTTGCGCCCCTGATGGGTCGAGAGACGCTGTTCCGGCGACCTGACGACCCGGAACAGCGATCGACGATCCCTCAGTTCCCCGCCTTCCCGCGCACCAGATCATGGATGAAGCCGAGCTTGTCCCGCACCGTCGCCGAGATGACGAAGGGGTAGAGATCCTGGTGGCCCATGGCGCGGTTGAAGGAGTTGAGCGCCGCCGACAGCGCCAGCCAGGCCTCGTCGATGTCGCCGATCGAGGCCAGCCGGTCGAAGACGTCGAAGTCGATGGTGGTCGTCAAAAGCCCGGAATCGCGCACCCTGGGATCGACGGAGACGCCCCACCAGTGGCCGGTCTCCAGCGTGTCGACGATGTGGAGATAATGCGCCCAGGTCTCGGCGAAGTCCTCCCAGGCGTGAGCGCCGGCATAGGACGAGACGTATTCGTCCTGCCAGTTCGCCTTCGGGCCGTTCTGGTAGTGCCGCTGCAGCGCCTCGCCGTAATCTTCCGTGTCGTCGCCGAAAATCGCCCGGCAGGCTTCCAGAGCGCCCGGATTGCCGTCGCGCACCAGCCGGTCCCAGTACCAGTGGCCGACCTCGTGGCGGAAATGGCCGAGCAGGGTGCGATAGGGCTCGCCCATCGAGGTCCGCCGGGTCTCGCGCTCGGCGTCGTCCGCCTCGCTCAGCGCGATGGTGATGAGGCCGTTATCATGGCCGGTCATCACATGCGGCTCCCCCGGGGTCTCGGCGAGGAAGTCGAAGCCCAGCCCCTCGGGATTCTCGTCGCGGGTGATCAGCGGCAGCCCGAGACGGAGGAGCGTGTAGACCATCCGCCTTTTGGCGATCTCCATCTTCCGCCACCGCGCGACATTGTCCGGGTCTGAGGCGTCCGGCACGGTGACATTGTGGCGACAGGCCCGGCAGAACTGGTCGGCACTATCGCCGGCGATCAGCCAGTTGCAGACGCCGTAGTCGTAGTTCGCGCAGTATTTCCAGCTGGATCCGTCGGAATGGGTGCCGGCCGACACGAAGATGCCGTCCGCCGGATCGAGCGCCAGCATGCGGTTCGCCCCGGGCTCATAGCCGAGGGCGTGTCCGCAGCGCTCGCACAGGACGTTCTCGAAGAACACGACCTGGGAGCAGGCAGGGCAGGAAAAGAGTTTCATCGGAAGACCTCGGCGCGCGGACCGCGCGAAAAACGTTGCGCCCGTCAATGCTTGGAGGGATGGCTGGTTCCGGCCGAAAGCCCGGCCGGAGCGAATATCGCAGCGTCACATCCGCCCGATGTCCGAGCCTCGGCGGCCCAACACGCCGGATAAGCCTTGCCGCACCGCAAGATGGCGGTAAGCTTACGTGGTGAAACGAAACGGGACGCTCCCCGCAAAGACGAAAGCGACCATGTCGATCCTTGCCGCGCTCAACCACCTGACGCACTACAAATACGACCGTCCCGTCACCCTCGCCCCCCAGGTCATCCGGCTGCGCCCCGCGCCCCATTCGCGCACCAAGGTGCCGTCCTATTCGCTGAAGGTGACGCCGGAGAACCACTTCATCAACTGGCAGCAGGACCCGTTCGGCAACTATCTCGCGCGCTTCGTCTTCCCGGAGAAGGCGACCGAGTTCAAGATCGAGGTCGATCTTCTCGCCGACATGACGGTCTACAATCCGTTCGACTTCTTCGTCGAGGAGGCGGCCGAGGCCTGGCCCTTCGAGTATGACGCGATCCTCAAGAGCGATCTCGCCGCCTATCTGGTGCCGGAGCCGATGGGCCCGAAGGTCCAGGCCTTCCTGAAGGATCTCGACCGTTCCGAGACCCACACGGTCAACTTCCTCGTCGGGCTGAACCAGACGATCGCGAACCACATCGAATATCTGGTGCGCATGGAGCCCGGCGTGCAGACGCCGGAGGAGACGCTGGAGAAGGCCTCCGGCTCCTGCCGGGATTCCTCCTGGCTTCTCGTCAACGTCATGCGGCACCTGGGCTTTGCCGCCCGGTTCGTCTCCGGCTACCTGATCCAGCTGAAACCGGACAAGGTCGCCCTCGACGGCCCGGCTGGCACCAATGTCGATTTCACCGACCTGCATGCCTGGGCCGAGGTTTATCTGCCCGGTGCCGGCTGGATCGGCTTCGACCCCACCTCCGGCCTTCTGACCGGCGAAAGCCACGTGCCGCTCGCCGCAACGCCGCATTATCGCTCGGCCGCGCCGATCTCCGGCGGCGTCGACTATGCCGAGGTGGAGTTCGACTTCGCCATGTCGGTGACCCGCGTCGCCGAGCGGCCGCGGGTCTCTTATCCCTTCTCCGACGAAAGCTGGGAGGAGCTCGACGAACTCGGCAAACGGGTCGATGCCGAGCTGAAGGCCGCGGACGTCCGCCTGACCATGGGCGGCGAGCCGACCTTCGTGTCGATCGACGACTTCGAGGCGGCCGAATGGAACGCCGACGCCACCGGCCCGACCAAGCGTGGGCTCGCCGACGATCTGATCCGCAAGCTCCGGGACCGCTTCGCGCCGGGCGGCTTCCTGCATTACGGCCAGGGCAAGTGGTATCCCGGCGAGACGCTGCCGCGCTGGACCTTCTCGCTCTACTGGCGCAAGGACGGCGTGCCGATCTGGCAGAACCCCCAGGCGATCGCGCGGGAGACCGACGCCGCTCCCGTCGGGGCGGCCGAGTCCGAGCGCTTCACCAGGGCGGTGGCCGAGGCCATCGGGGTCCCCTCCGACAATGTCCTGCCCGCCTTCGAGGATGCCGGCTACTGGCTCTTGCGCGAGGCGCAGCTGCCCGAGAACGTCGAGCCGACGGATTCCAAGCTGGAGGACCGGGAGGAGCGGGCGCGCCTCGCCAAGGTGTTCGAGCGCGGACTGCCCAAGCCGACCGGCCATGTCCTGCCGGTCCAGGCCTGGCAGGCGCGGGCCCGCGGCGTGCGGTGGGTCTCCGAGCGCTGGTCGACCCGGCGCCGGCACCTGTTCCTGGTGCCGGGCGATTCGGCCATGGGCTACCGGCTGCCGCTGGCGGCGCTGCCGCATCTGGGGCCGGCGGACTTCCCCTTCATCCATCCCGACGATCCGACCCAGCCCTTCCCGCCGCTGCCGCCCCAGAACCGCCAGCAATGGGGCCGGGTGGAGATGCAGCAGCATCTCGGCGAAAACGGCGGCGGCTCCGGCGGCATGAACCAGTCGTTGGGCGGCCCTGCCGGCGACATGCGCCAGGAGATGCCGCCGCTGCCGCCCCTGCCGGCGGGCGGCGCCGCGGCCGGCCTCACTCCGACCTATGGCTCCTTCGCCCCGGCCTCCGGCGGGATCGTCGGCTATGTGCGCACCGCCCTCTCCATCGAACCCCGGGACGGCAAGCTCTGCGTCTTCATGCCGCCGCTGGAATCCACCGAGGCCTATCTCGACCTTCTCGGCGCCATCGAGGATATCGCCATTCGCGAGGATCTGCCGGTCCAGATCGAGGGCTACGCGCCGCCGGCCGATCCGCGCCTCAACGTCATCCGGGTCGCGCCGGACCCCGGCGTCATCGAGGTCAACGTCCACCCTTCCGCGTCCTGGGAGGAGGCCAAGGCGATCACCATGGGCGTCTACGAAGACGCCCGCCAGTCACGGCTCGGCACCGACAAGTTCATGATCGACGGCAAGCATGCCGGCACCGGCGGCGGCAACCACGTCGTCGTCGGCGGGGCGACCCCGCTCGACTCGCCGTTCCTGCGCCGGCCGGACCTCCTGAAATCCCTCGTCCTCTACTGGCAGCGCCATCCCTCGCTGTCCTACCTGTTCTCCGGCCTGTTCATCGGCCCGACCAGCCAGGCGCCGCGGGTCGACGAGGGCCGCCACGACCAGCTCTACGAGCTGGAGATCGCCATGGCGCAGGTGACGCAGGACGGCTTCTCGACCCCGCCCTGGCTCACCGACCGCTTGTTCCGCAACCTGTTGATCGACGTCACCGGCAACACCCACCGGGCCGAGATCTGCATCGACAAGCTCTATTCGCCGGACGGGCCGACCGGCCGGCTCGGCCTCGTCGAGTTCCGCGGCTTCGAGATGCCGCCGGAGCCGAAGATGAGTCTCGCCCAGCAGCTGCTCATCCGGGCGCTGATCATGAAGTTCTGGAACGCGCCGGAAGAGGGCAAGTTCGTGCGCTGGGGCACGCAATTGCACGACCGCTTCATGCTGCCGGAATTCGTCTGGGCGGATTTCCGGGACGTCCTCGCGGACCTTGCCCGTTCCGGCTATCCGCTGAAGCCCGAATGGTTCGAAGCCCAGTGCGAATTCCGCTTCCCCTTCTGCGGCCGGATCGAGCGCGAGGGGATGACGCTGGAGCTGCGCCAGGCGCTGGAGCCGTGGAACGTCATGGGCGAGACCGGGGCGATCGGCGGCACGGTGCGCTTCGTCGACAGTTCCGTCGAGCGGCTGCAGGTGAAGCTCTCGGAGTTCATCCCGGCCCGCCACATCGTCACCTGCAACGGCCGCGAGGTGCCGATGATGGCCACCGGCCGCGGCAAGGAGGCGGTCGCGGGCGTCCGCTTCAAGGCCTGGCAGCCGGCCTCGGGCCTGCACCCGACGATCCCGGTCCACGCGCCGCTGACCTTCGACATCTACGATCGCTGGTCGAAGCGTTCCCTCGGCGGCTGCGTCTACCACGTCGCCCATCCGGGCGGCCGCAGCTACGAGACCTTCCCGGTCAATTCCTACGAGGCCGAGGCGCGGCGCCTCGCCCGCTTCGAGGACATCGGCCACACCCCGGGCGCATACGAGCCGATGCGCGAGATCCCCGATCCGTCGTTCCCGGCGACGCTGGATCTCAGGCGGCCGGCGGGGCTGGCGGTGATGTGATGCCAAGCCCGCCGTGGAGATCGAGTGGGACGAGGCGAAGCGGCAGGCGACACTGCTGAAGCATGGCGTCGACCTTCTCGTCGCCGCCCGGATCTTCGAAGACTGGACACTCGACAAGCCGGACCGTCGCGCCGACTATGGCGAACCACGCACCATCTCCTTGGGAATGGTCGGCGGGGAGTGCTATGTTGTCGTCCACACGGTGCGCGGCAGCAGCCTTCGCATCATCACGGCCTGGAAAGGAGGGACACGTGACCGACAACGATATTCGGCGAGTCTCGCTGGACGCGCTCAGGGCCATGGATGAGGCCGGTGACCTTCGGCGTCCGGCAGACGCGCCCGACGGAGAAGATCTCGGCGAAGACTTCTGGAAGGGTGCGGTGCTCCACCCGCCGCGGACACGAAACAGCGTGTCGATCACCCTCAGCCCGGCGGCGATGGAATTCTTCGAACGGGAGGGGCCGGATCCCGCCGAAGCGATACGCGGCGTGCTTGAAGCCTACGCGGCCGAGCATTCGAACAGCTAGTCTAGAGTTCCGCGCCTCGTGCCTTCCACGCCGCCATCTCGCCGTCGGCGATCGTCAGCGACACCCGCCAGCGGTCACTGCGGCGCAGAACATAGACATGCTCCCATTCGGCGATGAGATCGTCGCCTTCCCCGAGCATTCGGTAGGCCATGCGGGCCTCTGCGACGTTTTGGAAGAGCTCGCTTGCCGACAGCAGCTGGCCGACGACTCGCACGACGCCCTGTTGGCGATAGAATTCCATGAGCGTCAGGCAATGGTCGCGAAACGCCTGCCTTGGAATCGCGAAGTTACCGCCCGGCGAGGGAAACAGTCCGACAGGCTCCCACAGCTCGCTCAGCGCATCGGGATCGCGGCGGGCGAACGCCGCGACATAGTCGGCGAAGAACGCCGTGATTTCGTCCTGAAGCGTCATCGTCATCCTGCCCGATGTCTTGAGCGATGCGGCCGGTCAGGCCGCGGCGGCCGAAGCGAGGCAGACATCGGCCGCCTCAAGCTGCGCCTTCACGATGTCATGAAATGTCATGGTGGGGTCGGCTTCGGCGAGCATCCCGATCTTCATCCAGAACTCGGCTTGGGCGTTGATGGACCGGCACATCACCGTGCTGGCGCGACGGATTTCTTCATGCAGGGTGTCGTCGATCTTTACGAGGCCCATGTCGTCAGCTCCATCATGAATATATGAAGCGTTTATGTTCCATATATTGCGATGTCAATCGCCTGCCCGACGCGGACGACGTGCCGCGGCAACGCCCTGCCCCCGCGAAGCTGTCTCAATCCACCAGAAAGTCGATATGTGGCCGCTGATGATAGGGCGAGCGGCCGACCCGGCCCTCGACCCGGAAGACCGCCTTCAGCATCCCCTCGGTCAGCACCGTCTCGGCGGGACCGGCCGCGACGACGCCGCCGTCCTGCATCACCACGATCCGGTCGCAGAACATGGCGGCGTGGTTGAGGTCGTGCAGGGCGACGAGGCTGGTGAGCTTGAGGTCGCGGATCATCCTGAGGATCGCGATCTGATGCTCGATGTCGAGATGGTTGGTCGGCTCGTCGAGGAACAGGATCGCCGGCTGCTGGGCCAGGGCCCGGGCGATATGGACGCGCTGGCGCTCGCCGCCGGACAGCGTCGGCCAGGACTGGTGCTTGCGGCTTTCCATCCCGACCCTCGCCAGCGCCGTCGCCACGGCCGCCTCGTCGGCCGCCGACCAGCCGGACAGCGCCGAGCGGTGGGGCGTGCGGCCGAGCCGCACGACGTCGAGGACGCTGACATTCATCTCGGTCGAGGCGTTCTGCTGCACCAGCGCGACCTGCCGCGCCAGGACGCGCCGCGAGATCTGCGAGACGTCGCGCCCGCCGATCACGACGCGCCCGCGGCGGGGACGCCGCAGCCCCGCCAGCAGCCGGATCAGCGACGACTTGCCGGATCCGTTCGGGCCGATGAGGCCGACCGTCTCCCCCTCGACGACCTCCAGGGACACGCCGTCGACGATGGTCTTCTTGCCCATGCCCCAGACGAGATTTTCGGCGACGACGCTCATGACTGCGGCCGCGCCCGATAGAGGAGCAGGGCGAAGAACGGCACGCCGACGAGGGCGGTGACGACGCCGATCGGCAGCGTCTGCTGCGGCACGGCGACCCGCGAGGCGATGTCGGCGAGGACCATGAACACCGCACCGACGAGGGCGCAGGCCGGCAAGAGCTTTAGATGGGTCGGTCCGACCAGGAAGCGGGCGGCATGGGGCACGACGAGGCCGACGAAGCCGATCGTGCCAACCATGGAAACGATGGTGGCGGTCATCAGCGCCGTGACGCCGAACAAGACGAGCCTCACCTTCGCGACCGAGATGCCCAGCGAGGCGGCTTCCTCGTCGCCGAAGGTGAAGGCGTCGAGGGTGCGGGCGTAGAGGATGCAGACGAGGAGGCAGGCGACGACCACCACCAGGAGCAGCTGGAATTCCGGCCAGCGCACGCCGCCGAAGCTGCCGAGGAGCCAGAACATCACGTCGCGCGCCTGCTGGGCGTTGCCGGAGGTGGTGACGATGTAGGCGGTGAGCGCGTTGAAGAGCTGAGAGGCGGCGACGCCGGCAAGGATCGTGTGGCTTGGCCCGGTGGTCGTCCCGCTGGAGAGGAGCGCGACGAAGCCGAAGGCGGCGAAGGCGCCGACGAAGGCGCCCAGCGACAGCGACACCATGCCGGCGCCGATGCCCAGAATGATGACCGCGACGGCGCCGGTCGAGGCGCCGGCGGAGACCCCCAGCACGAACGGCTCGGCGAGCGGGTTGCGCAGCAGCGACTGGAGGATGGCGCCGCAGATCGCCAGCCCGGCGCCGCAGAGCGCGGCCACCAGCGCCCGGCTGAGACGCAGGTTCCACACGACGCTCTCCTCGATCCGGCTGAGCGGGGCCGAAGACAGGCCGAGCTTGTTGGTGATCGACAGGAAGACCGTGCGCAGCGGAATGTCGTAGTCGCCGATTGCGGTCGCCACCGCCACCGCGAAGGCGAGCACGCAAAGGGCCGAAAGCGATAGCAGGGCGAGCCGCAGCGGCTCGCCCCGGAAGGTCTCCTCGGTCATTGCGGCGTTTTCAGCGCCTCGAGCTGCCGGGCGAGCTCTTCCGCGCCGTAGATCGTCCGGATGCTCGGATTCATCGCTGCGCCGTTCATCGTCAGGATGCGGCCCTCGCGCACGGCGTCCATCTGGCTGACCGAGGGATCGGAGGTGAGGAAGGCGATCTTGTTCTCCGCCTTGTCGAGTTCCCAGCGGTTGCGGTCGAGCTCGGCAACGACGATGACGGCGGGACGGGCGGCGATGATGCCTTCCCAGCCGAGGGTCGGCCACTCGGCTTCGGTCTTGATCGCGTTCGAGCCGCCGAGGAGGTCGGCGATGTAGCCGGAGGGTCCGTTGCCGCCGCCGAGATAGGCGTCGTCGGCCGGCGACGGGCTGGAGAACCAGAACAGGAACGTCAGGTCCGGATCGTCCTGGAACGTCTCGCGCAGCGCCGCCTCGCGCGCCTTGAAGTCGGCGATCAGGGCCTCGCCGCGATCGGCGACGTCGAAGATCTGCGAAAGCTCGCCGATCTCCTGGTAGAGGAGGTCCATGCTCCACAGCTGGGCGCGGCTGCCATAGCCGTCGCCGGTATCCTGGCTGGTCGCGCAGGCGCTGGGCGACAGATAGGTCGGGATGCCGAGCTGCTCGAAGTCGTCGCGCTTGGCGACCTTGCTGTCCGGGCCCAGCAGGGTCGTCAGCGAGGCCGCGACGAAATCCGGCTGCTCCGCCAGGACGGATTCGAGCTTCGGGAACTCGACGGTCAGGAGCTTGACCTTGTCGTTGGCGGCAGCGAGGTCCGGCAGGACGTTGGTCGGCCAGAAGGCCGTGGCGGCCATCCGATCCTCGAGCCCGAGGAGCAGCATGATCTCGGCGCTGTTCTGGCCCAGCGCGACGGCCCGCTTCGGCGCTGCCGCGAAGGTGACCGGCTGCCCGCAATTCTCGATCGTCAGGGGATAGCCGGTCGGCTCGGCGCGGGCCGAAAAGGATGCCAGACAGGCAGTTGCGGCGCAGCAGAGGGCGAGACCGAAGCGGGACGCGGACATGGGCGTGGGTCCTTCGAAGCGGGGGAGGGAAGCCGCTTGCCGCTGTAGTCGATCAGCTCAAACAAGACAATGGCGATCAAGTTTGATGGACCGGAAACTCGCGGCTGCGCCCTCATGCCGTCACGCCGGCGCCGACGCATCGCCCTCCGATCCCAGCCTGCGCCCGCCACTCGCCGCCCGCAGCTCCGCAATCTCGGCGCGCATCGCCCTCAGCTCGGCGAGGATTTCGAGGTTCTCGTCGTGGCGGTGCGACTGTTCCGCCTCGGCATTGGCCAGCTGTTCGTCCTGCATCGCCGAGACGATGACACCGATGAAGAGGTTGAGCACGGCATAGGTGGTGCACAGGATGAACGGCACGAAGAACAGCCAGGCGGCGGGATGCGCCTCCATCACCGGCCTGACGATGCCCATCGACCAGCTTTCCAGCGTCATCACCTGGAAGAGGGTGTAGAAGGACGCGCCGAGCGTGCCGAACCATTCGGGAAAAGTCGCCCCGTAGAGCTTCGTCGCCATGACGGCGAAGATGTAGAAGGTCAGGAGCAGGAGGCCGATGATCGAGCCCATGCCGGGGAGCGCCGCGACGAGGCCGCCGACGACGCGGCGCAGCGACGGAACGACCGAGACCAGGCGGAGAACCCGCAGGATGCGCAACGCCCGCAGCACCGTCAGCGGCCCGGTCGCCGGCACCAGCGCGATGGCGACGACGAAGAAGTCGAACAGCGACCAGGGCTGGGTGAAGAAGCGCCAGCCGAAGGCGGTGATGCGCAGGGCTATCTCGATCACGAAAAGACCGAGGATGAGGGTGTCGAGGGCCAGGAGGATATGGCCGAACGAGGCCATGATCGAGGCGTCGGTCTCCAGGCCGAGAATCACCGCGTTGACGATGATCAGGGACACGATGAAGCGTTCCCAGCGATTGGAGAGCAGAATGGTCGTGAGGCGCGCGCGCATGCGATTTGTACTCTATGATCGACGGGTCGGCAGCCCCTTAGCATAGCCGAGCAACGATCATCATGCGGAATCACGTGCCACCGGAACCTCCTCTCATTCGCCGCTATGCCACTCTCGCCGCCAAGGGCCGGGACGAGATGATCGCCCCCGGCGGCGGCGTGCGGCCGCATTACGCGCCACTGATGGCAAAGCTCGCGCCGATGGCCGAAAGCGAGCTCGGCCGGCGCTTCGCCTCCTCCCGGCAGTATCTCTCCGAGGCCGGCGTCTTCCACCAGGTCTATGGCGAGGGCAGCGAACAGAGCCACGAATGGCCGCTCGGCCATCCGGCGCTGGTGATCGACCGGGACGAATGGACGACGCTCTGCGACGGCCTCGTCCAGCGCGCGACCTTCCTGGAAAGGCTGCTCGCCGACCTCTATGGCGAGCGCCGGGTGATCGCCGAGGGCGTGCTTCCCGGCATCCTCCTCGGGCGCAATCCGGAGTTCCTGCGGCCGCTTGCGAGCCAGGGCAAAGGTTCGGCGCCGCTCCTGTCCTTCATCGCCGTGGATCTCGGCCGGGGCCCGGACGGGCGCTGGTGGGTGCTCGGCGACCGCACCCAGGCCCCATCGGGCGCGGGCTTCGCGCTGGAGAACCGGGTCGCGACCTCCAAGGCCTTTCCCGACGTCTCGCGCGCCCTCAATGTCGAGCGCCTCGCCGGCTTCTTCCGCAGGTTCCGGGAGATGCTGTTCGCGCTCGGCGGGCCGGAGCGGGCCCGGATCGGCCTTCTGACGCCGGGCCCGCACAACGAGACCTATTACGAACACGCCTATCTCGCCCGCTATCTCGGCCTGCTGCTCCTCGAAGGCGGCGACCTCGTCGTCCATGGAGACCGGGCGGAGGTGCGGACCGTCGACGGATTTCAGCCGATCCGCGTCCTGTGGCGGCGGCTCGACGCCGATTTCTGCGATCCGCTCGAACTCTTCGGCGGCTCGCGCATCGGCACGCCGGGTCTCGCCCGCGCGGTGCGCTCCGGCGCCCTCACCCTCGTCAACGCGCTCGGCGCCGGCATTCTCGAGACGCCGGCGCTGCTCGCTTTCCAGAAGCCGCTGGCAAAAGCGCTTCTCGGCGAGGAACTGACGCTGCCGACCATCGCCACCTGGTGGTGCGGCCAGGAGAAGATCCGCCGCTTCGTCGAGGAGAACGCCGCCCGGCTGCAGCTCGGCCCGGCCTTTCCCGGCGCGCCGCATTTTCCGGTGATGGGCGAGACCGCGGCAAGGCCCGGCTCCGGCGGCCAGAAGGTTCCCGCAACGACCCGCGAGGGCGTTTCCCTGGTCGGCCAGGAGATCGCCGCCCTGTCGACCGCGCCGGTGTTCGGCGACAAGGGGCTGGAGCCGCGGCCGGTGACGCTGCGCGCTTTCCTGATGCGCGACGAGGAGGGCTGGCACGTGATGCCGGGCGGCTTTGCCCGCGTCGCCGATTCGCGCGATGCGCGGGTGATCTCGATGCAGCGGGGCGGCGGCTCGATCGATGTCTGGATCCCCTCGCCGGCGCCGGCCGCCAAGCCGGTGACGCTGCTCGGGCCGAAAGGCGACCGCTTCTCCCGGCGCCTGCCGGGGGCGCTGCCCGCCCGGGCGGCGGACAATCTGTTCTGGCTCGGCCGCTATGCCGAGCGCGGCGAGGTGGCGGCGCGGCTGTTGCGACTGCATGCGGGCCGCGCCGGCGAGGGCTGGAGCGAGGGCGAGCTCGAGGCCCGCATCGCGACGATCCTCGAGGACTACGGCGTCGAGATCGAGGGCGGCCATCCCGAGCGCGGCCTCCTCGCCCTCGCCCGGCAGGCGGCGGACACCGCCTCGCGCATCCGCGAGCGCTTCTCCCCGGACGCCTGGCGCACGCTGAAGGACATCGTCGCCCTCGTCCTCGACGCCATCGCCGAGAAGGACGAGGACGTCGTCGGCCTGACCAGCGCCATCCTCACCCATCTCTCCGGCTTTGCCGGCCTTGCCCACGAGAATATGTACCGCTTCACCGGCTGGCGCTTCATGCAGTGCGGCCGGGCGCTGGAGCGCGGCCAGGCGACGGCGGCGGTGGTCTCGGCCCTGCTTTCGGGCGAGGCGCCGGTCGGCGCGCTGGAGGCGCTGCTCACCTTCACCGATTCCTCCGTCACCTATCGCCGGCGCTATTCGGTGAACCTGTCGGAGGAGACGGTGGTCGATCTCGCGGTCCTCGACCCGCTCAATCCCCGCTCACTCGCCTTCCAGATCAACACTCTTTCCGAGGTGACCTCGGCGCTGCCGGGGGTGCATCTCGGCGAGACGCCGGACCTGTTGTTCCGCCGCCTGGCAAGGCTGAAGGTCCGGCTGCAGACCGCCGACGCCGTCGAGGTCGACAGCGCCTTTCTCGATCGGGTCGTCGGCGATCTCGCGCTGATCTCCGACCTCCTCACCCAGCGCTATCTCCTGTCGAGCCCGCGGGCGGCGGCCGAATGGAGCGGGGGACCGGAATGAGATACGCCATCCGCCTGAAGATCACCTACGACTACCCCTCCGCCGTCAGCGACGCGCGCCATCTGTTGCGGGTGCGCCCGCGCGACGGCGGCGGACAGGTGCTGGAACGCGTCGAGGTGGCCATCGCTCCCCGTCCCGGCGAACATACGCGGGAGGCCGATTTCTTCGGCAACGGCGTCGATGCCATCGCCTTCTTCGCGCAGCAGACCGAATTGTCGGTCGTCATGGAGGCGAAGGTGGCGGTCGACCGCCCCCCGGCGCCCCTCGACGCCTCGCCGAGCCTCGACGCGGTCGCCGACGAGGCCCTGCATGGCCGCTCGGCGGAGGGCGCCTCGCCGATCCACCATCTCGGACCCAGCCGGCGCATCGCCCCGCTCGCTGCGGTGACGGCCTATGTGGCGGAGACCTTCGATGCGGGGGAGCAGCCGGCCGGCGCGGCGGTGATGACGCTGACCAAGCGCATCCGTGCGGACTTCGTCTACGAGCCGGGCTCGACCAGCGTCGGCACCAGCGTCGCCGAGGCCTTCGCCCAGAAGCGCGGCGTCTGCCAGGATTTCTCCCATGTGATGATCGCCGGGCTGCGGGCGAACGGCATCCCCGCCCGCTATGTCAGCGGCTTCCTGCGCACCGAGCCGCCGAAGGGCCGGCCCCGCCTCGAAGGCGCCGACGCGATGCATGCCTGGGTCGACGTCTGGCTGGGCGAGACGCTCGGCTGGGTCGGCTTCGATCCCACCAACGGCATCCTGGCCGGCGACGACCACATCGTCGTTGCCGTCGGCCGCGACTATTCGGACGCGCTGCCGATCGCCGGGGCCTTCGTCACCGCCGGGCCGCAGGCGACGGATCACTTCGTCGACGTGGTGCCGATTCCATAGATCACACCGGGCCGCGACGCGACGCCGTCGGGGCCCGTCGCCCTCCGCGGGAGGAAAAGGCGACCGTTGCGACAGATACAGCCTTCGGCACTTAAGGATTTCTCCGTTAATCGTACCTAATATGCTCAGCATATTCATAAAGTAGCGATGCTGCAGTGAACGGCCACGTAGAGTTGATCCTGTTTCTGTCTGTCGGAACCTGCCTTCTCGCGGGCCTGGCCCTGCTCTGGGAGTGGCGGATCCATCGCGAGCCGGCGGCGGGCTGGTGGGGCCTTGCCTTCGTCTCGAGTGCGACGGGCGCCTGCCTGTTCCCGTTGCGGGCCCTCGGCCATCTCGACCTTCTCTCGATCGGGATCTCGAACGCGCTCTTCATCCTGTCCTACTGTGCCATCGCTGCAGGCGTCGCGACCTTCCTTGGTCGCCGTGCGAGCCTGCTCGTGATCGCCGCCCCGAGTGCGGCTTGGCTGGTGTTCTGGGGAATTGCCCCGCAAGCGGCCGATTTCGACACACGCGTTGTCGTCATGTCGGCCGTGACCGCGTGCCTCTCCGCGTGTACCGCCTGGATCGCCGTGTCCGCCAACGCCGAACGGCTCATCAGGGCGCTTGGCGTCGTCATGGTGCTGAGAACGGGGTTCTTCGCCGTTCGCTGCCTGTGGGCGTCTGAAGCATTGGGGGCTTTGAGCGACCCGCAACGGGGATTCGGCTTTCAGATCGTGGTCATCGAGGGCGTGTGGACGTCGGTCCTGCTCGGATACCTCATGCTCGCCGCACTGCGCGAAAAACGCGATACCGCGCTTCTCAAGCTCGCCGAGACGGATTTCCTGACCGGGGCGAGCAACCGCCGCTGCTTCCAGGTCAGCGCCGAGGGTGCCCTGCGCCAGATGCCGACGCGAGGCGTCGCCATTCTGATGATGCTCGACCTCGACAACTTCAAGCGGATCAACGATGCCTGCGGACATGCCTTCGGAGACACCGTCCTGCAGCGCTTCGCAGAGATCGTTCGCGAACGGCTCGGCCGCGACGACATCTTCGCAAGGCTCGGCGGGGAAGAGTTCGCGGTGATGATCCGGGGCGACGCAGATGCCAGCAGGGCCACCGCTCTCGCCGAAAGCATCCGCGCGGATTTTCAGCGCGCGATGCTGGGCGCTCACATCGCCGGCGTCTCGCCCACCGTCAGCATCGGCATCGCGGCCTCCCATCAGGCGAGGACGCTCGAGACGCTTTTGGCGCTCGCCGATCGGGCCCTCTACCAGGCCAAAGCCAATGGGCGGAACCGGGTCGAACATGCCCGGACCGAGTTTCCGGCGCCGGACTTCGCCGAGCCAGCCCGCGGGCACGACACGCTGCTCGAAGCCGGGTAAGACTCCCCCGCACGTCTCGGATCCTGATCCGTCTTCCAGCGGCCACTTGGGCCGCCGCACATGCCAGTGGCCGGGCAGATCGCCCCTCGGGCCACTGGTATCAACTCCGGGTGGGGCTCGGGCGATACCCCTGGCGCCGGTCCAAAGACCGGGGCCGTCGGTCTCAGCCCTCGTGGACCATGACGATCGTCGCCAGCGGCGGCAGCGTCAGCGCGATCGAATAGGGCCGGCCGTGGACCGAGTTCTCCTCGGCTGGCTTGCCGCCCATGTTGCCGACATTCGAGCCGCCGTAAATTTCGGCGTCGGTGTTCAGCCGCTCGGTCCAGGTGCCCGGTTTCGAAACCCCGACCCGGTAGCCGTGGCGCGGGATCGGTGTGAAGTTGGAGACGATCAGCACCTGCCGGCCTTCCCGATCCTTGCGCAGGAAGGCGATGACGCTCTCCTCGACATTGGAGGTATCGACCCATTCGAAGCCGCTCGGGTCACAGTCGAGCTGATGCAGGGCCGGGATCTCGCGGTAGAGCGTGTTGAGGTCGCGTACCAGGCGCTGGACGCCGGCATGGTTCGGCTGCTCGAGGAGGTGCCAGTCGAGGGACTGGTCGTGGTTCCATTCGGCGCGCTGGCCGAATTCGCCGCCCATGAAGATCAGCTTCTTGCCGGGATGGCTCCACATGAAGCCGAAATAGGCCCGCAGGTTGGCGAATTTCTGCCACTCGTCGCCGGGCATCTTGCCGAGCAGTGAGCCCTTTCCGTAGACCACTTCGTCGTGGCTGAGCGGCAGGACGAAGTTCTCCGAATAGGCATAGACCATGCCGAAGGTCATGTGGTGGTGGTGGTAGCGCCGGTTGATCGGCTCTTCCTGCATGTAGTGAAGCGTGTCGTGCATCCAGCCCATGTTCCACTTGAAGTGGAAGCCGAGACCGCCGGCATAGGTCGGCCGGGAGACGTCCGGAAACGCCGTCGATTCCTCGGCATGGGTGGTCGCCTTGGGGAAGTACTCACCAACCCGCTCGTTGGTGTCGCGCAGGAAGGCGATCGCCTCGAGGTTTTCCCGGCCGCCATGGATGTTCGCCTCCCACTCGCCCTGGTTGCGGGAATAATCGAGATAGAGCATCGAGGCCACCGCATCGACGCGCAGGCCGTCGATGTGGAACTGGTCGAGCCAGTACATGCCGTTGGCGACGAGGAAGTTCCTCACCTGCGGCCGGCCATAGTCGTAGATCAGCGTGTTCCAGTCCTTGTGGAAGCCGCGCCGCGGGTCGGGATGCTCGTAGATCGCCGTGCCGTCGAAGCGTACGAGGCCGTGGACGTCGGTCGGGAAGTGGCCCGGCACCCAGTCGAGCAGCACGCCGATGCCCGCCTGATGCAGCGCATCGACCAGCCGCGCGAAGGCTTCCGGCGAACCCCAGCGCGACGAAGAGGCGAAGAGGCCGATCGGCTGGTAGCCCCAGGAGCCGTAGAAGGGATGCTCGGAAACCGGCAGGAACTCCACATGGGTGAAGCCCATGTCCTTGACATAGGGCACCAGCTCCTCGGCGAGGGCGTCGTAGTCGAGCATCTCGTTGCCCTCGCCCCGCCGCCAGGAGCCCAGATGCACCTCGTAGATCGAGATCGGCGTCTCGCGGTTTTGCCATTCGCTCGAATGGGCCTGGAACTCGGCGTCCTGCCACTCGTGATCGACGAGGCCGTGGACGACCGAGGCCGTGGACGGCGCCTCCTCCTGCAGGAAGCCCACCGGGTCGGCCTTCAGCGGCTGGATGTTGCCGTCGCCGCCGATCACCTCGAACTTGTAGACCTCGCCCTTGCCCAGATGCGGGACGAACAGCTCCCAGACACCGCATTCGTGCCGCTTGCGCATCACCGAGCGGCGGCCGTCCCAGGAGTTGAAATGGCCGACGACCGAGACCCGCCGGGCCCCGGGCGCCCAGACCGCGAAGGCGACGCCGGGCGTTCCCTCCATCGTCACCGGATGGGCGCCGAGCTTCTCGTAGAGGCGGTAGTGGCTGCCCTCGGCGAGGAGATAGACGTCCTGCTCGCCGAGGATCGGGCCGAAGCGATAGGGGTCTTCCTCGTCCCAGGGAGTCCCGCCGCCATGGCTGTAGCGCATCCGGTAGGCCGACGCGCCGTCGAGGCCGGGCACATAGCCGGAAAAGAAGCCGTCGGGGCCGAAGGCCTCGAGGACGGCGATCTCCTTGTCGGCGCCGTCGATCACCGTCGCCGAATGGGCGCCCGGCCGGTAGACGCGCACGATGGCGCCACCGTCGGTCGCGAACCGCCCGAGGACCGAGAAGGGATCGCCATGGACGCCGCGACCGATCTCCCAGGCCTGGTTCTCGTCGGGCAGATGCTCGATGCCGGCGGGGGGCGTTGCGGGGGTCAAAGTCATTTCAGAACCTGTCGTTTCTCGAGGAGGGCGACGATGCCGCGCAGGGGAATCGACAACCAGCCCGGCCGCATGGCGGCCTCGTAGCGAAGCTCGTAGAAGGCCTTCTGCAGCACGAAGAGGTCGAGGAGCTGCCGGGTCGGCTCGTCGAGGGCGACGCCGGACGCGGCGCTCCAATGGCCGAGGAAAGCTTCCGTCACCTCGTCGCGCCAGCTCGTCGCCATGTCGCGCAGCCGTTCGGCCGTCGTCTCGTCGACGGGGCCCGCCCGGTCCCTCGCGGCAAAGGCCGCATAGTCGAAGGAGCGGATCATGCCGGCGACGTCGCGCAGCGGCGAGGTCTTGGCCCGGCGCTCCTCCAGCGAGCGGCCCGGCTCGCCCTCGAAGTCGAGGATCACCACGTCGTTCTTGGCGACGAGGACCTGGCCGAGATGATAGTCGCCATGGATGCGGGTGCGATGGGCCTTCACCTTCAGCCCGCCGAAGCGGTCGAACCAGGTGAGGATGTCCTTCTCCGCACCGAGCAGCCGCTCGACATTCTCCAGCTCTTCGGACGGAAGGTTGGGCTTGGCCTTCGCCAGGACCGCCAGCGCGTCGCCGGCGTCCTTCTTGGCCTCGCCGACGATCGCCATGTAGCTGTCGTCGTCCAGCGGCTCGGGATCGAAGGCGGCATCGCCCGTCGTCGTCGCGAGCGCGGCATGCATCTCGCCGGTCCTGCGGCCGAGCACCTCGGCCGGGTCGATCTGGATGTTGAGCTTCGGCTCGCTCATCGTGCCGGTCTCGAGAGTTTCGTCGGCCATCGGCGGCTGCGAATAGGCGTGGTCGCGCAGGTATCTCGCCAGGGCCTCGACGATGACGGTCCAGGCGTCGCCCTGGTTCTGCACCTGCTCGAACAGGGCGGCGATCGCCGTGCTCGTGCCGTCGCCGCGCACCAGCTCGATGGAGCCGTAGAGGGCGGGGGCGGCCTCGAAGCTGGTCTTCTCGGTGAGGAAGCGGGTGACCTCCAGCTCCGGCTGGATGCCGTCGCGAAGGCGCCGGTAGTATTTCAGGATTGCCTCGCCGCCGACCAGCAGCGAGGTGTTGGACTGCTCGCCGGACAAGGGTCGGATCGCGTCGGTCTCGATCAGCAGCGTGCGGCCGAGGCCCTCGCGCTCGCTCGCCGAGGCGGTGACGACGAGTTCGCCCGCGGCAAGTTCGACATTCACGTCCGCCGCGATCAGGGCGATCATCAGCTTGGCGAATTCGGCGCTGCGGGTGCCGTCGACGAGGGCGCCGATCCGCGGGCCCTGGCGCACCTTGGCAATGGTGTAGGGCAGGTCGGCGTCGGTGGGGCTCAGATGCTGTTCGCCCCAGCGCACCGAAAGCGGCAGGAGATAGTTCTGGGTGCCCTCGCCCGTCTCGACCTTCAGCTCGGTCAGGAGATGGCGGCGGCTGTCGGGCGTCGGCGGGCCGAGCACGGAGACGTCGAGGCCGGTCGGTCGTGCCGACTTGCCGGCGAACCAGCGCTGGCCGGCGACATAGTCCGGCAGCACCGACTTCAGCTCGGTGAGGTTGCGTCCGCCGACGGTGGCCTTGAGGTCGCCCTGGGCGACGAGCGTCGAGAAGGCCGGCAGCGGCGTCGGCGCACTCGCACGCCCTTGGGTCGCCGCGGTGTCCGCAAGGTCGAACCAGAAGAAGCCGTAAGCCGGCAGCGTCAGCATGTAGGAGCCGGTGCCGATCGGGGGAAAGGGCGAAAGACCGAGCATCTCGACGGGAACGCAGCCGGCATAGTCCGCCAGATCCAGTTCGACCGCCTGGGCCGAACTCGACAGATTGGCGACGCACAGCACCCGCTCATCGGCATATTCGCGCAGATAGACGAGGATCTTGCGGTTCGACGGCAGCAGGAAGGTGATCTCGCCCCGGCCGAAGGCTTCCTTGGTGCGCCGGACCTGGATCAGCCGGCGCATCCAGTTGAGCTGGGAGGCCGGGTTGTTCGACTGCGCCTCGACATTGACCGCCTGGTAGCCGTAGACGGCATCCTGGATGACCGGCAGATAGAGCCGCTGCGGATCGGCGCGGGAGAAGCCGCCATTGCGGTCGGCCGACCACTGCATCGGGGTGCGTACCCCGTCGCGGTCGCCGAGATAGATGTTGTCGCCCATGCCGATCTCGTCGCCGTAATAGACGGTCGGCGTGCCCGGCATCGACATGAGCAGGGCGTTGAGCAGCTCGACCTTGCGCCGGTCGTTGCCCATCAGCGGCGCGAGCCGGCGCCGGATGCCGAGATTGATGCGAGCCCGCGTGTCGGCGGCATAGGTCGACCAGAGATAATCGCGCTCCTCCTCGGTGACCATTTCGAGCGTCAGCTCGTCATGATTGCGCAGGAAGATCGCCCACTGGCAGTTCTCGGGAATCTCCGGCGTCTGGCGCATGATGTCGGTGATCGGATGGCGGTCTTCCTGGGCCAGCGCCATGTACATGCGCGGCATCAGCGGGAAGTGGAACGCCATGTGGCATTCGTCGCCGTCGCCGAAATAGGGACGCGTGTCCTCGGGCCACTGGTTGGCCTCGGCGAGCAGCATCTTGTCGGGGTAATACTGGTCGAGGTCGGCGCGGATCGCCTTCAGGACGTCGTGGGTCTCCGGCAGGTTTTCGTTGTTGGTGCCCTCGCGCTCGACGAGATAGGGGATCGCGTCGAGCCGCAGCCCGTCGACGCCCTTGTCGAGCCAGAAATGCATGGTGGAGAGCACCTCCTCCATGACCTTCGGATTGTCGAAGTTGAGATCCGGCTGGTGCGAGAAGAACCGGTGCCAGAAATACTGGCCGGCCACCGGATCCCAGGTCCAGTTGGAGGTCTCGGTGTCGGTGAAGATGATGCGGGTGAGGTCGTAGCCCTTGTCGTCGTCGGCCCAGACGTAGAAGTCGCGCTCCGGCGAGCCCTTGGGCGCCCGGCGGGCTGCCTGGAACCAGGGATGCTGGTCGGAGGTGTGGTTGATGACCAGCTCGGTGATCACCCGCATGCCGCGCTTGTGGGCCTCCTCGATCAGCCGCTCGACGTCCTCCAGATTGCCGTAGGAGGGATTGACCGCGCGATAGTCGGAGATGTCGTAGCCGTCGTCGCGCAGCGGCGAAGGGTAGAACGGCAAGAGCCAGATCGCCGTGACGCCGAGCTCCTGAATGTAGTCGAGGCGCGACAAAAGCCCGGCGAAATCGCCGATCCCGTCGCCGTTGGAATCGACGAAGGTCTTGACGTGGACCTGGTAGATGATCGCGTCCTTGTACCAGTCCGGCGCGTTGAGGTCCGGCCCGGAGGACGTCTCGGGTGTGACGATGGTGGCAATCTCGTTCATGGAGCTGATGCGCTTTCGGCGTTCTTGGTTCTATCGCGTGAGCTTGAAGACGGCGTAGGGGCAATCCTGGGGGTTCAGCCACCAGTGCTGCACCTTGCCGGTCCAGGCGAATTCGTTGCCGCTCACAAGGTCCGTCGCATGGATCGTGCCGTCGTCCGGCAGGCCGAACTCCCAGAGCGGGACCTCGAAGTTGCCGCCCTGATCGTGATGGGGATCGAGGTTCACCATGAAGAGGAGGTAGGACGAGAGGTCCGGCGTCCGCTTGGCGTAGTAGAGGACCTGGTCGTTCCAGAAATTGAGGAAGGCGAGGGAGCGGAAGTCCCGCATCGCCGCTTCCTCGTTGCGCAGCCGGTTGAAGAAGGCGATGTCGTCGCGAATGTTGCCCTCGCCATGCCAGTCGAAGGCGCGGATCTCGTATTTCTCCGAGTTGAGATATTCCTCCTTGCCGGGCACCGGCAGGAATTCGCAGAGCTCGAAGCCCGAATAGACGCCGTAATTGCCGGCGAGCGAGGCCGCGAGCGCTAGGCGCGCGCGGAAGCCCGGCCGCCCCGACGTTTGCAGGTAGAGCGGGTTGATGTCCGGAGTGTTGACGAAGAAATTCGGCCGCATGTACTCGGCGCATTCTTCGGTCGTCAGCTCGGTCAGATAGTCCGTCAGCTCTCCCTTGGCGTTCCGCCAGGTGAAATAGGAATAGGACTGGTTGTAGCCGACCTTGCCGAGGCGCTTCATCACCTTCGGCCGGGTGAAAGCTTCGGCGAGGAAGATGGCGCCGGGATCGACCTTGCGCACTTCCGCGATCATCCACTCCCAGAACGGGAACGGCTTGGTATGCGGATTGTCGACCCGGAAGATCCGCACGCCCTTGTCCAGCCAGAACAGGACGATGTCGCGCAACTCGTACCAGATCGACGGCAGCGCGCCGCGATAGAAGTGGACGTTGACGATGTCCTCATACTTCTTCGGCGGGTTCTCGGCGAACTTGATCGTGCCGTCCGGCCGCCAGTCGAACCATTCGGGATGCTGCTTGATCCAGGGATGGTCGGGCGAGCACTGGATGGCGAAATCGATGGCGACTTCCATGCCATGCTTCTTCGTCTCATCAATCAGCCGGGCGAAATCCCGGAACGAGCCGAGCTCAGGATGGATCGCGTCGTGCCCGCCTTCGGGCGAGCCGATCGCATAGGGGCTGCCGGGATCGGTCTCGCTCGGCGTCAACGTGTTGTTCTTGCCCTTGCGATTGGTCTTGCCGATCGGATGGATCGGCGGGAAATAGAGGACGTCGAAGCCCATTCCCGTAATGTCGGGCAGGCGCGCGATGACATCGTCGAAGGTGCCGTGGCGGTTGACGTCGCCGGACTGCGATCGCGGGAAGATCTCGTACCAGGCGGAGAACGCCGCGCGCTCCCGGTCGACCCACACCGGCACGGAGCCGGGATAACGGGACAGGTTTGTGCGCACGCCGGCCGCCTCGAGAAGCTGCGTGACCTCTTCCGACTGCATCAGCTGGTACTGGCCGTCCTGGTCGCCCTTGGCGGCGTGCTTTTCCAGACGCTCGAGCAACTTGGCCAGGGCCCGCTGGTCGCCCTTGGCGCCGCGGCCGGACGCGCCGGCCTTCTTCACCAGCTCGCGAGCCTCGATCAGCTCCAGATCTGTCAGCTTGCCGGCGTCGCGCTTCTTCTTCGCCTCGTCGCGCCAGGTCGCGTAGAGATCGCGCCAGGCGATGATCGAATAGCGATAGGGGCCGGGCTCGTCGAAGCTGACCGTCACCTGCCAGCGATCGTTCGTGACGAATTCGAAGCGGGCTTCCGACCATTTCGACGGATCGACGTCGGCCGGGCCGTAGATCAGCGCCGCATCGATCTTGTCGTGGCCGTCGCAGAAGATGTCCGCCGAGACGGTCAGAGGCTCGCCTGTGGCGCGCTTGACGGCGAAACGGCCCCCATCGATCTCTGGCTCGACGCCCTCGATGGCGACGCGGTCTTCGGCGAGCGCGAACAGGAGTGCCTCGCCCTCGGCGGTCTTCGCCTTCAGGGCTTTCTTCGGCTTCTTGGGCTGCAGATCGGCATCGGCCATGCACGAACCTTCTTCAAAGGTTTCGGGTCAGGTGAAGACCGCCATGGAAACGCCGGCGGTCGCTGAGCACAGGGTTAAGGGATAGGCGGGCTGGATCGCATGTCCAGTCGCAACGCCCGAACGCCGGGGAAGTTCAGGGCCGGGGGCGGAAAAAAGGATTGCCGTGCCGCCTTGATATCGCTTCGCGATCCGAGGCGGGAGCAGCCGTGCGGAGGCGAGGCTCCATCGGAGGATTTTTAGCGCAAGGCCAAGCGCGAAGCCGGCTACTGCGCGCTTTCGCCGGCCTGCGGGGTTCGCGGCAGGGGTGCCTGGTCGAGCTTCGGCGAAAGCGGCCTCTGGCCCGCGTTGTAGCGGTCGTAGATCCGCCGGCCCGCCGCATAGGTCGCGACGGTCGTCCGCTCGTCGCCGAGGATCATCAGGGTGAAGAGCTCCTCGGCCAGCGTCTCCACCCGCTCCATGCGCCGGCGCAGCGGGGCGGTGGCCTTCGTGTCGAGGACGACGAGATCGGCCTCGAGGCCGGGGACCAGCCGGCCGACCTTGCCCTCGATGCCCAGCGCCGCTGCGTTGCCGGCCGTCAGCATGTGGAACGCCTCGAAGGCCGGCAGCCGCTGGCCCTTGAGCGCCAGCACCTTGTAGCCTTCGGCCGCCGTCGTCAGCATGGAATAGGACGTGCCGCCGCCGATGTCGGTGGCGATACCGGTCTTCAGGCCGACTTGGCGCGAGGCGGCGAGATCGTAGAGGCCGGAGCCGAGGAAGAGGTTCGACGTCGGGCAGAAGATCGCCGACGCGCCCTTTTCGGCGAGCGCCGATCGCTCGCGCTCCGACAGATGGATGCAGTGGCCGAAGAGGGCCCGGGGCCGCACGAGGCCGTAGTGCTCGTAGACGTCGGCGTAGTCCGTCGACCAGGGAAATTCCTGCGCCACGAAGGCGATTTCGCCGTGGTTTTCCGACAGATGCGTCTGGATGGGCAGACCCGGATGCTCGGTGGCGAGCGCCTGCACCGCCTCCAATTGCGCCTCGGTGGAGGTCGGGGCGAAGCGCGGGGTGATGGCGACTTCGAGCCGCCCGCGGCCGTGCCAGGCGGCGATCAGCTCCTTGGTCTGCTCGTAGCCCGTCGCCGGCGTGTCGAGGAGCCCCGTCGGGGCGTTGCGGTCCATCATCACCTTGCCGGCGATCATCCGCTGGCCCCGGCGCTCGGCCTCGGTGAAGAACGCCTCGGCGCTCACCTGATGGGTGGTGCAATAGACCGCCGCCGTCGTGGTGCCGTTGGCCGCGAGCGTGTCGAGGAGGAAACGCGACGCCTCCCCCGCGGCTCCGCTGTCGCCATAGCGCAGTTCCTCGGGAAAGGTGTATTTCGCCAGCCACTCCATCAGCTCGGCGCCGTAGGAGGCGATCACCTGGGTCTGCGGCAGGTGCAGATGCGGGTCGATGAAGCCCGGCAGGACGAGGTGCGGCCGATGGTCGATGAGCGGAACCCCCGCGTCGAGGCGCCGGGCAATCGCCGGCCCCTCCCCCACCTCGACGATCATGCCCTCCTTCACGACGACGATGCCGTCCTCGATGAAGCACACGGCACCCGCCTCACCCTCGATCGCCGGATCGGCGTCGAAGGAGAGGAGCCGCCCGCGGATCGCGATGGTGCCGGTTCGTCCTGTCATAAGCGGGATGATAGCGCCGCCGCGAGCGTTCTCACAGCCCCCTGCCGAGGCCAGGTGCATCGCCGTCGGCGAGCCAGCGGGCGAGGATCTCGCGCTCAGTGGGTTCGAGGCCGGTGACGTTGCCTGGCGGCATGGCATGGCTGCGCACCGCCTGGCGCTCGATCAGCGCGGCATAGTGGACGACGTCGTCCGAGGTCTCGAGCGGAATGTTCTTCGGCGGGTGGATCATGCCCGGCCACAGCGGATCGCGGGCATGGCACATGGAGCAGCGCGACAGGACGATCGCCTCGGCCGCCTCGAAATGCGGCGAGTTGGCCAGAGCAACCTGCGGATCGCCGCGCCATTCGCGGTTCGAGACCTCGGCCCCGGCCGTGCGCCACCCCGGCGCGCCGGACAGGGTGATGACGACGATGAAGCAGATGCCGGCCAGCGGCCAGCACCACCAGAGCTTTTCGCCGGTGGCATGCATCGTGTTGAAGAAATGCCGGACGATGGCGCCGATGAGCAGCACCAGCCCGGCGATGATCCAGTTCCATTCCGTCGCAAACGCCAGCGGATAATGGTTGGAGAGCATCAGGAAGATGACCGGCAGGGTCAGGTAGTTGTTGTGCAGCGAGCGCTGCTTGGCCGCCTTGCCGAGCGCCGGATCCGGGCTCTTGCCGGCCTTGAGGTCGGCGACGACGATCGTCTGGTTCGGGATGATCAGGAAGAAGACGTTGGCCGTCATGATCGTCGCGATCAGCGCGCCGGTGTGGAGCATCGCCCCGCGGCCTGAGAACACCTGGCTGAACAGGAAGCTCGAGACCACCACATAGACGAAGAGGATGGCCAGCAGCGCCGTGTCGTTGTTCTTCAGGGGCGACTTGCAGAGGAAGTCGTAGACGACCCAACCGAGCGCCAGACCGGCGATCCCGATGAGGCTGGCACCCCAGACCGGCAGGTCGGCGATCTCAGGGTCGATCAGATAGAGATCGGCCTGGACGTAATAGAGGAGAAACAGGAG